>JAYRGW010000004.1:0-112345 GCA_041907665.1 Bacteroidaceae bacterium
ACTCATCATCTGACACAAAACGCTGGTAGAATTTGATTGAGTTCACGCCTTTGAATTGATTTCTGGTTTCCATGCTACAAAGGTAGCCATTCTATTTCAATTAGTGCGGTCTAAACGCCTATACCTATAACTTATTTCTCATATTATTTTATTTGATGTATTATTTAAGCCCTTTTAATTGATGTATTGTTATTATTAAAACCAGAACTACTTTCTCTAAGTATCGCATGCCCAAAATAGCAATTTTGCTCTAATAGACTAAAATCAGCATATTCATTTGGTATCCCAATAATCAATAAAGAAGTACTGCAATAGCAAGAGAAAAAACACAAGAATCAGATTCGTTTTGCTAATGACAAGACAAACGTAAACTACACTATTCCAGATTAATGAACTCTTGACACGATAATTACAGTAAAAAGATCGTAAGCAAGCGGAGCTTTAATCGAAGGCTTATTGAGTCTTTTAATTATAAGCCCCGTTCACTTACGAACCTCTTGAAAACAGTAGTACTAACTAATCACCATTATTTCCCTGACTCCAGAATGGATTTTGTTTCAATACATTCTGTGAACGACGAACCTCATCACGATTAATTGGATATAAGAAGTAATTAATCTTAAACACTCTATTTTCTTCTTTGAAACGTTTCATACTATAATGCTTTCCATCAACAACAATAAACCCATTTGGATCTTCTACAGGACGCATTCCATTAATCATGCGCTGACACTTGGGATAAGGGCCATAACCTGCAGAGATAAAGTTCTGAGCGGCATTTTCTTCGTCCATTGAATTATATGTAGATTCTTTTTCGAGCTCTTGTGGCTGAATGGGTTCTAAATAAAGACGAGTACGGAAGAAGCGCTTATTCTCATAGAAAAATTCCACCCGCCATTCACGATCTATGTAATCTTGCATGACAGAAGCGTCGGTCATAGCCTCTGGAGCCATAGGAGCCATGAAAGAACGTGCACGCACATTATTGATCATATCGTAGATTTCTTTGTTAGGACCTTGAGTACGGTTTATAGCCTCAGCATATATGTATATAAACTCTGGAAGGCGCCAGATAGGATGAGTCACACTATATCCTGCAGTACTACCTCCTTTGATCCAATGCTCCTGAATAAATTTGCGCAAATAATACCCGGTTGTAGTAGCCTTGGTTGCACCAATTTTGTTTGTTCCGGTGGCTGTATTAATATATTCTGTTGCATTTGCCGATTTATTACGGAAAGGAGCTCCCATATACAAAATATCACGATAAAAACGTGGGTCACGATTCACATACGGATCAGCATCATCATAATACTTATGTCCAGACTTACGATTGTACTTTTTATCAATTACAGTTCCATCATCAGCTTTTTTAGCTTGATCTGAGAAAATAGAATAACCATAAACCTTTCCATCATCTCCTCTGGCAAGACATTCATACTCGTCGACTTGTTCCTGTACTGGTTGCATACGACTCTGTCCATCGCGACTTGGAGGATACATATCGCCTACCCAGTTTTGGTCTTTTGTGGGATCAACAAACCACACCGCTTCATTCTGATAAAGATTCCAATTCTCCTCATTTGTCAAGAACATTCGAGAAAGACGTTCATATACAGTGCTGTTATTGTAATTCTGTTGATCCAGTCCACAAAGAAAATCTTGGTCCGTATAATTTTGATAAAGAGAGAAACGTTTCACACCACGTACACTGAAATTAATAACAGCTTTCGCAGCCTCGGCAGCTTTGGTCCAACGGCTTGCATCATAAGTATATTTATTTTCAAACACACGCTTGCCAGTATAGTGATATTTATCAGAAGCCCCATTCCAAAGAGGACATGCATCCATATACCTAACCACGGCTATCAAGCCTAAACAAGCCCCTTGATCAACACGCCCGAAATCCTTATCGCCATTTTTATTCCAAGGATTCACATATTTCATAGCCCGCTGACAATCCGAACATATACTATCAACAACATCGTGAACACATTGTTGCGGATAATTGGATTGATCTCCTTGTTTAAATACAATAGTCATATAAGGTATTTCGCCATAGTCTTTCATTAATATATAATGAATATAAGCTCGCATAAAATAGGCTTCACCGATACGTCTTTGTAAAGCTCCCGATTCCATGGGATCATCAGGCGTATTGTACTTTTTTACATTGGTCAGAAACAGATTCACTTGGCGAATGGCAAAAAAAGCCTGACGCCATACATTATACAACGTATTGGATTCGCTCCAGTCGCCTTCATTAAATTCGTCCGTTATACGGTTTTCCACGTTGATACCTTCACACTCATCAGTAGCGCCGGCCATTCCAAAATGAAAAAAGTAATTAATAGGCTTCTCTATATCAGCAGCTTCACCATAAACGTGAGTAAGAATTGCTTGAGCTTTGTCAAAGCGAGTAAAAACCTGTTCTTCCGTAACCTTATCGTCTGGTTCTCGATCCAAATAAGAATCATTACAAGAAGACAATACAGGCGCAGCCAGCAACAAGCCAATAAATAATTTAATATATTTTGTTTTCATATTTCTTATTATTAGAGAGTTAATTCGACACCAAAATTAAAGACCTTTAATATGGGATATTGTCCACCCCAACCATTACCGGACTCGGGATCTATATCTACATTTTTCATTCTATCGAATGTCAGCAAATTCATACCTTGTGCATAAAAACGGATTTGCTCTATCTTGTATTTCGACAACCAACGTTGAGGAATGCGATAACCTATTTCGACTGTTTTTAAACGAAGATAGCTAGCATTGTAAACATACAAACTGCTATTGTCACGCTTATTAATATTGTCCTCCCCAAAATGCAAAGCAGGTAACTTTGCAGTCGAGGCCGTTTCAGAAGTCCAACGTTGCAAATGTATTTTTTTGACTTTACCAAATTGATCATTATCATATAGAGGGAAAGGATAAATGGCTGACGATGTCAACTGTTGATCGCAAATAGCAGATCCCTGCCACAGCATACTAAAATCAAAATTTTTATACTGAAATCCCATTGGAATACCAAACTGAATCTCCGGGAATTGAGGATTACCCACTGCAGTAATATCATTATCGTCAATGATACCGTCACGATTCAAATCTTTATAGACACAATCACCGGGAATCATCGTACCCCATGATTGATAGCCTATTTTATTCAAACGATCCGCTTCAGCCTGATTGCGTACAAAATGATCGAATACATAATCATAATGTTCGCCCATACGATGACCTTCTTCACGTGTATAAGCATAACCTACAGGGAGAGTTGCCGAATAAATAATTTTATTACGCGAGTAGGTTAAGTTCGGACGAATCCAATATCTGAAGTTTCTATTTATCCGATCATTCCATGATAATTCCAGATCAACACCATGATTATTCACCTTTCCACAGTTCACATAAGATGCATCTGCACCGACAACTTCCGAATAACTTAACTTTTTACCGACCAATTGAGTCACAATATCTGTACGATGTTCATCAAAAAAATCGATCGTCAATGCTAATCTTTCGCGCAACACGTGAATATCAAATCCAATATTCAGCTTCTTCGCTTTCTCCCATGTGATTTTCGGATTAGGCAAACCGCCTTCTTTGATACCACCGTATGAAGTTCCCAGATTGCTACCGAAGTTATAAGAATCGCCACCTTGATAATATGTAGTATATAAGAATCGCTGACCTGCACAATAATCAGAACCCACAGTACCGTAAGAAGCTCTTACTTTCAAGAAATCCAACCAACTCTGAGTATTCTTCATAAATTTTTCATTTGTCACAACCCAACCCACAGATAAAGCGGGAAAGAAACCATAACGATGACCAGGAGCAAAGTTTTCTGAACCATTATAGCCAAAATTGAATTCTGCCAAATAGCGTTTGTCATAATAGTAACTCAATCGTCCGGTCAAACCCTCTGTTGCATGAGGTATAGCATTATCATTCTTCTCGAGAGAGCGATTAAAAAGCAACATTGCAGAAATCTCATGTACTTTATCAAAAGTCTGAGCCCAATCCATTTTGGCTTGATAATAAGTACGTGCATGAGACGTATTGTGAGAGAATGAATTACCAAGCGTTTGGTCTAAATCATACTTATTTCCTAAAGAGTACGATCCTAGATAATGCCCCGGAGTCATATAAATGGTAGAACCTACAGAAGGATAAAAGGTTGAATACATAGGAAACGTCGCATAGCCCTCATTATAAGTTCCCAAACTATTTTGCCTCCATGCTCCTTCAGAAGCATCGTAAGAAAATGTTCCCTCGATTTTCAAGCCTTGGACAAGCCAGCCGAGATCCCATCCCATAGAAAAGCTTCCATTCAGATAAGTATTCTTTTCATTCGTTTTACCACGGCGTATGAGTTCTCCTAAAATATTCAAACGGTTAGTGCCATCGCCATAAAGTAGTCCGTCAGGATGATTATTCATATAAACTCTATTATCCGGATCGGAGTTATTTTCTACTAAGATAGGCAAGTATGGGGCACGGGTACTAGCCAATTCCATCAACTTGGATGCCGACGATCCCATAGAAGTACGATCAGATATCTGCGCTGCCATATCCAATCGAACCCACCAACGTTTAGTTATATCAATATCAATATTCGATCGGAAATTATAACGTGTAAAATCTTGGTTTTTACGACTTACGTAATTATAATTACCACCTTGTGTGAAATAGCCGGCTAAGACATAATAACGTGCTTTACTAGATCCGCCGCGTACAGACAAGCTATAATCTTGTTGAACACCCGGTTTGAATAACCAATTATAATAATCATAGCTGTAACCATTTCCATCGGAGTTATCGCCTTTAGCCTTACGGAACTTATTAATAGCATCACCAGAGAAAAGGACTAGATCATTAACATTACTATTATCACGATGAGCGTCATTCAGTTTGGCCTCATTATAAAGAGTTGCATAATCTGCCGATCCCAAATATTTAGGAAAACTCACAGGAGAGTTAACACCAAAAGCAGCTTTGAAACTGACAGAAGCCTTTTCTGAAGCAGAACCACGTTTTGTCGAAATAACAATTACGCCGTTTGCACCGCGAATACCATAAGCCGCAGTTGCAGCTGCATCTTTCAATATCGTAAAAGATTCGATTTCCTCAGCCGATATATAATTCAAATCGCGTTCTACACCATCAATAATGATAATAGGGCTCTGATCCCCATAAGTAGACTTGCCGCGAATATAAATTTCGGCTTTATCCACACCCGGTTCACCACCTCCAAACTGAGTAGCAATTAAACCAGGAAGACGACCAGCCAATGCATTGTTAATATTAGCCGTAGGGCTTTGTTTAAGATCTTTCGTAGTAATAGTAGCAACAGAACCAATCATTGTCTCTTTCCTTTGTTTGGTATAACCCACGACTACAACCTCTTCCAACGCCTTGGAGTCTTCCACTAATGCTACATCAACAATCTTTTTACCTTTTACATTGACTTCTTTCGTTGCATAACCAATATAAGAAAAAGCCAAAGTCGCTTCACTGTAAGGTATAGCAATAGAATACTTACCATTCACATCGGTAATAGCACCAACGCCGGTTCCACTAACCTTTACATTAACGCCAATTAATGGCTCCTTTGAATTCTGGTCTATTACCGTACCTGTAACGATCAGTTTCTTCTGTTGTAACACATTATTATTTATGTCAACAGCAAAAGCAGAACTTCCTCCACAAAACAAGCAGAGTGCAAGAACAACTACAAAACACTTAAGCCTTCCTACAATTCGTATAATATTTTCCATTATATTATCAATTTTAATTCTTATTTTTACTCAATTCTGCTTTCATCTCAACCAAAGTAGCACCTGCTACTTCAGCCTCAAGAGAAACAACTTTTTTCGAAACATAAGGATCGCTGACATCAGTACTCGATACATATTCTCCAGTGTAAGGTGCTTCATACCAACGCGTCCCCCATAAGCAAGATTCATTTTCCTGTCCATATAGCCAAATAGACTCAACATTATTATCCAAACAAATCCGATAAGTTTTAGTCTCTGCATTATCCGATATTCCTATTAAATCTTTTAGATAACGGAAGAATATTCCACGATAAAGCATCATAGAACGGTCTACAGCACCTGGCAATGCTACATAATCCGGCATGAACACAGGGAATTGCTTATATATAATCTGGCGTGAAGTTGAATAAGAACCATAAACTTGAAATTGTGCAAACAAATTGGCATACTTCAAATATTGAGCTTTAGCATCTTTATCGCTCGAGTGATTATAAAGAGCGAGGCTAGCACCTATCATAAGTCCTTGACTGGCACTGTACGACGTTTTGTCTTGAGACTGTATAGTAGTACCTAATTCGTCCATATTAACAGATTCATAAACCTGACCACTTCCATCGAATAGATTTTGTTCCAGGAACGAAAAAATATGTGATGCAAAATCTAAACACGACTGATCATTAGTAGCATTAAAAAGTCTTTCTGCAAATATCACTGCAGTAGCATTAGATAATGCCGTACGCATATCAGTTTGAGAAGCCGAAACCGGTACACCAATAGCACCGGGAATTGGTTTTTCTGAAGGATCAGTGCCTGATTGCTTAGAGGTGGCAGCTTCTGTAATAACTGTAAAAATATTCTTAGCAGCAGTCAGATATGCATCATTTTTACTTGCCGTATAAAGTCGCAATAATGTAATACCCATAAACTCCGAATTGGCATATGAAGCATTATCCATGTAGCTTTGCCCATTGGCAGCATAAACCGAGGCAAGTATCGATTCAGCTTTAGTAAGATAATCATTGGTACCAGTGCGATTATAAGCATCTAGCAAAACATCAATCGCCTGAGATTGAGCAATCAAAGACACGTTACCTTTTACAAACTGTTCGCTTTTATCGCCCCCTTGGGTCATATCCCACCATACTTCGTTGCAGAAATAAGTATTATCAGGCAAAAAGTCCGTAGATAAAATCTTAGAACATTTATTAGCAGCTGTATTCCAATCAAGGTTAAGATTCGCTGTCATATCCGAAGAACCGTGATAAATATCTGTTTCATCCTTTATGCTACACGAGAAAAGAGAAACAGAAGACAACGCAATTAATAATAATTTATTTTTCATTGTCGCAATTAGTTATTTCATTTTATAGTAATATAATGTACCCTATTTTCCTTGTCAATATAATAAGGTAGCGGTACATTCAGATTTAAAGATTTAATTCCTTCCGCAACTGACGGGCGTAAAACTTTAAAATACCCCGTAACAGTACTTAGACTTGAATCCATACCACAGTAGGCACGTACTTTCCATGAAAGTGTCCCTATTTGATCGGCACCGATACCTGCAGCAGCGGCAATCTTATCAATATTCGAATGGCTCAAGGTCAACAACGTATCAACCCCTTCTTCATCAGCGATTTTAACAGAAAGTAGAGCCGCATCCGATTTTCCCGTATACGTTTCATTTTCTACACCAAAAAGAGCTTCATACCGCACTAACATTTTACTGCCTTTACGCAAAGCAGATGGTTTCCAACTAAAGATTTCACTTCCTGACGACAAAACTAAAAGATCATAGCCGGCCCAAGAAGTTAAAGAGGTTACAGGGGTGGGTGTGTAAATTCTCTCAAACTGATTGGCGTCAGTCAAATCTCGTGTCATCGTTTCTTGTTCGCAAGAAACAAACAAGAAAACCAAGGAGAACAATACTAAATAAAGACTGTTTTTCATTGATAATTTATTATTAAACATTATTTCAAGATTTTATGCTAACATTTTTAATTGGCAGCGAATTTAAGTTAAGAATAATAATCGCGTATGACAACAAGCTGTAACATTTCACCAATAGCACAAAAAGTTACTTTTTTGTCGCAGAGATTAACTTTTATAAGATGGAGAGCAGAAATAATTGTATCCAGAAGAACAATATTTTGAGGTCAAAACAAAGTCATATAAGAAACAATACAAAAGACTATCTATACTATAAAGTAGTATTGTAGTAATGAATAAAAGTAAAGATTCTAGCCTATTTATTACATATTACTGACAAAGAAAAGAATTGAAGCCCTATCATATATCACACAGAATATACATCATCTATTTTTGCAATATAAAACATCGAATTCTTAAATCATTTATATTTTAAACTATGAAAATATTAAAGTATTTTACGACTTTACTTCCAATGATTTGTTTTTCATTGGGGTTAGTTTCATGTAGCAACAACGCAAATGATCTCAGTTATGGGGAAATAAACTATACTCCCATAAAATTGAGTACTGACCATGTATCTCTTTACGAAGAGGATGGACAAACCTCGCAAACAGTTCAGATAAAAAGTGGAGAAGGTACATTTACAGTAGAATCAGAGAATGAGAACATTGCAAAAGCTACTATAAAAGACAAAACCATTACCATAAACATCGGGAATAAAAGCGGTGCAACAACAGTCATCGTATCCGGTGAGAACAATCAAAGAGGAGAGATCACTATTAATAGTGGTATATACGGTTTAACAGTAGACAAGACATCATTGAATATGAAACCCGGTGAAAAGACCACTGTCAAAATCCTTTCAGGCAATTTCAATTATGCTGGAAAAGAATTGAAAGTTGAAGCCATAAATGATGCAGGAGACGAAAGTGCCCATTTTGATACAAAAGCCAATGTTCTTTGGCCTGATCCGGAACGTACATCGATGGTCATTAAAGCATTGAAAGCCGGGAAAACAACCATCAAAATTACTGATACTAAAGGAAAGACATGTGAGATTGCGCTAAATGTTCTTGATATAGAACTAAACAACTTAGCACTTAGCAAGTCTGTAGTCAACTTGTATGGCATCGGCAACGATGACGTTGATATCGTAAACGGTAACGCCGATTATCTTTGGGCGGTTGGAGACAAGAGCATTGTCAATGTGATTAATACAGGCACTGAAGCAAAACCCCATTTCTCTCTCAAAGCTCAAAAAGTAGGTTCCACAACACTTACAGTTACAGACAATCTAACAGGACAAGTCAAAACAGTTTTAATAAATGTATTGGCATATTCTGGCGTCGGAGCTCAATTGCCTTCAGACAAGTGGCTGAGTATCGATTTCAAATCTTATGCAGCAGCATATCCTGACAAAGTAGACAATTGGACCAAGATTCCAGAATTCACATGGGAAATAGAAGCACGTTACAATGCAGGTAGCAGTGGCTCCACACTGATGGGAATAGAAGGACAGATATTGGCAAGAGCGCCCTTCAATACCAACAATAAATATATCTCTATGAGTATCGGAGACCACCCCATCGTTTGGGTTCCTACAGAATTAAGCAATAATAAATGGTATCGCTTTGTTTTTGTGGTAAGTTACACCAACAAAACGATTGATATCTATATAAATGGTGAAAAGCAACCCACTCAAAAAACAGGTGGCGACACATTCCCCAACGGGGGGATGAACCTAACGAATCTCAATAGTAACGAAAACAATCTATTCGGTATTGGTAGAGCTTGTGGTGGGCGTTACATGAATGGAGCCATACGCTACTTACGTATGTGGACTAGATGTTTAAGCGATAAAGAGATTAAGGATTTTGATAATCAACCGTATGTAGATCCATCGTCTGCTAACTTACTTGCCGAGTGGGTTTTCGAAGGAGACACAGGCGCTTCATCATTTTCGGCTCTAAATGAACCATATTTCAAAGCATTTGTCCAAGGAGGCGATGGCGGTATAGATGCATACGAAACTCCTAACTTCTAAATTTTAATTCTAAAACGATAAACAACAAAATTTTATTTTGTCTATATTTGCTTTTACTTATTCCACTTATATAAAACCATCTTAAAGAAATTGGTAATGGCGTTTTTAATAAAAGCAAGTTTTAGAAGTTAAGACATTCCGACAAACAGTATACTATTCATCAGTATACCGTTTGTCGGAATAAGTTTACATAGAGTAGAACCATAAATTCATCAACATGAAAAAAGATATCCTCATTTCGCTTTGCTTCCTCATCTTCACGATTACATTTGCCGCAAGCTGTTCCCGTGACAATGATGAGATTGAATTAAGTTCGTATGCGAAAGTTAATTTGGACAATACAAATTTGCCAAACAAAGGTGTTCTCTACTCCGAATACAAATCGGATGAAACCAACCTTCTTAATATGATTGATAATAATAAAGAGACTAGCTTTTCTACTGATCACAATAATTTTTGGATTATTTGGAAAGCTTCTTCAAAAACAACGATCAATCACTATCGCATTATGGCATCTACAGACAATAGTACAACCGATCCGAAATCGTGGATTTTGTCTGCATCTGAAGATAGTATACATTGGGATACATTGGATAAAGAGACCTCCATTCAATTTAAAAATCGCTCAGATTACAAAGATTGCAAATTTCAAAACGAAGTCGGATACATCTACTACAAGCTACAATTCACAGAAAATAATGGAGATTCTAATACCCATATAGCCGAATGGTGGATGGGATATGGCGAAGACGTTGAAAACCTAAATATTGACGACTTAATGTCTCTTGCTACAAATTTTACAGCTTCCAATGATACTCCGATGGGCAAATACTACGCCAATAAACACATTACAACATCCAGCGACAAAGAATGGCTTGCAAATCCGGCTAACGAGCCCGACATTCCTTCAGACATGTCGGCTTTCCATCTCCAAAGTTTCAAAGTCACTTTGTATCCATACGGTACGCCAACACCAGCAGATGTCAATCAACATGGCATCGGAGATTGTTGTGCTTGTGCCGTCTTTGCAGAGTTAGCTTATGCCCATCCGGATTTCGTGCAATCCATTATTCACCAAAACAGCAATGGCTCTTTCAGCGTAAATATGTACGATCCACAAGGGAAAATAATAACAGTAGCAATATCATCAACCTTCCTTGCAAATACTAATAACACCATACAGTCTTGTTCGGGAAAGCACAATATTGCCGACTGGGCTTCCATACTCGAAAAAGCTCTATTGAAATATCAAGTCATCTACCAAATCGACAATACATTGAATGGCATAGCTACAGAAAGAGTAATGACGTTATTCACAGGAAACGGTACCAGCTTCTCTTTTACTCCTAGCGCACTCAATGCCGAACAGATGAAGCGAGTTGTCAAATGGGCTATGTCAAAAGGGAAGATGATTGTAGGCGGATTCAATCAAGCAGTAGCCATCGGCGATGTGAAAACGGTAACCGCGCATGCTTATTCCATCCTACTACCCTACGACGAAACAAGAGAACTCTTTTGCATGCGCAATCCTTGGGGAGTTTTACCATACGACGACAGCACAAAAGGATACGAAAACACCCAAGATGGTGTAATGAGAATACCTTTAACCGGTGTACAGCCATTCATTGATTTCCGTGTGATGGAATCGGGTGCTGCAGGCAATACAGCAGTAACAACTCCTTATTCGTTACCGAAATTTACAGCAAACCCATTAGAGATAAAGAGCCCCAACATTCCACTTTCTTTACTTCATAAGATTCACCCTTATTGGTAGACTAAGAAAATAATTTCCATATCGTTATTGCGGGGTCATAAAACCTGACCCCGTAATCGCATCAATTCAGTTTCTTCTGGGTGTCCAGTTTCTTACAGGTGCACCGATGGGCTGATTACTCATGACATACACAGATATTGCCCACATGTCGAAACATCTGTTATTGGCACTACAAGGTTAAAAAGCACATTTTTTTTCAGACCATTGGACATAGCTTCGAATATAAACCCTCGAAGAACCGAAAGGTGAAATCCTAATGCATTCTATCCCCTGCAGTATTGCATCTGTATAGATATTTCTTAGGCTTTTTAAGATATAAGCTAATCTCCTCAGTTATTAAGCTTTTTAAGCAATCAGAAAGGACAAACAGTTGCCCATTCTTATAAACAGTGAACCTATCTATACATAAATTAGTTATCGTATGGTTTCCATGCACTAATTTTAAATTCATTCGAGTATCTGGGAACGACTTCAATGTGTATAAAGAATCATCTGCAAGAGGTAATTTATTAATTTCTCTAACAATAGTTCTTATCTTTGTATGATTATGAATAATAATACTATCTATTTCGGTCTTAAAGAAACTTTTAAAATTATCGCATTCGATACGAAAAGGAGTTTCGATATTTAAATCTACAAAATAGATTTTTATAGTCGTTGTTGTCTGTGATTTAGAATCTATACAGATTGCTAACAACAGAACAAATAAAACATCAATGATTCTATTCATTTGCTATGAATTATGTTCCTTATTTGATAATCATTTTTATTGAAAGATATTTATCTTAGCTCTTTTGGCCCAAAATTATTTTTATAATTATAACTTGAAGCAAGTCATTTCGACAATTCGACTATCACAACCTGTTCTGCTTCAAAAGAAATGATCAAACTTTGTAATTTTGTTCTTTTATAAATTCAAGCACCACATCTACATTCCGAACAAGTCTATTTTGATTCCGAATTTTATTTAATTTCTGCCTACCAATTCCATATATCATAATTCTATTTTAGTCTGTTTATTTTGTCTACTCCTTTCATTGATGCTGTTCAACGGCATTATATGAATTCATCATTTCCTAGCAAAAGACACTAAATTATCTGCTATCTAATTTTGCATACTCCTTTTTCGCAATCGGGTCATTCAACTTCACTCCTCTTTCCAAGTAATTGAGTGCCAGCCCCTTTGTTCTTTTGTCTATTTTTCCCAAAGAGGGGTTAGCATCAAAGATACTTGTCAAACAATAATAAACATCATAGTTTGCGGGGGCATAATGGTATTTGTCCGCCATCACAATGGAATAAAGTAAAAATTCCTGCGGATGCTTCTTTTTCCTGAATTCATTCTTCAATAGATGATAGGCTGGAATATGTCCCACATCAATAACCCTTTCTTTCAGACTGTCCAATCCTTTCGGCTGAGCACTTTTACAAGCTTGTTTGATTCTATATTCCAAGCTTGCTTGAACTCCAATTCCAAAGCCTACAATGATACATATCAAATATAGAAATACTTTCAGGCTATAAATAAAACATTTTTTCTTATTCATCATCCTCTAACTATTCATAATTAGTATCTTTTATTTGTGATAAATATCTTCCATTTCTCCTATAGAGCTATTATCCTTCAATTCGACACCTCTTCTCAAGTAATCCATGGCAATATTTTTAGTCCTTTCATCAATCTTTTCATCACGAAAATGGATATCATATATACCAGTCCAATCACTATATACGAAATAATATGCACTCGGGATATTAAATTTGTTCGCCATTATTAACGAATACAAGAGAAACTCTTGCGAGTAATGTACATATATATATTCCTGAAATAAATAGGAACAGACATCTTCATCCCCTTTCCCTTTCAGAACGAGGTCCTTTATTGAATCTATATCAGAAATGTCGTACCAAATGAGATTTTTCGGTATTTTTAGATTCTCATCGGAATGATGATCGATTGATTCATACCAATCACATGCAAATCCCAGAATGAATCCACACGACAAGAAAATGATTATACCCATAAAAATATTCTTCATCCTATTTTAATATCTTATGCCTGCATAAACTATTTGTTTCCAAAAATATCATTCGAGGAGTCATCAAATCCTTTAAAGTACGATGGAAACTCTTACCACGTTAATAAAGTCTTGAACAATAGACTATACACGCTATTGATATTGGCTGTATTATAGGTGAATTGACTTCTAATAATCTATCAACGGATACATAGCGCATGTACAATATTCGTCAATTTTTCTGATATAGCCAAATAATTATCATATAACTTAGCATCTAAAAGAGTTATATTACTTCAGTACACTAGCATCATGGATCAAATACAGCTTCAATTACACAAAAATACAAAATATCAAAAACGTGAAATATTCCATTTTGTGTTTATAAGAGCTATTTTTCATATCCAACAGCACGAGCATCAGGCAGAATTGTCGTATGTTAGTTTTTCTGATGACGTCCATACGTTTTCAGAAAAACTTAAGGACGTCAACGATTTTAGGGGCATATGTGGTTTTAGAAAGATAAAGATAATCGTAAAAACGCCTAAAATTGATTTCCGGAACGTTTTCAAAAGTGAATATCAAAAACAATACTAATACTTTTTTAACCACGCCTCAAGTAGCGCGGAATCGACACATTGTTTTCCAAAAATGATAAGGACGAACACAAAAATTCATAAGGACGAAACTAAAAGTTTGTAACTAGAAACATTTAGTTTCGTCCTTATGAATTTCTCGTTGTATATCAACGATTTACGCGTAACATATTTACGCTTTGTTCTGATTCGAGGTATATTCGAGCAGTGAAATAATAACGGAAAAGTGGTCTAAAAGGCCCTTTCGCTTAGGTTAGGATAAGAAAGTATCAGTATTTCGGAGAATATCCACATGAAAATGTGTTCTGAAAATGATTATTCAAAAGGCATTATATCGTTGCTTTCTTCGTTAAAATGGAGTGAACAGTCCATCTATTTGTAAGAAATAAGACAACATATATGCGGCTATTCATCTATTCTTCTTTTCAGCAAAATAATTATATTTTAAACCTTTGTCACTTCCGTATGACACCATTACTCACTATCCCACAGCACGTTAATAATGCACCACATACAACGCCAGCGAAAAGAGACGTCAAAATCGACTCAAGAGCATATTGCAGGAACGTTATTTCCAGTAGGGGTCTATTTAGACTCGATCTAAACAGGTCTCTAGGGATAGCTGAGTGGCCGATTTGTGCATAACGAGTGTATTCGTCCATTTCTGATAAGAACCTCATACCAAATAACAGTTGATAGGCAAGCAAAGGCAACAATGAAACGAAAATACTAAAACTGAGAAACTGAAATATTTGTATAACTAAAAAAACATTCCTAGCTTTGCCCAAAATATAACACGAAGATATGATAGTATCGAATATTGAAAATAGTAATAGGATAGAGAGCCTCCACCCTCTTTTTAAAGAATTGTTTGATTATGTGAAGTCACACGACATGCTGCACGCTCCATTGGGCCGCATTGATATTAAAGGCGACGAGCTTTTTATCAACAACAGCAATTCTGAATGCAAAAAACGCGAAGATCAAGTTCTTGAATTGCATCACCAATATATTGATATACAGATTTTATTAGAAGGATGTGAAACAATGGGGTGGAAAGCCACCGATGAATTAAATGAAAAAAGTGTAGTATCTCCATATAACGAAAAAGAAGACTATGCACTCTACAAGGATACGCCAACGATCTTTTTTGATATACACCCCGGGCAGTTTGTTATTTTTTATCCCGAAGATGCTCATGCGCCAATAATTGGTGAAGGTAAAATAAGAAAAATGGTGGCCAAAGTAAAACTATAATACCCGACCAACCAAGCATCTGCCATAAATTATTACAGTTTTCCTTCGTCAGCAAAGCTATAATAAGAACCATCGCAAACGATAACATGATCGAACATCCGAATATTCATCAACTCGGATGCCTGACGAATGGCTTTTGTGAGGTGGATGTCTTGATTGCTAGGGCGTGTATTGCCGGATGGATGATTGTGTACTACGGCAAGTTGGGTGGCACGTTTGAGTATCGCATCACGCAAGATGAGCCTTACATCGGCATACGTTCCATCGATACCTCCCGAGCTGATACGAATCTTATCGATAACTGTTCCTGCCTGAGTAAGCAACAGACTCCAAAATTCTTCGTGTGGCAAATCGGCAAGAAGAGGAGCAAAAACATGGTAAACATCCCGTGAGCAGGTAATGCGTTCTCGTTCTTTAGGTGCTGCATCATTGCGCCGCCTTGCCAATTCGAGTGCTGCCATTACCGTCACACTCTTGGCCGGCCCCATCCCCTTAAATCGAGAGAAATCATTAATATCCCATTTGGCCAAGGTATTCAGATTATTGCTGCAAGTGCCCAGAATGCGTCTTGCCAGTTCTACTGCATTTTCTTCATTATTGCCCGAACCTATAAGAATAGCGACCAATTCGGCATCGCTTAAAGCAGCGCTACCTTGCACCATCATTTTTTCGCGGGGACGATCGTCGATAGACCATTCATTGATAGAGAGTTTTTCCATAGTAGATTCGTTTTCAACAAAGTTTCTTAGAATCCTCACCCTAAGAGAGGACCATATAAAAGGGAAGAACTATTTATAAAAGTTCTTTTTGAAAGCTTCGAATTCATCTTTTTTGAGCACACACCGACGCCATAATGCCCACAAAAAGCCGCTACCGTAACCGATGAGTTGAATATAGGCAGCAAATACCGAATACAATCCGATAAGCGCATTTCTATTCTTTACCGTCGAATCGAGAAAGACAAGAAATGCATAAAGCAGCAACAAGGTTAACGACCACGGACATAACACAGAGCCGAGGAGTAAAACCAGCACACCCACTGTAAAAGCCGCCGGAAGCAAGTGTACTACTTTCAACGATTCGGGATATTTTTTATACAGATTAATGCGAGCAATACCGGAGTTGTATACTTGTTTAAAGAACTTTCGCCAATCGGTACGGCGTTTATGATACACCCAAGCATCGGGAAACAAACGACATCCGTATCCGTTTTTGAAAATACGAATACTAAAATCGATATCTTCGCCAAAGCGCATGTTAGAGAATCCGCCAAGTGCTTGATACACATCACGGCGAACCCCCATATTGAAACTGCGGGGATAAAATTTATCCATTTTCTTTTTACCGCCACGAATTCCGCCGGTAGTAAAAAAAGAAGTCATGGAATAATTTATTGCTTTCTGTACATTAGAGAATGAGGCGTGGGCTTTATCCGGTCCACCAAAAGCATCGGCAGGAGCCATATTGAGCTCGCTAATTACAGCATCAAAATAAGTATCGGGAAGTATGCAATCCGAATCGAGAATTATTAAATAGTCACCGCTAGCACGTTCAGCTCCATAATTGCGCGAAAGCCCCGGTCCTGTATTCAATTTATAATAGTAATGTACATTAAGATCATCGCTGTAGCGGCTCACGATTTTATCGCAAGGAACAGACGAACCGTCATCAACCACCAGCACTTCAAAATCTTTGAAGTGCTGACCTACTAAACTTTGCAATAATTCACTCAGCTCGTCGGGTCGGTTGTATACCGGAATGATGACAGAAAAAAGCACGTGTTGCAAGCTATTTATGCTTTAACACGGCCTACATAAGATCCGTCGCGAGTGTCGACTTCTACCAACTCGCCTTCGTTGATAAACAACGGAACACGGATTTCGGTATCTGTTTCGAGTTTGGCAGGCTTCAACGTATTGGTAGCAGTATCACCCTTCATGCCGGGCTCGGTATAAACCACTTTCAACACCACTTTTACAGGAAGTTCTGCAAAAAGGATTGTTTCGGTCGAAGCATCAGAAACGACATCAACAGAATTGCCTTCTTTCAAATAATCCACACCGGTTATTGATTCCTTTTCGATAGGGACTTGTTCGTAAGTCTCTTGATTCATAAAGATATAGCTTTCGCCTTCTTTATAAAGGAATTGATAGGGGCGGCGTTCAATGCGGACATCTTCCAATTTAAATCCGATCTGATATGTACGATCTATCACACGCCCATTTATAACATCTTTCAGTTTGATACGCATAATCGTATTTCCCTTACCGGGCTTAACATGAAGAAATTCCACCACAAAATAGAAATGGCCATCCAACTTGATACACATTCCGTTTTTTACGTCCTGACAGTTAATCATATATTCCTATATTTAATTATTATATTAATTTCTTTAATTACTTTGCGAGCGCAAAATTACGCAAATCGGCAAAAAAGACAAAATGTTCTGTGCAAAAATACGATATTTATTTGTGTATCTTAAAAAAAGTCTCTAATTTTGCAGTCCAATTATGCAAAGAATAATAACAATATAATATATAACAGCAATGAAGAGAACATTTCAACCTTCTAACAGAAAGAAGAGAAACAAACACGGCTTTCGTGAAAGAATGGCCACAGCTAACGGTCGCAGAGTATTAGCATCACGCCGTGCAAAAGGCAGAAAGGAACTTACGGTTTCGGATCACTTCAATGGAACAAAATCGTAATTATCGTTAGAACAGTATCGATAATATGAAGAAAAGAATAAAAAGGAGGAATCTTCCGGGGTTCCTCCTTTTTATTTGAGAAAAAATAGTATCTTTGTACCAAGATATCTTTGCGAGCATTATGACATTAAACAAGCTTTCATCATTGAGCGCCAACAGATTCTTTTGGATAAACATTGCCGCCATGGTTGTCGTCGCACTACTCTTAGGTATTATTGTATTTAAGGGATTGGATGTGTATACTCATCATGGAGAAGAAGTTATCGTGCCGGATGTAAAGGGAATGATGCCCAACCAAGCAGAGAAAATGTTTCGCGACCGCGGATTAGTAGCCAAAGTTGTAACCACCAGCTATAGAAAAGATATGCCTTCGGGATGTATTCTCGAATTAACTCCCGAATCGGGTGAAAAGGTTAAAAAAGGACGTATTATATTTCTTACCATCAATTCGATTGATGCACCATTGCGAGAAGTTCCGGACGTCACAGAAAACAGTTCGGCACGCGAAGCAGAAGCACAGCTATTGACTGCAGGATTTCATCTTACACCCAACCAACTGGTCAAAGGAGAATTGGATTGGGTCTATGGTGTATTGTATAACGGACGGCGTATTATGACAGGTGAGAAGATACCGGTGGGTTCTATCTTGACATTGCAGATAGGAAATGGTGACGTAGATATGAATGAAAATGACTCGGCAGCAACGGATGGCAGTGTCATGCTCGATGAACAGGGAGAAGAAGGCGCTCTAACTCCTGCCACTGAACCCAAAGCAGCTAAAACAACACCGACAAAAGCTAAGGCAGCTCCAGTAAAAACATCTCAAACGAGCAAAGAGAACAATAGTATAAAGAAAACGCAAACCAAACAACCCGCCAAAAAGGCTACGCCTAAGAGTCCACGCAAGAATGACAATTCTAACGAATGGTTTTAGCACAATAATGAATTAGGGGATATGGCAGAAATAGATTCTGAAAACAAACAACAGCTTGACTCACTGCTTTCTCTTGAGGCATACGAACTGGACGGTGACATAGAAAATGACGCCGACGAGACGGAAGTGCCTGAAGACGCCACAGCCCTGTATGAACATTTCAGAGTTATTGTGGACAAAGGGCAGACCCCTATCCGAATAGACAAGTACCTCTTTGAACGAATTGTCAATGCCTCTCGCAACCGTATTCAGAAAGCGGCCGACGCTGGATTCGTGCAGGTAAATGGAAAATCAGTAAAAAGCAGCTACAAGGTAAAACCGGCCGATACCATAACGGTCATGATGGACCGCCCGCGTTACGATAACGAGGTCATCCCCGAGGATATACCACTCAATATCGTTTACGAAGACGACACGCTCATGGTAGTCAACAAACCTGCCGGTATGGTAGTACACCCCGGACACGGCAACTACAATGGCACATTGGTCAATGCCCTTGCCTGGCACATGAAAGACGACAAAAATTATGACGCCAACGACCCACATGTAGGGTTGGTACACCGCATAGATAAAGATACATCGGGATTGCTGGTCATCGCTAAAACAGCCGATGCCAAGACTCACCTAGGCAACCAATTTTTCTACAAGACAACCCACCGTAGCTATTGGGCTTTGGTATGGGGTATTGTGGACCAAAACGAAGGAACCATCGAAGGCAATATAGGTCGCAATCCCAAAGACCGTCTACAAATGACGGTACTAGAAGACCCGAATCAAGGCAAACATGCCGTAACACACTATCGAGTACTCGAACGACTTGGATATGTAACGCTAGTGGAATGCATTCTCGAAACCGGCAGAACACACCAAATCAGAGTACACATGAAACACATAGGACATACTCTCTTTAATGACGAACGCTACGGAGGCCACGAGATACTGCGTGGAACCCGATTTAGTAAATATAAACAATTTGTAAACAACTGCTTTGATATTTGTCCGCGTCAGGCACTGCATGCCAAAACGCTGGGGTTTGTACACCCCAAAACAGGCAAGGAGATGAACTTCACCTCCGAACTTCCAATAGACATGCAGCAACTGATAGATAAATGGAAAAGTTATATAAGTAATAGAGAAATAGAATGAAACGTAACATTGCTATTGTAGCAGGAGGAGATACCTCCGAGCATGATGTTTCTCTGCGCAGCGCACAGGGACTCTACTCCTTCATGGATAAGGAAAAGTATAATATTTATATCGTCGAGATGAAAGGTTGTAATTGGCATGTACTTCTATCGGAAGATAAACAAGCACCGGTTGATTTGAATACTTTCGGCTTCACGATTAATGATAAAGAAACACGTTTCGACTTCGCATACATTACCATTCATGGCACTCCAGGTGAAGACGGACGTCTACAAGGATACTTCGATATGATGCGCATTCCTTATTCTTGCTGTGGCGTATTGCCTGCCGCACTGACGTACAATAAATTTGCCTGCAACCAATACCTCAAGAGTTTTGGCATCAGCGTAGCCGAATCAATTCGTCTTAGGAAAGGCGAAACCATCTTGGACGAAGACGTGATAAACAAAATAGGGTTACCCTGTTTTATCAAGCCTAGTCTTGGAGGATCAAGTTTTGGAGTCAGTAAGGTGAAAGCAAAGGAAGAAATTCAAGCGGCTATCGAAAAAGCATTTGATGAAGCAGAAGAAGTTGTGATCGAAGCATTCATGGAAGGCACCGAACTGACATGCGGCTGTTACAAGACAAAACTAAAAGCAGAAGTATTTCCACTTACCGAAGTAGTATCACACGACGAATTCTTCGATTATGATGCCAAATACAATGGGAAAGTTGACGAAATAACTCCGGCACGTATCCCTGATGAATTGGCAAAACGAGTACAAACAGTAACTTCGGCCATTTACGATATTTTGGAATGCGAAGGCATTATCCGCATTGATTACATAATCACCGAAGGACACAAAATAAACTTACTTGAAGTAAACACCACACCAGGTATGACTACAACAAGCTTCATTCCCCAACAGATAAGTGCTGCCAAGTTGGATATTAAAAATGTATTATCGGAAATTATAGAAAATAAATTCACGAAATAAACGCTTGATATGACTGATATTGATTTAAGAGAATTCGACGAAATCCGTCCTTATGAAGATTCGGAGCTAGCCCCTGTCTTCGAAGAACTGATTGCCGACGAGGCTTTCCGAAAGGCAGTCAGTGGTATCCTTCCTGGAGTTCCTTTCGAATTGATTGCTGCCAAGATGCGCATTTGCAAGACGAAATTGGACTTCCAAAAGACATTCTGCTACGACATTATCCGTAACATTATCGACAAATACACGACCGGACTATCAATGGACGACTCTGCACTAGCTGACAGAGTCACTCCTCGCCTTTATTTATCCGATCATCGTGATATTATTCTAGATGCGGCATTCTTAGCTGTATTATTGGTCGATAGAGATATGGATACCGTAGAAATTGCTATCGGAGATAATCTGCTTATCTACCCTTGGATCAAAAAACTTGTTCGCATAAACAAAGCTTTCATTGTACAGCGAACTCTCCCCATGCGCCAAATGCTCGATGCGTCGAAGCGTATGTCTAGCTACATGCATTATGTAATTAGGACCAAGAAAGAATCTATCTGGATGGCTCAACGCGAAGGGCGCGCCAAAGATTCTAACGATAGAACTCAAGAGAGTGTTTTGAAAATGCTTGCTATGGGAGGCGAAGGAGACTTTATCGATCGCCTGATGGAAATGAATATTGTTCCGTTGAGCATTTCGTACGAATATGATCCCTGTGACTACCTCAAAGCACAAGAATTCCAACTAAAACGCGACATAGAAGGTTACAAGAAATCAACTCAAGACGATTTGAAAAGCATGCAGGTTGGTATGTTCGGCCAAAAAGGCAAAGTACATTACCAAATGAGCAAATGCATTAACGATGAGTTACAGCAAATAGATCGCAATCTTCCAAAAGCAGAAATATACAATATCGTATCGGCTATTATCGACCGACATATTCATCGCAACTATCGGCTATATACGAGCAATTATATTGCACACGATCTAATGACCGGTAAAGACGAATATGCAGATAACTATACCAGCGAAGAAAAAGAACAGTTCTCCGCTTATATTGAAGGACAGCTTGATAAAATAGACTTACCCAATAAGGATATTCCTTATTTACGAGAGAAACTTTTACTGATGTACGCCAACCCCGTAACCAACTATACGGCTGCGGTAAATATATGAGAACTAGAATCTGGCATATAGCAGTATTCTTTGCCATCGTAGCGTTGATAAGCAGTTGCAAAGGAGGCAATGATATTTATCCGTCCGTTCAATTGGAATTTGTTACCGGACAAACGACCGACAAAGGACTGTTAAGTGCTATTACGACAGACAAGAACAAAACCTATCTCGTAAGTAAAGATCGAACAAATACGGTATACGACGCAAATAAAAGCGTACGTATTGTTGCAAATTATGCCATTGAAGCTGTAAATGCAGACTCAACAGCAGATATTTATGCTTCGACCAAAGCCATTGCAACAATACCACAAACACCTGATAAATTTGTCAACGGAATAAAAAACGACCCTGCCGAGGTGCTAAGCATCTGGCAAGGTCGTAACTATCTAAATATAGTACTCAATATATTATCACAATCGCAATCGCATACTTTTGCATTCATAGAACAATCGGCCACAATCGAGAGCGATGGGCGTTATCATGTATCTATCTTACTCTATCATGACAGTAACAACGATGTGAAAGCATATACCAAACGAGCTTACTTATCAATACCTCTTATACAATATGCCGGTACAAATCAAAAGGGAGGTATCATTACCTTCTCGCTCTATGCAAACGATGGCACATTGAAAAGTTATGTATTTGACTATACGCCCCAAAAGTAGAATACCGATATTCTTATCTAGTCAAACCAACCGTCGCACTGTTTACACGGAAATGACAATCTCTAAAAACTCATTTCCCCTCTTCAATAGCACTGCCGTAGAAGCAAGGAATCAAGCATTCACTATAGCCACTACCCTATTCGGTTATTTCTATCAGTATACTCTCGGGACCCGAGATTAGACTTTCATAATACCCATCACCGGTAAGACGAGGCCCGCTTATTGCAAGATAGCCTTTACTCACAAGCACATCTGTCATTCTATCTACTTTGTCTTTCGAACCCACCGAAACAGATAAATGAAAAGGAGCCGCAGAGATATTCGGAACAATATCGGGACGATTAAGCAACTCCAATCGCGAGCCATCCGCAAAGGTTAAGAAATAAGTGCTCAGCCCCGTATTGGGGTTGTGATACAAACTACCGGCTACCGCCCCAAAGTAGTCGATAAAGAAATTCTTTACGCTTTCCAAACAAGAGACGTAAACTCCAATGTGATGAATGCGATTCATAGAACAAACGTTTCAATTTATTTTAAGAGCACTTGAGTTCATTACGCCACTGAGTTCTTCATAAGCCAATGGCGTTTCAGCCAGTCGCGAATAGGCAAATCGTACAGTTTAAGACAAGCATAAGCCATGCCAATAGCAAGGACAAATACCGATGCTGCCACGCAAATATGCATTGCCAATGGAGCTTTAGCATGACTATGAGCCCATGCCAGCTGCATATATATGAGAGGGTAATGAGTAATATAGAGCGGATAGGATATTTCACCCAAGAATTTACATACTTTGGCAGACTGACCCGTCACCATGCTCCCCGCTCCCATTGACACAATGAGAGGGAACATAATCAATATACAAAAAGCATTGTATGCACCATCTGCAATATTTAGTTCTTCTCCTCCTACATGAGGGGAAACAAGTATAACAGCAATCAGAAAGGAACACCACCAGAATCCGGCCTTTATCTTTATCAATTTATTCACACGAGAAATAAGTAATCCTACAAAAAAAGGATAAAGCAAACGAGTAGCTCCAATATACATCTGATCGGGAGTAATACTCCAACCACCTATAACGGTATACTTGGCATAAGCCCTCGGGGCGAGCAACCCAAAAACATCCAGATTGAGAGACAAGTCTAGTGTAAGGAATGCAGCAAAAGCTACAAATAAGGCCAACAGGGTTTTAGAGAACCGCCTGATTACAAGAGCATACAAAATATTGGCTATATATTCCCACATCAACGACCAAGCCGGTCCATTTAAGGGATTGGTTTCTCCCCATCCTCGTATATCCCACTTTGGTGGAACAGGAAGCATCGTGAAGCCAAACAACATGATAATTAACAATACCCACCAAGGAGTTTGCCCGATAAGAGGGAAATCGACATTGGCTCCAAAATAGAAGAACAAACCACCGATAAGTGTTCCCATGATAACCATCGGATGCAGACGAACCAATCGGCGTTTAAAGAAATCTTTTAGTGACATTCTATCCCAACGGTCATCGTAAGCATATCCAATGACAAAACCCGAAAGGACGAAAAAGAAGTCAACCGCCAGATACCCATGATTAAGTATTTGATAACCCGGCCCTTTGGAATAAGTTTCAAACAAATGGAAAGCTACCACAATCATCGCAGCCACCCCGCGTAAACCATCTAGAATTTCATAACGCTGCTTTGATGCTAAGTATACAGATTTCATAAATAATAAGGTAGGGAATAAAATAAAATTGAAATTAATGATCGCTTACATTATATTATAATACAATATCTATCAATAGTTATGCCTTACGATATTGCACATTTCTTCGTATTGGCTTTCCATAGACTGTAACAATCGGTATTGAGCATGAGTACGAACTAGATTGTGTTCCGGATAAGCTATCTTGTAATAAGTATCTCCATCGATATAATCCATCAAGAAGCGCAGTATCTGCTCATAAGTAATGTAGCGGGCAGAAAATGCGAGCCATTCTTTCTCGGACGAAGTGAGCGTAGCCTTTCGTTCCGAAAGATAACCTTCAGTATAAGAATTGAAGAGTTCAATATCCATAGAAACCTTATCCAATTCCTTATCATCTTCAGCACCGGTATTGGTATACGATCGAATAGCATCTCCAAAGTCATTGAGCGAGGTACTACTCATTACCGTGTCGAGATCAATCACACAAAGCACTTCACCCTGTTCATCAAACAAGATATTGCTTATCTTCGTATCGTTGTGTGTCACCCGCATTGGTATTTCGCCCGTTTCTACCTTTTGCCAGAAGTTGAGCATCTCATCACGGCGCGAATTGATCCAGTCTATTTCTTGCGACAGACAACCAACGCGTCCTGCTTTATCGACTTTCAACGATTCATCCCATTGTACAAATCGCCATCGAATATTATGAAAACCTTTGATTGTTTCAAAGAGCGGTTGTCCAAAGTCTGCAAGTTGCGATTGAAAGCGCCCGATACCTTGTCCTCCTTTATAACACAAGGCTGGAGAATCAGCCCTTTGGTAAGTCACCGAATTGCCTATAAATACACACATCGCCCAATATTCGCCTTCTGCATCTCGATAACAAAGCTCCCCGCTCTGTGTCTTCACTACTGTAAGTACTTCGCGAAGCGGGTCGCCACCCGCAGCAACCACCTTATGCCGTATATGTTCAGTGACCATGCAAATATTATTCATCATTGCAGGCACATCGGTAAAGATCGTTTTATTTTTACGTTGCAGAATATAATCTGAAGCACTTCCAACAGTGTTTACCATAAAAGTATCATTGATAAAACCTGCACCCAACGGTTTTATTTCCACAACAGGTGCGTCCAAAGCAAATTGAGCAACTATACTCTGAAGTTTTTTGTTTTCCATCGTCCCACTATTTATATTTTAAGTACAAAAGTCGCATTAATCATTCCACACACAGAATAAGCCGGCAGAATATTCTTCTGTATAAATATCTATCAGGCTCTTCAACAGGAACAGTAGCCAAAGATAAGTATTATTTAATCTCAGCCCAAAAATAAAAGGACAAAAATCTCAAGAAAAAAGAAAAAGCAAAGCATATTATACTTGTCTTTTCAAAAATTCTTTCTATCTTTACTTTTGAATCTTATAAAACAAACAGCAATGAATATTGGAGACAAGGCGCCCGATTTTCTGGGCAAAGACGAGAATGGAAAAGAAATCCATCTCAGTGACTATAAAGGCAAGAAAGTAGTGATCTACTTTTACCCCAAAGACAGCACCCCCGGTTGCACTACCGAAGCTTGCAATTTGCGCGACAACTATTCGGAGCTTATCAAACAAGGATATGCCGTTATAGGTGTAAGTATTGACGACGAAGCTTCTCACCGCAAGTTCATAGAAAAGAACGATCTGCCTTTTACGCTGATTGCCGATACAGACAAGAAGCTCGTACAAGAATTTGGAGTCTGGGGAGAAAAGCAAATGTATGGCCGTAGCTATATGGGCACTCTAAGGACTACATTTATTGTAGACGAGAACGGTACCATCAGCAAAATCATAACCCCGAAAGAAATAAAAGTAAAAGAGCATGCAGCCCAAATATTAGGCTGATAGAGCATTGGATTATTCAGAAACCGCTAGTTGCTTTTCGGCCATTTGGCGTTGCCGTTCAAGCAACCGTTTCTGTTTCTCTTTCTCTTTTATTTTCTTTTTCATGTAGGGTATACTTATCGTTTCAAACTCTTCGCTACCTATACGGCGGCGAATAATAACAAATAGACTGGCATTGAATATATGCCGGTCTGTAAATTCGTTTAGCCCTACAAAATACTGCATATACGGATTCTCTGCAATATTCTGCACCGTCTCGGCATTCGAAAGATTCAACTTATTCTTAATAATCAAAGCACCTATTATCATACGTGCCGGCTTATTGCCTGCCCCACGCCTACCGTTATGAAGACTTTGATTATAGAGAGCCTCTATTTTATCCCAAGGAAGAGTATCTCCCCACTTCACCCATCGGTTATTCTTATCCAATCCGCTCAACGAAGAACGAAAGGCTTCTATCGTGAGCTGTTTGCCTTGTGAACTGAATTTCATGTTCTCTTCGATTTTAAGTACGCTAAAGATATACATTATTTATAGCACCAACAAGTTAAACGACAAAAAGTTAGCTTTTTTTGTCACCGTTTTGTAATTGATACTTTACATCAATGTAATAATGCTGTTACAATGCTGTAATACTCCTCCTCTACTTTTGCATCGTGAAAAGTAATTAGTAAACACTTTAATTTAAAACAAAGATGAAAAAGTTATTGATCTCTGCTCTAAGTTTATTGATGATTAGTCTGAACGGTTATTCACAGAAATCTGACGACGGAAGCAATTTCAAGCCCAATGGCAAACCATTGGTTACGATATTCTCCGACTTCAGATATTCAGTACAAGACGGTAAAACAAATCCTGCTTTTGAAATCTCGAGAGCCTATTTCGGCTACCAATACAATTTCAGCCCGAACTTCTCTACAAAGGTTGTATTTGATGTAACAAGCACCAACAATGCAAGCAGCACATTTCCATCAGCTTATTCGGCTTATGTAAAGAATGCTTTCGGCGAATACTCAAACAAAATGATTAAGGTAGACTTCGGTATGATCGGTACCAACATGTTCAACTTACAAGAATCCATGTGGGGGAAACGCTATCTATTGAAATCTTTCCAAGATTTAAACGGTTACGGTTCTAGTGCCGACCTTGGTGTAGGCATGAAACTGCAACTAGCTCCTCAATTCAGTTTAGACGCCCAGATTGTAAATGGCGAAGGATACCAAAAGGTTCAATCCGACAGTGCTGTCAAAGTCAGCTTAGGTATGACGGTAGAACCCGTAAAACATCTTCTCGTCAGAGTATATGGCGACTACATGAAAAAGAACGACTCACAAACGACATTCAATGCCATGCTAGCTTACAACAGCGACAAACTGACAGTTGCTGGAGAATACAACTATCAGAAGGGCAACAAAATGACTAAAGACCACGACTTGAACGGTCTCTCTTTCTGGGGCACATACAAGACTTGCCACACCATGTCTATATTCGCTCGCTTTGACAATCTTACATCCAAAGACGATTGGAATGCTGCCAAAGACGGACAATTATATAGCGCAGGTTTGGAATTCTTCCCTGTAAAAGGCATGGCAATAGCTCCAAACTTTCAAATCTCCAATCCCAAGAAAGACGGCATTAAGTCGACCAGCAACTTCTTGGTAAACTTCAATTTTAGTTTCTAAACAATATATTACAACAAACATTTTAATTCAAAAATGATTATGAAAAAGATTAAATTACTAGTAGCAGCATTCAGCCTTTTGTTGGCTGCATGTCCAATGGCAAAAGCTCAGTCGATCTCAGGTGCCGGTGCAACATTCCCGCAGCCGTTCTACAATACCGCTTTTATGACATACGACCGTTTGGCACACACCAGAATCACTTACGGTGGCATCGGCTCTGGCGGCGGTATTCGCAGTTTGAAAGACAAAGTAGTAGACTTTGGTGCATCGGATGCTTTCTTGAGCAACGAAGAAATGAGAGAAATGCCTGCTCCTATCGTTCATATACCGACATGTAGCGGTGCCGTAGTTATCGCTTTCAATCTCCCGGGCATCAATCAAATAAAACTGACACCTAACGTACTAACAGAAATTTTCACAGGAAACATTAAGAATTGGAATCACCCTGCATTGAGAAAACTGAATCCCGGTGTTCGTTTCCCCAACAAAGAGATAACCGTTGTACACCGTTCTGACGGTAGCGGTACTACCAACATGTTTACTGATTATCTTTGCAAAGTAAGTGGTTACTGGAAATCAAGAATCGGATCGGGCAAGACCGTTAACTGGCCTTGCGGTATCGGTGCCAAAGGTAATCCTGGAGTTGCAGGAACAGTTCATCAGACAGTAGGTTCAATTGGCTATATCGGTTCTGAATACGCTTTTGCCGAAAGAATACCTTCAGCATTATTGCAAAACAAATCGGGTCGCTTCATCAAAGCAAGTATTGCTTCGACCAGCGCTGCCGGAAAAGGTAAAATACCTGCTGACACTCGCGTAATGCTTACCAACTCTCCAGCCAAAGATGCTTATCCAATCGCAGGCTTCACTTGGTTGATTATCTACAAGAACCAAAATTACAATGGACGTTCAATGGCACAAGCACAGGCTACCCTGAAACTTATCGACTGGATGATTAGCCGTGGTGGACAAAGCTTTGCAACAAAGACCAACTACGCGCCTCTTCCTCCGCAGGTTGCCGCAAGAGCAAAAGCTATATTGCGCACTGTAACTTACGGTGGGAAAAGAATTTTAAAATAAACATTCTCTGTCATTGTTCATACTGCCGCTCGATACACGCGAGGGCAGTATGAATTTTCCCTATTACAATTAATACTTATGCAAGTGAATAGTGATAAATTTCTGAAACGGGTATTATTCGCGGCATCGTTAGTCATACTCCTTATTGCCGCCGCCATGGTATTCTCGTTGTTCAAAGGTTCTCTACCTTCGATCTCGAGATTTGGATGGGGCTTCTTATATTCTCCCGAATGGGATCCTACCGAAGGGCGGGAACATTACGGGGCACTACTGTTTATAGTAGGCACCTTGCTCACTTCGGTTGTAGCTCTCATCATCGCATTGCCACTGGCATTCTTCACCTCTTTGTTTGTCGCCGAATATTTTCGCGGCACAAAAATAGCAACTGTTGTCAGCACCCTCGTAGATTTGCTGGCCGGTATTCCATCTATCATATATGGTCTATGGGGATTTTATATGCTACGCCCCCTCATCGTAACTCTTGGATTAAGTCCGCAGGGATTCGGTGTACTAACCTCGGCATTGGTATTGGCTATTATGGTTGTACCATACGCCACTTCGCTCAGTAACAGCACCATCATGATGGTGCCCAATGAATTGAAAGAAGCCGCCTACTCTCTGGGAGCTACCAGGCTAGAGGTTATTAAAAACGTGATATTACCCGGTGCCCGTTCGGGAATGACGGCCAGTTATATACTGGCATTCGGACGAGCCATAGGCGAAACGCTGGCCGTAACAATGCTTATCGGTAACGAAAACATCATACCAAAAGGATTGTGCAGCACGGGCAATACAATGGCGAGTGTCATAGCCAATCAATTCGGTGAAGCTAGCGGACTACAGTTGAGTTCGCTCATCGAAATAGGATTGCTGCTGTTTGTCATTACAACGCTCATCAATGCCGCAGGTAAATATATCATTAAAAAGATAGCATAATGGATCAGACTACAACATTCAACAAAGAATATATATCGACTCTATCCGATAAAGAAGACAGCGGTAATCTTTTAATCAGAAGCCGCAAACTAAAAGACCGCTTGTTTAAAATAGCAGCGATGGTTTTCTCGTTCATCACCATCGCAATGGTATTTCTCATCATCGGTTCGCTGCTGGCTAAGGGATTTAAGCAAATAAACTTAGCTTTCTTCACCCAAGTGGCACCCGATACTTTCTCGGCGATGATGGCCAAGAGCAGCGGACAAGTCATACCGGGCGGTATCGTCAACGGTATATTGGGTTCGATCTATTTAGTTGCCTTGGCATCGGCAATGGCCGTACCATTCGGTATACTTATCGGAGTATACCTATACGAGAACAGTAAAAAGAGATACGCAGGTATCATTCGCGACACGGCCGACATACTGCAAGGCGTACCATCGATTGTTATCGGTATCATTGCCTACATTTGGATAGTAGTGCCACTCACCAAGGGGTATTCGGTATTTGCAGGCAGTGTGGCATTGGCCATCATGATGCTTCCACTCATCGTACGTTCTACCGAAGAATCGCTCAAGATGGTGCCCGAAACGCTCAAAGAAGCAGCCATCGCACTAGGCACACCCTACTATAAAGTCATCTTACGCGTACTTATTCCATCGAGCTTCTCGGGATTGATGGGTGGCATACTGCTCGCCATATCACGAGTATTGGGCGAAACAGCTCCGCTAATGCTCACTACGCTCGGCAATCCACAAGTGAACTGGCATATCGAAAAGCCTGTCAGCGCAGTACCTTTGCTTATCTGGCAATTCTACAACGACCCCAATATGGTAGACCTTATTTGGAGTTCGGCAGTTTTCCTCATGGGATTCGTATTGATACTGAATCTTATATCGAGATGGATTTGTGCGAAGAAAAAAATATAATAGATAAACAACACTTTATTAAATAGAACAAATATGACTGAAATGAATGATAAGAAGGACGATTCTATACTATCGATCGAACACCTTTCAATAAGATATTCGGATGACAAATTGGCCGTAAAAGACGTTTCGGCTAAAGTGAAGAAGAAAACGATTACCGCTATCATGGGACCTTCCGGATGCGGCAAGACAACCCTACTGAGAGCCATCAACCGCATGCACGAACTATATCCGGACATACATACCGATGGCAAAATAATGCTTGGCGACGAAAACATTTACGATATGTCGACCATCAATCTACGCCGCCGCATAGGAATGGTATTCCAACGCCCCAACCCTTTTCCTACAATGAGCATATACGACAATGTCATTGCAGGATACAAGTTAAACGGCATTCGCCTCAAACGTTCGGAACGGGACGAAATAGTAGAACAGTCGCTCAAAAACGTAGCACTATGGGACGAGGTAAAAGATTCGTTGCACAGTCGTGGCAACTTTCTATCCGGTGGACAACAACAACGTCTTTGCGTAGCCCGTACACTGGCCTTCAAGCCCAAAATTATTCTGCTTGACGAACCGACTTCGGCACTCGACCCCATATCGACAGCTAAAATAGAAGACCTGCTGGTAGAACTGAAACAAGAATACACCATTATTTTGGTGACACACAATATGTCGCAGGCGGCACGTATTTCGGACAATGCCATGTTCATGTATCTAGGCGAACTGGTAGAATACGATTCGACCAAAGATATGTTTACCAATCCACGCGATCCGCGTACGGAAGCCTATCTGACAGGCAAATTCGGATAATGCTACAGAGAGAAACATCATATCCAACAATTCAATAATCAGTATTAATATGAACGTAAATAAAGAAAACGCACTCCACGATATATTGGAACAATTCGACCTTATGGCAAAGCTGGTCTATCATCAATTGGAGCTAATGGAAAATATACTCAACTCGGGTACAGTCAACGTAGACGAACAAATATTGTCGGAAATTGAAATAAACGAAGTTAGAATAGATGAATTCGAAACAACAATCAGCGACAAAATCATCGATATGATTGTGTTGCAAAAACCCGTTGCTTCGGATCTGCGCAAGACGATGGCTGCCTACCAGATGGTATCCAATCTGGAACGCATCGGCGACCAAATAAAAAATATCGTCAAAGCCCTACGCAAAATCAACGACACAGAGGTTTATTCGCACATGTCAAATGTCATTTCGAACATGATGATGTCGAGCATTATCATGGTGAAGAAGTCTGTCGAATCGTTCATTAACAGCGACAACGAAGCTGCCATCTGGACCATCAAGAACGACGATGTGGTAGACGAAATAAACCATAAGTTGATAAAAGAGACGGTAACGAAGAGCAAATTTCCAGAGAAAACGCAACAACTGCTCTTCACCTTCATCGGTCTGAACAACATCATATCAAACATTGAGCGCATTGCCGACCATGCCACAAACATAGCCGAAGCTTCTATCTATTCGAACAGCGGCGAAAACTTGCGGCACAATAAGGCTAAAGGTATTCAATCTTAGTGTATTGTCAAACATCACACTAGGAACTTTCGTCGCCAACTTATAATACATTCATCTGTTAGAGCAAAAGGTTTCATTCGTTTTCTGCGCAGCAAACAAATGTCTTCTGCGCAGCAGACAATTGTCTGGTGCCCACCAAACGAATGTATGCTGCGCAGAAAACAAATGAAACATCTTTAAGAAAAGCTTGAGACATCAAGAAGCCAATATTGAAACTTAGGCTTCCGCAACTTTGCACGTAAGGAAGATTATCAGTGGAGTACTACAAGTTTATACCCCACGCCACGCACGTTGAGAATCTTAACGTGCGTGTCTTTTATCAAGAGTTTACGAAGTTTGTGAATAAAGCCATGCAAGCTATTACGATTGTAAAAGCTGTTGTCGTGCCACAAATCGGTAAGTATGGTATCTATTCCGACCACCTGCCCCATTGACGAACAGAGTCTTTTCAGTATTTCGCTCTCCAAATACGAAAGTTCTACAGCCCCTATCGTAGAACGCAACAGTTGCGTTTTCGAATCGAATACATAGCTGCCTATTTCAAAAAGATGTGTCTTTGGCGCGCCGGCAGCCACCATTAGGCGATGTGTCAATGCCTTGATGCGAATCACCAATTCAATCATCTTGAAAGGTTTCTTGAGGTAATCATTGGCTCCCAGCTCAAAACCTTGTACCAAATCGTCGGTAGACGAACGGGCTGTAAGGAACAATACGGGAGTTGCATCATCTTTCTTGCGAATGCGGCGCACCATTTCGAAGCCGTCCATCTGCGGCATCATCACATCGGCAATGACCACATCGGGACGATTGGCCTCAAAGCTGGCAAGCCCCTTCAATCCGTCCGAAGCGAGTAGCACATCAAAATTTTCTTCTTCGAGCGTATCTTTAATAATCATGGCAAGCGTACTTTCGTCTTCGACCAGCAATACCAAAGGACGTTTATCGTTTTCTTTCATCATTTTCTTTTAGGCAATAATAGTGTAAAAACAGAACCTTTTCCCGGTTCGCTTTGCACAGAGATGGTCCCTCCATGCTTTTCCACTATTTGTTTCACATAATAAAGTCCGAGGCCATATCCCCTCACGTGCTGCTTATTGCCGGTAGGCACCCGATAGAACTTTTCGAATATGCGGGTCTGATTGTCACGATCAATGCCGATACCTTGGTCGGACACTACTATCAGGCTCATGCTATCAGTTTCGTCTACTTCGATCATTATTTCAACTTTATCGGCTGAATACTTTATCGCATTATCAATAAGATTGCTCATCACATTGCTAATATGAGTGGCATCGGCGAATAGATGAAAATGTGGTGGATTGATTCGAACATGAAAAGTCACTTCTTTGTCACTCTTCAATCGATGGTATTCCATTAACTTATCCACTAATTCGGTCACATCAAGCGACTCTTTCTTCATGGTAAGTGACTTGCGCCGTTCCATGCTCATCGATAATATTTGTTCTATCAGATTAGACAAACGCGAGAGTTGGTCCAGACAGATCTGCAAATACTTTTCGCGTTTCGCCTTATCTTCTCCAAGCTTGAAATTGAGCAACGTATCGGCAGCCGAATAGGCTACGGCAACAGGCGTTTTGAGCTCGTGAGTCATGTTATTGGTAAAGTCGTCTTTCATCTCTTCGAGTGTGCGTTGCTTCATAATAACATGTATCAGATACCAGAAGGCCAAACCAAGCGACACGATGATGAGCAACGTAGCAATGAGTATGCCCGACATGCGATAAAGCACGATGTGCATGAGCGGAGTAATATAAACCTTATAAGTATATCTCCCTTCTTTATTGGTATAGGTGACGCACTCCATGTGGCGGGGCAACACCTTGACAAATTGATATTGATTCTCTTTAGGGCCGGAAGAAACATCATAGAAGATACGGTATATCTGGAAATCGATACCTCGGGACCGACATTCGGAAGAAATATAGCGGCGCATATATCGGAAATTGATGGGAAGGACAAAATCCAACGACTCATGCAAACCGCTATATATAGACTCCATAATGATAGTAGGCATTGCGGAAAAGATCTCAAATCCATAATTATAAGATCGTGATACCAGCCTATTTTGATTATTCGTTCCCTTCTTCTTGTCCATAGCCTCGGCAGCCTTACCCCGACAAAGCAGTTCGTGAGTATCGGCCTTCTCAATAGCCGCGACAATTGTGGTATACGTTTCTTGCTTGATGGAACTGTAAAGTCCCGTCAGCCAGTAGAGCTGCCAACCGAAAATAGCCGTGAGCGCTACGATGATAGAAATAACTATAACACGAAAAGAAGGCTTCATCGTTTTCTAATTGTATAGCAAAAATAAAAAGAATAATGTAACTTCCTTTTATTTGATAAGACTAAATAAGACTTTATAAGCATAGAATAAGAAAAAGTATCTGACATAACACGTATCTTTGTACCACAAAATTGAACATTTATGAAAAAGATACTCGTTTTATTGTGCTTTCTACCCCTATTGCTTACGGCACAAAACCATTCGTTGAAAGGCAAAATAACAGACAAGAACCATAAACCTATAGAATATGCAGCAGTAATGATGCAAACGGTCGACTCGGCCTATATCTGTTCTACGACAACAGATTCGCTGGGATGTTTCACACTGCCGCAAAGCAGGAGCCGATTTATTATCATCGCACAGCAACTATCGTATCTTCCTTTTACTCGTACTTTCTCCGATAAGGATGAATTGACCATCGAACTGACCGAAAAAGAAAACGTATTGAACGAAGTAGTGATAAAGGCTAATCGTCCGTTGGTAAAAGCAGAAGATGGCAAACTGAATTACGACTTATCAGTACTCTCCGAAAAGAAAGTAGTAAGCAATGTGTACGAGGCACTCACCAAGCTGCCGGGTATCAGCGAGAGCAAGGGGGCGCTCCAATTAGTAGGGGCATCGGGACTTACTGTGATTATGAACGGCAAGCCAACCACTATGACCGACGAACAATTGAAGACGTTGTTGCAAAGCATGCCCGTAGACAGAGTAGAGAAAGCTGAAGTGATGTATAGTGCCCCGCCTCAATATCACATAAGAGGCGCAGCAATCAATATTGTGTTGAAACATGCAAAAGTCTACTCATTACAGGGAGAAGCGAAAGCAAGATACACGAACCAATACTTCAGCTCCTACGACGCGGGAGCCAATATGCTCGTTACAACTCCCAAATTGTCTTTTGACTTCATGTACAACACTGGCAATTACGAAAATATGCAACGAAACAAGACCATATCCGAGCACACACTAAACAAAACGCTATATGATATCCGACAAGATCAACGCATCACCAACAAAGAATGGCGTCATAATCTACGAAGTGCTTTTGATCTTAATCTATCCGATCGAAGTAACTTAAGTGTTGCCTATACCGGTTCTTTCTCGCCTAGCGGTAAGATGAAATCGATGACAGATGGTAATTATCAGAGCAGCCTGTCGAACCAAAAGAACGACGCCCAAATGCACAATATTTCCGCCCAATACAAATCGGGATTCGGATTGAATATCGGTATGGACTATACGAATTATCACTCTTCGGGCAATCAGTATCTCAATAGTGAAACAAGCAGCAGTACATCAACATTCTACCTGATAAACGGACAAAACATCAATCGAATAAACCTGACAGCTGATCAAGATCACCAATTAAAAAGAAATTGGAATTTAGGTTACGGTGCTTCCTATAGTTATGCCAACGACAGAGATCATCAACTTTATCAAGAAGTGAAAGGGATAGACAACGTATCGGACACGCGTTCGAGACTTGAAGAACAAACAACCGATTTCTATTTCAAAATAGGAAAGAACAATGCCTCGGGCACATCGTTCTCCTTATCTGCCACAGGCGAGTATTACACAATAGGGAACTATCATAAATGGGCTTTGTTTCCACAAGCCTCTCTCTCTTATTTCAAAACACCTAGTCACATTTTCCAATTTTCTTTTGCTTCGCAGAAACAATATCCGGGATACTGGCAGATGCAGCCGTTCGAAACTTATATCGATGCTTATGCTGTGGTAGAAGGTACACCAGGATTGCGTCCGGCAAGCAATTATAGCATGACAACAAACTATATTCTAAAACAAAGATATGTATTCACGCTATTTTGGGTACGAACCAACGATTATTTCCAGCAAGCGGCATACCAGTCGAACAGCAGGCTGATGCTCATTTATAAGACTCAGAACTGGAACTACTCACAGCAATATGGTATTAATATTGTGATACCGTTGAAATATAAAAGCTGGCTGGATACAAAATTGGAATTGACGGGACTCAACATGCGAGAGAAATGCGACAACTACTTCGACATTCCTTTCGATCGTAACAAATGGCTGGGCGTCATATCGCTCAACAATACTTTCATTGCAAGCAAAAGTCTTTCGTTCGAACTGAATGGCAATTGCCAGTCGAAAGCAATACAAGGGACTTACGACATCAACGGCATATACAACATAGACGCTGCCGCCAAATGGAGTTTCTGTAAAGAGCGGGCTACGTTATCAGCTCGGGTCAATGATCTATTCAATTCGGGAATGCCTAAGGTTAAAGTTCGTTTTAAAGGACAGTGTCTCGATATGGACACCGGATATTATACCCGAAACATTGAAGTACGCTTCGCCTACCGCTTTGGTGGATACAAAGAGAAAAAGGGCAGAGAAGTCGATACTTCAAGATTCGGACATTAATAGTTCGGTCTATTTCCGAACAATCTTCAATGCATAACCACCGCCTTGTGCCATATTGATGGTAAGTTGACGATCGGCAGGTATATCAATCATACTCTTCTTATAATCGGAAGCTAACTTATCCGCATTGACTCCGTCGGTAAATACTTCGCCTGTGAAATCGCCGTCGCCAAGGAAAGATAAATCCAATGTCAACGAACGACTAGACCAATCGGTCAATGCTCCTACGTACCAAGTATTGCCCTTGCGACGAGCAACTGCTACGTACTCGCCTATCTTACCTGAAAGCGGAACCGTCTCATCCCATACGGTAGGTACAGCGGAGATAAAGTCGGTGCACTCTTGCTCTTTTTCATAATGAGTAGGAGAATCGCAGAGCATATTCAGCGGAGAAGTGAATATGACGTACTCTGCCAATTGATGGCAACGAGTGCCTTGACTCATCGGATCGCTATTGACCGGACGGTAATTGGCACGACTGGCATTACGCATAGCCCCTTGAGTATAATCCATTGGGCCCGCTACCATACGGATAAAAGGAATAGTCACATCATACACCACCTGATCATCGTTCTTGAGTTGCGCCCACTTCATTTGTTCCAGGCCATTGACTCCCTCAAAATTAATAACATTGGGATAAGTGCGATTTAAACCGGTAGGCTTGTATGTTCCATGAAAGTCCATTAGCAGATGATACTTTGCGCCCATAGCAGCCGCACGATAATGAAAATCGACCATCGCCTGATCATCGTGATTCATAAAATCAACTTTGAAACCTTTCACACCCATTTCGGAATAGTACTTGCAAACATGCTCCATGTCGCGATCAAAAGCATAACAACCGGCCCACAGAATAATGTCTACGTTTTTAGAGTGAGCATAGTTTATAATCTCTTTCAGGTCGATCTCGGGTACCACTTGAAATAAATCGGCTTGTCCGTTAACAGCCCATCCCTCGTCCAAAATAACATATTCGATATGATTTCTCGATGCAAAATCAATATAGGCTTTATAAGTTTCAGTATTGACACCCGCTTTAAAATCAACTTGATAAATGCCCCAATCGTTCCACCAATCCCATGCCACCTTACCTGGTTTGATCCACGACTTATCTTGAACACGCGAGGGAGAAGCCAACCGATAAACCATATCATTGTTGAGCAAATCCTTATCCTCGGGAACAACACTAATTATACGCCAAGGAAAATTAGTCTTCGCATTGCAACGGGCAATAAAAGGCTCGCGAGATTTAACCAAGCGTTCCAAGTTGTTGTGTCCTCCTTGAACAGTTTCTTTAGGACAAGGAGCAAATTCTCCCTTCAACGAATTGTTATGATCGGCATTGCGTACAAACATCCCGGGATAGTGTTCCAAATCGGACTCGGCAATACATATCTTGACTCCATTATCAGCCTCAACAACCATAGGTAGGAAAGCAATACGGTTGGGGTCTAATTGCGAAAGAGAAGTATGGGTATATACATTCTCGAACGAATTGTAGAACTGTTTCTCGTACGGTTGTTGATTATCTCTCTCATAAGGAATAAAAGTATTCCAGTCTTTTGCGAAATTAAAAGACGCGTTTTCTGCTACAACATTAAAATTCTTCTTTGCATTAGAGACGAAACGATAGGCAACGCCTTCGTTGTACGCCCTAAATATTAAGCTAAAGTTTTCTTTGAATTGAAGAATGAGTTCATTGTAATTGTCGTCAATCTTAGCTTTTTTGTAGGCAAAAGCCGCAATAGAACCCGAGTGCGATAAGGTCTTCGCACTCTTTAATTTTGATCCGACTCCGAAAGACTCCATTCCATCCAACTGCATCGCAACTACGGAAGGTGTTATCAATTCGTTCCCATTAAAAGAAAGCGAATAGGATATAGATTTATCAACATTCACCGAAACATTTAATTTGCCGTCCGGCGACTTTACCTGGTATACTTTCTGTGCAAACGAATAACTGCACATCAGAAACAGCGCAAGCGCTAACATAACTTTTTTCATGTAAAACTCCTTTATTAGATTTAATTCCAATTTAAAATATCTCTTTATGATAATCACGACTGAAAAAGGAATTTACCTTTTCAATACGGTCTTTAACCAACGGAAACTCCTAAACACATTCATTCCTGTATAAGATCTTCTAGTTTAAACGTTCTCTCGTTGAACACACAAAGATGAGATAAAGGAAAGAAAATAATTCTTTATCGTCTATCTTTTAATGACCTTTATCTATTGCATGTCCCTTAAATAGCGAAGCAAAATTAACAATAATTCAGAGAACTAATAAACAATGACCCGCAAAAAATCTGAAAAGAATTTGCGGGTCATACTCTTACTGTTATATAACGAACCTTTTTCTATCTATTGTTTAAAAGCAGGATGAACCTTTTCGACAACCAAGCGGTTGGGCAATTCGAACTTCTCTTGCAATCTAATATCACGCGACGATGCACCGATAATCACATTATAGTCACCTTTATCGGCAATCCATGCTTCAACGTTAGGATTGAAAGAAGCTAAATCTTTCGGATATAGTACGAAAGTCAATGTCTGGCTTTCACCAGGCTGCAGAAGTCTGGTTTTGGCAAAGCCTTTCAATTCTTTTATCGGCTTATCCAACTCGGACTTCGGCGCACTTAAATAAAGTTGAACGACTTCTTTTCCTGCACAGTCGCCAGCGTTGGTAATCGTAACTGTAGCAGTTAGATTCTTGGAGAACTTATGGCTGTTTAGTTTCAGATCTGAATACTTAAAATCGGTATAAGACTTGCCGAAACCGAACTCGTAAGAAAGTTCGGTATTGCGTTTGTCATAGCAACGATAACCCACATATATTTCATCTTTGTAGTAAGCGGTTTTAGGATCGTTGGCAGGCTCTCCAGGAAAATACTCGGCAGCCGAAGAATCTTCGTATTTCTTAATGAACGACATACTCAGCTTGCCCGATGGATTTACTTTACCAGTCAACACATCAGCAATGCAATTGCCAACTTCTTGTCCCGGTTGCCAAGCTAACAAGATTCCGTCAACCTTATTCTTCCAACTTTCGGTTTCAATCACGGTACCGATATTCAATACGACAACAACCTTTTTACCTACTTGATGGAATGCTTTCGAAACATTCTCGATCATACTTTGTTCTTCGTTCGTCAAGTTAAACCCGCCTTCTACTTTCTGATCGCTCCCTTCGCTAGTCTCGCGCGCAATCGTTATAATGGCAACATCATTCGATTCGGCTATTCTATTCAACGTCTGTTCATTAAAATCAGGCTTCGGGGCATTATAATAATGAGGGACTAATTGGTATGCGCGATAATATTCAGACAAACCTTCGTCTAAAACAAAGCCTGCATTCTTCAATCCTTCATTCAGCGAGATAACATAAGCTTCGTTTACATCACCACTACCTCTACCTCCAGGGAGTGTGTTGTAAGAAGCAGATCCTAACAGAGCAACATGTTTATCACTAGCCAATGGCAATGTTTTATCTTTATTGCTCAAGAGCACAATACCCTCAGCACCTGCTTGCCTGGACAATTCCGCATGAGCCTTGATATCGAGATTATTAGAGAATGGATAGTTGTGTTGAGTAGGAGACTGATAAACGATCTTCAAGATACGTTCTATGGCTTGATCTACAATTTCCATTTTCAACTTACCACTCTTTATTGCATTCAATAAGTCGGCACGTTGTTCGTTTGTTCCAGGCATCAGCAAGTCGTTTCCGGCAGTTATTTGAGCAACTTCATCACTACGGTTATCTCCAATGAAGCCTCCACCCCAATCGGACATCACAAAGCCTTTGAAACCCCATTCGCCTCTTAAAATATCAGTCAACATATCGTGACGTTCTGATGTAAAAAGACCATCAACTTTATTATAAGAACTCATCACAGTCCATGGTTGAGATTTCTTGATGGCGATTTCGAATCCCCTCAAGTAAATCTCTCTCATAGCGCGCTCTGAGACGATCTCGTTAATCGATGATCTATTTGTTTCCTGATTATTGGCAGCAAAATGTTTGATAGAAGTACCAACTCCATTGCTCTGAATTCCATTTATCATAGCAGCAGCTATATTGCCTACTACATAAGGGTCTTCCGAATAGTATTCAAAATTTCGTCCACAAAGAGGGGTACGATGTATATTCACTCCAGGGCCTAGAAAGACATCTAGTCCATACTCTTTCACCTCTTGTCCGATAGCTTCGCCTACTTGATGAACCAAATCGGTATTCCAAGTACAAGCCAGCGATGTTCCAATAGGGAAAGCAGTAGCAAAATAAATTTTCGTATCGGCAGGACGAACAGAAAGAATGCGCAATCCTGCAGGGCCATCCGAAGTACCGATAGGACGAACCCCTAAACGGGTAATCTCTTTAGTTGTACCGGTTGCTCCCAAAGCATTGTTGGTTGTACCATTCGACCCACATAAGAAATCGGCCTTTTCTTCCATCCTCATTTGAGAGACAATAGACTTAGCCCAAGAATCTGCCGTTGCGACCTTGACCTTTTGGGGAGAAGACGCAAAAACACCGACAGCACATAATGAAAGTCCACTAATGAACAAATCTTTTAAAATTGTACACTTCTTCATGATAATAAAACGGTTATTATTTATTCTTTTTTTGCGTTAATGACTTAATACAAACGATCTCGGCCTCATCAAAGGGTGTACCGTCTTGACGGTAAATATCGTGAAACCAAACCTTCGGCTCTTTCTCATTTGGCAAAGGATTGCCCCAAGCAAATATTGTATTCGTTTTGCCGGCAACAAAGCCCCAATTGATAGCTCCTATATTATTTTTCTTCAACAGGGGCATGATATTTTGGAATTTACAACCACGAGTCCTCGCCATATATTCCGTACAAATGAGAGGGCGCTTACCCACATTTTTTCTGATAAGATCAATACGCTCTTGTTGGTTCTTCTCTGTATCATAATTATGAAAAGTGATGATATCAGAATAGGCCAGTTGATATTCACTTATATCTTTCAAATCAGGATTCCAATAACCGGAAGTAATAGGCTGAGAAGGAGAGACCTCTCTAGCCCATTGGAAAACACGACGCAACAATGATAAGGAAGCATTGTCATGACCGCTATTGCCTGGTTCGTTATACAAATCCCAAAGCAAAACGCGTTTATCCGTTCTGAAAGTAATCAGAATATCTGTCACATAAGCTTTTAACATCGGATAAAGCGTCAATGTATCGGCACGAAGACTTACAGAAGGATCTTGCAACCAGCCAGAATTGTGAATACCCGGTTTCGGAGCAGGTTACGTGCCGTAATGAGATTCGGCATTCCAACAATCATCAAAGAATACAAACAACGGACGAATACCATGTTTCTTGCAGATATTCAAGAATTGATTCATACGAGCCTTCATCCCTTCAGCATCGTTTTGCCATACCACACTGCTCAAAAATACCCGCATGGTATTAAAACCCAAATGTTGTGCCCACAGCAACTCTTTATCTATTTGATTCGGATCGAATGTGTCTTTACTCCACATTTCTATCTGATTGATAGCAGAAGCAGGTATATAATTACAACCTGCCAACCAAGGTTGGCTCTTATACCATAATTGTGCCTTTTGCTCTGACCACCGAACAGATGGTTTGTGTGCATAAACTGCCTGAGAGCAGAATATGCACACTAACATACATACTATAGAGGGAACTATTATTTTTCTCATTATTAAATACCAATGAACGAATTAGTTTATTTGCTATTAGACATACTTCTATTTCATTATACGACACAGATTATCTGATTGGACGCATAATAAAAGAATATTCCCTATCACCATAACTCAACATATATTTATCAAGAGGAAGCGCTCCCCAAGAATCCATACACCCGAGTCCCATTTGAATACCATCAATATTCATATTGATATGACCATTTTTCTTCAATAATTCTGAATGACGTTGCCCTTTATGTTCACCATCTGTCAATTCTTCCTGAGAATATTCCAAAGCGGACATAGACAAAGGTTTGGCAGCACAAAACAGAAGTCCGTGTCCCTCACCATCAACTTGCTTCCACCAACGAATGTCCGTCTTGTTGCCATTCTCTTGAGGACGAATATAAGGATAGAACTGTTCATGAGCAGATTGTGAATACTTCCCAATAAAAGTGCAATGATTACGGTCCGAATAATTCTCTATCGGACCACGACCATAATAAACACTCTGGCTCATCGTTCCCGGCATCTGCATACGCATACCAAAACGAAACATATGGGGAATCTTGGCTGTTTGATCAGCTTTCAGACTCTGTGTTATCTGCATCGTACCATCTTTGTACAACACATAAGTCAAATTTAATTGTCCTTTCACTTCAGGCATATCATAAACAGCTTTCACTACCATATTTCCACCCTCTTTAGTCGATGCAAAAGACATCAAAGATAGAGTGGGATTAAGCCATACGCGATATTTATTCTGCAGATCGGCTCCATAGTCATTGTCCGTTCCAGCACGCCAGAAATTTGGGATCAACTCAGTACCCGTAGCAAGATAAGAGAAACCATTCACTTCGTAACGACAAAGGAATCCATCTTTCTTGTCGAAAGCGATCTTAACACTATCTGTCGAGAACGAATAACAAGCATTGTCCTTTTTATCAAGCTTTATTGCTTTCTGTTTATGCAAGTCAGGAATAACGGCTTTATTATCATCCCACTGATAATCATTCAGGGCCAACTGCTGACGGGCAACAACAGTATTCTTATCAAGCACCCCTTCGGCATTCTTTAAAGTATATGATATATTGAGAAAATGTTCCTTTCCCTGTTCTACCTTGCTGAAATCTATTGGCAGTGTATAATCGGATTTGGCATGAGGAGCTACATTCAATTCATCGACAACACCTTGCTGAACGACATCACCATTGGATACGATTTCCCAATTGAGACGATAGGCACTTAAGTCACGGAAAAAGTTTTCGTTATAAACTTCTATCGTTCCCTTTTCTTTATTTTTTAAAGAGGTCCATATATTTTGATAATAATATTGCACTTCATAAGCATGAGGATTCGGAATACGATCGGGTCCTATCAATCCGTTATCAAGGAAATTATTATCCGACGGGTCATAAGTATTATAGTCTCCACCATAAGCATAATAGCGAGCACCATCCTTCGTAGCATGCAGACTCTGGTCTACAAAATCCCAAATGCAGCCACCCTGATACTTATCGTATTTACGAACCAAATCCCAATATTCTTTAAAGCCTCCTTCCGAATTGCCCATTGCATGAGCATACTCACATTGAATCAAGGGCTTTGTTGGATTACTTTTAGCATACGATTCACAATCCCAATAACGTAAATACATGGGGCAATAAATATCGGTAAAATCAGAATGTCCCGCTTGTTCATACTGCACAGGTCTACTTTTATCTTCAGCCTTAACCCATTTATAACACTCCTCGAAGTTAGGCCCCATACCTGCTTCATTGCCCAAAGACCATACTATAACGGCTGGATGATTGAAATTTCGTTGCACATTGCGTTGATTACGTTCCAAATGCGCTTTAAGATAAGAAGGATTCTTTGCTAATGTTTTGTCGCCATAGCCCATACCGTGAGATTCCAAATTAGCCTCTGCAATCATATAGATACCATATTGATCGCACAAATCATACCAGCGTGGATCATCTGGATAATGACACGTACGAACAGTATTAATATTAAACCTTTTCATCAATTTAATATCCTGCACCATTCTATCATAAGGAATATCATAAGCACGATCAGGATCCATCTCATGGCGATTGACACCCTTAATAAGCACAGGCTTTCCATTAATCAACAGTTGCGCATTCTTGATCTCTACTTTACGGAAACCTACTTTTACTGGAATAGATTCAGTCGTTTTCCCTTTATCGCCCAAGGATGCTACGAGGGTATAAAGATAAGGAGTCTCCGCGGTCCATTTGTTAGGTTTGGCCACATTGAGTGTTTCCAACTTATTTGTCGTTGTTTGAGCTGTCTGTACTAACAGACCGTTTGCGTCAAATAACTTAAGAGTCACTTTCGACAAAGCAGCAGCCTTCACATTTACAGCCAAAGAACCATTTTCATAATTGGCATCCAAATCTGGAACAACACGAATATCGTCTATATGCTTAGGGTTACGAGCATAAAGATAACATTCACGCGCAACTCCCGAGAGGCGCCAGAAATCTTGCCCTTCAAGATAAGTTCCGTCGCACCAACGGAACACTTGAAAAGCAATTAAATTATCTCCAGGTTTCAAATAATTGGTAATATCAAACTCCGCTTCCAATTTACTATCCTCACTATATCCCACATACCGTCCATTCACCCAAAGATAAATATTTGACGTAACAGAGCCGAAATGAATAACGACCTGCTTTTTAGCCCATCCGGTCGGTATATTAATGATTCGTCGATAGGAACCTACATGATTATGTTCATCTGGAACAGTTGGAGGAGTATTATCAAAATGCTCACGCCAAGGATAACCGATATTTACATACAGAGGATCACCATATCCATTTACCTCCCAGATGCCCGGTACAGGCATTGTCTTCCAACAACTATCATCAAAATTCAGTTTATAAAAGTCGCTTGGGCGCTCGTTTGCATTCAGCACCCAATTAAACTTCCACAGTCCGCCGATCGAAAAATAATTCGACGATGTTGTTTTATTGCCTAACAATGCCGCATTTTCTGTTTCATAAGAGAAAAAGGATGTGTGCATAGGCATACGATTCACAGCATTCACCTCTGAATCCTGCCATTCATTGCCTTGTGCCATTAAGGCACAAGGGCAAAGTAGCACAGCGAGCAAAGCAACGCCTATTTTATTAATTACTTGTCTATTCATTTCACCATTATATTGTAAATCTAAAGAGTCACCCTAATGACTGCTCTATTTTGCTATATTCAAGAAATCAGAAGTCCTTTGTTCATCAGTCTTTTGCTCTTTCAAGAGTTCTTCCATATTGGCAAAGTTCTTACGGAATGTTTCAATACGCTTTTCAAACTCATTCGGATAATAACTGATAGCAATACCTGTAGATTCCATAGAGCCGATGCCCTCATTAAGAACAATTCCGGCATCCTGGCGCTTCAAATTCAGAACAGCACTCCGTACATGACGCATCTGTCCTAGCAATCCATCTGTAACATCAGGGGCTCCGGAAGGATAAGTTACCTTAATCACTTTGGCTAGATTACAATCCGTTTGAGGAATGTCGATCGAAAGCGTCAATTCATTACCATTATATACAGGTTTTACTTCCATTCCATTAACTGTTACCGTCTCTGGTACAGCTGAAGCCAATACTTTGACTTTAAAATTGCGGTTAGAAGGCATATCAGGATAACTACCCTTGCGAGCACCAATATTGACAGTCAAAACATTACCTATCTTCTCGGACGTCAGTTTTGTCGTTGCATATTGAGTTGCATAATCTTTATCGTTACCATTGTCTTCATACATATCGAAGCTACCCTTCACACCAGGGAATACCGTAACTTCGATCGTTTCATCATTACTTCTCAAGTTCTTTACTTCTTTATTGTAGAATGGTAAAACAGAGCCGGCCTTTACATAAATAGGATACTCGTCCAAACGGAAAGTACGTTCTATTGTCTGTCCACCTTTCAATAATGTTCCAGTCTGCCATTCATACCAATCGTTACCGGCAGGAAGCCATACATTCAAAGTAGACTTACCATTCTTCATCGGTGCGGTAATCGGATAAACCAAGACATCGTCACCAAACATATATTCGTTACGATTGGCATAGGCTTCTTTGTTTTCGGGATAATCATAATACATAGGACGACAAAGAGATAGAGCATCATCATAATCCTTACGTGCCATTGCATAGATATAAGGAGCCATCTCATAACGTTTCTGTACAGTATTGCGAATAATCTCCATATATTGCTGAGCAAAAGCCCAAGGTTCTTTATTCAAGCCAGAGTTCTTTGTTGAATGAGTACGAAGAATAGGACTCAATGCTCCAAACTGGAACCAACGGACATACAATTCGGGATCAATATGATCAACTCCCATATGCCCACCTATATCATGACTCCAATAACCATAAAGTACATTCGAAGCCGTCATATTATAATACGGTTGATAGTCAAGGCTTTCCCATGAAATAAACGAATCTCCCGAGAAACCGATTTGATAACGATGATTGCCAAGTCCTCCCCAACGGTGATAAAGCATGGGGCGAGTATCACGATTGCGTTGCATATCTGTGAAAACAGTATAATTTAGCCACCAGGTATTACTAAGATCGGTAAACTTTTTATCGTTCGGCCATTGTTGCCAGTCGAGCCACCAGAAATCGACTCCTGCTTTTTCCATCGGACGAAGTTGGGTATTAAACCAACCCTCCATAAATTTCTTATTCGATGCCTCCCAAGGAATTACCTTAGTAGCAGTAGTGTCTACCCCCATCCATTGAGCCATCTCGGGGAAATGAGTTTCGTAAGAAGCGACACCATCAGCAGGGTGTAAATTCAATGTTATCTGTAGATTATTGTTTTTGAGATATTTCAAAAAACCGTCAGGATCGGGGAATAAACGCCGATTCCATGTATAACCGGTCCACCCTCCTTTACCGGGTTCCGTATAATGCCAATCCATGTCAACAACAAGCACATCCAAAGGAATATCATAAGCATGAAAGTTATTTACCAGGTTTCGAATTTCATCATCCGAATAACTCCAGTAGCGTGACCACCAATAGCCAAAAGCATAACGGGGAGGCAAGGGTACTTTACCCGAAAAAACAGTGAAATCTTTTAAAGCAGATTTGTAATTATGACCATAAGCCATAAAATACCAATCTTGCGTCTGTCCCTTCTCCGGACGCTCCATTACCCAAGGCCAATCGCTGTGATCAAACAAATAATTCTTAGAATCATCAATCAGTTTCCATCCATTGGTCGAGAGCAGACCATCTTCAATAGGCATCGGTTTGTTATCTCCCAAATGAATATTTCCCTTGTAGCCATCTAACGTACGATACGTTCCTTTCAAATTACCCTTATCTTCCAAACCTGGCTTCCAGGCAAATGGAACAATACCTTTTCCCTTTACAGAAGTAATCGATAAGTTATTGGCAGTAAATTTGCCCGTATTCTTTTTATATTTCAAAATCATTTTGGAAGTACGAATCTCTACAGTTTTTCCACTATTTTTTAATTGATAGTCTACTTTAGGATAGTTGCGGTTAACTGCAACAAACGAATTATCATCTACGAATTTACCATCGGGTACATACTCCAGGCGTGCTACACCCTCCGTAACCATTGTAATTCGGACTTTACTATCTTGATAAGCCACATTTGGCAATATCTTCTGTTGAGCAGACAAATTAATACTTGCCACCCACAGACACAATAAACACACTATCCCTTTCATTCGATTCCTATACATGATATTTCCTTTAATTTAAGTTATTTATAATAATGATCAAATTTCACTGTCAATCTTTTCAATTGGCTGGACAAGTACAAACGAATTCGTAAGTTCCCGACTTCAATTCATATTGCACCTTGCCGTTTTTATATGACACAAAAGAAGCTCCTTCTTTACCTTTCAACAATTTTATACCAGATGCTTTATTCGCAGGCAAAAACAAAGAGGCTGTGGTATTGCCTGGAACGGTTACTCCGTAAGTATAACCATTCTTTCTCTTTTCCCAGCGGCTACCTATATAGCCTTGCATTGATTCAAAACCTCCTTTCACGTAATCAAGTTCTCCGCCTATTTCGGGTTGGAGAATTATATGCTTATATCCCGGATTCTTTTCATCCCGTTGAATGCCCAAGCTGTGAGACATCATCCACTCTTCAATAGCACCATAAGCATAATGATTGAACGAATTCATACCGACCGGACCGAAACCGTTTTTTACAGTATATGAATTCCAACGTTCCCACATCGTAGTAGCACCTTGGCGAACAGGAAATAGCCACGATGGATATTCGGTCTGCAAAAATAATTTATATGCAACATCCGAACGCCCGTTATCTGACAATACCAAGCAGATATAAGGAGTTCCAAGAAATCCGGTAGTCAATTTGTTTCCATTAGACTCTACTGCATCCACCAAGTGCTGTACCACTTTCGATTTGATACTGTCATCAATCAGCCCAAACTGCAAAGGCAATACGTAAGAAGTTTGCGTATTTATTTTCTCTACCCCCTTCTCGGTTTTGCTAACGGTATAACCCTCTTTATCAAGAAATGTCTTATTGAAAGATATTTTGATACGCTCAAACAATCGGCTATAACGCGCCGCATCGTCTATCTTATCTAGAGCTTCAGCCATCTGTTGCATCATTCGGGCATCATAAGCATAATAGGCCGTATTTATAAGCGAGCTGTTTGTAAACACGGGAGCCACCCAATCGGCATATCCACCTTCCGGCAGAATATTATAACGATCGGCTTTCCTTTCCAGAAAATCCATATATCGACACATAGATTCATAGTGTTGCTGTAGAATTCCGACATCACCATATTGCTGATACACTTGCCAAGGGATGATAATGCCGGCATCAGCCCACGCTCCAGAGCCTCCTTTTGCTGAATTTATATCAAATCCATTCGGAGACGTTCCTAAGCAAGGGTAATAATCACCATAACTACCGTTCCTTCCTTGATCATCGCGAAGCGTGTATAACCACCGAGTATAAAAAGGATCGGTATTCATATTGTAAGTAGCCGAACGAGCAAATACTTGTGCATCGCCCATCCATCCCAAACGTTCATCGCGTTGAGGGCAATCAGTCGGAACGGATAAGAAATTACCTCTTTGTCCCCAAACAATATTTTGAAACAGACGATTAACTTCGGTATTTGATGTTTCATAATCACTTCCTTGTTTGCCTATCGATTCCAAAACAATCCCTTCAACAGACGTCAGAGGCAAAGCCTCATCTAGACCTTCAATAGCCAAATAACGAAATCCATGCGAGGTAAAAAGTGGCTGATAGGTTTCTCCATTCGCGTCTCCCTTAAAGATATAATGATCGGTAGACAATGCCGAACGATAATTATCCAGATACACCTGCCCCTTCCGTTCTTTATACATATCAATTGTATAAGGTTCTACAGGGCTATCTGGTATCACCTCCGGATAAAGCATTTCGGCATAATGTATAGTGATTTGTTGTCCTGCTCTCCCTTTCATATTCAGTAGGCAAGGCACTCCCACCATATTTTGACCAAAATCATAGATATAAGCGTTACCCACTTTTTTGACAGACATCGGACGAAGCGTAACATTGTTCTGAATCATGCCGCCAATATAGGCTTGCAATTTCGGTTCACCAGAAGAAATATTCTCGACACGTACAGTTTTCCAACTGGAATCATTAAAGTTGCCATCCGACCACCCTGAGATTTCTTTCTGTGCATTATAATCTTCTCCATTATAGAGGCTGTTAGCCTCAATCGGTCCTTTATCATAACACTTCCAACGATCATCGGTCATCACATATTCGGTTGTTCCGTCTTCATAATCGATTTTCAATAAAGCGAGTGCCGATTGACGAAGTCCGTATTGATCTTGCCAGCCTAAGCCCGCCCAACCAATCACGTCACTGTACCAACCCGCGCCAAGGGCCACACCCAGTCCATTGTCTCCCTGACACAACAGAGGAGTAACATCATAAGTATTATACATCATTCGGAAACGATAATCGGTCCACCCGGGGTTATAATAACCATCACCGACTGTTTTACCATTGATATAAAATTGATAAATACCTTTCGACGTGGCATACAAGCGTGCTTGTTTAATGGTTTTAGAGATAGAAAAAGAACGCCGCAGCATAGGGGCCGAAATATCAGATCCTGGTTGCCACAAATGAACTTCACCATCACCTACGACATGATGAATTTCCGTATCGACATAAAGTGTTTGTTTGTAAAACGGTTCGCCGACTTCAATATTAGAGTAAACCACATTCTCACCTTTGGGCTGAATATAGCCTATCTGATAAAGACGGCAATTGCTATTTGGTTCTGCGGGCGTAATACCGTTAACCATAAAATTATAGATATTGTCTTTGTTCGCTTTGGAGCACTTCACTCGTTGCCCATCGATTGTCACACCGATATCGTAATTATCGCCACCCATCACCGACAGACGTACAGAATGAGTTGCCTTCTTTTTATTTTCAGGAATCAGAGACAAAATATCCTCATCATAATCTGTCACAACAGATTTACCGTATACATGCCCCAAGTTGAAGCGGGCGCCATTGCTCAAATCAATAGTAAGCATTAAATAATTCGAAGGCGATTTTGCCCCGAAGACGAAGACGGCCTTATTGCTTTTCTTCTCCAACCGAAACTGATAATCTATGACAAAAGAAGCTCTATATTTGGACAATAGATATTGAGAAGACCCAATCCATTTGGCATTATGCCAATCGGCATCCAGAAGACCGGTTTCAAACCAATTCGGCTCCGATTGCAAGACATTGCCTTTCTCATCCCAAACCGTCACTTTCCAATAATAGCGAGTCGATGGGCGAAGAGCATCGCCACTGTAAACAATACCTATCGAAGAAGAAGAGTTCACCTTGCCCGTATCGAAAACATAAAACCCATTATCAAGCTCCGAACGCGAAGACGATACAACGACCCGATAAGCCGTTTGAGCAGCACCATATTTATCAGATTGCATCTGCCAGGCAAATCGTGGATGTGATACATCGATACCCATCGGATTTTTCATAAACTCCGTAGTAAGACGAACAATACTAGTCGACATAATAGTATTCGACACAAGCAACAGAATACCTACTATTATAAATCTCCTGACAAAAGGCATTGAACTATTTTTCATGATTTGATAAGAATGTTTTTCATCTATATACTGTACATATTTCTCTCTCAGCCACAACAGTTCCAGTTAGATAACAAAGATAATCAGCAAAAAAACAAATTACTAACATTTATTAATAAATTAGATTAATTTAATATCAATCAGTATTCATCTCTTACTTTATAATAGTTTTTTCTACTTCATCCTGTAAGTTTACAAACATCATAGCTCTCTCTTTTTAAACGATATTGTCAAATGTTATTCACTTATAGCAAGAGAATTACACCTCGATTCTGAGCTATGCAATCAATAACCATTTACATGTTCTTTAAAAAGTACCCTTTACAGACTCATCATCTGTAAAGGATACCGATATCAAACGATCTATTTACCTATAAAACTATTTCAAGAATAAGACATTAATAGCAGTAGATACCGAATCTACCACACCATCCGATCGGGTACCTATTATTTTTAGACTCAATGTATCAGCGTCATTGGTAGAAAGCGCCATTTGATTAATATAATTCAAAAGCTGCGAATCGCTGAACGTCAGCACCCTAATATTGTTTTCAGCAGTTATGCTTTTATCGGACAATATTATCTGATTGCCATTGCTACTGTTCGAAAGTTTTAGTGTATACGAAGGAGACATATCTATCCAACGCACAGTCGCTACAGTTGTATCGACTCCCACAGCACCTATTTTTACATCATACTCGCTCGACTCCACTTTTAAATGAGTAGCCAGCGGTTGGCCCACTCCATTATTGTCGCAGGCATAAAATGCACAGACAACAATGAAAACCAACATTATAGTAAGAATGGAATTTTTCATTTTTTTCTATATAAAATAATTATCAATACTATCAGTTCTTAAAATAAGGACCTTGCTGTTTGGTAGTAGTGGGAGTTCCATCATTCACTACTGGCCAATCGTCTACCCAACCAATTTTATCAAGCAACATACACCGTCCCGCTTTTTCATCATCAACTTTGTATGCATGATACAAGAACCATGTTTCTCCTTTATCATCTGTAATGATTTCGGAATTATGTCCTGTTCCTTTGAAAGTATCATTTGCTTCAATCACCTTAGTATAAGCATTGTTCAGCATCGCATCCCCATTTTTGTTGACATAGGGGCCGAACAAAGATTCAGAACGTCCCACAACAGTTGTATATGTTGAATTCAATCCATCGCAACAAGAGCCTATAGATGCAAATAGATAATAATAATTATTACGTTTATATATCATAGTTCCTTCGAAAGCAGTACCAGCAACTTTAACCGGCATACTTCCACTTTTCACCTTCAATCCATTTGTGGTCAATTCGATATAATAGATGCCTTGAAAGCTACCCCAAAACAAATATTTATGCCCATTTTCTTCATAATAACAAGGATCAATGCTGTTCAGAACGCCACAATCCTTACTTATCAGAATACTACCAAGATCGGTAAAAGGGCCGCCGGGTTTCAATGCTGTAGCGACCCCTATCCCATTCTGATATATTTCACCCCATTTAGACAATACATAGTACATCACATATTTGCCATTAACATATTGCACATCGGGTGCCCAGAGCGATCCACCAGCCAAGAAAGAAGGGAAAACAGTGTTATCAAAAGCCCCACCTTCGTCTGTCCAATTCACCAAATCCTGAGATTTATGAATCACAGAACCGGTAGTATAAGCATAAAAGTAACCGTCCCTACCCCGAATAAGAGTAGGATCGGGAGCGTCCGATTTATATACAGGATTGATATAAGTAGCTGATATAGCGCCACCGAATACTGGTGCACCATCATCTTTCGAACTTGAGCAGCATACCAGGCTACCAAGCAATACAAGCAGAAATGTAGACTTTATATTCAAATTTAAGTTTTTCATTGTTTCAATAGTAAATTAGTAAAAACATTAATTATTCTTGCACCATAGTGAGTTTCATATTGTGCAAATCCATTTTGATAGTCCAAGTGCCGCTCGATTGCGGAATAAATTTATTGTCACTCGAGACATTTACACCTCGAACGCCACAATCTACCCACGAATTAATAGGATTGGCTCCCCCTGTGATAGGCATTATTTCATAATTCCATTGACCGGGTACAGTGATGATTTTAAACTCGTTACCTGCCGTAATCGCTGTTGTCAACGTCCATATTTCAGGATGGTTCTTGATATCTGTTTGAGCAAACGCACAACTATTACGTCCGTTATCCCATCCCGCAGGCACTGCACTACCAGCAGCCCACATACCATTGTAAGGTAGATTATAGATACTGGTACAAATAAGTTTCTTATCCACCAAAGAGATGACCACTTCATATTTTGCTGTTTGTGTCACCTCCAACATAGCAGCCCCAGATTGACCGACAACGAGTTTGGATGGATCATTTGGATCGGGCACATAAGCCGGCCACGTTTGAACCGCATCAGAAGCAAATCTGATTTTCGTTCCAGCCTGCAACGTTCCACTCCAGTGATAATAACCGTTCTTAACATCTATATTAGGTATTTCAGTAGCACTCTCGGCACCTACATTCGAGCTCACCATGTACATAATAGGAGTTTGCAATAATGCAATAGTCATTTTATTCAAATCAATCGTTACATCCACAATGGATTTATTCGATAAGGCAAAATGACTTCCCGTACCGGTCTCCGAATAAATCAGACTGTTATCATCTGCACCTTTAAAATAAGCGGGATAACCGTTATTTTTATCCGATGAGAACCAAAACTCTCCCGAATTAATAACTCCAGCCCAATGATAGACACCATCTTCGTTGGTTGTCTCCATCGTAATAGTCAAATTCTGTCCCGAAGAAGTCTTTGCCATCATATACATGATATCTGAAGGATCGTAGCCTATTGTTTTAAACTCTGTTTTAGATGTCTCGGGCTTCATATATTGTTTTGATGCAGTAACTTTGGCTATGACTTCACCCACCAAATTTACTTTATCTCCCGGAGTAATATTCCACGAAGCAAGCAAGTCGTTTATCTGTCGATGAGTATAGCTAATTGTACGTTGTCCATCGGGTATCTTTATCAATTCGCTGATATTCGTTTTCACATCAGACATATAGATTCTAAAATAATAAGTCAACTGCGTATCAGCGCCACGATCGGTCGCATCATTCCAAGTAAACTTAATAGCCTCTTGATCCTGAAAAGCTTTTTGGAGCACCAAACTATCAGTCGAAGCTTTCACCTGCATTCGATCATCTGGTGCAGTCAACGTATATAATTCAGGATCTGAATTACAGCTAGCCAGGAAAGCAATAAATGACAAAAACACATATAATTGTTTCTTAATATTCATTTTCATAACTTCTCAAATTAAACGGTTACAGATTAATTCCAATACGGAGACTGAACTAAATTAGGATTCTTTTCCATCTCATCTATATAGATGGGGAACCAATAATAAGCTCTTTTCCAAACGCGGGTTTGATAAACGGTACGCACATAAAACTCTGCGGCGTTAGTACCAGAGAAATTCATTCCATGATCATCGCCCGTCATTTCGGGAAGATTCTCTGCATCTTTCCAACGGCGGATATCATCCCAACGCAAACCTTCACAGCATAACTCTACCCGGCGTTCCATGCGAACAATCTTTCGAATTGCTTCTTGATTGTCGTCTACATGAATATAGTTAGCATCGTTGACATCTACAATATCCGTAGTATACTGACGAACACCCGCACGGACACGAATTTTGTTCACATATTTCAGTGTTTCCTGACGAGCGGCAGTATTGTCATATGCCTCATTTTCAGCCTCGGCATAATCTAAATAAGCTCCTCCCAAACGATATAGCCACAACGGGCGGTTCGAAAGCCAACTTCCAGTTTTAGGATTATCGTAAGGATAAACTTTTTTACGAACCAAATAGCCATTTTGAGGTGCATCATGAGTATAACCGTTATCTTTATGATTCTTGAAAAAGTCATACGGTCTTTGTGCCAATGCATACCACGAACCATTATAACTCACCGTTGTATAGAAACGAGGTTCACGATTACAATACATGTTATAAGTTCCTTTTGCCGTTATTTCTCCCAGTGTCCCTGTTCCTTCATTCCACTTGGTCGTTCGAGATTCTACAGCAGTAGAAAATCCGTCTTCCACATACCCACTATTCGTATCTGAGATAGGAAGACCATTTTTTGTAAAGAAAGCATCGACCAATCCTTGATAAACACCAAGTCCACCACCACCACCAAACTCTAATGTAACGGTTTTGTTCGTATAGAATTGATAGTTATTATAAGCGCTATTGGTACTTGTATAAGGGAATAGAATTTCTTTATTTCCGGCCGTCCACTTCGTAAAGAACATGTCTTCGCAAGACTTAAAAGCATCTACTGTACCATCATTATTATACTCGACAAACAATTTATAACCGACAGCCTCAGCCTGATCAATCAACAACTTACAAGCATCTGCCGCTTTTACCCATTTATTCTGATCATAAGAAGTACTGAACAAATGAGTACCGTCTTTATTTACATAGCTTTTATACCATTCGTTACCGTTACAAAGTGGACTGGCTGCAAAAAGTAGCATCCGTGCCCGCTCGGCTAAACACATAATAGAAGTAACACGACCGTATTTCTCAGGTGCGGTATAAGCAGCCGGCAATAACTTGGATGTAGACAACATCTCTCTATCGCAATAGTCTACAATCGAATCGAATGGTACCCGGCCTATTTGCAGATCAGCCAAATTAAAATTGGAAGGAGCAATATAATCAGGTTTAAACGGTATAGGCCCATAAGTCTTTGCTAAGTTCCACCAATAGTATGCACCTAGAAAACGGCATTCGTTTTTCATATTATCAACTTCAGATTGAGGCAAATCTTCACTAGGCAGGGCTTTTGCATTTTTCCTAAACAGATACGATTCGCGTATCTTGCGAGGATAGCCAGCCCAGAAATCGCCACTCCATCCCGTATTGGGTGTCCAACTGCCAAAGACTTTGGTTATATTAGGCCAGTCCCATTGTTGCCATCTCTTAGATGGGGTTAAATCGTCACCAAATATTTCCCAACCGATTTCATTCATCCACCCTTCGGAAGGATTGGGCAACCCACTATATACATAAGCCAAGGCATCTTCCACATAAGTTTTGTTAGAATAAACCATATCCATATTCAACTCTGTATCGGGTTCTTTGTCAAGATAATCGCAAGACGAGAAAGAACAAGCTCCAAAAAATAGAGCAAAGAATATATTTATTTTCTTAAATGTCTTCATTTTCTTATCATTTAAAAATTAACATCAATACCTAACATTAATGACCGCATTTGTGGATATTTCAATCCGTCACCCGAATTGAGTTCCGGATCCCAAAGCTTGAATTTCGAAAAGCAAAACAAGTTATTTCCACTTAGATAGAAGCGAACATTCTTTGCATTGATTTTGTCAGTCAATATTTTAGGCATAGTATAACCGAATTCGATAGTACGACAACGCAAAAAGCTCATATCCTTTTTCCACCATGTAGAAGTTCTATAGTTTTGTTGATTGGGAGACTCCGACAATCGAGGCCAAAATACATTTTGAGATGCATTATTTTCTGTCCAACGATCATTGTAATTGGAGTAGATATTACCCAACAATCCTTGTCCGCTACCTGGAATAAAATAAGTCGATCCACCAATAACACGATGAGTATCGGCTACGCCCTGGAAAAAGACATTAAAATCAAAATGACGGAACACAATATTGCATCCGAAGCCATAGACGATACGTGGATCTACAGTACCACCAATATAGCCTTCGTCTGCATCAGTGATAATTCCGTCACCATCCATATCTTTATACTTAATATCACCGGGACGAAGCTTACCAGTCGATACGCCAGTCTCCTGATTTGGAATGCCAAATTTCAAATTACCATCTGCATCAAAATCGTTTTTCGTAAACAATCGCTCGGCCTGAAGTCCCCAAAGGGTATTCATAGAGCGTCCCGTTTGACAGCGGTATTTGCTTTTTCCTGCAGCCTCATCGATTTCATTTATCTTGTTCTTCGCATAAGAGAATGTAGAACGGAAGCCAAGCGTCCAGTTTTTATCAATCTTCTTATTATAGTTCAATGAAGCATCAAAACCTCGATTGGTCACTTTCCCATAGTTCGCCCATGGAGTAGTAATATATCCTGTTTGAGTTGGTATTGTACTGCGTTGCATAAAAATATTAGAACGTTTTTCCTTGAACCAGTCAAATTGTAATTCAAAAGCATTCCAAAGTCCAAGTTCAAAGCCTAAGTCGGATTTCCATGCTGTTTCCCATGTCAAATTGGCCACACCAATATCGCCTTCCGTAATACCGGCGCGATATGTCTCACCATTGTCACCCCACGTGTAATTACCTTGACCGGTATAAACCGTTGTAATATACGCAAAACGACGCCCTCCGATATTGTCGTTACCTACTTTTCCAAAAGAGCCTCTCACTTTCAGCTTATTAACTGTATCTTTCATTCTAACCATAAAAGGTTCTTCCGACACCATCCAACCTAATGCAAAAGAGGGGAAGAAACCAAAGCGATGTCCTTTAGCAAAATTTTCAGAACCGTTGTAACCAAAGTTGAACTCTCCAATGTAGCGGCTGTCGTATACATAAGACAAACGGCCTGCAAAGCCTTGCTTACGATATGGTTGTACAGTACCTTGGTCATAACTTTGCTGATTATAAAGGAATAAAGCATCAATATCATGTTTGCCAAATGTACGAGTATACGTCAACGTACCTTCCATGTACATATCCTTCGTTCCATACCCCGATGAAGTTCCGAATCCCAAAGCGTCGCTACCATAACTCAATACGGTTTTTATCAAATTACCCTCATCGTCACGGCCGGTAGCGATATTATAATAGGTAGGACTGAAATCTCTGTAACGTCCACTATAGTTATAAGAATCGAACGAGAAAGTAAACTTGGCTTTCAGTCCGGGAGTAAGCATCTTCAAGTTTTGCTCTATAGACATCAACGACTGAAGTTGTGTATTGATATCCACTTGATAGCCCGATTGTGTGGCAGTTGCCCAAGGATTTACCCGATTGGCGATAATTGGTATCGTACCGTCCGAATAGCGTGCAGGATAAGCGATAGGGCTTGTGGTAAAAGCTTGAGAAAATAAATCGTCAATACCGCACTTAGGACCATGCCGGTTCTGCATATATCCACCGATATTCAGGCGCAGTGTCGTGGTTTTTGTAATATCCAAATCGACATTAGCACGCATATTGAAACGATTTAATTTAATACCCGTATCATAAGGCAGCGTCCTGTCAGTTTCGACAATACCATGTTCGTTAAACCAAGAAGTGACTAACGAATAGCGCAAAAAGTTGGAACCGCCACTGACGGTAACATTCGCTCTTGTTGAATACGCGTAATTCTTTGTGATATCGTTCAACCAATTTTCATCAGGGTACAAATCCAAATCATAGTGATAACGAGTCTTGTCAATTTGCTCTTGCGAGTAGGGCAACTGAGACTTATTTTCTTTCAACTCGTTTAGGAGTTCCATATAATCGGCTCCACCGATAAATTTTGGCAATTTGGTAGGCTCTTCTATTGCATGCTCTACACGCACATCTATCGAAGGAGCACCTATATGTCCGCGCTTCGTATTGATTACAATCACGCCGTTAGCACCGCGAACACCATACATGGCACTAGCCGATGCATCTTTCAACACTGAGAAAGACTCGATTTCGGCAGGATCGATATTATTCAGATCGCGTTCAATTCCATCAACCAATACCAAAGGAGTGTTTGTTCCAGAGAAAGTCGAAATACCACGAATCCAGAAGTTCGAACTATCATAACCGGGTTCGCCCGAACGGGTCACTGCAATAACACCGGCAATCTGGCCAGCAAGATTATTGGACAGAGAACGTGTTGATCCCACTTGCAAATGCCCCGGTTCCAAATTATCAATGGCGCCAACAACAGAAAGTTTCTTTTGCGTACCATAGCCAGTAACAACAACTTCGTTAAGAGCAGCAACATCCTCTTGCAATTGAATAATGAAATTAGTTTCACTGCCTACAACCAGACGTTGTGTTTTGTAGCCGACGCTAGAAATTTCGATAATAGACTTTTTGTTGGGAACATTCAAAATAAAATGTCCAGTCACATCAGTGATCGTACCCGATGTAGCCTCCTTTCCTGCAATACGAATACTGACCCCCGGCATCGGATTTTTCGTTTCATCATATACCGTACCGCCTATCTTAATCATTTTCACTGGTGGTGACACGGCTGACAATTTGGCGACTTCGGGCTTTGCATAAATAGATATTTGACGCCCATTAATGGTATAACCATTATTCGTACCGACAAAGAGTTCATCGAGAAGTTCATGAATATTCTTGCCACCTGCAGTGACTGAAACCCTACGATTCAGATTGACGACACCATTGTAATAAAAGAATACATAGTCGCTATTTTTCTCGACGGTATTGAGCACTTGTCTTACCGTCACATTGCGTAGCGTGAAGTTAAAATTTGTCCGCTGCGAATGGCTTTCAGCAGAAAAACACAAGTTTATTCCTATAAAAAGGAAAAGGAATGATAATTTCATAACATTTAGACTTAATCTTTTAGTATTAATTAAGTCGTTCTTTAGATTAACAATCATATCTTTGTAATGATTTTAAGATTAATACTTGTATCTCTTTACAGTTTTATTTTAAAATTATATCGGAAAGTACTCGCCCTACTTTCCGATTTCTATTTTTCTCTTTCTTATCCGAATCTTATCATAAGCATTTATTATTTAAGGTGAACATAGTATTTATTATTACTCTGACCGTATACGATCGGTGCTGTTTCAGAAATAGCTTTCATCACATTTTCAAAGTCATCTTTCAAATCCAATTTACCTGAGCATTTCAACGAAGCTACCGACGAATCATATTTCATATCAACGCCATAATACTTCATCAAATCAGAAAAGATATCGCCCAATCTTTCATCACTCGCCAAATATAGACCCTTGGTCCAAGAGATATAATACGAAGGATCTACTTGCTTAACTATCGGAGCGGCACCATTGCGAATCTCATACATTTCGTTCGGGAAAAGCTTAGCCAGCATATTGTTTTGCAAGACCTGCACAGCTCCCGACACTAAGACAACACGTTGAAGCGGTGCACCCCGATAGGCTTTCACATCGAAGTGAGTGCCCAATACCCGGACATCCATATTTTGGGGAGTCTTCACAATAAACGGATGTTCGGCATCGTGTGCCACTTCCAAATAGATTTCGCCTTCTACGTATATTTCGCGCGTTTTGTCTTTGAAAGAGACGGGATAAATCAAACGGGTACCGGCATTGAGCCAAATCCGTGTTCCATCGGACAGAGTCACATTAGACGAATGTCCAAACGGAACAATCAATTGATTGAATGCTGCGGCAGCATCATCAGTAACGGTCTGATTGCTATTACAAATAATGCGACCGGATTTATACTGTATATTAGTGGCTTTTGTATTAAAAGTGAGCGTGCTGTCGGACGAAAGAACAAGTTTTACTGTAGATGAGCGCATATCGATCGAACCGGAAAGCGTCTGAGCGAATTTCATGATATCGGGATGAGAAGATGGCAGCAACCGGAGATAGCCATAAAGACCCATCAGCAACATAACAACAGCAACCACACCATAAATAGAACGGCGTACAAACATACGACGTTTGACCGGACGACTGATGATGGTTACAAACCTTCGCCAACCCTCTTCTTTACCGAAATGATTTTCAAAGATTTGATCTTCCGACCATTTTTTATAACACGATATGCTATAATCTACATTTTCTTTAGACTGATGTAGCCACGCCAATAGCTCATCCTTCTCGGACGAATCGGCCTTGCCGCTAAAGAAGCGGATTAGTAAAGACTTGATATGCTCTTCTTGGAGTTTCATATTCATAACCCGAATCAGAAAGAAACAACCCTACCCGAAATTACATTTTTTTTATGATACGAGATAAAAATCTTCATTTGCGCGGCAAAAACAGCAGCGCATAGAAAATAAACGTAAGATAACCGGTATTTATCAAATGTGCCCGAATGGCTGATAAAGCCTTTGTCATTTGCTTTTCTACAGCCTTAACACTGATTTTCAACCGTTCGGCAATTTCCTTATTGCTTAGTCCTTCTTCACGACTCATCCGATAAATACCGGCACAATAAGGAGTAAGTTCGTCAAGGCATTTATCAACCTCTTCAACAATCTGTTTGCAATCGAGTTCATCGATAATCTGCTCCGACAGAATAGCTTCCCACTCTACATCCAAAGGGTGTAAAACTACGGCCTCGTCCAACGTCGTGTTCCGAGCAGATGCATGCCGAGTATAATCGATAGCCTTATCATGAACACTTTTATATAAAAGAGGTTTCAAAGATAGGGAAAAGTCCAGCTGAGCACGCTTTTCCCACAGACCTATAAAACAATCTTGAACGATATCTTTGCATGCATCAGAATCGCCAACAAAGCGCAAGGCATAGACACAAAGTGGACTATAGTGCCTAAGAAATAGCTCCTTAAAACACTGTATTTGAACGGTTAACTGTAGATTTATATTTACTTCTTTTCCCATAAAACGCAAAGAAAGAACTTTTCGTAAATGCAAAAGTAAATATTTTATTTAAATAATCTACAGGATAAACATTTTTATATTGTCACCGCCACAGACTAATTAGTTTTGCATACAATATGGTATTTCCCAGCACCAAATAGAGCTACAGATTTGCCTCCCGTTTTAGCCGTAACGGTCTGCCTCATGGGCTTACCATTCACCATAACACAGCTCATATCTATAGTAGGCAATGTGACATACGCTTTTGTCGCCTTAGGAATCGAGATAATCCAATCGAAGGTTCCATTGGAAATCTTCCAACTCGAGCCTATCATTCCGGCCACTGTAGGAACAGTAATAGACGCCTGATGGAAAGTAGCCGGCTGAGGATTGATGGCAAAAGTTTTATATCCGGCTTCCAACGGGCGGATACCGCAAAGATACTGGGCAATCACTGTGAGCGGACCGCCACTCCAAGCATGATTGGTCGTACCACCTCCAAAGGCATTATTATTAATATCCCAGCCCTCAAAAAGAGTGGTATGAAGGGAATCGTTCACCATCGGTCCGTAACGTTTCTGGGCACGTTCGAGAGCATAATCGCCATATCCCATCTGAAACAAAGCTTCCATTACATATTTCTCCATATAAGGACTGGCATGCCATTGCGATTTAAACACCTGAAGTATTTTGTCATATTTCTCGGGCGAAGCAATACCAGTAATAACGGCCAAAGCCTGAACGCGATCATCCGTCTCGCCCTGATACTCCGGGTGACGATAAGCATAGCCGTTCCAACATTTATTATAACCTTCTTTGACCCGAGCCATTATCTCTTCAAACCGAGCGGCATCTTCTTCGTATCCCAATATATGAGCCATTCCGGCAGCTCCTTCAAGTGCCAAATAATGCCATCCGGCAAACAACAGACGCATATCTTTTTGGTCACCCCAATCGCCCCAAGTCCAACCGCCAGTGCGGAATGCCGTCAATCCGGTATCATCCGTCTTCCACAAATCCAGATAACGTTTAACATGTGGATAAGCTTCTTCTATTGTAGCCCTGTCGGCTGTATTCATATAATAATTCCAAAAGCCATACTTTCCGATAGCGGCCAGCATCTGCCCGGGGAGTTCGGAACTGTAATTACCTGCCGGAATCGGTGCAAAGAGAGTCCCGTCAGGCTTCTGCCAATGGCACAACTCTTTGATGCCTTTTTTCATCAATTCGTGCGCCGAAGCAGAATAGGTATAAAAGCATTCGCCTTGAAGAACAACTTCGTCACCCCACCACTGGGCACGTTCACGATCGGGACAGTCAAAATAAGTATCACGCATATTGACATAAAGCGTGCGCAGACCCTTCTTCCAAAAGCGGCTAAAGAAATCGTTATCGCACGAGAAAGTACCTTCGGGATAAGTATCATAACCCGTTTCGCGATATTTCACCGTATTGATACGCACCGATTTGGGCACAACCAATATAATGGTTTGTCCATTCATCCACCCTAGAGATTCATAAACCTGATGTCCTTTACGGGCAATATATTCGGCACGAACATTTGTATCTCCGCCCGCAAAAGTATGATCGGTATATATAGACACCTTCCCACTACCCTTTTCATCCGTCAGGTCAAGTATCGGAGTCATTTGCATGTTATAAGGTAGAGAGACCAACACACTGTCGACATCTGCCCCCGATATTCTCTTCACTTGCGCCTGCTTTATACCATGATCTTTCCATAAAGGAATAGGGCGTTTCACCATCTCGCCCCAAGGAGTATCACCCCACGCTCCTATTTCGACCGCTGGCGCAAACTGATATGCCGACTTACAATCGGCCATTTGCCAACCATCGATATTCAAATTGGCATCGTATCGGATATTAGACTCCGGCAAGCGGAAGTTAGGGAAAGGAGCTTCCGTATTCTTATAGGCGGGATGAATACGGCAAAGCCACGAATTATTACTCTGCAAAAGCAAGTGTTTTATATTCAAATCGAAAAACAGACCTGCCTTACCACTACTTTTATGAGAAAACCCATCTTTCCCGAAATACCAAAGCAAAACAGCTATTTTGTTTGTACCCTTTCTTAAGAAAGAAGCGATATTGATCTCGTCATAATACGAAGATTGAGGACTGGGTCCCCGTTTAAGCCCTCCTTCAAAGACAACGAGTCGACCATTAATCCACAACCAATATTTACTATCGGCGGCAATACGTGCCATTGCCAACCGAGGTATACTTGTCACATTAATATCTTTTCGAAAAGCAATCCATGTATTCGGACTATTTGCTCCGGCATCGGAGGTCGTTATCCATTTGGCACTTTGAGCAAAAGCCGAAAACGATACAAAAACGAATAAACAAAAGGAAATAATAAAATTTTTCATGTGTTTTAGCTGTTAAAGTGCTGCAAATATAGACACTTTAAACATTAAAACAAGCATTTCTTAGTCAATTTATTTCTTTTTATAGCCTATCAAAAGCTTTTCTAGCGCATGTCTGTCATGAAAATAGCTGAAGAATATTGCATTAATAGAGTTGTATTTTCCCAAAAAATAGTATTCGAAATAATAGTTCATGTCCGCAACTCTTCATCCATTACTTATGCACCTCACCATAAATATTTTTATATGAATATCTATTCGGACATAAACGAGTACACTCTGATATTTTTGATAAGTGACTTATTTTCAACTAAATTTTTATATCTACCTCTGCCTGAATCGATATCTTTTAAAGTTCCTCGCATACTTTTTCGAACCCCATTATTGTCACATTCGATACTCCCGCAGTCACTTATCCTCCTATATTTTACTAGTGAATCAATATTTTTTAGAATCTTGTATTTTGATGTTGCCTTTATATATATCAAGACCACACAAGAGCCTAAAGCTGTTGACGCCCATACGTTTTCAAAAAAACATAAGGACGGCAGCGAAAGAACTAAAAGGATACACTAAAGTATCTTGTATTTACTAATATAGGAAAGAAAAATATTATCATTCAACCATTACAGAACACAATAGCCATATATACAAATAATTTCAATTCATAAAGCCAATTCATGACATAAAGACAAAATTGTCAGAGTTGACAATACGACATAACAAATGGAACAATGGCACATATTTTGTTGCAAATAATGAGATAAAAGCTTATACAAACAAATATCTACTATTCCCTCTTCCGGCCGATGAAGCTATTCGCTTATATAATTCTTCTGGAATAAACAGTCAGAACCCGGGATGGTAAATTAAAATAATACTAACAATGAAAAAAAGTCTCCTAACAGTATCTTTTATTTTAATTTCTATCTTTGCTGCATATTCTTCAAATAGTTCGAGCTCAAAGGTTGAGTTAAAATTTCTCCAACTTAACCTTTGGGTGGAATGTACCCATGTCGTTGATGCACCCAACTATTTGATAGAACAGATTGCATACGTACAACCGGATATAGCAACCTTTTGTGAACTTTACAAAAGCGATAACGACAATCCCGTTTTACCGCAACTGATAAAAGCATTAAAGAGCAAAGGTTTAACATATTATAGCGCAAGAATTGATGGACGTGCAGTAATTTCAAAATATCCCATTATCGGAACAGAGCGCGTCAATAAATGGATGTTCAAAGCCATAATTAAAGTACAGAATAAGAGACTCGCAATATACCCTGCCCATTCGGAATATCGTTGGTATTCTTGTTATTATCCTAGAGGATATAATGACGGTAGTACAAATTGGGATAAGCTTCCTGCCCCTATTACCAATGTGAATACAATCTTAAGCGTATGCGAGAAATCTGATAGGATCGCATCTATCAAAGATTTTATCAACGATGCTCAAAAAGAATTGAAAAAAGGGTCGCTAGTATTTTTTGCGGGAGACTTGAATGAACCATCTTATATGGATTGGCAAGCGGACACAAAAGACAAATACGACCATAATGGTTGTATTGTGAATTGGGGCAGTTCAAAAGTATTAGTAGCAAATGGATATAAAGATGCTTACCGTGTAGCCCATCCGAATGTTGTAAAATGTCCAGGATTTACTTTTCCGGCTGACAATAAAGCCGTTGATACAAAGAAGCTAGCATGGGCGTTTGATGCCGATGAACGCGAGAGAATAGATTTTGTCTATTACTACCCAAACAATGACTTAAAAGTAAAGAAAGCACAGGTATTTGGTCCGGAAAGTTCTATTGTGAAAGGACAGCGGGTAAAAGAACAAACGAACGATCCGTTTATAAAACCACTTAATGATGAATGGCCTAGTGATCACAAGGGGGTTTTAATCACTTTTACCTTAAAGAAATAAATAAGCGCCAATAAAGCTACCGATTAAATACATATAAATCATTCAATAATCCTCCAAAGGTTATCAAGACTTTATCAGTCAAATAATCTTTGGAGGATTATTAAATTCTTAAGAGCCTCTGTCTACCGAATAAGTATAACATCAAACGCCACAGTAAGCATCGGATGGTCCTAGTATTCCCTAAATTTATCAGAACATTATAACTGAAAATATAGAGGTAAATACCTCAAGCCCTTTGCCTGTTTTTGATCCCAAAACATAAGTAGTCAATATCAAAAAAACAGACGTATGTCGCAGCCATAACTTCCGTTACTTACTGCGGTAACTAACGTTAGTTGTTGTGATAACTAACGTTAGTTTCTTCAACAACATCCGTTAGTTACCGCTGCGACATACGTCTGATTTTTTGCAAGGCAAAACAAGTTCACAGCCGCCGTTGTCGTATGTTAGTTTTTTCGGTGACGTCCTTATGTTTTCGGAAAAACTAACATACGACAACAATTTTAGGAGCATATGACGTTTTGGAAGAACAAAGACAATACAGATTTGTTGATGTCGTCGGTTCTTACCGATACTTAAAGATACCTCGTGTAGATATGTAAAACCTTCTTTTTCTATTATAGTTACGAAAGCGTTTCTGTCACCATTACTAACTGTATGTCAGGCATATACGTGTGCATAACGTCAAAATGGGACACAAAAAACATGTTTTTTCTCAGAGAATCAATGCGTTATGATTTCTCTCTAATGGGCCCTGATAATAGGCGATACAAGGGGGTGATGAAAGTTGGCGTGCGAGAATTCTTTTTTCGACCTCGTTTTCAGAAGTGAACATGGAGAGCAAAACCGATACTATTTTAACCATATCGAAGTGATACTTTCAAATGCGCGGAATTGACGCTGTGTTTCTCAAAAATGATAACGACGAACACAAAAATTCATAAGGACGAAACTAAAAGTTTGTAACTAGAAACATTTAGTTTCGTCCTTATGAATTTCTCGCTGTCTATCAATAAATTACATGCGATGCGTCTATGCTGTGGCTCTAATTCGAGTTATATTAGAGCGATGAAACAATAACAAGATAGTGGTCTACAATGGTCTGTAGCTCACGTTAGGATAAGAAAGTATCAGAATATAGGAGAATGTTCACTTTGAGATATGCGCTGAAAAGGATTATTCACAAGGCATCATATCGTCGTTTTCTTCTGCTAAAATGAGGTAAACAATCCAACTATTTACATAGAAGAAATAAGAAAATATTTAAGTAACTGTTTATGGAATCTTGTTTCTGCAAAACAATTACTTTTTCAACCTTTGTCACTGCCGTATGACACGTCACTTAGTCCTCCAGATTTTACTGGTGAGCCTCGATGTGATTAAGAATTGAAAGATTAAAAAAAAGGTCGTCCATATTGAACGACCTTTTTAATATAAGTGTGTAGATTTATTCTATTTAGCTTCTTCAGCAGCAGGTGCTTCGGCAGGAGCCTCTTCTTGTACAGGAGCTTCTTCTTTTACTTCTTCTACAGAAGGAGTTTCAGCTTCTGGTGTAGTAACTTCTTCAGCTACAGAAACAGCCTTTTTAGAACGACGGCGGCTACGTGTAGCTTTCTTAGTAACACCTTTTGCCATCTTTTCATCATAATCAACGAGTTCGATAAAACACATTGCTGCGTTATCACCTAAACGATGACCAGTCTTGATGATACGTGTATATCCTCCTGGACGATCTGCAATCTTTGCAGAAATTTCTTTGAATAATTCCGTAACAGCAATTTTATCTTGCAAGCTGCTAAATACCACACGACGAGAATTAGTCGTATCGTTTTTAGATTTTGTAAGCAAAGGTTCTACAAATTTCTTTAAAGCTTTTGCCTTTGCAACAGTCGTAGTGATTCTTTTGTGCTTAATCAAGGAAGAAGCCATGTTAGAAAGCATAGCCCCTCTATGAGAAGCAGTACGACCGAGGTGATTGAATTTCTTATTATGTCTCATTTTTATTATTTATCTAATTTGTATTTAGAAATATCGGTTCCGAACGACAGATTCAGACTCTCCAGCAAATCATCAAGCTCGGTGAGCGATTTCTTTCCGAAATTTCGGAACTTCAGCAAATCCGTACGATTGAATTGAATCAAGTCGCCTAAGGTTTCTACATCGGCTGCTTTCAAACAATTGAGAGCACGAACCGAGAGATCCATATCAACCAACTTAGTTTTCAATAGTTGACGCATGTGCAGAACTTCTTCATCAAATTCTTCATTACCTTCACCGTCAGCATTCTCTAATGTTATTTTTTCATCAGAGAACAACATAAAGTGATGGATTAAAGCTTTAGCTGCTTCCTTCAAAGCATCTTTCGGATGAACGGAACCGTCTGTAGTAATTTCAAGAATTAATTTCTCGTAATCGGTTTTTTGTTCAACACGATAATTCTCAATAGTATATTTCACCTTAACAATTGGTGTATATATAGAATCGATAGCTATCGTATTGGTATCAGTACAAAACTGACGATTTTCTTCAGAAGGCACATATCCACGACCTTTATTAATGGTCAATTCCATCTGCATAGTAGCTTTCTGATCTAAATGACAAATAACCAATTCAGGATTTAACACTTCAAATCCAGTTAAATACTTTCCTATGTCACCTGCTTTGAATTCTGTTGAATTCTTGACGGTTATACTGACTTTTTCGTTTTCGGTGTCCTCAACTACTTGTTTCAGTCTTACTTTCTTTAGGTTTAATATAATATTGGTGACATCTTCCTTCACCCCGGGAACACTTGCAAATTCATGTTCAACACCTTCAATTTTAATAGTATTGATTGCAAATCCTTCCAATGATGAAAGAAGCATACGGCGCAAGGCATTACCAATAGTTATACCAAAACCAGGTTCCAACGGACGGAATTCAAATTTACCATACTTTGGATCCGCTTCCAACATTAAAACTTTTTCAGGTTTTTGAAATGCTAATATCGCCATGAAATTAATTATTATTTAGAATACAATTCAACGATCAAATGTTCTTTAATGTTCTCAGGAATGTCTGTTCTTTCAGGGACATGTAATAACTTGCCTACTTTAGAATTTTCATCCCATTCCAGCCAAGGATATTTGCTGTGATTAAATCCAGCAAGTGCGTTTGCTATTACCTCCAAAGATTTGGCTTTCTCACGAACACCGACTAACTGACCGGATTTTACTGAATAAGAAGGAATATTTACGACTTTTCCATCAACAGTAATATGCTTGTGACTTACCAACTGACGTGCAGCAGCACGAGTAGGAGCAATACCCAAACGGAATACAACATTATCAAGACGGCTTTCGAGTAATTGAAGAAGAACTTCACCAGTTACGCCTTTAGAAGCTTCAGCCTTAACAAATAAGTTACTGAACTGTTTCTCTAATACACCGTAAGTATATTTTGCTTTTTGTTTCTCACGAAGCTGAACACCATACTCAGATGTTTTTCTCTTGCGTGAATTTCCATGTTGTCCAGGAGGATAATTTTTCTTGGATAAGACCTTATCAGCTCCAAAAATACCTTCACCGAACTTACGTGCAATTTTGGTTTTAGGACCAGTATATCTAGCCATTTTCTATAAATTTTTAAATTTGTTTTCCAGACAGCTTTAACCGTTGCAGCCGCGATTGCAGAGAGAATATAAATACAATCCTATTTTAACGACATTAAAGCCTGTCTTGTGTATAAAGGTAAATATTAAACTCTACGTCTTTTCGGAGGACGGCATCCATTGTGAGGAAGTGGTGTAACATCAATAATTTCTGTTACCTCAATACCTGCTCCATGTATTGTTCTAATAGCAGACTCACGACCGTTACCAGGACCTTTTACATAAGCTTTTACCTTTCTCAGACCAAGATCGTATGCCACTTTAGCACAATCTTGAGCAGCCATTTGGGCTGCATACGGGGTGTTCTTTTTAGAACCTCTGAATCCCATTTTACCAGCAGAAGACCATGAGATAATCTGCCCTTCACTATTTGCAAGAGAAACAATAATATTATTGAAAGACGAATGAACATGTAATTGTCCGTTAGCATCGATCTTTACATTTCTCTTTTTTGCTGCAACTGCTTTTTTTGCCATATCAATAATTATTATTTAGTAGCTTTCTTCTTGTTAGCAACGGTCTTCTTGCGACCCTTACGAGTACGAGCATTGTTTTTAGTGCTCTGTCCACGTACCGGTAAACCGAGACGGTGACGAACTCCACGATAGCAACCTACATCCATCAGACGCTTAATGTTCATCTGAATTTCAGAACGGAGATCACCTTCCACTTTAAAATCGCTACCAATGATTTCACGAATCTTTGCTGCTTGATCATCGGTCCAATCCTTAACTTTGATATCTCTATCTATGCCAGCCTTATCTAAAATTTTGGCGGCACCACTACGACCTATACCAAAAATATAGGTTAACGCAATCTCACCTCTCTTATTTTGAGGTAAATCTACACCAACTATTCTTATAGCCATATACTTTAATTATTTTTTTTCCAAAAATAATACTATCCCTGACGTTGTTTGAACTTGGGATTTTTCTTGTTAATTACATACAACGTACCATGACGTCTTACAATCTTGCACTCAGGGGTACGTTTTTTTAATGATGCTCTTACTTTCATATCTCGTTTTATTTATATCTAAATACAATTCTACCTTTCGATAAATCGTAAGGTGACATCTCGACTTTTACCTTATCACCCGGAAGAATTTTGATGTAATGCATCCGCATTTTTCCGGATATATGAGCTGTAATCTCATGTCCATTTTCCAATTCTACCCGAAACATTGCATTCGACAATGCTTCTACAATCACTCCATCTTGCTCTATTGCTGTTTGTTTAGCCATAAACTATATTGCTTTTTCTCCTAATACTTCTTCAACAAATTTGAATGATGACAAAATATCGGCTTTGCCTTTCCTAATAGCAATCGTATGTTCGAAATGCGCGGCGCAGCTACGATCAACTGTACGCACTGTCCATCCATCGCTCTCCATCACAATATGCCGATCACCTAAAGTTATCATTGGTTCTATAGCTATACATAATCCATTCTTTAGTAGAATACCGTTACCACGCTTTCCGTAGTTCGGAACCATTGGATCTTCGTGCATTTCTTTACCAATACCATGACCCACAAATTCACGAACGACACCAAAAGCTTCCTTTTCACAATACTCTTGGACAGCACAACCTATATCACCTAATCGCTTACCAGAAACCGCATTTTCAATTCCCTTATACAACGCTTCCTTAGTGGTCCTCAAAAGATGAAGAACGCTATCGCTGACTTCGCCCACTGGAAATGTATATGCAGAATCACCACAGAACCCATTCATATACGTACCACAATCAACAGAAACGATATCGCCTTCTTTGAGAACAACATCACCCGGTATACCATGCACAACCTGTTCATTTACAGACGTACAAATAGAAGCCGGAAATGAAGCCCCTTTAAAATTAGGGAACCCTTTAAAGGTAGGAGTAGCACCATTATCTCTAATGTACTCCTCCGCTACCTTATCAAGTTCTTTCGTAGTAACACCTGGCTTAATAACTTTTGCTACCTCGGCCAATGTTTTACCTACTAACAGATTACTCTGTCTTAATAGCTCTATTTCATCATCAGTTTTAAGAAATATCATCTTCAAAAACGCTTAATAGGCTCCTCCCGAAAAACGGCCCTTTATACGACCGGATTTAAGTAAGCCGTCATAATGACGCATCATCAAATGACTTTCAATCTGCTGTAAAGTATCTAAAACAACACCAACAACAATCAACAAAGACGTTCCTCCAAAGAATTGAGCGAAAGCTTGTTTAACACCGAATATACCTGCAAACGCCGGCATTATGGCAATAAATGCCAAGAAGAATGATCCGGGCAGCGTAATACGCGACATAATGGAATCAATATAATCGGCTGTCTTCTTTCCCGGTTTAATGCCAGGAATAAAACCATTGTTCCTCTTCATATCTTCAGACATCTGAGTCGGGTTAATCGTAATTGCGGTATAAAAATAAGTAAACAAAATAATCAATATCGCAAATACCAAATTATAAGGGAAACTCGTATGATCGGTAAACTTGGTTAGAAGTCCACCACCTTTGTTTCCTGTATATCCAATAAAGGATATGGGAATAAACATTATTGCTTGCGCAAAAATGATAGGCATTACATTTGCTGCATAGACCTTCAAAGGAATATATTGACGAGCGCCACCATATTGTTTGCTACCTACAATTTTCTTTGCATACTGCACTGGCACCTTACGAGTACCTTGTACAAGCAATATTGAAGCAGCAATAACCAACAGCAGAACAATCATTTCAAAAAGGAACATTACAAGTCCACCAGTCTTATCTGTCATTCTAGATACAAGTTCCTGGAACAACGACTGAGGCAAACGAGCAATAATACCAACAAGGATGATAAAAGAAACACCATTACCTATGCCCTTATCAGTAATTCTTTCGCCGAGCCATAGTATGAACATACTACCTGCAGCTAAAATAATAGAAGAGGTAAATATGAAGACTGTCCAATCCAAGCCTGGATCTAAAGAAGATCCAGCTTGATTACGAAGGTTAAGAAGATAAGAAGGAGCTTGAACCAACAAAATGGCTATTGTGAGATAGCGAGTATACTGATTCATTTTCCTTTGTCCACTTTCACCCTCACGCTGTAATTTTTGAAAATAAGGGACAGCTATACCCAACAACTGAATAACAATAGAGGCTGAGATATACGGCATGATTCCTAATGCAAAAATAGAAGCATTAGAAAATGCTCCGCCAGAGAACATATTCAATAAGGCCATAAGTCCTTCACTTGTTTGTTTATGCAACTGTGATAACATTGAAGGATTAATTCCTGGTAAAACCACAAAAGATCCTAAACGATAGATAGTAACAAACAACACAGTGATGAGAATGCGTTGACGCAAATCCTCAATCTTCCATATATTCTTTAGTGTTTCTATAACCTTTCTCATTGTATTAGAGTTTTATTGCAGAACCGCCTGCGGCTTCAATAGCAGCTTGAGCACTCTTAGAGAATGCGTTCGCTTCTACCGTTACTTTTGTTGTCAGTTTGCCATTTCCAAGAATTTTTACCAAGTCACCTTTAGTCATCGCGCCAAAAGAGATAAAGTCAGCTAAACCTATTTTATCTGTTTGATTCTTTTCAACCATCTTTTGAATAACATTCAAATTAACGGCTTTATATTCAACGCGATTAATATTCTTGAAACCGAATTTAGGCAGACGACGCTGCAATGGCATCTGACCACCTTCAAAACCGATTTTCTTATGATAACCGGATCTTGATTTAGCGCCTTTACTACCTCTTGTTGAAGTTCCACCTAAACCAGAACCCGCACCACGGCCAATTCTTTTTCTTGTTTTAGTAGAACCTGCAGCAGGTTTTAAATTACTTAAATCCATATCGAAAATAATTTAATATTCAACAACTTATTACTTAATAATGGTAACCAAGTGCTTTACTTTTTCTACCATCCCAAGAACTGAAGGCGTATCTTCACGTTCAACTATTTGATTAATTTTACGCAAGCCTAATGTATCTAAAGTACGTTTTTGATCTTTAGGAGCCCCAATTCTACTTTTTGTTTGTTTGATCTTAATAATTGCCATATTATTGTTCCTCCTATCCTCTAAATACTTTTTCCATGCTAATACCTCTATTTTGAGCAACAATTCTAGCATCGCGCATATTGCCCAACGCAAGGATAGTTGCCTTTACCAAATTATGAGGATTCGATGAACCTTTTGACTTAGCTAATACATCAGTAATACCAACGCTCTCCAAAACGGCACGCATAGCACCGCCCGCAACAACTCCGGTACCTTGAGATGCAGGTTTAATGAAAACCTCAGCACCACCAAATTTTGCCACTTGTTCATGAGGTACTGTACCTTTAACAACAGGCACACGTATAAGGTTCTTCTTTGCAGATTCTACACCCTTTCCGATAGCATCGGTTACTTCACCAGCTTTTCCTAAACCATATCCTATGACACCATCTCCATTACCAACAACTACAATTGCAGCAAAACTAAAAGTTCTACCACCTTTCGTTACTTTAGTAACACGATTAATAGCAACCAATCTATCGGTTAGCTCTATGTCGTTCGAAACTTTTACTCGATTCAATTCAGCCATAATGATTAAAATTTAAGTCCACCATTACGAGCAGCGTCAGCTACTTGTTTAATCCTACCATGATACAAATAACCATTACGGTCAAATATTACACTCGAGATACCTGCTTCTTTGGCTTTCTGAGCTATTAACTCACCAACCTTAGTTGCTTGTTCTTCCTTAGGCATCTTTTCTGTAATAGCCAATGAAGAAGCAGAAGCAAGAGTCTTACCTTGCGTATCATCAATGATCTGAACGTAGATCTGCTTATTGCTTCTGAAAACGCTCATACGCGGACGTTCGGTAGTACCCGAAATCTTATTGCGTACTCTATATTTAATTTTTATTCGTCTTTCTACTTTTGTTGTCATAACAATTACAATTTAACGTAAACTATTTAGCCGCAGCTGTCTTACCAGACTTTCTACGAATTTCTTCGCCAACAAATTTCATACCTTTACCCTTGTATGGCTCAGGCATACGGAAAGAACGCAATTTTGCACAAATCTGACCAAGCAATTGCTTATCGCAAGACTCCAGCTTTATGAGAGGGTTCTTATTTCTTTCCGATACTGTCTCAACTTTTACCTCAACAGGCAATTGAATAAATATCGGGTGAGTATAGCCCAAAGCCAACTCTATAATATTTCCCTGATTAGATGCACGATAGCCGACGCCGACTAATTCCAATTCTTTCTTGAATCCTTCAGAAACACCGACAACCATATTGTGAACTAACGCACGATAAAGTCCGTGAAATGCATGAACTTGTTTGCTAGCATTATCAGGACAAATAAAAGTGAGCTGTCCATTCTCGTTCTTAACTTCAATAGAAGGGTCAACAAACTGACTTAATTCACCTTTTGGTCCTTTTACCGTAACGACATCATTTTTAATGTCTACAGTAACACCACTAGGGATATCGATGGGTAATTTTCCTATTCTTGACATTTCTAACTCCTCCTATTAATAAACATAACAAAGAACCTCACCACCAATTTTCAAATCAGCAGCCTCTTTATTTGTCATAACACCTTTGGATGTAGAAATTATAGCTATACCCAAACCGTTGATAACACGAGGCATATCTTTATATCCAGTATACTTACGTAAACCTGGAGAAGATACACGCAGTAACTTCTTAATTGCATTCACCTTATTAATAGGATCATACTTTAAAGCTACTTTAATAGAACCTTGAGGTCCATCTTCTACAAACTTATAATTAAGAATGTAGCCTTTTTCAAAAAGGATCTTAGTGATCTCTTTTTTCAAATTCGAGGCAGGAATTTCTACAACCCTGTGCTTAGCCTGAATTGCATTCCGAAGCCTCGTTAAATAATCTGCTATTGGATCTGTCATATATAAAATTTTAAATTAATCAGGACTCTCCTGACAATATTTAGAAAAACTCTTCTACCAACTTGCCTTCTTAACACCTGGGATTAACCCGTTAGAAGCCATTTCTCTGAACTGTATACGAGAAATTCCAAATTGGCGGATATAGCCTTTTGGACGTCCAGTTAGTTTGCAACGATTATGCAAACGAACAGGAGAAGCATTACGAGGTATAGCCTGTAAAGCTTCATAATCTCCTTTTTTCTTCAGCTCTGCTCTTTTTGCAGCATATTTGGCTACTAATTTGGCGCGCTTAACTTCGCGGGCTTTCATTGATTCTTTTGCCATAACATCAATTCTTTTTAGCGTTTTTAAAAGGAAGACCAAATTCTTTCAGTAATTCATAACCTTCTTCATCTGTTTTGGCAGATGTAACGAAAGTAATATTCATACCTGCAACTTTAGTCACACTATCAATATTGATTTCGGGGAAAATAATCTGCTCTTGAATACCAAGAGTGTAGTTTCCACGCCCGTCAAGTTTACTCTCAATACCTCTAAAGTCACGAACACGTGGCAATGCAACGCGTATCAGTCTTTCAAGGAATTCATACATTCTATCACGACGCAAAGTTACCATCACGCCAATAGGCATTTTTTTACGCAACTTAAAGTTTGCGATATCCTTACGTGAAACTGTTGCAACAGCCTTTTGACCTGTAATAGCAGTTATTTCATTAATTGCTACTTCTATAATCTTCTTATCACCCGTTGCATCGCCAAGACCTTGATTGATAACAATTTTTTTCAAACAAGGTACCTGCATGGTAGAACTATATTGAAACTTTGACTTCAACGCCGGAGCAATACGCTCATTATATTCTTGTTTTAAACTTGCAGTATTAGCCATTATTTGATCTCCTCTCCTGATTTTTTAGAATAGCGAACTGTAGCTCCATCAGAGCTTTTTCTTCTTCCAATTCTTGTAGGTTTACCACTTTTTGGATCCACAAGATTCAAATTAGAAATATGAATGGAAGCCTCCTTTTTTATAATCCCACCTTGAGGATTCTTTGCATTTGGCTTAGTGCTTTTCGAAACCATGTTGACACCTTCAACAATAGCACGACGTTCTTGAACAAGAACCTGCAATACACGTCCAGTATGCCCCTTATCTTCACCGGCGTTTACGTACACTGTATCGCCTTTCTTTATATGTAACTTACTACTCATCACTTAAATTTATTACAAAATTAAAGTACTTCAGGTGCAAGTGAAACAACTTTCATATTCGTAGCACGCAATTCACGTGCAACAGGACCGAAGATACGACTACCTCTAATCTCGCCGGCATTGTTCAACAACACACAAGCATTATCATCAAATCTAATGTAAGAGCCATCAGCACGACGAATCTCTTTTTTAGTACGTACGATCAAAGCCTTTGATACTGCACCCTTTTTAATATCACTCGACGGGATAACACTCTTGATAGATACAACAATGATATCACCAACAGAAGCATAACGGCGCTTTGTTCCACCTAAAACACGGATACACAACGCTTCTTTAGCTCCACTATTGTCACAAACGGTTAATCTTGATTCTACTTGTATCATAATTACTTAGCTTTTTCAATAATGTTAACCAATCTCCATCTCTTTGTTTTGCTCAAAGGACGAGTTTCCATAATATGAACAGTATCACCAACATTGCATTCATTATTCTCGTCATGCACATGGTATTTCTTTGTCTTACTGACAAACTTACCATAAATGGGATGCTTCTCTTTAAATTTAGTAGCAACTGTAACAGTTTTATCCATCTTATTGCTAATTACAATCCCATTTCTTTCTTTTCTTAATCTTCTTGCTTCCATCGAGATAATTATTTATTATTAAGTTCTCTTTGGCGTAATTCCGTTTTCATACGCGCAATCGACCTGCGTAATTGCTTAATTTGTGCAGGATTCTCCAACGGAGAAATCGAATGGTTCAGAACCATTTGATTATAACTTGCCATCTCCGTATCTACTTTTTCCAGTAAGTCTTTCGTAGACAACTCTCTAATTTCTGCTATTTTCATAATCTATTACGCTTTACGATTCTGAACATCAAAATCACGTCTTACTACAAACTTCGTTGTTATAGGAAGTTTCTGAGCAGCTAAACGCAGAGCCTCTTTTGCTATTTCAAAAGAAACGCCTTCGACTTCAATTAAAACCCTACCAGGTAGAACAGGTGCAACAAATCCCTCAGGACTACCTTTACCTTTACCCATACGAACATCTGCAGGTTTACGTGTAATTACCTTATCCGGGAATATACGAATCCAGATTTGTCCTTCACGCTGCATATATCTAGTTACAGCAACACGAGCGGCCTCAATTTGTCGACCAGTAATCCACTTTGCTCCCATTGCTTTGATGCCAAAGGAGCCAAAGGCTAGTTGATCACCTCTATGGGCAAAGCCCTTATTGTTTTGACGGCCTTTCTGTTGTCTTCTGAATTTAGTCTTTTTTGGTTGTAACATAATTCCTAAAAATCAAATTCGATTACCGATTATTTTTCTTCCTTTTAAAGTTTCTTCCACCGTTTCCACCATTGTTTCCACGTGAATTCTCTTTAGATTGAGCAAAGTTAGGAGCCAACTCACGTTTGCCATAAACTTCACCTCTACAAATCCATACTTTTATACCGAGCAAGCCAACTTTTGTCAACGCTTCGGTTGCACAATAGTCTATATCTGCTCTAAAAGTATGCAAAGGAGTTCTACCTTCCTTATACATTTCAGAACGAGCCATTTCAGCTCCATTCAAACGTCCTGAAATTTGAACCTTTATGCCTTCAGCGCCCATACGCATTGTGTTGGCAATAGCCATTTTAATGGCACGACGGTAAGCGATCTTACCTTCTACCTGGCGAGCTATATTATTACCAACGTATGTAGCGTCGAGTTCCGGTCTCTTTACTTCAAAAATATTAATTTGAATATCTTTATCGGTAACAGATTTCAACTCTTCTTTAAGCTTGTCAACATCTTTACCACCCTTACCGATAATAAGACCGGGACGAGCTGTACAAATAGTGATTGTAACCAACTTCAGAGTACGCTCAATAACAATTCTTGAAACACTTGCTTTAGCAAGACGCGCATTCAAATATTTACGAATTTTGCTGTCTTCGAGCAAAGAATCACCATACTTTCTTCCGCCATACCAATTGGAATCCCAACCTCTGATAATTCCTAAACGGTTGCTTATTGGATTAACTTTTTGTCCCATCTACTCTAATTTTGTTCTTCGTTATTACTTTTAGAATCAACAAATAAAGTCACATGATTAGAACGTTTGCGAATTCTATATCCCCTTCCCTGTGGTGCCGGTCTCATTCTTTTCAGAGTAGAACCACAATCAACAAAAATCTTAGTTACAAACAATTCTCCATCTTCTGCTTTCCGTTCATTCTTAATTTCCCAGTTAGCAATTGCAGAGCGCAACAGTTTCTCAACTCTTTGAGCAGCTTCTTTAGAAGAATACTTTAATACTCCAAGAGCTCTATTCACCTCCATTCCACGAACCATATCCGCCACGAGGCGCATTTTACGAGGAGAAGTCGGGACATTGCGCAATTTAGCAAAATACGTGGTCTTAAGGCTTTCTTTCCTCTTGTTGGCCGATATTCTTTTTCTTTCTCCCATTATATTATTACTTTTTTATTCATAATAAATTATTAATCTTATCGATTACCTGCATGGCCTCTAAAGGTACGTGTAGGAGCGAACTCACCCAACTTGTGCCCAACCATGTTCTCAGTAATGTAAACAGGAATAAATTTATTCCCATTATGAACTGCAATAGTATGTCCTACAAAATCCGGAGAAATCATAGAAGCTCTTGCCCATGTTTTAACAACAACCTTCTTTCCGGATTCATTCATGTCAAGCACTTTCTTCTCAAGCTTAACATTGATATATGGACCTTTTTTTAATGATCGACTCATAATTTACTCAATTAATCAAATTACTTATTACTTCTCTCAATAATATACTTCCAACTCTGTTTTTTCGGAGCTCTTGTCTTAAGGCCCTTAGAATACAGACCCTTCCGTGATCTAGGATGTCCACCTGAGGCACGTCCTTCACCACCACCCATTGGGTGATCAACAGGGTTCATTACGACACCACGGTTATGAGGACGACGACCAAACCAACGAGAACGTCCAGCTTTACCCGAACTTTCAAGAGCATGATCAGAATTGCCCACACTACCGATGGTAGCCTTACATGTCGATAGTATTTTACGAAGCTCTCCCGAAGGTAACTTAATAACACAATAGCTTCCTTCACGAGATGTTAATTGAGCAAAATTACCAGCTGAACGTACCATAGCAGCTCCCTGACCGGGACGCAACTCAATGTTATGAATAACTGTACCAACTGGAATATTCTGAAGAGGAAGAGCATTACCTATCTCAGGTGCTGCACTTTCGCCAGACATTAATTTTGCACCTACCTGCAATCCATTAGGAGCAATGATATAACGTTTTTCACCATCAGCGTAAAACAACAAAGCAATACGAGCCGAACGATTCGGATCGTATTCAATGGTTTTAACAACTGCAGGAACACCATCTTTGTTCCGCTTAAAATCAACTAGACGATAAGCCTTTTTGTGACCGCCACCTCTGTAACGAACTGTCATTTTACCGACATTGTTGCGACCACCTGTGGACCTCTTACTTACGATAAGAGACTTTTCTGGTACCTTAGCAGTAATTTCTTCAAAAGTACCAATAATCTTATGTCTTTGCCCAGGCGTTGTGGGCTTAAAACTACGTACTGCCATCTTTTTTAAATATTGCTATAAAAATCTATAGTATCACCCTCTTTTAATGTGACTATTGCCTTTTTGTATGCATTAGTTCTTCCACTAATCAATCCCGCTTTTGTATAGCGGCTCTTGCTTTTACCTGCATAACGCATCGTATTGACACTCAAAACGGTCACATTGTAGAGCGCTTCAACTTCTTTTTTAATTTCCAATTTATTGGCATCAGGATTAACAACAAAACCAAACTGATGTTTCTTTTCAGTTATTGCTGTCATCTTCTCCGTAACCAACGGTTTAATAATAATTCCCATTATTTAAGCCTCCTCTTTCGTTAAATTTTTGTCGATAGCAGAAAGAGCACTTTCGGTCAAAACAAGGACTTTGGCATCTAATACACGATAAGTATTCATGCCAGAAATCTGCTGAACAGAAGCGTTCTTAAGGTTACGAGCCGACAAATATACATTTTTATTTGATTCGGATAGGACTAAAAGCATTTTCCGATCAGAAACTTTAAGATTATTTATCATTTCAACGAAATCCTTTGTCTTGGGAGCAGCAAAGTTGAAATCTTCAACAACAACAATTGCATTCTCTTTCGCCTTGTAACTTAAAGCAGACTTACGAGCCAATGCTTTCACTTTCTTATTCAGTTTGAACGAATAGTCTCTGGGTTTAGGACCAAAAACACGTGCACCACCAACTAAGATCGGAGAGTTAATATCACCACGACGAGCACCGCCACCACCTTTTTGACGACCCAATTTCTTGGTAGAGCCACTCATTTCGCTTCTTTCTTTCGATTTATGAGTTCCTTGACGATTATTCGCCATGAATTGCTTAACATCCAAATAGATAGCGTGGTCGTTAGGCTCAATTCCGAAGATAGATTCGTTTAACGTAACCTTTCTTCCGGTGTTTTCACCTTTTATATTTAATACGTCAACTTCCATTATTTCTGAATTAAAACGATTGAACCTTTGCAACCTGGAATAGAACCCTTGATAAGAAGAAGGTTATGATCCGCGATTACTTTTAATACTTTCAAATTTTGGACAGTAATTCTGTCACCACCAAGCTGTCCGCCCATGCGCATTCCTTTGAATACTTTTGCTGGGTAAGAACATGCACCAATAGAACCCGGTTTACGAGCACGGTTATGCTGACCATGAGTTGCCTGACCAACACCACCAAAACCATGTCTTTTAACTACACCTTGGAAACCTTTACCCTTAGAAGTTCCGATAACGTCGACAAAATCGACACCATCAAACATATCTACAGTAATAGAATCACCCAAGTTTAATTCTTTGTCAAAACCCTTGAACTCAACCAAGTGTCTCTTCGGGGTTACTCCAGCCTTTTTAAAATGACCTTGCAAAGGTTTAGTTGTATGCTTCTCCTTATTGTCTTGGAAGCCCAACTGAACAGCAGCATAGCCGTCTTTTTCGACTGTTTTAATTTGAGTAACGACGCAAGGACCTGCTTCGATAACAGTGCATGGTACATTTTTACCATCGGCACTGAATACGGATGTCATTCCGATTTTCTTTCCTAATAATCCTGGCATTTCTCTAAATTTTAATATAACTAAACTTTAATTTCTACCTCTACACCACTCGGCAACTCTAGCTTCATCAACGCATCGACAGTCTTAGCTGTTGAGCTATAGATGTCAATTAAACGTTTGTAAGAAGACAGCTCAAATTGCTCTCTAGACTTTTTGTTAACGAACGTAGAACGATTGACCGTTATGATACGTTTGTGTGTTGGAAGAGGAATAGGACCACTAACAATAGCCCCTGTAGCCTTCACTGTTCTTACGATCTTCTCAGCAGATTTGTCTACCAAATTGTGATCATAAGATTTCAATTTAATACGAATTTTTTGACTCATTCTAATTTGAATTATTAAACTTATTTACTTAAAGAAGAACAGACATATTAAGAGTCATTCGCTAATATGCTGTTCTATCTTCTATTTTATTTAAATTAAATCCACGCGACCTTTAACTTCTTCAAGCACTGCTTTTGCAATAGAAGAAGAGACTTTTGCATGGTGAGAGTAAGACATTGAAGAGGTTGCACGACCAGAAGTAATAGTACGCAAAGCCGTAACATAACCAAACATCTCTGCCAATGGAACAATTGCTTTTACAATACGAGCACCCGAACGGCTAGATTCCATACCTTCAACTTGGCCTCTACGTTTATTCAAGTCACCGATAACATCACCCATATTTTCTTCAGGTGTTACTACCTCAAGTTTCATCATAGGCTCCATCAAAACAGGACCTGCCTTAGCACATGCATTTTTGTATGCATTCAAAGCACAAATCTCAAATGAAAGCTGATCTGAATCGACAGGATGGAAAGATCCATCAAGCAACTCAACCTTTATAGAGTCAAGTGGATAGCCTGCAAGTACACCATTCTTCATTGCATTAGCGAATCCTTTTTGAACGCAAGGAATAAATTCCTTAGGCACGTTACCACCTTTCACCAAATCAACAAATTGAAGTCCACCCTGAGTAAAGTCATCATCTACAGGACCTACATTAACTATTATATCAGCAAACTTACCACGACCACCAGTCTGTTTCTTATAGACTTCGCGCAGATTGACAGTTTTAGTGATTGCTTCCTTATAGTTAACCTGAGGTTTACCTTGATTACACTCTACCTTAAACTCACGGCGCAGACGATCCAGAATAATATCCAAGTGCAGCTCACCCATACCCGAGATAACAGTCTGACCTGTTTGCTCATCGGTTCTAACTTGGAATGTAGGATCCTCTTCAGCCAACTTAGCTAAACCATTTGATAGCTTATCCAAATCTTTCTGAGTTTTAGGCTCTACCGCAATACCGATAACTGGTTCCGGGAAATCCATAGATTCCAAACGGATTGGTGCATCTTCATCACAAAGCGTATCACCTGTATGAATATCTTTAAAACCAACACCAGCACCAATATCACCGGCACCTACTACATCAACAGGATTCTCATGATTAGAGAACATCTGGAACAAGCGAGATACGCGTTCTTTCTTTCTCGAACGAGAATTATAGACATACGAACCTGCTTCAATCTTACCGGAATAAACACGGAAGAATACAAGACGACCAACATAAGGGTCGGTTGCTATCTTAAACGCCAAAGCACAAGTTTTCTCATCCTCATTCGGCTTACGATCTTCCTCTTCATCAGTATCAGGATTTGATCCTTTTACATTAGGTGTATCTACTGGCGAAGGCAAGAAAGCACAGACATAGTCTAACAATGTCTGGACTCCTTTATTTTTGAAAGAAGAACCGCACAACATCGGAACCAAGCCCATAGCTACAGTACCCTTGCGAATAGCACGTATAACTTCTTCTTCAGTAATTTTTGAAGGATCATCAAAATACTTCTCCATTACAACATCATCGAAATCGGCAGCTTTCTGCAACATTTCATCACGATATTGATTGGCTGATTCAACTAAGTCTGCTGGAATTTCTTCAACATCATACTCAGCGCCCATCGTTTCGTCATTCCAAACGATAGCTTTCATTTTGATAAGATCTACGATACCCTTGAAAGTTTCTTCTGCTCCAATAGGGATAACTATCGGACAAGGATTAGCTCCAAGAATAGCTTTCATCTGACGAACAACTTCAAAATAATCAGCACCCGAACGGTCCATCTTATTGACATAGCCGATACGAGGTACATTATATTTATCTGCCTGACGCCAAACAGTTTCAGATTGAGGTTCAACACCTCCAACTGCACAATATGTAGCAACAGCTCCATCAAGCACACGCAATGAGCGTTCTACCTCTGCGGTAAAATCAACGTGTCCCGGAGTGTCAATCAGATTTATTTTATAAGTTTTATCATCCCATTTCCAATTACAGGTTGTAGCCGCAGAAGTAATTGTAATACCGCGTTCCTTCTCCTGAGCCATCCAGTCCATTGTGGCAGCTCCATCATGCACTTCACCAATTTTGTGGGTCAAACCGGTATAATACAGAATACGTTCAGACGTTGTCGTCTTACCGGCATCGATGTGAGCCATAATACCGATATTACGCGTCAAGTTTAAATCTTGTTTTCCCATTATAATCCTTTTACTTTATAATCGTTATAATCTCCAAAACTTTAGAATCTGAAATGCGCAAATGCACGGTTAGCTTCGGCCATTCTATGCATATCTTCACGACGTTTGAATGCGCCACCTTGCTCATTATATGCATCAAGGATTTCGGCAGCCAATTTATCAGCCATCGATTTGCCACCTCTCTTGCGAGCAAAAGCAATCATATTTTTCATTGAAACAGACTCTTTTCTATCTGGACGAATTTCCGTAGGAACTTGGAAAGTAGCACCACCTACACGGCGTGACTTCACTTCCACTTGCGGAGTAATATTATCCAATGCCTTTTTCCATACATCAAGTGCCGATTTCTCATCGTTAGGAAGCTTAGCTTCCACCACCTTCATTGCAGCATAAAAAATTTCGTAAGAAACGTTTTTCTTACCATCATACATTAAATGATTAACGAACTTAGAAACCTTTTGATCATTATAAACGGGATCCGGAAGGATGATACGTTTTTTTGGTTTTGCTTTTCTCATTTGTTTTGAATTTAATGTTTTTGTTTTTGGTTGTCTAATCTAACGTCTTCAACTCCCACGCTTAGGAATTTACTCAACCCATCATAGCATTCCAACAAACTCAAACGAAATTGTTACTTATTAATATTATTTCTTTGCAGCTCCTGCTTTCGGGCGCTTTGCACCATATTTCGAACGTCTCTGCAAACGGCCAGCCACGCCAGCTGTATCAAGAGTACCACGAACAATGTGGTAACGAACACCAGGAAGATCTTTCACACGACCACCACGAACAAGTACAATAGAGTGTTCTTGAAGATTGTGACCTTCACCAGGGATGTAAGAGTTAACCTCTTTTGAATTGGTCAAACGCACACGAGCGACCTTACGCATCGCTGAATTAGGTTTCTTAGGAGTGGTAGTATATACTCTCACACAGACACCACGTCTTTGAGGACAAGAATCCAAAGCTGGAGACTTGCTTTTGTCTACCAATACCTCACGGCCTTTTCTTACTAATTGTTGAATTGTAGGCATTTTAATTGTTTTTTATTATTATATTATGTTTATTTCTATTCAAAACAGTATATTTCGGGCTGCAAAGTTACGAAGAATATTTTATAAATCAATCGAATATATTGCTTTTTTTCCAAATGTTCCTAAAAACTATATAGAAAGCGAACAAAAACGGAAACAAGTGGACTAAGGTTAATAATGAAGAGTTTAGCTCCTGAATGAAAAGAATTTCGTAAAAATCACATTTTGTCAGAAATATTCCGCATAAATGTAATATTTATAATTTTAGTATGCTTCTTTTATTATTATAAAAAGAGAAAAGACATACTTGAGTTCAAGATAAGAAAATTATAAAAACTTACTCAAACCATCAATAAGCATATTATATGGAGATTGCAAATGCAGCTCTAGCATTTTGTACGAAATAGAAGATGTATATCGCCGTATAAATAATGTATATCACTGCCACAACAGACCGGATCGCCAATAAAATAAGAAGGCTAAGTGATACGTAAGAATATCTAAGATAACAACAATAACGTTCGAAGAACGTAAAAAGAAGCTTGAAAAAAAATCGATAACACCAGAGATTAATGTAAAATAAATTGTCTGAGATGAAGTTTTTCTCCAAAACGTATGCTGCACATTCATTATATATAAATTACCCTTTCAGCTATCTGTAGGGGCGTGTTTAGATCGAGTCTAAATAGACCCCTACCGGAAATAACGTTCCTACAATATACTCTTGGCCAGATTTTGAGACCTCTTTCCGCTGGCGTTGTATGTGGTATATCATTAACATGCTGTGTGATAGTGCATAATGGTGTCATACTGAAGTGACAAAGGTTGGAAATAGAGTTGTATTGCAGAAAAAAAGAATCGATAAATAGTCGCAGATATGTTGTCTTATTTCCATATAAATAATTAGAATGCTACCCCATTTCAGCAAAAGAAAGCAACGATAAAATGCTTCGAATACAATCATTTTTCATGACATATATCAAAGTGAACATTCTCCGATATTCTGATACTTTCTTATCCAAACATAGGCTACAGAGTATTGTAGAGCACTATTTTTGCTATCGTTCCATCGCTCGCATGTAATTCAAATCAGAGCTACGACATACACGTATTGCATGTAATTCACTGATAGACAGCTAGAAATTCATAAGGACGAAACTAAATGTTTCTAGTTACAAACTTTTAGTTTCGTCCTTATGAATTTTTATGTTCGTCGTTATCATTTTTCGAAAACTAAGTGTCGATTCCGCACATTGAAAAGCCTCACTTCAGTATGGTTAAAATAGTATCAGTTTTGCTCTCTATGTTCACTTCTGAAAACGGGGTCGAAAAAAGAATTATCGCACGCCAACTTTCAGCACCTCCTTGTATCGCCCATTATCAGGGCCTAATTGAGAGAAATCATAACACATTGATTCTCTGAGAGAAGACATGCTTTTCGTGTCCCATTTTGACGCCTCGTACATGTATAATGCTGATATACAGTCAGTAACGGTGACAGAAACGTTTTCGTGACTAAAATAGAAAAAACAGGGTTTTACATATCTACACGAGGTATCTTTAAGTATCAGTAAGAACCGGCTACTTCAACAAATCTGTATTGTCTTTATTCTTCCAAAACGTCATATGCTCCTAAAAATGTTGTCGTATGTTAGTTTTTCCGAAAACATAAGGACGTCACCGTAAAAACTAACATACGACAACGACAGCTGTGAACTTGTTTTGCTTTGCAAAAAATCAGACGTATGTCGCAGCGGTAACTAACGGATGTTGTTGAAGAAACTAACGTTAGTTGTCAGGATAACTTCTGTTAGTTACCGCAGTAACTAACGGAAGTTATGGCTACGACATACGTCTGTTTTTTAAACTATCATTTGCAAAGGTATAGGGCTTTGCTTTTTAATGCAACGAACATGCAAAAAAAAACAGAGTGCCTATATTATTCTCTTTGCCTTGTTAATATACATTGAGCAAATATTTGCGAATTAAGCTTCACCTTTTATATCAAGTACCGGATTGATAGACTGTTCGTCCATTGTTCTTATTTTCCCAAATACTTCTTCATATTTGCGTAAGTTTTCTTCCAAGGCATAAAGTAATCTTTTAGCATGTTCCGGAGCTATTATTATACGCGATTTCACAGGAGCCTTAGGTATCCCGGGCAATACTTGAGCAAAATCCATCACAAATTCAGAACTTGAATGAGTAATTAACACCAAATTGGAATAAGTTCCCTGTGCCACCTGCTCACTCAATTCCAATTCCAATTGAGCATCTTCTTTTTTGTTTTCCATACGTTTTATATTTTCTAATATTAAAATGAAGATGGGCCGCACCAATATATCTGATACGACCCAAACTTTTTTTGTTTTAATAAGTAAGTAAGAATAGCTGCATCACAAGATACACACACTCTTACACTACATCAATTATTCTACATCTTTATAATCAAGAACAGTACGTTTGTTGGCAATAGCACGATCATATTCTTCTTGCGAACCGACAACAATTTTCTCAAATTCACGCTGACCTGTTCCAGCCGGTATCAAATGTCCACAAATAACGTTTTCCTTCATACCTTCGAGTTTGTCGACCTTACCATTAATAGCTGCTTCATTGAGCACTTTCGTCGTTTCCTGGAAAGAAGCCGCTGACATAAAGCTCTTAGTCTGCAAAGCTGCACGTGTAATACCTTGAAGTATCTGAGTCGAGGTTGCAGCAACAGCATCACGAACAGTAACCAACTTCAAGTCTCGGCGTTTCAACAAACTGTTTTCATCACGAAGCTTACGAGCTGTGACAATCTGTCCCGGTTGCAAGTTTGCCGAATCACCGGCATCAACAACAACTTTCTTGCCCCAGATTCTATCGTTTTCATCCATAAAGTCCAACTTGTCTACAATCTGTTGTTCGAGGAACCGAGTATCACCCGGATCTACGATTTCAACCTTACGCATCATTTGACGGACAATAATTTCAAAGTGTTTATCATTAATTTTCACACCTTGCAAACGATATACATCTTGAACTTCATTAACGATATATTCTTGAACGGCAGTCGGTCCTTTGATAGCCAAGATGTCTGCCGGAGTAATTGCTCCATCCGATAACGGCGTACCAGCACGAACATAATCATTCTCTTGAACCAAAATCTGCTTAGACAACGCAACAAGATACTTTTTAACCTCACCGGTCTTCGATGTTACAATAATTTCACGATTACCGCGTTTTACCTTGCCCATCGTTACCTCACCATCAATTTCGGAAACGACAGCAGGGTTAGACGGATTACGAGCTTCAAACAATTCGGTAACACGTGGAAGACCACCGGTAATATCACCGGCTTTACCAACCGAACGAGGTATCTTGACAATAACATCACCTGCAGTGACATGTTGACCGTTATCAACAACCACGTGACCACCCACAGGTAAGTTGTATGTACGTATAAGTTCACCGTCAGCAGCCATAATATGAGCTGTCGGGACTTTCGTCTTATCTTTAGATTCTATAATAATAATCTCACGCAAGCCTGTCGATTCATCCGATTCAACTGAGTAAGTGACATTTTCAATAACTCCTTCAAACTCTATTTTACCGGTAGCTTCTGTAATGATTACAGCGTTGAAAGGATCCCACTTTGCTATCATCGTACCCTTATCAACAACGTCGCCATCATTGACAAAAAGAGTAGAACCATAAGGTACATTGTGAGTAGACAGTACGATACCGGTATTAACATCTACGAAGCGTACTTCGGCCAAACGGCCAACCACCATTTTCGTATTCTTACCTTCATCGTCTTTTACATCAACAGTACGAAGCTCTTCAAATTCGAGACGGGCATTGTTTTTAGCAACAATAGTTGCATTAGCTGCAATGTTGGCAGCAGTACCACCCGCATGGAAAGTACGCAATGTCAACTGAGTACCAGGTTCACCGATAGATTGTGCAGCGATTACGCCGACAGCTTCACCTTTTTGAACCATACGACTCGTAGCCAAATTACGGCCATAACATTTAGCACAAACACCATGTTTGGATTCGCAAGTCAATACCGAACGGATTTCTACACTTTCGATTGGAGATTCTTGAATCTTCTTTGCAATCTCCTCTGTGATTTCCTCACCACCAGCAACAAGCAATTCACCTGTAGTGGGATGGATTACATCATGAACAGAGACACGTCCTAAAATTCTTTCGGCCAATGTAGCGATAACTTCATCATCGTTGGTAAGATCAGAGCAAACCAATCCGCGTAAAGTTCCGCAATCGTCCTCAGAAATAATAACATCGTGCGATACATCCACTAGACGACGAGTCAAATATCCTGCATCGGCAGTTTTCAAAGCAGTATCGGCCAAACCCTTACGAGCACCGTGAGTAGAAATAAAGTATTCCAGCACAGAAAGTCCTTCCTTAAAGTTAGAAAGAATAGGGTTCTCAATAATCTGACCACCCTCAGCACCAGCCTTTTGAGGTTTTGCCATCAAACCACGCATACCAGAGAGCTGACGAATCTGCTCTTTAGAACCACGGGCACCGGAATCCAACATCATATATACTGAATTAAAGCCCTGGTCGTCTGAGGAGATCGTTTTCATCAAGAAATTCGAAAGTTCCGAGTTAACGTGTGTCCAAATATCAATAACCTGATTGTAGCGTTCATTATTAGTAATGAAACCCATATTGTAGTTATTGATGACTTGCTCTACTTCGTCATATCCTCTTTTTACCAGAACTTCTTTTTCTTTCGGGATAATGATATCATTCAAGTTGAATGACAGACCACCCTTGAAGGCCATATTATATCCCAAGTTCTTAATACCATCCAAGAACTCACAAGTTTTAGCAGTTCCGCAGATCTTAATTACTCGACTAATAATATCGCGTAAAGATTTCTTAGAGATAATCTCGTTGATATAGCCGACTTCGGGAGGAACTATTTCATTGACAATAACACGTCCGACAGATGTCTCACGCAATACATCAACTATATTTCCTTTCTCATCCAAGTCCTTAACCATCACTTTCACAATGGCATGAATATCAACCTTACCACTATTGTATGCTATCATGGCTTCTTCGGGACCATAGAAAATCAATCCTTCTCCTTTGGCGCCCTTACGAAGCTTGGTAATATAGTACAAACCAAGAACCATATCCTGAGAAGGCACTGTAATAGGAGCACCATTGGCAGGATTGAGAATATTATGCGGTTCGAGCATCAACAACTGAGCTTCAAGCACTGCTTCATTACTCAAAGGAAGATGCACAGCCATTTGGTCACCGTCAAAGTCAGCATTGAAAGCTGTACAAGCCAAGGGGTGAAGCTGTATAGCTTTTCCTTCTATCATTTTGGGCTGGAAAGCCTGAATACCAAGACGGTGCAATGTCGGAGCACGGTTCAAAAGAACAGGATGTCCTTTCATTACATGTTCCAAAATATCCCATATAACAGATTCTTTGCGATCTACGATTTTCTTCGCCGATTTTACAGTCTTTACAATACCGCGTTCTATCAATTTACGAATAATAAACGGCTTGTATAGCTCAGCAGCCATCAACTTAGGAATACCGCACTCACCCATTTTCAATTCAGGTCCTACGACAATAACCGAACGTGCAGAATAGTCAACACGTTTACCTAAAAGGTTTTGACGGAATCGACCTTGTTTACCCTTCAAACTGTCAGAAAGGGACTTCAGAGGACGATTGGATTCGCTCTTGATCGCACTAGACTTACGGGAGTTGTCGAACAGAGAATCAACAGCTTCTTGAAGCATACGCTTTTCATTACGCAAAATCACCTCTGGAGCTTTAATCTCTATAAGACGTTTCAAACGGTTGTTACGAATAATAACCCTACGGTATAAGTCATTCAGATCGGACGTAGCAAAACGGCCACCATCCAATGGAACTAACGGACGAAGATCTGGAGGAATCACCGGAACAATCCGCATGATCATCCACTCAGGTTTATTGCGTCCTCGAGAAGCACGGAAAGATTCTACAACCTGCAGACGCTTCAACGCTTCATTTTTACGTTGTTGAGAAGCATCTGTACTAGCGCGATGACGCAATTCATAAGAGAGAGCATCCAAGTCTATACGTACCAACAAATCATAGATAGCTTCAGCTCCCATCTTAGCAATAAACTTGTTGGGATCCGTATCTTCAAGATATTGGTTGTCTTTAGGCAAATGATCTATAACGTCCAAGTACTCCTCTTCGGATAACAAATCATACTTAGACAATTCACTTGCTCTGACACCGGGCTGTATGACTACATACCTCTCATAATAAATAATAGAGTCGAGCTTTTTGGTTGGCAAGCCCAACAGATAGCCAATTTTATTGGGCAGAGAACGAAAATACCAAATATGAGCGACAGGAACAACCAATTGAATATGTCCCATACGTTCACGACGAACTTTCTTCTCTGTAACTTCAACACCACAACGATCACAAACAATACCTTTATAACGAATACGTTTGTATTTGCCACAATGGCATTCATAATCTTTGATTGGGCCAAAAATTCTTTCGCAAAACAAACCATCACGTTCAGGTTTGTAAGTACGATAATTTATGGTTTCAGGCTTTAATACTTCTCCGTATGAATTTTCGAGAATTTCTTCCGGAGAAGCCAATCCGATTGAAATCTTCGTGAAATTACTCTTTACCTTATTATCTTTTCTAAAAGCCATACTATGTTGTATATAATAATTTAGATAATTTACCGTTAAAACTACTCGAGGTTAATGCTCAATCCAAGACCTCTCAACTCATGCAACAATACATTGAGTGATTCGGGAATACCAGGAGTTGGCATCGGTTCGCCTTTGACTATTGCCTCGTACGCCTTCGAACGTCCTACGACATCATCTGATTTGATTGTCAATATTTCTTGAAGAACATGAGCTGCACCGAAACCTTCGAGTGCCCAAACTTCCATTTCACCGAAACGCTGTCCACCAAATTGTGCTTTACCTCCCAACGGCTGCTGAGTAATCAACGAATAAGGTCCGATAGAGCGCGCATGCATCTTGTCTTCAACCATATGTCCTAATTTCAACATATATGTAACTCCGACAGTAGCAGGCTGGTCAAATTGTTCTCCAGTTCCACCATCAAATAAGACAGTTTTACCATAACGAGGCAATCCGGCTTTATCAGTCCATGTATTCAAATCATCCAATGTAGCACCATCGAAAATAGGAGTAGCAAATTTAATTCCGAGTTTACGACCGGCTCTACCCAAAACGGCCTCAAATATCTGACCGATATTCATACGAGAAGGCACACCCAATGGGTTCAATACGATATCAACAGGAGTTCCATCGGCTAAGAAAGGCATATCCTCTTGACGTACAATACGAGATACGATACCCTTATTACCATGACGTCCAGCCATTTTATCACCAACACCGATTTTACGTTTCTTAGCAATATAAACTTTGGCCATCTGAATAATACCCGAAGGAAGTTCGTCACCAATAGTGATAGCAAATTTCTTGCGTTTCAATTCGGCATCCAACTCCTTATAAATCTTCAAGAAGTTCAAAATCAAATCACGAATCATACCATTAGCATGTTCATCATTTGTCCAATTACTCAATTGAACAACGGTATAATCCATTGAAGAGAAATTGGCTGCAGTAAATATCGCACCTTTCGGTATCAAATCAGCTCCCATAAAGTCCTTCACTCCTTGAGACACTTTACCATCAGTAAGTGTTAGAAGTTTCTTGATAAGAATATCTTTCAGTCCGTTAACTTTCTGTTCGAATTCATCATCAATTTTTGGTAGTAAAGCCTTATCGGCCAATTTAGAACTACGAGTTTTGACTACACGAGAGAACAATTTATTTTTAATAACCACACCTTTCAATGAAGGCGAAGCTTTCAAAGATGCATCCTTAACATCTCCTGCTTTATCGCCAAAAATAGCACGAAGCAGTTTCTCTTCAGGAGAAGGATCAGATTCACCTTTCGGAGTAATCTTACCGATCAAGATATCGCCCGGTTCAACACGAGCACCTACGCGAATAATACCATTTTCGTCGAGGTCTTTAGTAGCCTCTTCGCTGACATTAGGAATATCGGAGGTTAGCTCTTCCATTCCACGTTTGGTTTCGCGCACTTCCAAAGAGAACTCTTCTACATGAACAGAGGTCAATAAATCTTCGCGAACGACACGTTCATTCAGAACGATAGCATCCTCATAGTTATACCCCTTCCACGGCATATAAGCGACAAGTAAATTACGCCCTAATGCCAATTCTCCATTTTCAGTAGCATATCCTTCTGTAAGAATATCACCTTTATCAACCCGTTGACCCTTGCTACAAATAGGGCGAAGGTCAATAGTCATATTTTGATTTGTCTTACGCCATTTAGGTATTATATATTCCTTCAAGGCAGACTCAAAACTTACAAATTCCTCATCCGGAGTTCTATCATATAATATGCGTATTGTCGTTGCATCAACAAAATCAACGACACCAGGTCCTTCTGCCGTTATTTGAGTACGAGAATCACGAGCCAATTGGGCTTCGATACCAGTACCAACAACGGGCGCTTCACTCCGAACGAGTGGAACAGCCTGGCGCATCATGTTTGATCCCATCAACGCACGGTTAGCATCATCATGCTCAAGGAAAGGAATCAAAGCGGCAGCAATAGAAGCAATCTGTTGCGGAGAGACATCCATCAATTCCACCTGAGAAGGTTCAACAACAGGATAATCGGCATCTTGACGAGCCTTAATCTTATTATCGGAGAGAACTCCTTCCGCATTAACTTCAGCATTACCCTGAGCAATGATCTTACCTTCTTCTTCTTCGGCTGTCAAAGAGACAAGACCTTCTGAAGAAAAATCGACCTTACCATCTTTAACCTTACGATAAGGAGTCTCTATAAATCCTAAATCGTTTATCTTCGCATAGACACACAAAGAAGAGATCAAACCGATATTAGGACCTTCAGGAGTTTCAATAGGACACAAACGTCCATAATGAGTATAGTGAACATCACGAACCTCAAATCCGGCACGATCACGCGATAAACCGCCAGGACCGAGTGCCGATAAACGACGTTTGTGAGTAATTTCGGCAAGTGGATTGGTCTGATCCATAAATTGCGACAAAGCATTCGTTCCAAAGAATGAATTAATGACAGAAGAGATAGTCTTCGCATTAATCAAGTCTATCGGAGTAAACACCTCATTGTCACGAACATTCATACGCTCACGAATCGTACGCGACATACGTGCCAAACCAACAGCGAATTGATTCATCAATTGTTCGCCCACAGTACGAACACGACGGTTACTCAAATGGTCAATATCATCGACATCAGCCTTTGAGTTAATCAGTTCGATTAAATATTTTATAATTTCAATAATATCTTCCTTCGTCAGAACTCGAACCTCCATATCGGTTGTCAAGCCAAGTTTTTTATTGATTCGATAGCGACCTACGTCACCCAAATCATATCTCTTGTCAGAGAAGAAAAGATTATTGATTATTTCACGTGCACTAGCATCATCGGCAGGATCGGCATTACGCAACTGACGATAAATATACAATACAGCTTCCTTTTCAGAGTTACTTGGATCTTTCTGCAGCGTATTATATATAATAGAGTAATCAGACTGATTGGCGTCCTCGCGATGAATTAAAATAGTTTGAGCGCCCGATTCAATAATTTGATCAATATGTTCTTGTTCTAGAACAGTTTCACGATCGATAACTACTTCATTACGTTCTATAGAAACTACTTCACCGGTATCTTCATCAACAAAATCTTCAATCCAAGATTTCAGAACGCGAGCAGCAAGCTTACGTCCAATGGCTTTTTTCAGATTCGTCTTATTAACTTTGACTTCTTCCGCCAAATTAAAGATCTCGAGAATATCCTTATCACTTTCAAAACCGATAGCCCTCAACAAAGTAGTAACAGGCAATTTCTTCTTTCTATCGATATAAGCATACATCACGTTGTTTATATCAGTAGCAAACTCAATCCAAGAGCCCTTAAAAGGAATAATACGGGCAGAATAAAGTTTAGTACCATTAGCATGTAGGCTCTGACCGAAAAACACACCTGGTGAACGGTGCAACTGAGAAACGACAACACGCTCGGCACCATTAATAACAAAAGTGGCCTTATCAGTCATATAAGGTATAGATCCCAAAAAGACATCTTGAATAACTGTATCAAAATCCTCATGATCAGGATCTGTACAATACAGTTTCAGCTTTGCTTTTAGTGGGACACTATATGTTAAGCCACGCTCCAAACAATCTTCAATTGTCCAACGCGGCGGATCGATATAATAATCCAAGAACTCAAGGACAAAGTTGTTTCTTGTATCAGCAATGGGAAAATTCTCTGCAAAGACTTTATATAAACCTTCTTTTTTACGCTTTTCAGGTGGTGTGTCTAGTTGCAGAAAATCTTGAAATGACTTCAGTTGGATTTCCAAAAAATCAGGATAAGCCAAAGGATTTTTTGTTGAAGCAAAATTTATTCTCTGATTAGTAGTATCGGAAGACATCTGTGAATGAATTAGTAGAACTTAATTTAAAATATAAACACAAAAAGGTTAAGAGACCTCATATATGAGACTCTTAACCGAAGAGACCTGATAATCAGGCTATTTTACTATTTAAGTTCAACTTCTGCTCCTACGTCTTCTAGAGTTTTCTTCAAAGCTTCAGCTTCATCTTTAGCAACCCCTTCTTTTACTGTGCTAGGTGCACCGTCAACTAAGTCTTTAGCCTCTTTCAATCCAAGACCGCAAGCCTCTTTAACTGCTTTGATAACTTGAAGTTTTGCAGCACCTGCACTCTTCAAGACAACATCAAAAGAAGTTTTCTCTTCTGCAGCAGCAGCGCCAGCAGCAGGACCTGCAGCAACAGCAACAGCTGCAGCAGCGGGCTCGATACCATATTCGTCTTTAAGAATTGTAACAAGTTCATTAACTTCCTTTACCGACAAATTTACCAATTGTTCGGCGATAGCTTTTAAATCTGCCATTTTCGTATAATTTTAATTATTTGTTTACTATAAATTTATTTATTCTGGTCTCTCACTTAACGTTTTCAAGACACCATGGATGTTATTCGCACCCGATTGCAAAGCAGAAACAAGATTCTTAGCCGGCGATTGCAACAATGTAAGAATATCGGCGATAACCTCTTCCTTGCTCTTGAGACTTGCCAAAGCATCAAGTTGATCTGCACCAACATAAATTCCTTCTTCAGCAAAAGCACCCTTCAAACTGGGAACGCCAGCTTTAACCTTATCTTTCAACAAGCGAGCAGGAACATTTGCAATGTGACAAAACATCACAGCAGTTGTCCCTTTCAATGTATCATACAAAGGTTCAAAATCACCTGTAGCATTTTCCAGAGCTTTATGAAGCAATGTGTTCTTCACAAGCATCAATTTGATACCTGCGTTAAAACACTCTCTTCTCAAAGCACTTGTATCAGCTGCGTTCATAGCAGCCATATCTATCAGATAAAAGTGAGGGTATTCATTAATGTTATCAGCTATTTGACTAATAACGATATTTTTATCTTCCTTTCTCATAACACTTTGATTTTTAAAGTTCTTCTACAGTTTTAGGATCGATACGAACGCCCTTACTCATAGTACTCGAAAGGAAAATACTCTTTACATATGCACCCTTAGCCGAAGCAGGTTTCAACTTAATTACCGTAGCCAAAAACTCACGAGCATTCGCACGAATCTGATCTACAGAAAATGAAATTTTACCTATCGAAGCATGGATAATACCGCTTTTATCTACTTTAAAATCGATTTTACCTTGTTTTACTTCTTTTACAGCCTTAGCAACATCCATAGTTACAGTGCCACTCTTAGGGTTAGGCATCAGTCCACGAGGACCAAGTACACGACCGAGAGCACCAATTTTACCCATAACGGAAGGCATAGTGATGATAACATCAATATCAGTCCAACCGCCTTTGATCTTTTCTATATATTCATCAAGACCAACATAGTCTGCGCCTGCTTCTTTTGCAGCAGCTTCAGCATCCTGTGTACAGAGAACCAAAACGCGTGTAACCTTACCAGTTCCATGAGGAAGTGAAACAACACCTCTTACCATCTGATTAGCTTTACGCGGATCAACGCCCAAACGTACATCAATATCCAAAGAAGCATCAAATTTGGTAGTAGTAATATCTTTTACCAACTGAGAAGCTTCCTTAAGAGAGTATGCTTTTCCTGCTTCAATCTTACCTGCAGTCAACTTTTGATTTTTTGTCAGTTTACTCATTTCCAATTGAAGATTAATTATTTATTAACCGGGAATTCTCCTTTAACAGAAATACCCATACTCCGAGCTGTACCCGCAACCATCTTCATAGCCGACTCTATAGAGAAACAATTTAAATCCACCATTTTGTCTTGAGCAATCGTACGTATCTGTTCCCATGTAAGAGAAGCGACTTTCGCACGGTTAGGTTCAGCAGAACCGCTCTTGAGTTTAGCAACTTCCATCAATTGGATTGCAACAGGTGGGGTCTTTACAACAAAATCAAACGATTTATCATTATAGTAAGTAATGATAACCGGCAGAATTTTGCCTGCAGTTTCTTGAGTCTTGGCATTGAATTGCTTGCAAAAATCCATGATATTGATACCCTTCGAACCCAAAGCAGGTCCAACAGGGGGAGATGGATTTGCAGCGCCTCCTTTAATCTGTAATTTGATTAGTCCAGCAACTTCTTTAGCCATTTTTTGTCAATTTATTTAAAACACTATTACGAAGAAAAATGCATGTAACAGTTGCATTATTCCTTTTCAACTTGCATAAAGTTCAATTCAAGAGGAGTACCTCTACCGAAGATTTTAACCATAACTTTCAGCTTTTTCTTCTCGTTATTCACTTCTTCAATGACACCACTGAATCCGCTAAACGGTCCATAAGCCACTTTTACAGTTTCGCCAACGATAAAAGGAATTACTAATTCCTCTTCAGAATCTTGTAACTCGTCAACTCTACCAAGTATCCTATTCATATCGGCAGGAGCGACAGGATCAGGGTTTGCACCACCCAAAAAGCCTATCACGTTAGGAGTATTGCTCAAATGATGAGGTATCTCACCAACAAGAGCAGCTTCTACAAAGACATAACCCGGAAAAGAGTTTCTTTCTTTCACAACTTTTTTACCATTGCGATTAGTATAAACCTTTTCCGAAGGTATCAATACCTGAGAAACAAGAGAAGAGCTCAGGCGACCATTATTCAACTCAGCGTCGAGATATTCCTTCACCTTCGCTTCTTTACCACTTACGGCACGTAATATGTACCACTTCTTTTCGACCTCAGACATTCAAATCCTTCCTCCTCATTAATGTGGATAAATGATATTTTCCATAACACCCTGAAAGCAAAAGTCAATAACAAACACAATCAGTGCAATGATCAGGGAAGCGTATAAAACAGCCACCGCACTACTTGACAATTCAGAGTATGTAGGCCAAGTCACTTTATGGACAAGTTCATCGTAAGATTCTTTAATATATGCAATTACCTTCTTCATCGTAATAAAATTTGCACGGGAGGAGAGGCTCGAACTCCCGACAGCCGGTTTTGGAGACCGGTACTCTACCAACTGAGCTACTCCCGTGTTTGAAAGTCAGTCCTCTTTACAGAGGAACCGACTTATATAAATTTAATCAAAGATCTCTGTAATCTGACCAGAACCTACAGTACGACCGCCTTCACGAATAGCGAAACGCAAGCCGACATTCAAAGCTACCGGATAGATTAACTCTACCTTAATTTCAACATTATCACCAGGCATTACCATTTCAACTCCTTCAGGAAGAGAAATTTCACCTGTACAGTCCATAGTACGAAGATAGAACTGAGGACGATATTTGTTTTTGAAAGGAGTGTGGCGACCACCTTCTTCTTTCTTCAATACATAGATAGATGCTTTGAATCCAGAGTGAGGTTTGATCTGACCCGGATGGCAAAGTACCATACCACGTCTAACTTCTGCCTTGTCAATACCACGAAGCAAAAGACCAACGTTATCACCAGCTTCACCTTCATCCAATATCTTGCGGAACATTTCAACGCCTGTTACAACGCATTTCTTATCTTCACCAAGACCAAGGATTTCAACTTCATCACTTACTTTTACTCTACCTGTTTCGATACGACCAGTAGCAACTGTTCCACGACCTGTAATAGAGAAAATATCTTCGATAGGCATCAAGAATGGTTTATCAACGTCACGAGGAGGCAGTGGGATCCATGTATCAACAGCATCCATCAATTCCATTACTTTCTCAACCCATTTATCAACGCCATTCAATGCGCCAAGAGCAGAGCCACGGATGATAGGTGTATTGTCACCATCGAATTCGTATGCAGAAAGCAAGTCTCTCATTTCCATTTCAACGAGCTCAAGCATTTCTTCGTCGTCTACCAAGTCACATTTATTCAAAAATACAACCAAGCGAGGAACGTTTACCTGACGAGCCAACAAGATATGTTCACGAGTCTGAGGCATCGGACCATCAGTAGCAGCAACAACGATAATAGCACCATCCATCTGAGCGGCACCAGTTACCATGTTCTTTACGTAATCGGCGTGACCCGGGCAGTCTACGTGTGCATAGTGACGATTTGCAGTTTCATATTCAACATGGGCAGTATTAATAGTAATACCTCTTTCTTTCTCTTCAGGAGCGTTATCGATCTGATCGAAAGATTTAACCTCATTACTGAAACCTTTATCTGCCAAAACTTTGGTAATAGCAGCAGTCAAAGTTGTCTTACCGTGGTCTACGTGACCAATTGTACCAATGTTAACATGCGGTTTGGTACGTTCGAATTTCTCTTTAGCCATAGCTTTACTTGTTATTTATTTGATTAATAATCTGTTTCATTACTTATGAGCTGTTACCGGGACTTGAACCCGGGACCTCTTCCTTACCAAGGAAGTGCTCTACCACTGAGCTATAACAGCAGAGAGAGCGGAAGACGGGACTCAAACCCGCGACCCTCAGCTTGGAAGGCTAATGCTCTATCAACTGAGCTACTTCCGCATAACGCTAAAGTCTTCACTCTAACTGTTGTGGGCAAAGATGGATTCGAACCACCGAAGGCGTAAGCCAGCAGATTTACAGTCTGCCCCATTTGGCCACTCTGGTATTTGCCCATTATTACATCTACTACATAGAACGCTTCCGCACCTTTGTTGCTATTTCTCGCAACCATACTTCTGAGCCTCTTGTCGGATTCGAACCAACGACCCCGAGATTACAAATCACGTGCTCTGGCCAACTGAGCTAAAGAGGCATTGTTTAAAAATACAGCCGTTTCATCTCAACTTAAGCTGAAACGGCTGCAAATTTAGGGATTAATTTTGTAACCACAAAAAATTTCAAGCTTTTTTTATTTCGCCCTCGTTTTTTCTTTATATTTGGTCAATTGCTTTTCTAAAGCGCTAGCACATTCATCTATGGCTTGTTCAAAAGAATCGCAGACTCTATTTGAATATAACTCATCATTACGTACTATCAATTTGATGCCAGCCTCCTTATTTTCAACTGTTTTCGGCTTCACGACCTTAAGCGTTACTTCCGCTGTTATTATCTCGTCATAAAACTTTTCAAGTTTAGCGACTTTCTTCTGAATGAAATCGCGCAACTGATTTGTTGCATCAAACTGAATTGATTGAATTCTAACTTCCATAGTAACCTCCTTTTTTATGCTCTCGGATGAGCTTGTTTATAAGTTTTCTTTAATTCTTCAAAAGTGGTATGCGTATAAATTTGAGTAGTAGCCAAGCTGCTATGACCCAACAATTCTTTTACCGCACCCAACTGCGCATCGTGGTTCAACATTGTCGTCGCAAAAGTATGCCTCAACACGTGAGGACTACGTTTCTTCTGAGTAACGACTTTCGAGAGGTTCGTTTGTACTATATGGTAGACTTGTCCGGATGAAAGGGGTCCACCTTTTACGTCTACAAAAAAAGATTGGTCTATCTGGTTGCTTATCGCCTTCCTTTCTGCTAAATATTTTTTCATTGAATCTTCTAATTCTTTTCCGAAAGGTATCAAGCGCTGCTTGTTCCGTTTACCGGTCACTTTTATCAGCTGCCCCGAAAAGTCTATATCAACATCTCGAAGACCTATCAATTCGGCGCGACGCATTCCTGTCATATAAAACATCTCTATGATCAAATGGTCACGAACTCCAATGAAACCTTCACCGTAATCGACATCATCCAGCAACTCATTCATTTCTTTTTCTTTCAAAAAGACGGGCAACGGCCGTTTGTTTTTGGGCCCCACTATCTTCCTTAGAGGATCGGTAGTAACAACACCTTTTCTTAAAAGATATTTGTATAATGAACGAAGTGCACTGAGTTTGCGATTGACCGAAGTCGCCGTGAATTTTTCACCCATCAGCGTCATGATCCAATCGCGAATAATATCTGAATCAATAAGAGTAACATCAAATTCGCCGCAATTATCTTCTACGAACCGACAAAACTGAGATAGATCTTCTCCATAAGCAATAATAGTATGCTGTGAACAATTTTGCTCATAGCGCATATAATCTAAAAAAGAATCTATCAATTTCATCCGTTACATTTTTAATCAAACCACGCAACGAATATAAGAAAAGAAATTATGAATTCAAAGATTTTTTCAATTTATTAATCTTCGTTCTGCTGCAATTTCTGAACATAAACTGCATGCTCCTTCTGAAGCCTCTTAACCACAGAGGGTTTGTTAAATTGCTGTCTGCTTCTCAGTTCTTTGACAACACCTGTTTTCTCAAACTTTCTTTTAAGTTTTTTCAAGGCTTTTTCAATGTTTTCGCCTTCTTTTACTGGTACTACAATCATATTAATTTATTAATGTATTATATAAGTATTTAGTAATAAAATAATTTTATTCTAATTAGCGGGCAAAAGTACTCATTGTTTCGTTATTTACAAAACTTTCTGAGGATTTTTATTCATTTCTCGCGAAAAGAATCTTCTTATAGCATAGCTTATTAGTAAGCAGCGACTTAAAATAAACAGCCCATTTCTTTGTATTGGCCAATGTTTCCATTATCTTTGATACCCGTTTTACACCTTATATTAAAATGTTATGGCACAACTTTCAACCGATAGACTCCACAAATTAAGAACATTTTTCGCCGATTATCAGATCGAAGGAATAATTATCCCGACTTCCGACCCTCATTTGAGCGAATATACTGCGGCACATTGGAAAATCCGAGAATGGGTATCAGGATTCAATGGATCGGCCGGAACGCTGGTTGTTTTAAAAGACAAGGCAGGCTTGTGGACAGATTCACGCTATTTCATCCAAGCTACTCAGCAGCTCAAAGGATCTTCTATACAGCTCTATAAAGAGAAACTTCCAGAGACTCCTTCCATTGAAGATTTCATTTTAAAAAATCTGCCTGAAGGAACGAATATCGGAATGGATAACCGATTATTCTCTGCCTCACAAGTAGCGCACTATAAAACAGTTTTCAACGAAAGGAATATTTCGATAATCAGCTGTACAAACCTTATTGATAAGGCTTGGAGCAATCGCCCCAGACAATCTTCAGCAAAAGCTTTCGTATACGACATCAAATATGCAGGAGTTTCTTCAAAAGAAAAAATAGCATCCATCAGGAAAGAGATAGCATATTGCAAGGCCGATGGGCTTCTACTCTCTGCTCTTGACGAGATTGCATGGACGCTGAATATTCGAGGAACCGATGTGCACTGCAATCCGGTAGTCACCAGCTTTTTATTAATCACTGAAAAGGATGTAAAACTGTATATCCAGCCAGAGAAGCTGACGATAGAAGCATACGAATACTTGAAAGAACAACAAATTGAGCTATTCGATTATAAAGAAGTATACAGTCAGCTCGAGACCGTGCCAGAAAGAAGAATACTTGTCGATTTCACTAAGATAAACGACGCTCTCTGCCAGAGTTTAGGAAGCAAATGTGTCAATCATGTTTCGCCGATACCCCTTTTAAAAGCTGTCCGAAACGATACAGAAATTACAGGCATCCATGACGCAATGCAGCGAGATGGCGTGGCAATGGTAAAATTTTTGCATTGGATGGAATCTGCTGTCAAATCCGGTAACGAGACAGAACTGAGCATCAGTCGAAAATTGCACCAGTTTCGTGCAAAACAACCCTTGTACAAAGACGAGAGTTTCGATACGATTGCCAGTTATGGCAAACATGCAGCCATTGTACACTATTCAGCAACTCCCGAAACAGACATCAAAATAGAACCGCATGGTTTTCTTCTGATCGACTCTGGCGCACAATATTTGGATGGGACGACAGACATTACGCGAACTATTGCCGTTGGCCCGCTCACGGACGAGGAAAGGATAGATTATACACTTATACTGAAAGGGCATATAGATTTGGCCATGTGCGTCTTTCCTAAAGGCACCACAGGTGGACAACTCGACGCTTTCGCCCGAATGCCTATATGGCAACATCACAAGAACTTTCTACATGGCACAGGACATGGCGTGGGTCATTTCCTTTGTGTTCACGAAGGTCCCCAAAGCATCCGAATGGAGCAAAACCCTGTAGCTCTACTACCACACATGCTAACATCCAACGAACCAGGAGTATATATTGAAGACAAATACGGTATCAGGACAGAAAACTTGCTATTGGTTGTAGATGACGGTGAAGGAATGTTCAATCCTTATTATCGTTTTGAAACAGTAACCCTATGCCCTATTGACAAGACTCCGATTGTATGCGAACTATTGAATAACGATGAAATAGCTTGGCTCAACTGCTATCATCAAAAAGTATACGAACAGCTTTCGCCTGGTCTTGACAATGAAGAAAAGGAATGGCTGTGCAAAGCGACCAGCAATTTGTAAACAAAACTCATACATTAATTATATATATATCAAAAATAAATTTATGGCACTCATCAAATCAGTAAGAGGATTCACTCCCGAAATAGGCGACAGCTGTTTCTTAGCGGATAACGCAACCATAATAGGAGATGTCAAAATAGGTAACGAATGCAGTATCTGGTTCAATACCGTAATTAGAGGCGATGTTAATTCCATTCGTATCGGCAATGGAGTAAATATCCAAGACGGTACTGTATTGCATACGCTCTACGAGAAATCGACCATCGAAATTGGTGACAACGTATCCATCGGGCACAACGTTACCATACATGGAGCAGCCATCAAAGAATATGCACTTATCGGGATGGGATCAACAGTTTTAGACCATGCTGTAATTGGCGAAGGAGCAATAATTGCCGCTGGTGCTCTAGTATTGAAAAATACCATAATACCACCGCATACGATATGGGGAGGCGTTCCGGCGAAATTTATCAAAGAAGTAGCCCCCGAACAAGCAAAAGAAATAAACTACAAAATAGCTCGAAACTATCACATGTACGCTTCATGGTATGAAGAATAAATACGAGAGAGCTGCATTTTTTCCCTGTCACCAACTACACTTTATCAGTATTGTCAACCGATTCCAGAAATAATTCATACAACACACTGATACACAGACAGAAAATCATAGTTATGAAAATAAATTTTCATAACTATGATTTTTCATTTTCATAAGGACAAACTTTTATTTTCGTCCTTATCATTTTTCATCAGTGAAGTGCACTAAATTTGGTTGACAATTAAACAGTACTAGAATTCGATTTTATAGCTGATATTCGGCATAACAATAGGGTCGCGTTCTGCCTCTACAATGTGTTTTTGAAAGTTATATCGATGCCCGTAAAACTCTTTGTAACCTGTAATATTCATTATTTTTACAGCGAATTCATGAGCGATATTTTTCTTGTTGATCTTGTAACTGAATGTCAAATGCCCCAACAATATGGGAGATAATTGCCGTGAGTATGGATTTCGCTCATCATATACGGCATCTTTGCGTTCTTCGGACAAAGCTTCATTGATTGGTGAGTAGCGATCGCCTCCCTGATAAGAGACTTTACCATTTAGATTCAATACATTTTGCTTATTTTTTCCGATATACCATTCTTTGCCTGCCAATAAATTAAAGACATAGTTGCGATTGTATCTCGTATTATACCATTTATCTTTTGTTGTTTTATAACGAGAGTTGAAAATGGAAGCTGTAAACATGTAGTAAAATCCTTTTTGCATATAATGTTCGAAGGTGAAATCAATACCATAATTCAATCCTTTCCCTTTATTCTCCAATTTATTAGAAATAAACCAATCATCGTTTCCCTGCAAATTGATGAATGAATAGGTACTATCAGCAATAACGGGAACATTGTATAAATACTGGATGTATGGTTCTATTTTCAGATGATAGTTGCCCATACTGAAATCGTATGCAATAGATAGATGGTGGGCTTTAGTAAAATCAAGATTTTTGTTGATTTGCTCCTCCTTATCAGACTTTGTGAAATAGTAATTAAGGCGCTCTAATCTGCTATGCATACCATACCCTATAGAAATAAATTGATTCTGAGAAAATTGCCACTTCATACCCAATCTAGGCTCTACCGTATAATGTTTGTTTAGAGTGAACCATTGTGTGTTAATACCAACGGTAAGATACCATTGGTCTGAGAAATGAAAAATAGAGCTGGTGTAGGCTGATAATAACGAGCTGAATCCATTCTCATCACTTATTGTTTTGAATGCTGCTCCGTCGTATGCCGCATTTTTCATTAACAAACGATACATCAGTCCTGTCCATTGTACACCTGTACGATTGGTATGATAGGTATTGAATTTTGTATTGATAGCCGATGAAAAGATGAAATTCCAGTTCGTGTTTTCAATTCTATTTTTGGGTTGAAGCTGCATTTCATTGTTCATCAATGCCGTATGCATATTAAGACCGCTTACGGTAGCTGCCAATGTACTTTTCAGAAAAGTTGTCTTACCTATATAAATCTTATGACCAATGCCAAAAGCTCCCATATATTGCTTCACGTCTTGATCTTGTTTATCTTGCTCATATACCCACTTTTTGATTTCCTTTTCGGGTGTCGTTCCCGATCGATCTATCAATCCGGTGCCCCAGACTGTAAAAGTACCACTATTGCGAGATGGCAAAAAGAATTTGAATGAAAGATCTTGATAATTGGTCCCTTTTGCATCATCCGGCAACAATGGGGATATCAAGGACAGAGTAGAATATCTGTAATTGAATAGATAGGAACCGCTATAGTTTTTCTTTAAAGGACCTTCTGATGCCACATCCAGACCGATGGTTCCCAATTGTATCGTATGTTCATGCTCCCTATTATTACCATTTCTGAAGTTCATGTCGAATACACCGGATAAAGCATTGCTATACTCAGAAGGCAATGCTCCTGTATAGAAATCCGAGTTGCCCAAAACCTGACTGCTAAGCGAAGTGAAACCGCCACCTCCAAAACTTGTTACATCAGCGAAGTGATTGGGATTTGGAATTTCTATTCCTTCAAGACGCCATTGCAAAAATTGAGGTGCATTACCCCGTACAACAATCCCATTATTGCCAACACTGCTAGTGACTCCGGCAAAAGAAGCAGCCAGACGTGCAGGATCATCCATACCTCCTGCATATCGTTTTGCTTCTTCCACACTCAGCATTCGGCCTCCTGCTATGGACATCATATTCAGAGGTTCGGCCTTATTGATTTTAGGTTTAATGACAACTTCGTTTAATTGATTTGTATACTCGTTCAAACTAATATTAATGATCGTTTCTTTGGATGAGTTTACTTGTATTCCCTTGAGTATTATCGGTTCGTATCCGACGCTAGTCACTCTGACATCGTATCTTCCTATTGGAACATGATTAATAGCAAACGCCCCCACAGAATCGGTCACTGAGCCGATAACAGGATTTGTACCAATTAACATTATTGATGCATAAACAATAGGATTCTCTGTAGACTTTTCAAAAACCCTGCCGACTATTCTCTGATAATTTTGACAGAACAATGGCATCGCCATGAATATCACACTTAAAAGAAGAAAAAATCTTTTTTTCATTTGAAATTCGTTTTATGTTATTTTATGGCGCAAAAGTATGCAGAAGGCAAAATTCCCACAATACTGATTTATCAGTATACTTCGGTTTGTCCTTTTGGCATCTAGCAACATAATTTGGTTCATTAAATTTTTATAGTTACTTTTGTAAGAAAAAGTGGCAGTGATGAATACACGTGAACATCTTGCAAGAAAATATGCTTCGGTTCTCTCTCTACAAACTTTCGTATACGAGGAGCTTGACTATTCTGTGGTAGAACGACATAAACAAATGCTAAGCCGTTTGGCAGAAGTTGGCAATTCGGGAGTAACTGTTTTCGATCTGGCAACTGGAGAACATGTATTCAGCTCGTATAATTTGCATGAACTCTTTGGATTCGACCTCGTATCAGTGGAACAGATAGGCAATGAATACATCAATTCGAGAACTCACCCAGACGACTATCTAACATTAATGCGTAACGGCATTGCATTGCTACAATTTCTTTATTCGATTGAAGCAAACGAGCGGATGAATTATAAAGAAATAAACGAATATCGTATTTTGAATGCTCAAGGGAATTATATCCGAGTAATAGAACAGCAACAGATACTTGAACTTGATTCTAGGGGTAACATATGGCTTGCACTAGCCGTACTCGACATTTCTCCCAATCAAGAGGAATACCAGGGAGTAAAATGTCAGATATTCAACTATAAAACAGGGGAAATAGTATCAGTATTAGCTTTAGACCATATAGATTCTCAAATAGAACTGACTCAACGCGAACGGGAAATTTTGAAATTAGTACGTGCCGGTTATCTCAGCAAAGAGATTTCGGAGATGCTTTCTATCAGCGTACATACAGTAAATACACACAGACAACGGATCCTTGAAAGGCTCGGCGTTGACAATTCAATGGAAGCCGTCAAATATGCTTCGCAATTAGGGCTGTTGCTATAGCATATAAGGTGAAATACAAAAACTAAAACAAAAGTCCCTAAATGCAGAAATAAGTTAGGATGATTATCCCAATATATTTTTGTTTTCCCTCTGATAGAGATAGCAATAAGAACAAAAACAAATGAACTATAAATATGGAATTACAAACAACGAGACTTATTCTCAGAGAGTATACAATAGAGGATTTTGAAACCATCTATGAAATTCTGTCAGACGCAGAAACTATGAAATATTATCCTAGTCCTTTTAGTAAAGAGAAAGTAGAGAACTGGATAAAATGGAATATCGACAATTATGCCACATTCGGCTTTGGCTTGTGGGCGGTCGTGTTGAAAGAAAGCGGTAGAATGATTGGAGACTGTGGTATTACGATGCAAAATATACACGGAAAAATAAAACCAGAAATAGGGTATCACATCAATAAAGAATACCAAAATATGGGCTATGCAACAGAAGCGGCCTTAAGATGTAAGGACTATCTTTTTGAGAAAACACCGTTTAACATTGTCTATTCTTATATGAAACATACTAATGTGGCTTCAGCAAAGGTTGCTCAGAAAAATGGAATGCGTCTGGTAGATGAATACGAAGACCCCGTAGATACTGTTACGAAGGTTTATGCCGTCACTCGCAAGGAATGGGAAAGGCGATAGATACGAGAGACCACCCTTGTTCTTAACACATTTATGGAGTTTAAGAATGATAACTATTTATTGATGAGCTTTCGCAGTATATTCATAGTAGCAGCATGATTTACTTTCACCTTTGGGGCTCTGCCGGCAATCCTACAGACTTCCTGAGTCTAGCGATTGACCAGCACCACCAAGCTGTTTGCTCTCCGTTTCCTGCATCTTTCACTTTCCAAACCGACGTTTTCATTTTCGCCAAATCATCATCCGAAATAATATTGGATAATGTCTTACCGTTACCCTCAAGCCATGCTCCTTCTAGGTAAAGAGGTTTACCGACATTGACAGTTAATATTAAATCAATAATTTGATGAATCCTTTTGTAATCATTTTCGGAACGTGCAAAATCGATTTCCCAAGCCATACCTTTACCGATTATTTCGTTCGAGAACCGTCCGTCGGGATAACCGTCGGTAGGCATCCATATTACGCCATTGCTATGTTTTAGCAATTTCAGGTTCATTATTTCTACGGTGTTTTTCAATATCTGATGATCGGCACCTTCCCATCCCGCAGCTATTGGCGACAGATTTACCCATCCAAGTCCATTGTACTGAGTGCCTCCATTTCCATTCGGGACAAACATCTCGACATAAGCCGGAATCCCATAATAACTTGATACCATATGATTTTTTATACCAGCCGAAAGAATTGCTATTTTCTTATTCCAATCAGTTACCAATTCCGGAGAGTTATGTCGTTCAGCTATTTTTGCCATATCTGTCATCGCAGCACCAACAAAACTTTGTGTAAGCAAGTCGAACACATCCCACATGCGACCTTCTTTTGAATGTTCAAATGCAATATTTCGAACTAATCCCGGTTCTATGGACCAACCTCCATACTGAAAGAATGTTCTATCGCAAGTACGTTTCATTAGCATTTTTACCTGATTCCAAGTATCATCTTCAAACGAAGTATGTCCACGTTTTAAAGCCAAACGAGCCCATGCAAGAATGACGTGCGCCTGTGCATCAATCTGAAATTGGTCGTCCAGGATGACATACTGTTCTTTTTCTTTACCTATAACACGTGGTATACGTTCCATATCGTTTTCTGCTATCGCATCCAGCACGCATCTTATATTTGCTTCGGCCTCTTTGTACCGCCCAGTTTCTATCATCAGTAACACAAATGCTCCGGAAGTGCGAGGAAACATTCCCGAATATGCACCTGTAAGAGACTCCGGCAAAAATCCATCATGATTCAAACGATCCAACAAACTATAATAAGTTTTGGAATAAAGTTGCTCCACTTCTGGTTTTTGCAACAACTCTCTCACTTTGTTTCTTTCTTGAATACTATCGGTAACAATGCTTTTGCTTCTTGATTGAGAAAAAACATTTAGACTGACAAACAAGCTAAACAAAATGATACAATAAGATATAATAAAACGACTTTTGCCCATGGTAATAAAATTATGACAGTATGTTACAAATACAAAACCTAGTTCGACGAAAAAATGTGGATAGAAGACAAACAAGATGATTTTTATCATCTTTATAACCATCAGTAAAAAACAGATTGTCAGTAAGACTTACTATATCACACGGGCAAAATTACTGAAATATTCTATATTGCCGATTATTTCTACAAAGAAATTGCTTTCCAACGTCTCCCAAAATTATAAATTTCTATTTCATACCTCAGTTCGGGATAAGTAGTTAGAATAAAGAAAGTTGTTTTGTGTTTTCAAAGGTATATCCCATAAGCGCTTTAGGTTTGTTCTCAAAGAAGCAGTATGCTCCTAATGCGGAGATGAGATTCATGATGAAATTATTGATGGAACGATGTCTGGAATGTACAATTTGTGCACTATTCTTCAAAAGATCATTGATCGTTTCAA
>JAYRGW010000005.1:0-105759 GCA_041907665.1 Bacteroidaceae bacterium
TCATCGATTCTTTTTTTTCTGCAATACAACTCTATTTTCAACCTTTGTCACTTCAGTATGACACCATTACGCACTATCACACAGTATATTAATGATGCACCATATACAACGCCAGCGAAAATAGGTCTTAAAATCGGGCTAAGAGCATATTGTAGGAACGTTATTTCCGGTAGGGGTCTATTTAGACTCAATCTAAACGATACCCTACAGATAGCTGATGACCCTATTTTGATATAAATGGACTTGCTTCATCCTTTTTTTCAAACAGCTCATCTCAGATGAAAATTATTGATTATACACATGCAACAATCTCCTAAAAATAGCTTCAAATCAGTCCCCATACACGTCAACATTTTTCAGATTCCTCACCTATTTCCTCAAACTCCATCATTATCACATTAGGTCCTTGCATATTGCTTAGTCCTCTAACTTTTACTGATGAGCCATGCCTTCAGTTTTACTTGCAAGCTATAATAATTATAAAAATAGAAATAGGAAGAAAACAGAGATTTTCTTCCTATTTCTATTTGATTAAAGATGTTAGTCTTTAGCCCAAGAAGCCGAGCAACACACCCGCTGCAACAGCAGATCCGATAACTCCAGCCACATTAGGTCCCATAGCATGCATCAGAAGATAGTTTGTCGGATCATACTCAAGCCCTAAATTCTGAGATATTCGCGCCGACATAGGCACGGCCGATACACCAGCATTTCCAATAAGTGGATTCATCTTGTTGCCTTTCTTAAGGAACAAATTGAAGAACTTAACAAAGAGCACACCCGATGCCGTTGCAATAATAAATGCACAGAACCCCAAGAAGAAGACTCCCAATGTACTAGCAGTCAAAAATTCCGAAGCTTGTGTCGATGCACCTACCGTCATACCTAAAAGAATAGTAATTACATCGGTCATCGGGCCGGCAGCTGTATCTGCTAACCGACGAGTACAACCACTCTCTTTCAGCAAATTGCCAAAAAAGAGCATACCAAGTAACGGTAATCCGGATGGGACCACAAAACAAGTGAGCAACAGTCCTATAATCGGGAATAGTATCTTCTCCGTGTGTGACACCTGCCGAGCGGGCTTCATACGTATAAGACGTTCTTGCTTAGTCGTAAAGAGGCGCATAATAGGTGGCTGAATAAGCGGTACACACGCCATGTACGAGTAAGCCGAAACGGCAATAGCTCCTAACAAATTGGGCGACAGCTTTGATGAAAGAAAGATAGCAGTAGGCCCGTCGGCACCTCCAATAATAGCGATACCCGCAGCCTGATTGGGTTCAAACCCTATCAATAGGGCAATAATGTATGCCCCAAATATTCCAAACTGCGCTGCAGCTCCCACCAAAATCAACTTAGGATTTGATATCAGTGCCGAAAAGTCAGTCATGGCACCGATTCCCAAAAAGATTAGTGGAGGATACCACCCTTCTCTCACGCCTTGATATAAGGTATTCAACACAGATCCCTGTTCATAAATGCCTATTTCGAGTCCAGCATCTGCCTTAAAAGGAATATTACCTATAAGAATACCGAAACCTATCGGTATCAACAATAATGGTTCAAAATCCTTTTTAATGGCGAGATACAAAAAGATTAAGCCCACAGCAATCATTACAAAATGCTCATAAGTAGCATTTGCAAAGCCTGTGAATAGCCAAAAGTCTTTCAGGTTATCGGCAATAAATGAAAAAAAACCTGTGTCACCCATATTATTTACCCGATTAAAATAAGATCAGTACCTTCAAGTACAGAATCACCCTTGTTGACCTTGATAGCGGTTACGGTGCCTTCTTTGTCTGCATTGATATTGTTTTCCATCTTCATAGCTTCAAGTATAACGACTGTCTGCCCAACTTTCACAACATCACCTACAGCAACTTTAATATCTTTGATAACTCCAGGTAGCGGAGACTTAACGCCTTTTCCTTTTGCCGAAGCAGCTGGAGTAGCACTAGGAGCTGCCTCTTGTTTAACCGAAGCTGCGGGAGCAGCTGGAGCCTCTACAGGAGCTGCAGACATTTTGGGCATAGCAGGAGCAACGACATTGTTGTCTAGTTCTACTTCATACGGTGTACCATTAACCTCTACATGAGCGATTTTATCTTCTACATCTTTGATGGTTACATTATAGAGGTTACCATTAATTTTATACTTATACTGTTTCATCTTTTTTGTTTTGTTAATTGAATATTACCGTTTAGGAGCATGACGGAGAGTAAGTACTTTAGATCCCCACGGCTGGCTATGTTGTTTGGATGTATCCATCGTCAACACGCAAGCTTCACCGTCGTGAATATTGCTCTCATCATATTCGTAAAGAGCCATACCGATTGCAGCATAAACACTGTCAACAGCAGTATATCTCTTCTCATCCGAATTTAAATGATTTTTTTCCATTATTTATTTATTCTTTGTTTATACGAATTATCGTTTAGGAACATGCCTTAAAGTATAAATTTTAGAACTCCACGGAGAATAATTACGTTTGGTACGTTGTATCGTCAGTAAAGTTTCTTCAACATCGTGAATATTGTTCTGATATTCGTGGAGCGCCATTGCAATAGCTGCGTAGTATTCACCGGATTCATGACCCACAAGCTTTTCTTTGGCCATTTCTCTATCAGTAATGCCACGAGCCTTCATAGCATTCTTTCGTGAAACATTCTCACCAATCTTCCCCGTAATCTTAAATGCCGAATATAGAAGAATTAAAGCAAAAAACACAACCGCCATAGCAATAATAGCCATGCTGATACCGATAGGATCTTTTTCTTTAAACTTGGTTATCTTCGCATTCGAATCTAATGTTACATTGTTAGTACCAGGAGTAACATAAGTACCGGTTTTGAGCCCCTTTATTTCCCACCCTTGAGACTTAATACCGTCTTTACGCAAAGCGAAAGAGCAGTCAGCTTTAAGGGGAGGGACCGTAACAGAGTCGATAAGAGTAACTCCATTGGCATCATATAATGCAATCCAGTTGGAGCGATTGGAGTTCAGCGAAAAGTCAAGATGATTATTACCTCGTTTAGGCATAGCGTCCGCCCAGAAGAGGGTAAATTGCCGTGGCGGTATATTAGAATGCACATCGCCTTTCGGTATCATATACATCATAGCCGCCCGTTGCGTAACCGTCAAATGGGGATTCAGCACAGCCTTATTAGTCGTGAGATAACAACTTTTTATGTCAATATCCGAAAAAGAAGTATTGAATACCTCTATCCATGGTTGATGCAGGCCATAATCGTCAATCATATTTGAAGTATTCTTTGTCATCACTTCATTTATGCACAGACCTCTAGTCTGACCGAAAGAATAATTTCCTACAATCAGCAACAAGAATATAAATAGTCCAAAACTTCTTTTTCTCATAGCGCTACGTAGCTATTTGATTTACAAAGGAATGTTTCCGTGCTTCTTATCGGGCACACTTTCTTTCTTTGTAGCTAATTGCTGCAAAGCACGGATGACGCGGAAACGAGTATTACGCGGTTCAATAACATCATCGATATATCCAAGCTGTGCTGCCTGATAAGGATTAGCAAATAAATCGGTATATTCTTTTTCTTTCTCTGCCAAGAATGCCTTCGGATCTTCTTGCTCTTTAGCCTCTCTTGCATAAAGAACCTCAGCAGCACCTTCTGCTCCCATTACGGCAATCTGAGCGGAAGGCCAAGCATAGTTCATATCACCTCTAAGCTGTTTGCAACTCATTACGATATGAGATCCACCATAGCTCTTGCGCAAGGTTACCGTGACTTTAGGTACGGTAGCCTCACCGTAGGCATAAAGCAATTTAGCACCGTGAAGAATAACGCCATTGTACTCCTGGCCTGTACCTGGTAAGAATCCAGGAACATCAACAAGCGTAACCAAAGGTATATTGAAAGCATCGCAGAAACGAACAAAACGGGCACCTTTACGAGAAGAGTTGCTATCGAGTACACCAGCCATCCAGTTAGGTTGATTGGCAACGACACCAACACTCTGTCCATTCATATGAGCGAAACCAATGATAATGTTCTTTGCATAATCTTTCTGAACTTCAAAAAACTCACCATTGTCGACAATTGCACCAATAACACTGTACATGTCATATCCTTTATTCGGATCATCGGGGATAATATCATTAAGAGTATCTTCGAGACGATCAATAGGATCATTGCAAGGAACCATTGGTGGTTCTTCCAAATTATTTTGAGGGATAAAACTAAGCAATTTACGAATTAATGCGATACCGTCTTTCCCGGTAGGAGCTGTAAAATGAGTAACTCCCGACTTGCTGGCATGAACACGTGCACCACCCAAATCTTCAGATGAAACATCTTCGCCTGTAACAGTTTTCACAACTTTAGGACCAGTAAGGAACATATAAGACATTCCTTCTACCATCAAAGTAAAGTCTGTCAAAGCTGGTGAATAAACAGCACCACCAGCGCAGGGACCAAAAATACCGGAAATCTGGGGTATAACGCCAGAAGCCAAAATATTGCGTTCAAAAATCTCACCATATCCTGCCAAAGCGCCAATGCCTTCTTGAATACGAGCTCCACCCGAATCGTTCAGACCAATAACCGGAGCACCCACTTTCATGGCCATATCCATTACTTTGCAAATCTTCTTTGACATCATTTCGCTGAGCGAACCACCGAACACGGTAAAGTCTTGTGCAAAGACATATACCAAACGGCCGTCAATTGTACCGTAACCTGTTACGACACCATCACCTAAGAAATGCTTCTTATCTTGCCCGAAGTTGGTACATCTATGTTTTACAAACATATCCATTTCTTCGAAGCTACCTTCGTCAAGCAGCATGGCGATACGTTCGCGAGCAGTAGCCTTACCTTTGGCATGCTGTTTGTCGATAGCCTTTTGGCCACCACCCAAACGAGCTTGGGTACGTAATTCTACAAGCTCTTTGATTTTCTCTAACTGATTACTCATGAATTCTGATTTTATATAAAACAATTTAAATTAATGTTCACACAATTCGGTTAAAATACCGATGGTCGATTTTGGATGCAAAAAACCGATATGGAGAGACTCTGCTCCCAAACGAGGTTCTTTGTCTATAAGCCGAATACCCTTTTCTTCTACTTCCTTTAGTGCTTCGGCAACACCATCTTCTACACAAAAAGCTACATGATGAACTCCTTCACCTCTTTTTTCCAAATATTTAGCGATTGTACTTTCCGGGCATGTAGGCTCGAGAAGTTCTAACTTGGTTTCGCCACATTTCAAGAAAGCGGTTTTTACTTTTTGATCTTCTACCGTCTCAATATTGTAGCATTTCAACCCTAATACATTTTCAAAGTAGGGTAACGCTTCTTCAATACTGTTAACAGCAATTCCTAGATGTTCAATATGAGAAATCTTCATAATTGTATTGTATTTAAGTTCCTATATAATATTAATCATTGCTATTTTAAATCGTTACAAAGTAAACAAATTAAAGTATAATAATGAAATTTTTCCGCAATAAATTTAGTTTTGATTATTACATTTATTACTCTTTAGGAGTACAACAGATCAAGAAATCTATTGAGCCATTTCCACCTAAAACGAAACCAGCGGCGAGTACTACTTTGCTTTCCGCCGAAGCGAAGAACAAAGTCGCGAAAGCCATGTCGCTTAAACGGAAGGCCCACATCCATAAACTCAAAATGCTGGTATCCATCTTTTTGAGCATCTTCCAAAGCCTTCCATATAGAAAGCACACCGGGATATTGCAAGGGATAAGTTTTGCGCATTCCACCCGAGAACCACAAGTAAGCGTTCTCGCCCGAATACAAACAGACTGCTCCACCAATAATCTTTTGTTTATAACGTACGATAATAATCTTAGTCTTGCCTTCATCATGCCATACATCAAACAGATGATGAAAAAAGTCCTTGTCTGGAAAATACTTCCTTATGTGCGATGAATATACCCTTTTGAGCATTTGTGCAAAGGCTTTGACATCTTCGGTTTTATGAGCAATCTCAACAACCGCTCCATTCTTTATTCCCTTTCTGATCTGTCTCAATCGAGATGTACTGAAACGTTGATCTACATTTTTACCTCCATGCAACGAATTGCGCACTCGAAGCCAATTAATCGGTATAAAATGATTGTCATGAAAAGCTTTGTATCCAAAAAGCGCATTATCTAAATTCCGAAACTCCATCACAAAAGCTTTCTTCATCATCTGCTGGGTGAACTCATTTAGCAAAAATTCAAAAACCCGTTCTTTTTCTTCAGGCAACAAGTCCGGAACAAAATCACCGCAACCATAAACGACACAGCGTTTGACAAATGAATGAGAGAACACACTCCTATCGCGCTGAACATACGCTAAAAGACGTACCAAACAACGTTCTCCATCAGAAACGGCAAACATAAAAGGTTTGAAACCCGATGTTTTCTCGAATATTAGAAACAATTCTTTTGAATGAAAAATGTTCCTTTCGACAACATCAGGTATTTCTTCACCTTTATCATATATATCAATTCGTAGTGACATCAATTAATCGCGAATAAGACGAAGAGAAGAGCCCTTCATATTATTCTCCGCTTCATATTTCCCAGTTGAGAATTCCTTCTTTTGAAGCTTAGTACTAACCTTCAACACTCGGTACCGACCAGCGACCTTACGATTTGAGTCCGTATACCAATAAGTAATCCCCGACCCTCCATTCATAAACTGACCTACCGTATCATCACTGGTCATATTGGCGATACACCCCTTTCCTGAAGCGTGAAAGCCAGTAATATCGTTTGAAAGTATACCTTTATAGACCCAATCCGAGGCTCCTAACTTGCTGGTATCATCTTTTATATATGACTGAAGCATTCCCCACTCTAGTTCGTTTGGGACTTTCCATCCTTTAGGCACGAGCTTTCCACCATTGAGTGCGACAAAGTTATAAAATATTGAGCCGCTATTAGACAAAAAGCAGGGTGTTTTTTCAGTTATGTCAAGTACATCTCTTTTTTCGATCTTTGTCCCATCCACATTCAACGTTGTTGCAATATCTTCTGCAATCCAATATTGAGTACCAATTTTGACAATAGGATACGATTGTATTTCTTCACCACGCTTATCAACCATCATTTCGGGCACAACTTCCACGTTTTGCAAATCCTCGGGCTTGGTAAATACCAATTTATTTTTAGTATTTACATAAAACCTATTTGTTGAATTTATCTTTCCGGGAGTATATTTCAACGTATTATCTGTTTTAGTCCATTCCACTGTTCCACCTACCGTAACATCGGGACGTCCAACAAATTTTAAAACAACACCCTTTTCATCATCAATTTTACCATCCAATGCCTGATATCCGACTATAGCCTGTGCATCAATATCTATCCCAGAAAGATACTCTTTACATACTTGGGCAATTAACTTTCCACCTTTGTCAAAGACATTGCACACTTTCGATTTATCAAAAGGAAGCGAAGCAAAAGAAATTCCACCATTCAAATCAATCATCTGCATATTCTCATCTACTCCTTTGTCCCAATCAGAAATAGAAATAGTCATTTCACCTATAGATGTATTCGAACAAGGTATTGTGAGAACACTACGTTTGGTCGATTCGAAAGTAAAATCGGCGGCTAAGTCATACACCAAGTCTCGCCCACCAATACTAAGCCTAACAAAAGAAGTATTGGCTGAGACCTTTTGTGGAATAACAATAACAGAGTGCCCTACAAGACAGCCGTCTTTTTCTACCCATGTGCCATGAGGATTCATATCTTTAGCAATATCCAAGTTACCTAAGTTCCCTGATTCTAAATCATAATTTCCACGAGTATACATATCCAACAGAGTTATTTTTGGATCTGCGCTGAGCAGACTTTGGGCTGTAGAACCAGCAGTGGGCTGAAGTACAAAGTCGACCAATGAGAACTTATGAGTATGATGAAGCGTTACCGAATTCTTGCTAGGAACAATATCTTTCGATACAGCTAACATAAAATCCGAATAAGTATAATTCGTATCTTCTTTTTGATTATCACACACAGACACGGACATCACGCTACTACCAGCTTGAATAGCATACGGTCTAAAAGGGTAATAACTTAGAAAAGAACATTTTTCAGCATCATAAGGATAGTATAATTGTTCTCTCGATACTGGTTTTGAATCGGCAAAATAAAAAGGCTCGTTATCCAAGTATCTGTTCGTTGACAATGTTTCATCTCCAGAGAGCAAATAAACGCCAATGGTATCTTGCGTTTCAAACGTATTATTTACTACTCGACTTTGAATCGGAGCAGAGAGTACAATAGGTATAGAACCTGATTTCAATTCATCATCTGATATAGAATTTACACATGAGGAAAGGAATGACATAGAGCTAATAGCTGCTACAGATAAAATAGGATAAAATAGTCTTGTAGAAAGAAGCGTTTTTTCCATAGTAAGTATTTGTTGGTTATTTCAACAAAGATAAGAACCGAATGTATATTAAAAAAATATCAGGTACTAATGATTGTTAAATACGCCGCAAATACGAAGTTAGAGATACATTTGAAGACAGGTTAGCACTATCAGTATCGAAAAAATAGAGATTCCCGCATACCAAATAACATTAATGTGCTTGAATGTATCTTTTGTTTTAAAATGTAAGAAATGATTAAATCCAAAATAAATAGCAGTGGCTCCCAATGATCCTATTATTGCTCCAACCAATATATCGCCAGGATAATGAACTCCGAGATAAATGCGACTATACGAATGAACAAAAGCCCATAAATATATAAAAAGAGTCAATTTTCGATTCCTGAAAAATAAATAAACCATTGTAGCGAGTGCAAAAGAATTGGAGGCATGGCATGAAGGAAAGCCGTAATGCCCCCCTCTATAGTTATTCACTATATGAACTAAATTACAAATTGGGCTATCGGCATTAGAGGGACGGGGACGATGAATAAAAGAACGAATAATAGAGCCACAAGTATAATCGGAAAATGCAAAATTGATTAGAAACAACGAAACTGCAAAAAGCAACGTGATTTTAAAACCATACTTTATAAACAACACATATAAAATAGTCGCATACATAGGTACCCATGCCCACTTATTTGTAATAAGGTTCATCAGAATATCCCAAAAAGGATTGTGAAAGCTATTGAGCCACAACAGCAACGAAGCATCTAAATTTTGTAATATATCAATCATTATAATTATCTTCTAGAGAGATCATCATACAATTTCTGTAAGAAAGCTTTTCCATAAGGCAGATTTTTACCCTTGATACGTCCCTTATCAGTCAGCACTTTGTTCGTTTCGCAATTGAAGAATACCGAATCATCGGGACTAACCATCGAAAATGCATTTGGAATAGTAGAAAAGCCAAAATGAGGAACATGAGGATTCATCATATCCTTACTGAATTGAAACATTTTATACGATAATCCCAACTGAGAAAGCACTGTTGCAGCAATATCTATCTGAGAACCGTAAGTCAACACTTTTGTGGGTGCCTTAACAGCACCACCAACAAAAATGAGAGGAATATGATAACGATCAAAAGCGTAATTATCAATATTTTCAGGGTAAACGCCCAAATGATCAGGAACTAAAATAATCAATGTATTCTTCCAGTATGGAGTTGTCTTCAATTTATTGACGAACTCTCCAAGACAATGGTCAGTATAAGCAAAAGCATTGAGTCGCTCGTTACTTAATCGGTGATAGGGTACATCATAAGGTTCATGACTACTACTTGTTTGAATTACTTTCAAAAAGGGAGTACGCACGGGTTGACGCAAATCATCCAGTGCTTTTTGAAACACATACTCATCAGGGGCCCCCCATTTACTCAACCTCAGCTTTGCAGGAAAATCCTTATCGCAAATAATTTTTTCGAAACCAGCCGTAACAAGGAAAGAGCGCATATCTGTAAAATCGGCATCTCCACCATAATAATATTTCAGGTCATAACCGGCCTTCAACAGCTCTTTAGGGAACATGGGCAAAGTTCCGGTCTTACTCGGATATTTCATAATGCTTGTGGTAGGCTGTGCCGGATATGCCGCTAAAATAGAAGCCAAGCCTCTATCAGTACGGAAACTATTAGCATAGAAGTTTGTAAACAATACACCTTCTTGACCTAAACGATCCATATTAACAGCTACATTTGGAGTACCACCCATCGTAGCCATAATCTTGGCTGAAAAGCTTTCTAGTATAACAACAATGACATTAGGTCGACGAGTATTAAGCAACTGAGGGATTTTAGTATTACCTGCCACAGTAGTTGTATCGCGAAGTTGAGCGAACAACCTATTCGCCTCCTCCGGCTTCATGAAGCGATACATATCGTCGGTCTTCATATTGCCTACAGCGGACGTTAGTAAACTGAAACAAGGGTTGATAGCAGCATGATTCAGTCGCTGATTCTGACTGAAATAAGCTCGTCCCAAGTTCATCGTCGAAGTAGTAAGGCTTCCCCTTATAGGCAAAAACAACAATGCGGCGCATACGAACATTACCGCAGTAGCTTTATATCTACTTTTGATAACGACTATCGGCTTACAATTCTTCACAAGAGTCTTATTAAAAAAGACATAGAATGCAAAGACTAACAAAAGATACACCACCACTCCGAATATTACGAACCAGATGCTGACGCTAGCTATAGCATCCTTAGGAGATGTAAAGAAATAAAACAAGGGTGTTGTATCAAGGCGAAATCCCCAATAGCTATACAACACCATATCAACTAAATAAATAAGAGGAAGTAATATTGATATAAAAATAAAGTATATTCTTTGAAGCAAACGAATAACATCAGGCTTAATCCAAACAGAGACAATAAGCAGAAGAGCAGGAATAATTGTAAGATAGCCTGCAACAGACATATCCATTGTAAGACCATGATAAATAACCTTGAAATAATCGAAAAAAGAAACAGAATTATAAAGAGAGTGATTATAAATCATGAAAATCGGTTTGAATAAAACCGATAGGAGAGTAAACCCCAGGAATGCTTTAAGTAGTAAAAAAAAACGTTGTTTCATACTTTGGATATATAATACAGCAAAAGTAATACATCAAATTGAGATAGACGATTTTATTAATTAATTTTATATGATTCTTGATGCCAACAACGCACATGTACAAAAACATCGATTAAAATAGATGCAGTAAACACCTGATTGTAATATCATTGTTGCTATTTTGTAATATTGAGTAACGATCTTTGCAACATCGAACAAAGAAGATTGTTCTTAATGAACGACTATCTATCGTCGAAGTGTAGAAACTGTCACCTTATAAACGGTGAATAGTTTCATTAATTCCGTTTCAGTAATATATTGACTGTGTGCATTCGAAGTGAATTCGAGTGCACATTTTATTTTGCTCAAGAGAGCCGAATATTGAAGCATATACGACTTTAATCTATAAATTATTCGAGTTCATTTAATTTATTGTTTATTATAAAGCAAGACTGACTATTTTTATAACAAAAATCATCATTAAAGATTATATGTATAAAACCAGATATTTATACCTAAATGGGCAACTCCAACAGTAGCTTCGTCTATAGCAGAGCTAAATGAGCTCCAATATAGATAACGACAACGCCAAAAAAGAAAAACAAGTAATTACTTCTCTCATTAATTTTTGAATTCTTAGGCAAAGTGATTACTTTTGTAACACTATGGATATGAAACAAATTCGCAAACAGAACATATTGGAGCAGTCTATCTATTGGACACTTTGGTTAATTGTGTTTTTAACTCCAGTACTCGGAAATCTTTTAGCCGAGAAGAACTCCGCGAATCATTTACTAAGTTGGGATATGGTTGGTAAAGGCTGGTTAAGGATTTTACCTTTCTTCGTTCTATTTCTAGCTAATAACTATATTCTAGTACCCCACCTATTCACACAAAAGAAATATTTGCATTATATTATTCTAGTATTCGTATTAATTGCTGGACTGGATACCTATAATCGACATAGTCGACATGAGCGCCATCTTTATGAAAATCCACAGAAAGAAATAGAAATGCAAAACAGTACCTCCAATCCAGTACTTCCTCCTTTTAACCCTGCCACATATCCCACACAAGCACCTGTTCAACATAATAATTTCCATTATCCAAATTCTCCTACAAGAGATGAGCGAGCAATCAATGCCAATAGAAGACTTCCAGATAGATCACTACAAGAAGATAAAGATGTTGCTGAATGTGAGAAAGGACAGATGAATAGTATTCCTCCTTGGGAAATAAGACAGGACTTCAAAACAAAAAACCCACCCAATTTTCCAAGAATACTTTTTACGTTAATATACTCGCTCATTGCGATCTTAATGGTAGGCTTCAATATTGCTATAAGGCTAATATTCCAATCTTTTCGTGACGAAGAGCGAATGAAAGAGCTAGAAAGAGAGAAATTAAAAACCGAACTGCAATACCTGAAGTATCAGATAAACCCTCATTTTTTCATGAATACACTGAATAATATTCATGCTCTAGTCGATATAGATACCGAAGAAGCCAGAACGAGCATTATAGAACTGTCGAAGTTAATGAGATATGTACTTTATGAAGCCAACAATTCTATGATTTCATTAGCTAAAGAATTACAATTTCAAGATAATTACGTCAACTTGATGAAGTTACGCTTCATTAATAAAGTCCATATTGAAATAGATATACCGGAAAGCATTCCAGAGGTTCAGGTTCCCCCTTTGCTATTTATTACTTTTATAGAAAACGCTTTTAAACACGGCATAAGCTATCGGAAAGAGTCCTTTATCAAATTAAAGTTGCAAATAGACGAGGCCAATAATAAAATAATCTTTTACAGTTCTAATTCTAATTGGAAAAAGGTAGAAGATAAACATCACGGTATTGGACTCGACAACGTGAAAAAGAGATTGAATCTTATTTACGGAAAAGATTTCACACTAAGCATTAATAATAACAAAGAAAAAAACACTTTTGATGTTTTACTTATAATCCCATTAAGACGATGATGAAATGTATAGCTGTTGACGACGAACCTTTAGCTTTGACTCAAGTTTCGTCTTATATTTCCAGAGTTCCTTTTTTGGAATTGATAAAATCTTGTCCTGATGCATTCGAAGCGATGCAGCTTTTGTCAGAGCAGAAAATAGATTTAATGTTTATAGATATCAACATGCCCGATTTAAATGGCCTCGACTTTGTACGCTCATTGGCAGATAGACCTTTAATTGTTTTCACTACAGCATATTCCGAATATGCAATAGATGGATACAAAGTTGATGCAGTAGACTATCTACTTAAACCTTTCTCATTCCAAGATTTACTCAGAGCGGCAGAGAAGGCACGTCACCGACATGAGTATTTAAAACACGAAGAGACATCGGTATCTACAGACAAACCAGAGATAGACACCCCACAAATAGAAAAAGACGGTTCGCTTTTCGTAAAAAGCGATTACCGTATTCTTCGTATCACCATCACTGACATCAAATATATCGAAGGGATGAGCGAATATGTCCGTATATTTCTTACAAATGAGACAAAACCTATCATTTCGCTACTCAGTATGAAAAAACTTGAAGAGATGTTACCAACATCGCATTTTTTGAGAGTACATCGGTCTTATATCGTCAACATGCAAAAGATTGTAGAAGTTTCAAGGCTTCGTATTATTTTTGATAAAGATACTTATATTCCTATTGGAGATAATTATAAAGATAAGTTTAATGAATATATAAATGGCCGAAGTATAGGCTCTAAGTAAAACAACAGATAAGCCCGATAGTATTGACATACCATCGGGCTTATCTGTTTAAGTAAAAAAGGAAGGATTATTTAATTCCCAACTTTTTTGCGATATCTTTTGGAATAGCATCCTTGTGGACTAAGATATTAATTGTTTTATAAGAAACAAATGCTTTCGACGCATACCATGTTCCATGGTATTTACCTGTATCTCCCCATGAGTTCTTAACCATATAATATTCTTTACCATTCTGATCTTTAGCTATACCATAAATCAACATACCATGATCATCGGTTGTTTCCCAATCGTCAAAACCCTCCTGACGTTTGTCCTGGGTGATCGTTTCTTCCGGATAAGGTTTATCAGTCATAGCTCTACGTTTATCCAAAGTCCTCATACCCGTCCAACGAGCCATGTCTGTACCATCAATATTCTTCGAATTAACATCTGGAACAACAGCAATACCATCGCGAGTAAATCCTGCTTCGCTGACATCACTACCCCATGCTACACAATAACCTTTCTCTACCGCATTATCAATAACTTTCATAAACTCATCAAGCGGTAAGTTATACGATTGTCCATTACGCCAATTGTCTTCTATTTCCAAAGCAAATTTGGTATAAAAAGGATGATGGGTAAAAGAAGTCAAAGAGATATAATCATCAAGGTTTAGACCCAAAGATTCCTCGAAACTCTTGGGAGTATATGTTTTTCCATTATAAGTGAAAGTTGTCGGGCACTTACCCAAATAGTTATCATAAATCTGTGACAGACCATTGAGCCATACTGGAGACAATTTTGTTTGCTTTCCCTTTGCTATTGCATCAACATAGGCTCCTGCTACAGCATCCAACTCGCTATGATTGTGCAAAGAATCACCATACATAATGCCAGGCATTACGGTTTGTGGAACAATGCCATAATTTCTAAGACAATAAACGACATCATAGAAACTCCCACCAGGTGCGAAAGAACTACTACCATGCAAGCGAACATAATTAACAGCCCTATCTTCCATCGTTTTGTGTACGACATACATTTCCGACAAATCATAAGTTCCTTTATTCAGGCGCAGCAATTCGCTTTCAAAGAAACCAAGACTTGAAAACGCCCAACAAGTGCTTGAATGACTTTGGTTTTTGATAGATGTTATCGGATTAGCTTTGACTGTCGTAAAAACAAAGCCTTCATTTTTAGTCGTCTCTTTCTGAGCGAAGATACTCAAAGACAACATCAAAACAATTGATAAAACAAAACCTTTTTTCATAGCTTCAAATTAATGATAAAAAGTGATTGAACATTATTATTAATTATAAAATAATTCGATTACTGGATCTTACTATGCCATACGCGTTCGTTGAATGAAACATTAAGGAAGAAAGACAACGCACGATCTTTTTGCATATTCTTTGTGCTATTGAACTGATCATTGTATTTCACTCCGAAAGATACGGTATTACCTCCTTTAAATAAGAAATTCAAACCGGTACTAACATAATAATTTTCGGCTTTCTTACCACTGATCACAACGTAAGAATTGCTTAAGCCTGCTCCCAAAAGTAATTTCACAGGATACCTATAAAGATTGCCAAAGGTACGTTGTGCACCGAACATTAAATAATGCTGATTTTTATATTGAATATACGATTCATTCGTTTCTGTTTTACTCCAATCATAATATCGATAATCAGCAGTAAGCAACCAACGAGCTGTCATATACGAGACACCGACGCCATAATATCCTGGTAAGTAACGCTTCCCATGAGCAGGATTAGTCGTAACCGTTGTTCCGCCGGAACTACTAACGGCTGTAAGCGTATTCGTTTGATGCAAGGGCTGTGTCAAGCCATAAACAAGACCGATGAGCATTAAATGCTTCTTATCAAGATTAAGTTGATATTGAGCTCCTAAGTCCAGATAGAATGATTGTTTTTTCGAAACAAGTTCAGCAGTTGCAGTGCTTTGAATCTCATCTTGTGTTATCGTTCCTGCCACATAAGATGCACTAGCGCCAACCGATAAGTTTTTAAGGAGTAATGCTGCTCCTGTGAACCCCATTTTTGACAATCCCCCCGATCCTTCAAACAGCGAAGACATCTTGGCACCAGTAGTACTGCCGACAACATCTTGGTCAATCGTAGCAGCATAGCCACAACTAGTAACAGGGTTAAGGAAAACCCCAACATAGAATTTAGGATTTAAGCGAAAACCAATACTCATATTATTCAGATTGCCCACAACAGAATTGTTGTTTGAACCCGTTTGGCGATAAATACGATAAGCTCCTTTCACACCCATATCAAACACAAAACGCGCACTATCGAGAGCTGTTATAGCAGAAGGATTGGCATAATTAATAAAAGTACCGCCTCTCAAGGCTATACCTGCTCCTCCAAATCCCGCATATTGTCCGCCTTCCCCATAAGCTATTTCACCAATACCGAACATTGAAGTCGGCGAATTTGTCGTATTCTGGGAAGAAAGTGAGCAATACGGCAATATAATAAGGATTAAGATCAGGAATTTTCTCATTGCTTATCGTTATATGTTTTATAAAGAATAGTCAATTTGACTTTATTGTTTTCATCCACAAAATTTTTATCGCCAAAGAGAGCTCCTTGACAAGTCGAAAAGAATTGTGCAGTAGGAAGCATCAATTTCAATTTCTTTTTGTTAGTACCTATTTTACCGAAGATACCTTGCAAGAAAGAAGTTATATCAAACGTATAATAAGTATTAAGATATGTATTGTAATCAGTCACCAAACTACCTGTTTGAACAGATGTTCCAGCCGAATTGTACACCACATCTTCGGTAGAACCGTTACTATCGGCAGTATACAACTGCAATTTAGAAGGTAAAGGCTGTGAATCACCATAGCTATGTTTCACCGGATACAACTGCAAAGCAGCACTCTCGATACTCACCATCTGTCCGTCAGCCATCAAATTATTCAAATACGGAAAGTCTATCATAATATACAGTCCAGTAAGACCTTGCAGATGAGCTACATTACCGGTAAGCGAAGTAGATATGGCATTATTGATTCCCGGCTTCATACTAGCCAAAGGAGTACCCGTACGATCAAAATTGACTTTATTAAACGAATTCGTTTTATAAGGCGTGAAGACCATTTTCTTCGCAATAGGTTGATTGGTTATATCATGGTAATACATAGCTATAACAAAACTAGAGTCATTTACCTGAAAGCCATTCAACATGCCATCCGATTTTGGTAAGAAAGCGAATCCTTTAAAATAATCACGAAAATGATCCTGCTGCCTAAAGTGAAGTTCATCATTCCGCATCATATCAAACCATTCTTGTCCTAGAGCATCGGGCAATCTTACTTCTATATCCTTCTTACGCTGTCCTGGATGTGGAGTAAAATTGATCGTTGTAATTGGAGTCGACTGATATTGCACAGATGATTTATTATACAAATATCCTTTATCATCCATCTCTACATTTTGAGTCAACTTATGGACTGCTATTTGTTGAGGACCAGCCAATGTATCACCGACATAATCACCCGAAGCCCAAAGCCGAACCGTTAAAGAGTCAAATCGATATCGGTTATCATTATTAACTGCATTCGATGGCAGATTATACTCTGTATAAAACGAAGTCGTTATATCACCTCTTGTAGCATCCTTATAATGTCCTATCTGACACACCGTATCGGCCGAGGTCGCTAAAGAATCACTCAAGGCCGTTGAAAGCAGCACAGTACAAGTATCTGTCTGAATGTTATTAAATTTGCTATCGAACCATTTTTTACCGACCGTACTATCTTCATCTCGGCACGAAGAAAACAGCACACTACTTGCGGCTAATACAAAAGCAAATATATAAATTAGTTTTCTCATTCTTTAATTATTAAAATTGAGTCGCACTAAAAAGATTTGCAAAGAAACAAATTTTATTCGTCTTTCTCAAAAAACTATAGACAAATTAGCTAATTTTATAGTCTTCATTTTTTTTAGTCGATCTATTTAGCTTTTTTGTCGTTTGTTTTTTTGTTTGCATCACCTAATTATCTATATTTGTGGCTCAATTATAAAAAGATATTAACGATAAAAGAATAAAAAATGAAAGTAATGAATCTCCGAAAGAGCACGAACTACATGCTGCTCTCGTTATTAGTGCTGTTGTCAGCGGCTTGCACAAGTAGTACTGAATACACATTGGGCTATTGGCATCAACGTTCCGACTTCGACGGCAAAGCCCGTGCCGGCGCAGCGTTCTTCACCATTGAAGGTATTGGATACGTAGTTGGTGGCGGTAACGGTAAAAGCCAACGTCTCAAGAGCATGTACAGTTACGATATAAATCAAAACTTCTTCACAGAACTCTTCAGTGAAACCTCTACAGCTACTATGCCTAGTGCACGTGAACTCGCCACAGGATTTTCCGTTGGCGGTAAAGGATACATTACTTGTGGTTACGACGGAACCAATCCTCTCAAAGATACATGGGAATATACTCCTTCTTCCAATACTTGGAGACAAGTAGATGACTTCCCCGGAGATATCCGCTACGGAGCATTGTCATTCACAATAGACAATTATGCTTATGTAGGTTGCGGTTACAACGACGATGGTAGCTTGAAAGACTTCTATAGATACGATCCTAATCAAGCAGACGGTAGCCATTGGACAAAAATAGAAGGTTATGGAGGTTCGAAACGCGCTATGGGTATGGCTTTCGTTATCAATAAAGTAGCCTATATCGTAGGAGGAAAGAACAATAACAGTGACTGCAAAGATATGTGGAAGTTCGATGGAACAACTTGGACCCGCCTTCGTTACATTACAAATGATGATGATTTGGTAGAAAGTGGCGATGATAGCTTTAATGATGATTATACAAGTATCGTACGCTACGGCGGTGTAGCATTCGCTTTAAATGGTAAAGGTTATATCGGTTTAGGTGCAGCAGCATCGGGAAGCTATCGCAGCAACTATTGGATTTATGATCCTACAACCGACTTATGGAGTAATAATGACGGTGATGTAACCGACTTTGCGGGTTCTACTCGTATCAATTCCGTATACTTTACTAATGAAGCAGGGACTTATGGGTTTGTAACAACGGGAGGTAGCGGTTCATCAAGCTTCTTCGATGATACTTACGAATTCTCACCTAACGAATACAAAGAAAAATAATTTGAATTTTATTATATAAAAAAGAGGCGGGTAAAATCTTTTACCCGCTTTCTTTTTATATATATACTCTATACCTTATTATATATAGAGAAAAACTATTTGGTTATTTCTTCTAATTTTTCAACCAGCCGTGCAGAACTTACTGTTGCAAAAACGACCTTTCCCTTACGATCCAAAAGGTATATGCTGGGTATCCACTTGATATGATAAGCTGCAGAAATAGATGTTTCCTTCCATTTTTTTAATTCACTGACTTGCGGGTACTCAATATCGTATTTACTGATTGCATTTTCCCACGCCGTTTTGTCTGTATCAAAAGAAATTCCTATAAAAGCGACGCCTTTATCTTTATATTGATTATAGGCTTTGACCATATTGGGAGCATCTGCTCTACAGTCAGGACACCAAGAAGCCCAAAAATCCAATACAACATATTTACCTTTATAGGATTTTAGATTTATAATTTTCTCCTTGGACGTTTTCAACACAAAGTTAGGAGCTACTGTCCCCACTTTCAATAAATCTGCCGTATATCGGCTTTCATCATTCGTTTCCTGGCCCATTGCAGACAAACAAAAAAGAGATAACACTACAGGCACAACAGCCTTAAACAAAAAATTTATCTTCATATGCAATATAATTAATTGGTTGATACGCTCCAAAATTAGAATATTATCTGCAAAGCACCAACAATATTAAAAAAAACGGACCTTCTTTTATATTTATATCTCAAAAAATGAATGCCTACTTTACAATGAATTTTCAATAAATGACGCTCTAACACAAGAAAAAAACAGACGTATGTCACCACCATAACTAACAGATGTTACTGCGGTAACTAACAGAAGTTATTCTAACAACTAACGTTAGTTTCTTCAACAACATCCGTTAGTTACCGCTGCAACATACGGTTGATTTTTTGCAAGGCAAAACAAGTCACAGCCGCCGTTGTCGTATGTTAGTTTTTTCGGTGACGTCCTTATGTTTTCGGAAAAACTAACATACGACAACATTTTTAGGAGCATACGACGTTTTGGAAGGATAAAAACAAAATACCGATTTGAAGTCGCAGATTCTTACTGATACTTAAAGACACCTCGTGTAGATATGTAAAGCCCTGTTTTCTCCAATTCTAGTTACGAAAACATATCTGTCACCGTTACAGACTGTATATCAGACTCATACGTGTGCACGACACCAAAACGGGACACAAAAAACATGTTTTCTCGCAGAGAATCAGTGTGTTATGATTTCTCTCAAATTTGCCCTGATAATGGGCGATACAAAGGGGGGGGGCTGAAAGTTGGCGTGCGAGAATTCTTTTTTCGACCACGTTTTCAGAAGTGAACATGAAGAGCAAAACCGATACTATTTTAACCATACCGAAGTGATACTTTCAAATGCGCGGAATCGACACTTAGCTTTCGAAAAATGATAACGACGAACATAAAAATTCATAAGGACGAAACTAAAAGTTTGTAACTAGAAACATTTATTTTCGTCCTTATGAATTTCCAACTGTATATCAGCGAATTACATGCGTTCCGTCTATGCCGTGGTTCTTATTTGAGTTATATTCGAACAATGAAACAAAAACAAAATAGTGCTCTAGGATGGTCTGTAGTTTAGGTTGTGATAAGAAAGTATCAGAATATTAGAGAATGTTCACTTTCCAAAAACATTATAAAAATGGGTTGTATGCAAGGTCTTCTATCATAGTCCGCCTCTATGTAGAGACAATTACCAGGGCTGCTGTATGCCGTTATCATAGCAAAAACATAGCATCATCACAATACGAAAACATATTACAAAGGCAGACAAACAATCTATTTTCTAATATTCATAAAATAAACACCCTACCAATACTCTTAAAAATATTGATAGGGTGCTCATGCCAGAAGATGAAAGGCAAAGGTTCTATTTAAAAAGATACCTTACGGCTTCCGTCTGCCTCTTCTTCAATATTAACCTTGACTACATCACCAGGCAAAAGTTCTTCAATCAGCTCGGGCCATTCAATAAAGCAAACTGCTCCGCTGAAAAAATAATCTTCATAACCCATATCATAGACTTCCGAGAGTTTTTTAATACGATAAAAGTCAAAATGATAAATAAGTTCGTCGGCAATATCCGAACGATATTCATTGATAATGGCAAATGTAGGTGAAGTAATAACATCTGTCACGCCAAGTTCTTCACAAACGGCTTTAATAAAAGTTGTTTTTCCGGCTCCCATCTTACCATAGAAAGCAAAAACCGTATTATCACCCATTGCTTGTACAAACTGCTTTGCAGCTTCGTGAATCGTTTCTAAAGATTGAATTTTGATTTCCATATTTGTTTATTGTTTAGGTCTAATAAAATAATTCCACAATTTACAACACACATAAATCAGGATAGAAAAGAATATGATTGTAGCTCCCGAAGGTACATTGAGCCAATAAGAAAGCAATAATCCCGACAAACAACTCAGAAAACCGATGCCGATAGACAACCATATCATTGTTTTAAAGTTAAAAGTAAACAGATTGGCTGTCATTTGTGGAATTGTGAGTAATGAAATAACAAGTACTATACCCACCATACGGAGGCATGCAACAATGGTGAGAGCTATAAACAACATCAATACATATTCAAATAATCCAACCGGAATATGTTGAGAATAGGAAAATTGTCTATCGAATGCCACCGAAATAATAGGGTGAATAAATAATATAAAAGTAACAGCCAGAAGACATGTTACCAGACTCAACAGCCATAAATCACCCTCCGATATAGTCAAAATGTTACCAAATAAATAAGTAGACAAATCGGGAGCAAAACCTGGAGCAAGAAAAGTAAATATAATACCAACAGCCATTCCAAAAGTCCAAAAGACAGCAATAGCAGAATCCTCGCGCATGTCTCTTCGAGTACTGAGCCATTGAACTCCAATAGCAGAGAAAGCAGAAAAAAGAGCAGCACAAAGAATAGGCGGTAAGCCCGAATAGAGGGCAATACCTATACCTCCGAAAGAAGCATGAGTGATGCCACCGCTAATAAATACCAAGCGGCGAGTCACAATATAGGTGCCTATAATACCACAAGCGATACTTGCAAGGAGGCTACCCAATAAAGCGTGCTGAAAAAAAGTATAATGTAATAGCTCTATCATTTCTTTATTTGTTCGATATTACGTAGATCATTAATAATCAAAATCAACTCATCTTTCAGTCCCACTGGCACTTCAACACCACGGAGTTGTAAGCTTTGCACCCATTCGGGTACTTCTTCTACCCTCATTGTATAAAGTATCTCTCTAAATTTATCGGTTTCTTCATCGGTATAATCTATCGCCTTCCGTCCTTTAAAAGCATCTAGTTCTTCATCATCAAAATAAACAATCTTAATGATAGGTTTTACCCACTGACAATCAATGCTACAACAATCCTCGCCACATTTTTCTTCACAATTTTCTAAAGGCATCGGCAGTCGACTGTCTCGCGAGGAACGACGCAACACTACTGTCGCCACATAAGCAATGATCGCCAATACGACAAGCGACAAAAGAAATATCAACACTGCGCTCATTCTTTCTGCAAAGTTAGTTCATTTTACTGATTGCCGTAAGAGTTTCAACAAATAATTACGGTTCAAATCATTTCCATCTGAAACCCGGCTTGCTGCAAATCATTCCAATAGCCGACATAAGATTTATTGACCACTTGAGGATGGTCTATACAAATAGAGCCGAACTTCAATGCCGCCGGAGCAAAAGCCATTGCCATTCGATGATCTTCATAAGTCTCGATAATGGCATCGTCAACAATAGGGCAACATTCGCCATTCCAAAGCATAACACTTCCCCCTAAGTCATCTTTCAATACGAAACCCAATTTATAAAGTTCCTTTTCGAGTGCCAAAACCCGATCCGTTTCCTTTATCTTCAGTGTTTGCAATCCTGTTATACGAAACGGTATGCCCAACAAAGTGCACGTAACAATGACCGTTTGAGCCAAATCAGGAATATCAGAAAAATCATCTTCAAAGTACGAGACTACAGAATTTACTTTTGTCAGATTAACACCTTGTCCGACATATTCGGTATGAACTCCCAACTTCTCGAATACGGCAGCTACACGACTATCTCCTTGATAACTGTCACGGGTAAGTTGAGTAAGTCTGATTGAGGCAACGGAGGACAAAGCCACCATCTCATACCAATAAGAAGCGGCACTCCAATCACTTTCCATAGAATAGCTGCGATCGATATAAGTAGAAGGTTTTACTACAATTCTATTTTGATCGGCCCAAGAAGCTTCTGCCCCAAATTCTTTCATTAAGCTGATCGTCATGTTAATATACGAACGTGATATGACATTTCCCGTCAGATACAAATTCAATCCATTTTGCAATGTCGGAGCGATAAGTAACAAAGCTGATATATATTGCGAACTGACATTTCCGGGTATGGTGATCTCTCCACCACACAAAGCAGACCCCGATACACGCAAAGGCGGAAACCCTTCGTTTTTTTCGTATACAATATTTGCACCTAACGAACGAAGGGCATCAACCAAAGGTGCGATCGGGCGATGTTGCATCCGTTCTGTTCCGGTAAGAATATGACATGACGACTGAGTAGAAAAGAAAGCTGTAAGAAAACGCATCGCAGTACCAGCCGCACCTATATCGATAGTAGCCGACCTATTCTTCAACGCCTTGATCATTGCTTTGGTATCATCACAATCCGAAAGATTGGATAATGGTTGTTTCCCTGCTGATAAAGCATGAATAATCAGAACCCTATTACAGATACTTTTGGAAGCCGGCAATAATACGTCTGTCGATATTCCCGATGGGGCACTTAGCAATAATCTGTTCATCTCTTTTATTTCTCTATTTGGATACAAAAATAAGAATTTTAAAGAATAAATAAAAAGCGAGAGTCGAAATTAAACTATCTTTGTATGCATATATGAAAGAAGCATTGAAATATCAGTTAAAAGAATTGGCAGAGTACTACGAAACGACAGACTTTCTTCATGGTGATCCGGCACAATTCATGCACCGCTATTCGCTACCGGATGATGTGGAAATTATTGCATTTATTGCTGCTTCTTTAGCTTTCGGAGAGCGTTCTCAGATACTTCGAAAGATTGAAGACATTTGCCAATTGATGGAACACGAACCCTCGGCATGGATTAGGCAAGAGAAATTCAACATTTCATTTCCTGAATCAGATGAGAAATTCTATCGTTTCTATTCGTATGCCGACATGAGAGCCTTCTTTTTTCAAATCAAAGGTATAATAGATCGGCACGGTTCAATAGGGACTTTCATCAAACAGCGCTACGAAAAAGGAGTTCATCCGTTAAAAGCCATTATCGAAGCTTTTGCCGATTGTCCGTCAGAAAGAAATCTTATTCCTAAAAATATGCATTCCTGCTGCAAACGAGTAAACATGTTTCTCAGGTGGATGGTACGCGACAACTCGGCAGTCGATGTCGGTTTATGGAATTGGATAGATAAAAAAGAATTAATCATACCGGCAGATACTCATGTCATACAAGAGGCTCTAAGGCTAGGAATCATCTCTAAAGCAGGCAGTTCTCTATCTAAGGCTATTGAAATAACAAATGCACTTCGTTTTGTTTGGCCCGACGATCCTTGCAAAGGAGACTTTGCTCTATTCGGCTGGGGAATAAATCATCATAAAGATGTTAAATCATCTCAAAAAGAAGATATTAGACGCAAAATCAAAGTATATTTGCGATAATCACACAAACAAAGTAAACATGAAAAAGTTATTGATATTAAGCTTAAGCATATCGCTCGCTGCATGCGGAACAACAGGCATGCAAGGTAATCCGGGAGCTATCCTTGTAGGTGCTCAAGCAGGAGGGATGGTAGGTTCCATCATTGGTAGTAGTTCAGACAGTTTTACCGGATGGGCGATAGGTAATGTGGTCGGAACTATAGCAGGTGCAGCGATAGGCAATGCCATATCGACTCCTCACGAAAGTCAACAGCAATCGGTTTCGCCACGTACTTACCAACAGCAGGACAATTCTTATCCCGAAACGAACATAGATGCTGACAATAGTTCTAATCAGGGACGCTCTATTTACAAGAACGCTACTCCATTCTTACCGATAATGATTCAGAATATCCGTTTCGTTGACGAAAACAATGACCATATCATCCAAGCAGGTGAGTTCTGCAAACTAATATTCGAACTATATAATTCGGGAGATCAAATAATGTACAACATATATCCGAATATCACACTCTCCAATTCCAAAGTAGGTGTTTCAAAGCCAGTGCTTATCGAAAAGTTAAGGCCCGGTCAAAGAATCCGTTACACAGCAAGTGTATACGGTTATAAAGACCTTCGAGATGGACAAGTCGGTTTCGCCATTACCGTTTGTCAGCAAAATGGGAATACAGGCGACCAACGACAATTCACACTTCAAACTCAACGTTAATAAAATAATCTGAGATGAAAAAAGCACTTCTTTTACTGATTGCGATAATCTGCTCATTGAGTCAAGGTAATGCATGTACGTCGGCTGTAATATCGGGACGAGCTACCTATGATGGGCGTCCGTTGCTTTGGAAGCATCGCGATACAGACTTCTTACAAAACAGTGTGAAGTATTTTAAAGGAGAGAAATACTCTTTTATCGGAATAGTAAACAGTAGTGCAAAACACCCTAAAGAAGTATGGATGGGTACCAATAGTGCCGGATTCTCTATCATGAACACGCAATCGTACAATATTGAAAGGAACGTGAAAGATGATGATCGCGGCACAGCCAATGGAAGAGTGCTCTATCGAGCATTGGCCACCTGCGCTACCGTAGCCGACTTCAGACATTTTCTAGATACCATCGCGAAGCCAAGTAATATCGAAGCTAACATAGGCGTCATTGATGCACAAGGAGGAGCCGCCATGTTCGAAATAGGAAGCTATCGCTACACCTATTATGATGCAAACGATCCGAAAACAGCCCCAAACGGATATATCGCTCGCACCAACTTTTCGTTCATGGGAGATAAAGACAAAGGAGCAGGATACGTACGTTATATGACAGATACAAATGCCCTGAACATTGCTTCATCCAACAGAGAGATTACTCCTGCTTGGATATTCAGTGATCTATCGCGCTCTTTCGTCAACCCTCTTTTGGGAATTGACTTACGAAGCGGACATTATAACAAGCCAGAAACAAGCGGTTGGTTTGTCGACCAAGATTTTATTCCACGCCATTCATCAGCCTCATCTGTCGTAGTACAGGGAGTAAAGCCCGGTGAGAATCCAGAGCTGACTACGATGTGGACAATCCTTGGCTACCCACCGGTCAGTGTTGTGTTCCCCGTATGGGTTAAGGGAGCCAATGAACTATTACCTCGCTTACTTACTTCTACCTCAGAAGAAACCAATACACCATTAGGTAAGAAAGTTGACCAACTGAAAGCAGAAGTATTCAATTATCACGAAGGAAATGGGAGCGAAAAATATCTCAATTGGGAAGCATTATACAATAAACAAGGAGATGGCATCATGCAACGGTTGGCTCCTGTAGAGAAAGAAGTATTCCATCGCGTCGAGCCGATTGTAAAAAGATGGAGAGATAATAAGACTCTTAATATAGATGAGATGAAAAGTCTTTATCGCAATTTATCGTCCTATATAACGGAGCAGTATGAACAGCTGTTCCATTTATAAGTCCTTTGATACGAAAGCTTGCTGCAAGTAAGATTCTTTAATGAGAGATGCTGAATTTCATATAAACGTTCGGTCATCATTCATTTTTTTCTGACCTTTGTACCCGTTATGATATACAAAGACCGCAACAATGCTATTGAACAAATGAATGAATGGGGCTCGAAACAACAACCATTCATCTTTTTTGTAGACTATAAACAACAACAAACTTATATCGAGAAGACTGAGAATATCAACTCGAACGAAGTATTGTATCAGTTCAATGAAGTGACAAACGAGAATGATACACCACAAGAGCAAGATAAATCGAATATTATCTCTGGGATGCAATGGCAAACCTTTCCTGAAGATTTAGACCGATATAAACAATCGTTCGACATCGTGAAAAAGAATATTTCAAAAGGGAATAGCTTTCTGATCAACCTTACATGCTCTACCCCTATTAAAACAAACCTTTCATTAAGGGATATTTACTACATATCAAAAGCTAAATACAAGCTATGGGTTAAGGATATGTTCGTGGTCTTCTCTCCCGAAATATTCATCCGCATCAAAGGAAATAAGATTTCATCTTATCCCATGAAAGGAACAATAAACGCAACTCTGCCGAACGCCGAACAATTGCTCATGGACGACATTAAAGAATCGGCAGAACACGCCACAATTACCGATTTGATAAGAAACGATTTGAGTATGATATCAGAGCATGTCCAAGTAACAAGATATCGATATATAGACAGACTTGAAACAAATCGAGGACCAATACTACAAACGAGCTCCGAAATAGGTGGAACATTACCCGAAGGATTTAATAGGCATTTAGGAAGCCTCTTCTTTCAATTACTTCCCGCAGGCTCTATTACAGGAGCGCCAAAGATAAAGACGACACAAATTATTGAAGAAGCAGAACTCCATGATCGACATTTTTACTCGGGCGTCATGGGATACTTTGACGGACACAATTTGGATAGTGCAGTGATGATTCGTTTTGTAGAACAACTAGCAGATGGGAACATGGTATACAAAAGCGGAGGAGGAATTACTTTTCAAAGTAATGTCGCGGATGAATATAACGAAATGAAACAAAAAATATATGTGCCAATTTATTGAAACAATTCAAATATCAGATGGAGAGATTCGTTTATTAGAATATCATAATAGGCGAATGAATAGAACGATCCAACATTATTTCGGGAACAATAAGCCAATAGACTTAAAAGAATACATCGACAGCCAGAACCTGATGGGCAAAATAAAGTGTCGAATCATTTATGACAGCAAGATTATCGATATAAGTTATACACCTTATACAAGGCGCTCCATACAGTCCTTGAAATTGGTACAAGATGATGAGATAGATTACTCTTACAAAAGTACAGACAGAAGTCGGCTCTCCTTTTTGGCTGCTCAGAAAGGAGAAGCAGACGAGATTTTAATCGTACGAAAAGGACTGCTTACAGATACGAGTTTCAGCAACATCGCCCTGTTTGATGGTTATGAATGGAGCACTCCCGCACATCCTTTATTGAAAGGTACTCGACAATCGTATTTAATAGATCAAGGTCTTCTACACGAAAAAGATATTCGTGCAGAAGACCTGTATCATTATCAGAAGCTTAGCCCTATAAATGCGATGATAGACCTCGGTGAAATAGAAATACCGATAGTCAATATCAAATAACCGCTATTTATTGAATGCTTCAATCGCTTGAACCAGCTCGTCTATTTCTTCCGGTTTTGTATCAAACGAAGTCACAAGGCGGATTTCATTATTTGCTTCGTTCCAAATATAAAAGAAATATTTCTGTTGCAAGTATTCGATAAGCGGACGAGGCATTGCCATAAAGAGCTGATTACTTTCCACTTTTTGTGTGAAACGGATGCTAGAGAAATTGTTCAGAGCACTATAAAGTTTTTGAGCCATAGCATTAGCATGTTGTGCATTGGTCAACCAAATACCCGTTTCAAGATAAGGAGTAAACTGGCATGACAAATAACGAAGTTTAGAGGCCAACTGCGCCGACTGTTTGCGGAAGAATTTGGCATATTTCTTAGCTTCTTCGTCAAACACAATGACACACTCTCCAAGCATCAGCCCATTTTTCGTTCCGCCGAACGACAAGACATCAATACCTGCATCGACAGTCAATGCTTTGAGCGAAAGATGCAACGATGCACAAGCATTAGCCAATCGAGCACCGTCCATGTGGACTTTCATTCCATTTTGATGTGCTAACAAAGTAATAGCTTTTAGCTCTTCTGGTGTATAAATGGTTCCCAATTCCGAACATTCAGACAGATAGATAGCACCCGGTTGCGAATGGTGTTGTTCACCAAAGCCTACCAAATGAGGTTTTATTAACTCCGGAGTCAATTTACCATCCGGAGTAGGAATCGTACAAATATGACAACCGGTCATTTTCGCAGGAGCACCACATTCATCTACTACGATATGAGCCGTTTCGGCACATAGAATAGAATTGAAGGGACGCGTAATGGTTTGCAATGCGACCGCATTACTACCGGTTCCGTTAAATACAAAATAGACATCACAATCGGGTGTAAATGCCTGACGAATTTTATCGACAGCCTCCGCCGTCCACGAATCGTCACCATATCCCACTGCATGATCTGAATTAGCTCGAGCAATAGCATCCATAATAAATGGATGAACGCCCGAATTGTTATCCGATGCAAAACTTCTCATTATATCTTTTTATTTTAGTGCCACAAAAGTAACAAAAAGTTTCATTACTTTTGCATTATGAAACGAAATGATTTATATAGTATACTACATACCATACTGTTGCTCGCAATATGCATCATTACCTTCTTCCTTAACAACCGCACAATCTTTTTCGGAAAAGAATCTTATGAAGTGGTAATGACCCATCGTCTTATTGCTGCAGGCTCGGCCACAATCTTTATTTTCTTCAGTTACTTGCTGGCAAAAGAGATCTCGCGGCGTGAAGATTTTGCATGGATTGCTGCCTTATTGCTCTGTACGGGATACCGATTGATTCTTTTTGGTAGAATACCATCAGAAGCCCTTTGTTGCCATGCGGCAATGGCAGGAGCGTTATTCTTCATCTTTTGTACTTTCAAAGAGCATCAAGGCACTTATCTGTCGGCTCTATTGGGAGGCTTATGTCTGGGACTCTCCTATCTTTGCAACCAATGGCTCTCGTTTTCCATATTATTAATACCTTTCTGCATTGTTTTCATCTTGTTTTATCACCCCATTGAATGGAGAAGATGGAGACAAATACTCATTATCCTCGCCATTGGGCTGATGATGTATTGCATTCCCTACCTGCATTTTGACTTTATGAACACCGAACCTTATCGATATATATTTGGAAAAAAATGCTTACTATGGACAACCGACCATCAGCATCCATGGTATTTCTATAGTCCCATACTATGGAATATGGGAGTTTGGACATTCTTATTCCTCATCTCCCTAATGCTACCTTTTTGGGTTAAGCAACTAAAAGACAAACAAACATATCTATTCAGTTTCGTATGGCTGCTATTACAATTCATCCTGATATCGGTAGCGCCTCATAAAGACCTCAACTACTTATTGCCGCTTATGCTTCCAACAGCTTATCTGATAAGCTGCATAGTGGTACATTGGAAAGATACTTTAGGGCACCGTTCAAACCACTTAACAGAGAAGCTCTTCTTAATCAATAGCTATACACTGTCTGGTATTTGTCTGCTACTGCCTATCTTCGGTTATTGGTTAGTATACAGAGCGGGATATATGATATTTGACCGCTATTTATTACTCTCTATCTACACTTTCGTTATTAGCGGCTGTCTCTTTATCGCTTCTTGGAAGCGATCCCCCTTTTTCATCGTCTATAGTCTGACACTATTGCTCTGCATCGGAGAAGTCATGATGTGACAAAAAAGCATTCGGACATTCTGTCAGAAGCCTAAATAAAAAAGGGAACCAAGACACCGCCGTCTTGGTTCCCTACAAGTATAATTTATAAATGTTATGCTACAGCAAAGTAGTTTTAAAACTACATCATGCCGCCCATGCCACCCATACCAGGATTAGGCATTGGCATTTCAGGTTTATCTTCTTTCTTCTCTACGATAACACATTCTGTTGTCAGGAACATACCTGCAATAGAAGCTGCATTTTCAAGAGCTACTCTATTTACTTTAGCCGGATCGATAACACCTGCAGCATGCATGTTTTCATAAACATCCTTGTGAGCATTGTAACCAAAATCACCTTTACCCTCACGAACTTTCTGAACAACAACAGCACCTTCTTTGCCTGCGTTTTCTACAATCTGACGAAGAGGTTCTTCAATGGCACGACGTACAATCTGAATACCGGTAGTTTCATCGGCGTTATCACCTTGTAGGCCTTCCAATTTTTCGGCAGCACGAATATAAGTAACACCACCACCAGGGCAGATACCTTCTTCGATAGCAGCACGTGTTGCACAAAGAGCATCATCAACGCGGTCTTTCTTCTCTTTCATTTCAACTTCAGAAGCTGCACCAACATAGATTACAGCAACACCGCCCGACAATTTAGCCAAACGTTCTTTCAGTTTATCACGATCATAGTCGCTCTTAGTCTCTTTGATCTGAGCTTTAATTTGCTCACAACGATCTTTGATAGCTTGTTTGTCACCATTACCATTCAAGATAATAGTATTATCTTTGTTAATAGTAACTTTCTCTGCTGTACCAAGCATTTCGATCGTAGCTTGTTCTAGTTTCAAGCCCTTCTCTTCGCTGATAACAATACCACCGGTCAATGTAGCGATATCTTCGAGCATCTCTTTGCGACGATCACCGAAGCCGGGAGCTTTAACTGCGCAAATCTTCAATTGTGAACGCAAGCGGTTTACAACCAATGTTGTCAATGCCTCGCTATCTACATCTTCTGCAACAACCAACAAAGGACGACCCGTTTGTACAGCAGGTTCCAATATAGGTAAGAACTCTTTCAGGTTAGAAATCTTCTTATCGTAAATAAGAATATATGGTTTCTCCATCTCGCAGAGCATTTTTTCTGCATCTGTTACAAAATAAGGAGAAAGATAACCACGATCGAACTGCATACCTTCCGTATGGCCAACAGTAGTATCTGTTCCTTTGCTTTCTTCGATAGTGATAACACCATCTTTAGTTACCTGCTTCATAGCATCGGCAACTAATTTACCAATAGTAGGATCGTTATTGGCAGACAAAGTAGCTACCTGTTCGATCTTCTCGTAGTTGTCACCAACAGTTTCAGAGATTTCTTTAATACTTTCAACAACTTTAGCAACGGCCTTGTCGATACCACGTTTCAAATCCATCGGATTAGCACCGGCAGTTACATTTTTCAAACCTTCTGCTACAATAGCCTGAGCCAATACTGTTGCAGTAGTAGTACCATCACCAGCATCTTCGCCAGTCTTTGAAGCCACTTCTTTAACCAACTGAGCACCAACATTCTGATAAGCATCAGACAACTCAATTTCTTTGGCAACCGTTACACCGTCTTTAGTGATATGAGGAGCACCAAATTTCTTTTCTAGAATAACATTGCGGCCTTTCGGTCCGAGAGTAACTTTAACGGCGTTAGCCAAAGCGTCAACACCCTTCTTTATCTGATCGCGGGCGTCGATATTGAATTTAATTTCTTTTGCCATAATTGTTTAAGTTATAATTTTAAATTAGTTAGAATGTGTATTGATTATTATTTCAGCACAGCCACTACGTCCGACTGGCGCATGATAAGGTACTTGGTTCCATCAAACTCGACTTCAGTTCCGGCATATTTACCATAAAGAACTTCATCGTTATCTTTCAGAATCATTTCCTCATCTTTAGTTCCGTTGCCAACAGCAACTACTTTACCTCTCAGAGGTTTCTCTTTTGCCGTATCAGGAATAATGATACCACCGATAGTTTTCTCTTCTGCAGGAGCAGGAAGAATCAATACTCTGTCTGCTAATGGTTTAATGTTCATAATTCTTTTATTATTTATTATGTTATACAATTATATATTAAACGTTGTCCTTTGCGGACGCAAAAGATATATTACCAAAACTGTGCCAAAAGCATAATTATAACTATAAAATTTTATAATGAGCTATCCACTTCAGCTATTATTCCAGTCGTACAACGCCGAATTCTTATCGCAACAACCATCCCATGAATACTAAAATTTCTTTCGATCTATATTCAAAAAGCTTCAATACCTTCGATTTTTATAATAAATAAGAACGTCAGAAATACTTCTTCCTTATCAATCTTGCGACTCACGCTCGTGAGTCGGAAAAAACATAAGGACGAAACTTGCGACTCACGGGCGTGAGTCGCAAGCGACATAAGTATGTCAACACCATAACATATAGTACACACTGCTTTTACTCTATTATCATAGCAATAAGACTATGTGAAACAAATGTCAGGTACCCAAATAGAACGTTTTAAATTATTCTTTGCTACTGAACAAATGCTTGTGCCTATATTCAACCATGAAATACATTCTACTAACGTAGGGTGACTTGCGAAGATTGAGTAAAAGCTTATAAAAAATATCATAAAGGATTCATGTCAACCTGAAAAATAGTCTGATATTATAGCATTTCTATCCATTATTTTTTTCGGTCATAATAAAATCATACATAAAAGAAAGAATAAAGAGATTATCATGTATATTTGCAATAGCATGTAAAATGAAAACGGAGAAAGATGAGAAAAGTATTATCGGTTATTTTTTTGAGCGTGATGCTACCTTGGCATTTGCAGGCGCAAACAGCGACAGAGTTATTGCAAAAGGTATCTACCTTTTTGACTCAACAGAAATGGGAAGAGGCAGCAAATACTTACGAGCAGGCAATAGGGAAAGACGTAGAACGAGCTGACATTTACTATCGAGTAGAAGTGGACAAAAGCTCACCGGCGGCATTGCCTTTTGCCGAACGGCTGGCCGAATACTACAAAAACACAAGAGATTATACCAAAGCTTACAGCTATTACAAAATACTACTGGCAAAAGAGCCCAACAATGCTTCTTACTTATCGGGATGCGCCGAGTCGGCTTTTGGTAAAGAGAAAGAAGATGAAGCAGTAGCTTTGTACGACAAAGTTATTAACCTAAACCCCAACAATCTACGAGCTAACATTTTCTTAGGAAGCTATTTCTTTATGGAGGCAGAACAAGATAAACGAAAACTAGACAATAGTTTCAAACGAATTACGGCTCCATCCAGTATGCAGAAAGCCCGGTACAAAGACGACTTAAAAGCTCTTTATACTTCGGGCTATCATAAAGCTAAAAACTATTTGGACAATGTAGTTAAGCTTTTCCCTTCGGCCGAAGCGAAGAAAATGCTGATCACCATAGCCGAAAGGGAAAAGGAGATGGAATAAACGTCTTTATTTTTTAGATGTTCTCATTCCCTGAAATGACTTCACAACACCTTTATAGGTCCCTATCGATTCATAAAGAATCGGCGGACGAACAGCACTATTTCCGAGAGCTTTACTCGATGATGTAACCGTAGAGGCATTAAATTTTGTTCCAGGAATAAATAGGCCATAATTGAGAATGAAGCGTATCCGCGCTCTTTGATCGGTAGTAAAAGCATTGCTTTTACAATATTCATAATCCATGATATTGTCTCCATTGAATGTGGCACCAGTCTCGCAATTCGTACGGGGTAATAAATCGGACAAGGTAATATTCTTATGCGTCTGAATATAGCTAGAAAGCCATTTTTCGTAAGTAGTTCGATCGTAATTTGGAGTATCAGTACAATAATCATCACCCGAACATTGAGTCTCTCCCACTTCGGTAAAGACGTGAAACAAACCGAGATAATGGCCTAATTCGTGAGCAATGGTTACAGAGACATCGTACGGATTGTAGTATTGGGAAGTCGGATCGTACTCATATATAAACGAGCTGTTGATAGAAGCACAATGAGGATATTCCCAATTATGAGTAAGGTAATAATCTCCCACGTTCAACCCCGTAAGTTTATTAGTACTACTCACATAAGGAAGATGGGTAATGCCCATGGTAACATATCCGCTATTATCAGTTTTAAACTCATATAGGAATACGTTAATATATTTATTCAAATTCCACAACATACCGACGTATTTGCTGTTATCAGCTAGCTCACCATTCATAAATTTGTCACACTCAAGCGAATCAGTAGATATATATTGTCTATCGATTCCTGCCTCCGATAATGTATTGCCATTCGGATCGGTCGTGGCCAAATCGAACTCCAGATTCATATTATTATTACTATAAAGAGTATTCACAGCACTCATAATTTTGCTGATCTGTGCTTGAGTCACATTTTGAGAAGCATCTGTAGAAGTGTGATACAGAACATGAAATATAACAGGAAGTTTATATTTTTCTTCGGCAGCCTGCGTACAAGTAGCCGTCGTAACAGTAGTTTTGTTTACATTAAAAGCCAAGTTAGCGGTACGTTGAGTGGTGCTGGTATTAGCAGCAATAGAAACAGTCGTGATTGCACTCACTCCTGCTTTGCCCGAAGTAACACTAGGCACACACCATGTCTGGTCGCTCGACAATGTCCAATCATAATTGGATATGACCGAAAGAGTCGTTGTTGTAGCCACACTATTTGCGGATATAGACGATGGAGAAAGTGTAACAGTAGGTTCAGCACTGTTATCCGTTTTACAAGCCGCAAATACAAACAGTAGCGGCAAAATAAGCAACCAATTCTTTTTCATGTTCGTTTCAGTTTAATATTTCAATCAAAAATAACAAGTATATTATTTTAGTTAAAAAGTTTTCAGCCAACAGGGCTATTTTACCCATTTATAACTCTATTTTTATAATCTCAATTCATTCGTCAACTAATCGGATAAGAAAGAGACCTCCTTAAAATGATAAGTTCTTCTCTTGCCGGCCTTATCTTCCAAGACAAGAGCTCCTTGTGGAAGAATATCAGCAATACGGGCAGAGAAGATTCCCTCAGCATCTTTATATCGATGGAAAGAATTCTTGCGATACAAAGAATGAATATAACGGTGCACTATTATAGACGTGCCACCTTCTTTGAGAAGCCTGTAATAATCAAGAACTTTATCCATTATCTGATGCAATATTTCTCCCCTATCCTTTTCCTCATTAATAATTTGTATTAAAGCCACAGGATTGGGAGCATCACTTCGAAAAACACACTGATTAATATTAATGCCTATGCCGGCAATACATTGCTGAATTGTTTCTCCACAAAGTTCATTTTCAATAAGAATACCGCAAATCTTCTGATCTTCCCAATAAATATCATTAGGCCATTTCACTGAGAAGCCAGAGCAAAAATAATCAAGCGTATCTTTAATAGCCAGAGCAATGAGTTGCGACAAATAAAATTGTTGACGTGCGGGACAAAACTCGGGATAGAACACAAAACTGAAAAGCAAATTCTTTCCTTTCTCCGACTCCCACGAATTATTAGCTTGTCCATGTCCCGAATCCTGAAAATCGGTAACGACAGTAGTAAATTCGTCCAAGTGCGTTTCTTTGCATTGGGCTTTCAAATAATTACTAGTCGAATCGATTTCTGCAAGATAAATGATAGGTACAGATAATTCTTTCTTCATAACCTTTTAATTATTGTGGGATAAAAAGCTTCCTTAACATGTTCTACCTTAAAATTCGTACTATCTCCCGTCACCGATATAATATCGAAACGTATCGATTGATCCAATTCATACAACTTTATATAAGTATCGGCCGCTCTCATCAAGCGGGCAGCTTTTTTAGCATCAACCGCTTCGAAAGGTTCACCATAATCATTATCCTTTCTTGTTTTCACCTCGATAAAAATAACTTCATCGTTCTTTATTGCAACAATATCTATCTCAAGATGTCCGCGACGCCAATTACGATGTTTAATTGCATAATTGTTCTTTTCCAAATAGGCAACCGCAGCATCTTCGCCCGCTTTCCCTAACATTAAGTGTTCTGCCATATTAATGCCGTTTTCACAAAAGTAATTTATTTCTCGCAATAAAAGCATAAAAAATGTACTTTTGTAGCATATTAGTAGAATATACAACACATGGAAGAAGATAATTATTATATGAAACAGGCTTTGGCAGAAGCCCGGGTTGCAGAAGAAGAAGGAGAAATACCTATTGGAGCAATAGTCGTATGCCAAGGGCGTATTATTGCCAAAGCGCACAATATGACACAACGGCTGATCGACGTAACTGCACATGCAGAGATGCAGGCCATTACTTCGGCATCTGCCGGACTGGGGAACAAATACCTCAACGAGTGTACCCTATATGTCACTATTGAACCGTGCGTCATGTGCGCCGGAGCTATTGCTTGGGCACAATTGGGAAGATTAGTTTTCGGTGCTACCGACGAGAAACGAGGTTTTAGCAAATATGCTAACAACCTACTTCATCCTAAGACAGTTGTATCGAGTGGTATAATGGCAGAAGAATGTGCCGCATTAATGAAATCCTTTTTTGCAAAAAAACGCTGATTCAATTTGAATCAGACTTCTTCTCGTCGTCTTTCACTTCCTCAAAATCCACATATTCTCCTTCATCATCTCCGAATATCTGCTTATTGGACTGTTCATCATTAGCCATACCCTCTTCATTGCCTTCTTTACGGGCATCATTTCCTTGCCTCCTACCTATATGTAGAATCGTTTTTATGATGCGAACGACAAATATCAACCCAAAAAGGATCAGGAAAATAAAGATAAGAAAAATAAAAAGAAGAAACTGCATAATCTATTTTTTAGAGATATTCAGATTGTTGACAAGCGAGAGCAAGATATACCATAGTATGATAGCTGCCAAGCAAATACGTCCCAAACAGAACATAGGAATGCAAACTATGAGAAAAATATAGCGCAGTTTGTTATCACTCCATTTTAAGTTCTCAAACTTAAGCGAGAACATCGGTATCTCTGCAACCAACAGCCAAGAAGAAAACACGATCATGACCAGTAACACAATAACATTAAGCGGCGCTATCAAGTCAGGAAAGCCGAGAGCAAAAGAAATCCAGAAAAGAGTATTTGCAGGCGTAGGAAGTCCTATAAAAGAATGTGTCTGACGAGGATCTATATTGAACTTTGCCAATCGAAGTGCCGAAAAGACAGCAATAAGAAACGCCGAGTACGACAATATGCTACGAGCACCTATTAAAAAAGCCGGCCAATAGACTACAGAATCGGCAGAACGAGTAAGCAACGAAAGGACTATCATTGACGGTACCAATCCAAAGCTGATATCATCGGCGAGGGAGTCTAGCTCTTTGCCGATAGGCGAAGAAACGCCTAACGCTCTAGCCGACAAGCCATCAAAGAAATCAAAAAACGCACTCAACAAAATAAAGATAAGCGTAACGCCAAACCATCCGCCCAAAGCGAAGATACAAGCGATACAGCCCGAAAACAAATTCAAGCACGTCAGCGTATTTGGAATAGCTTTTTTAATTTGATTCATCATAATTACTAAGATAATTTAGCAATCACTGTCTGGTTGCCAACTGTAGATTGTCCCATACCAACATATATTTTGGCATCGAGTGGAAGAAACAAGTCAACCCTCGAACCGAACTTTATAAATCCAAGCTGTTCGTCAATGTAGCAGACTTCACCTTCTTCGGCATAAGTAACAATACGACGTGCTACCGCGCCCGCTATCTGTCGAACTAAAATTTCAGTACCTTCAGGAGTTTCAATAACGACCGACGAACGTTCATTATCAAGACTAGCCTTAGGCAACCAAGCCTTCATGTACTTTCCGTTTTGGTGTTTCATCATTTTTATCGTTCCATCAACCGGATACCAATTGGCATGAACATTGAATACACTCATAAAAATAGAAATCATGATACGCTTGTCGTGAAAGTATTCATTTTCTTCAACCTCTTCAATAACTACGATCTTCCCGTCAGCAGGTGCAACAACAACTTTTTCCGTACTTTTGCCAAAGACTCGAATAGGACAACGGAAGAAATTGACTACCACGCCATAAACCACCAACGATACGACAGTAACACCATAGAAAGGGATCTTAGTAGTAAACACAAAATAGAACAGCAAATCTATCGCTGCGAATAACAAAAAGCCCAATACTAAGGCATGAACACCTTCATGATGCAATCGTATTCTCTTAAATCTTTTCAATCGATTCATACATTTAAATATATTCGATTGCAAAAATACGTCTTATTTGATTAACGCCAAAACTATTTAAAAGAAAATAAGGTGTTGATAACTTTTTAGCGTTTCTTTTTGAAGATAGAAAAGGATAAAGTAACTTTGATGCCTACAATATATAATAAGATACAATGCAGGATTTCATCCATATTCATGTTCACACCCAATATTCTATTCTCGACGGGCAGGCTAGCGTAAAGAAGTTGGTAGATAAAGCCATCGCCAACAAAATGAAGGGCATTGCCATCACCGACCACGGGAATATGTTGGGCATCAAAGAGTTTACGAACTACGTCAACAAGAAGAACGATGCAGTAAAAAGCAACATAAAAAAAATAGAAGCGAAAATTACCGGCATCGAATCGGGAGAAGAAACTATAGAAAACAAAGAAGCTGCTCTTGCTGAAGCACGTAAAGAACTGGAAGAAACAAAAGGCAAATTATTCAAGCCCATTATAGGCTGCGAAATGTATGTAGCCCATCGCTCCATGGAGCAAAAAGAAAGCGACAAAGATCAAGGGAGCTACCACCTTATTGTATTGGCAAAAAATGAGAAAGGTTACCATAATCTTATAAAGCTGGTTTCCCGAGCATTTACTAAAGGCTTTTACTACAAACCAAGAACCGATCGCTCTGACTTGGAGAAATACCACGAAGGTTTAATTGTTTCGTCAGCCTGCTTGGGTGGCGAGATTCCCCGTAATATACGTGCTGGTCGTTTCAAAGAAGCAGAAGAAACAATTCAATGGTATCACAACCTATTTGGTGACGATTTTTATCTGGAGATACAACGACATAAAGCAACAGTCGAAAGAGCGAACCATGAAACGTTCGGCGAGCAACAGCTAGTGAACAATAAGCTGATAGAATACAGCAAGAAGTTCGGTATCAAATTGATCTGCACCAACGATGTGCATTTCGTTAACGAAGAAGATGCTGAGGCACATGACCGACTTATCTGTTTAAGTACAGGTAAAGACTTGGATGATCCGCGTAGAATGCTTTATACCAAGCAGGAATGGATGAAGACAAAAGAAGAAATGAACGAAATCTTTGCTGACGTTCCTGAAGCTCTATCGAATACGCTCGACATTCTCGATAAAGTAGAGTACTATTCGATCAATCATCCTCCCATCATGCCTACTTTTGCCATTCCAGAAGAGTTTGGTACCGAGGAAGAATATCGCAAAAAATATACGGAAAAAAATTTATTCGACGAGTTTACCTGCGACGAACATGGCAACGTAGTCATGCAACCGAAAGACGCAGAAGGCAAAATAAAGAAGCTGGGTGGTTACGAGAAACTTTATCGTATTAAATTGGAAGCCGATTATCTAAAAAAGCTGGCTTTTGACGGAGCAAAAAGTTGTTATGGAGATCCGGTTCCGGAAGAGATAAAAGAACGCCTCATCTTTGAGCTACATGTCATGAAGACGATGGGTTTCCCCGGTTACTTCCTCATTGTACAAGACTTTATTAATGCCGCTCGCAAAGAACTTGGCGTATCTGTTGGCCCGGGACGTGGTTCGGCTGCAGGATCGGCAGTTGCGTACTGTCTAGGCATCACCAAGATAGATCCTGTCAAATACGACCTACTATTTGAGCGTTTCTTAAATCCGGATCGTATATCGCTACCTGATATTGATGTCGATTTCGATGATGAAGGACGTGGAAAAGTATTAAATTGGGTGACTCAAAAATATGGGCAAGAAAAAGTAGCCCATATCATTACATACGGTACTATGGCTGCAAAGATGGCCATAAAGGATGTTGCACGAGTTGAGAAATTGCCACTCAGCGAATCGAATGCGTTGGCCAAGTTCGTACCCGATAAGATACCTGGAAAGAAGAACGTTACATTAAAAGATGCAATAGAAATAGTTCCCGAACTACAAGCTGCTGAAGCTTCAAACGACCAATTGGTAAGTGAAACCATGAAGTATGCCCAAATGTTGGAAGGAAACGTTCGTGGCACAGGTGTTCATGCCTGCGGTACCATTATTTGCAGAGACGATATTACAGATTGGGTTCCGGTTTGTTTGGCAGACGATAAAGAGACTGGAGAGAAACTTCTGGTTACTCAATACGAAGGATCGGTAATTGAAGATACCGGACTTATTAAAATGGACTTTTTAGGCCTAAAGACACTTTCTATCATAAAAGAGGCTGTTGATAATGTCAAACTCTCACGAGGTATAGACATCGACATCGACAAAATTGATATTGAAGATGCGGCGACCTATCAATTATATTGCGAAGGACAAACGATCGGTACCTTTCAGTTCGAATCGGCAGGTATGCAGAAATATTTAAGGGAGCTGCAACCTTCTACCTTCGAAGACCTTATTGCCATGAATGCGTTATATCGTCCGGGGCCAATGGATTATATTCCCGACTTTATTGACCGCAAATTGGGACGGAAGCCTATAGTCTACGATATTCCGATCATGGAAAAATATCTGAAAGACACTTATGGCATCACTGTCTATCAAGAGCAAGTGATGTTATTGTCTCGCCTATTGGCCGGTTTCACTCGCGGTGAATCAGATACGCTCCGTAAGGCAATGGGTAAAAAGCTAAAGGACAAGCTGGATCATTTAAAACCTAAATTCATTGCTGGCGGTCAGAAGAATGGGTATCAAGCCAAGACACTCGAAAAGATATGGGCCGACTGGGAGAAATTTGCTTCGTACGCATTCAATAAATCGCATGCTACATGTTATTCGTGGGTCGCTTATCAGACTGCCTATCTCAAGGCTCACTACCCAGCCGAATACATGGCTGCAGTAATTAGTCAGAACTTGTCGGATATGACTAAGATTACGAAGTTCATGGACGAATGTAAGTCTATGGGCATATCGGTGCTCGGACCGGACGTCAATGAAAGTAATCTAAACTTCACTGTCAATAAAGCAGGCAACATCCGATTTGGACTAGGAGCGATAAAAGGAGTTGGAGAAAAGGCCGTACAAGCAATCATTGACGAGCGCCAAAGTAACGGAGCATTCAAATCGATTGCTGATGTAGTACAACGCGTCAACCTAAATGCTTGCAACAAAAAGAATATGGAGAATTTGGCGCTTGCAGGAGCGTTCGACGGATTTGGGCTAAGAAGAGAACAATACTTCGTTCCCAACATGAAAGATGAGACATTCCTGGAAACGCTTATCCGATATGGCAACCTCTACCAGGTAGAAAAAGACTCAATGGCCAACTCACTATTCGGAGGTAGCAATATGGTAGAGACTGCCGTACCCGAAGCACCTAAAGAATTTGACAAATGGAGCGATTTGGAAAAGCTCAACAAAGAGCGCGAACTGATAGGTATTTATTTGTCGTCTCATCCGTTGGATGAATATCAAATTGTATTGGACTATATGTGCAACACCAAACTGGCTGACCTCTCGGATCTGACGCCTCTCAAAGGACAAGACCTAACGATGGGTGGTATTGTCACCAAAGTGCGCAATGGAATCACGAAAAACGGAAACCCTTATGGTATTGCCAAAGTCGAAGATTATTCGGGAGCCTTTGAATTCGCTCTTTTCGGAGAAGATTGGGCCAAATATCAAGGAAACTTTTCGGAAGGCGTACTCCTATATATTTCGGCACGATGCCAAGGTAGGCAATGGCGTCCCGATGATCTGGAAGTAAAGATTGCAGGTGTGAGAATGTTATCAGAAGTTCTCGAAAACGAGATAGAACGAATCACAATGTCTTTACCGCTCGAGGATGTAAACGCTATGTGGATAAACGATTTAACAGAATTGACAGAAGAAGCAAAGGGTAAAACAAAGCTTTCGTTTCAGATAACCGACCAAGAAGATAACATGACATTAGTCCTTAATTCCAAGACTGTAACCGTACAACCGGGAAAGGATTTGGTCGCTTTCGTCAAGAGCCATCCGAATGTAAGTATCCAAATAAACTGATGGACTAAACTTGCCATAAAAAAAGGACAAAATACTTTCTATTGTCTTGGGCTTACATTATCTTTGTGGATGCAATAAATAACTTTAGTATAAACTTTCTTTATTAAAAACTTATTAGAATGGAAATTACAGACAGCAATTACAAAGAGTTGATTAACTCCGGAAAACCGGTTGTAATTGATTTTTGGGCAACATGGTGTGGACCTTGCCGCATGGTAGGACCAATTATTGAAGAATTGGCAGCTACTTATGGTGAGCAAGCCGTTATAGGAAAGTGCGACGTTGATAATAATTCGGATGTTACTGCCGAATTCGGTATTCGCAATATTCCTACAGTCATCTTCTTTAAAGATGGCAAACAGGTAGACAAACAAGTAGGTTCGGCTTCCAAATCAGTATTCGAAGAAAAGCTGAAAGCTATTCTCTAAATCATTCATCTATCTAACCGATAAAAGCCATGGACGAATTACTCGATAATGCCGACGATGAAAAATGTGTGGAGTATATTAAAAATTATCTTCCACAAGAATTAAAAGGACGTTTCTCGGACGACCAATTATACTACTTCCTTGACGTAATAGACGATTATTATGTGAGCAGTGGAGTACTAGATGCCCAACCGGACAAAGACGGCTGTGTATCAATAGACTTGGATGCCGTAGCCGATTACGTGGTAAAAGAATCCAAGAAAGATAAAGTTGGCGATTTCTCTCAAGACGATATCTTTTTCATCGTACAAGGTGAAATGGAATACGGAAATTCATTAGGCGAAGTCGATTAAAAGATTTACATGAAAAGAGAATGGACTAAAATAGAATTTAAAAAAGAGCGCCCATTCAACAAACGAATGGGTGCCACTTTACTCTTCATGAGAGAGAATTTGGCAACAATACTGCGCCTCTCTGCAAGCTTTCTATTGCCCACCGTCCTATTATTTACTTTCTTCTTCACTTGGTCGACAAGCCATTTATTCAGACTCCTTACCGTTGGTTATATTACTCCATCTGCCCTAGGAGCTTTCGCACTTCTTTTAGCAAGTACCATATTACTCATCTTATTGGTGCCAGCACTCTCTTATTCCTTGCTACAGCTGTACAACGAACGAGATGAGCGACTGAAAGGCATTCACTTCGGCGAAGTAATGTCTCAATTGAAAGGTAATTTCACCAAGATTGCTTGTCTTTTACCTTATCTTATTATCCTGATTTTTCTATTCATCCTACTCAAGATAAAAACATCATCCATAGTAGCAATAATTGCCTCCATTGTATTCTTGCTAGGCATAGGAGCCCCTTTGCTATTATTAATACCTATTTATACAATAGAGAAATCGTCATTATTCAAATCCTTCAAGCGTTCTTTAAGTTTAGGATACAGACATTGGGGATCCACTCTCCTTTTCTGGTTTGTACTAAAATTATTAGGAGCATGTATACTGCTATTTTTTGCTTTTCCGTGGATAATGAGCATATACGTTGAGGCGGCATTTTTTGCTTCCAGTACTACTTTCGAAGTGCCTTTTATTTATCAAATCATCATCTACCTATTTTCACTATTGATGGTCTTTGGACTCGTCTTTTCATCAATTTTTATCTTAATAGGCATGGCATACCAATATGCCCATACAACCTTGTATAGAAAAAAAATATATATTGTCGATGACATTGATAAAGCGGAAGAATCTTTTAAAGTACTTCGCGACAAATAATCTAATACTTTGATCGCTTTGAACCGGACAACAACCAACAGCTCCTTTTATTTCTTGTAGTCATTCACCAAAAAGAAACCAATTCGCTTTCTAAAACCCTTCAAATATTAAAAATATACTCATAAGTAAAAGTTTATGAGCTAAACATCACATAATAAACGATTTAATTTACGTCTATTCAACACACCGCAGCCTTTTCAGAAAAAGATAGAAGTATCACACGTGTGCGACAACTGTCTCACGTGTGTGATACAGTTGTCTCACAGCTGTGAGACGAATGTCGCACACGTGTGATACTTCCGCACCTTATTATAAATCTAAACCTAAAATGAACAGTTTACGAGAAAAACAGCTACAGCCGACACGGTACGCCCTGTTTTGAAAGAAGGACAGAAATCGTATCATGGGTACGAGCATCAAATGTGACAAGATGAAGTTCGAAAATGTATGCAAGAAATTTGAAAAGAGATCAATAGCGATAGAAGCAGATTTAAACGCGGTTTTCAAAGAGATTATTTTATTTGCTTGACCACCACTTTTTTTACGGAAATGAAGCACACTTATCATAAGTATGGAGCATACTCGTTTATTCACAAATACGCCTTTCAGCTATCTCTAGAGCATCGTTTAGAACGAGTCTAAATAAAGGTCTACTGGAAATAACGTGCCTACAATATGTTCTCAAGCTGATTTTTGGACCTCTTTCTGCTGGCGTTGTATATGGTGTGTCGTTAACTCTCTGTAGTATAGTTCAGTATGGTGTCATACCTGAGTGACAAAGTATATTTGCAACAAAATGGCAGAGATATTAAACCTAATGATTTTGTTATTCAACCTTAGTTATTTCGATCACGTACTTTTCACTAGCCATACGATTTGTAAAGCCCAAAGATGAATTGAATTCATGCTCTCAAAACTTATGTCAATAGTGTCATCAAGCTAAATAAGCAGACGCCATATATGTTTTCTAAACACTACTGTGATCAATATCCTTGCCGATATTTATTTTCGTCTTTATCGTCGAGCATATTAAGATAAGACATATAGCGCGACTGACTTATGTAATGATCCTCGACTGCTTTGATAACAGCACAACCTGGTTCATTGCGATGCGTACAATTGTTGTACTTACAATGAGCAGAGTATTTAAAAATTTCGGGGAAATAATGACCAACCTCTTCTATTTCCATATCGAAAGAGCCAAAACCTTTGATACCGGGAGTATCAATGATATATCCGCCACCGACAACTGGAAACATCTCTGAGAATGTAGTAGTATGGGTACCTTTATGATGGGAGTTTGATATTTCTGCAGTTTTTTGTAGTTCTTCGGACAACAGTGTATTAATAAGGGTAGACTTACCTACTCCCGAATGCCCCGATAGGAGTGTGATTTTTCCTGCTACCGCATTTCGTATTTCATCGACGCCATTGCCATCGATTGCCGAAATACGGTAACAAGAATATCCTATATATGAATAAAGATTGATTAGTCCTTCCATCAATCGCAAATCGTCATCACCATAACGATCTATTTTATTAAAGAGTAGACTCACTGGAATACGGTACGCTTCGGCAGTAGCAAGAAAACGATCAATAAAAACAGTTGTCGTTTCGGGATAATTAACCGTAACAAGCAACATACATTGATCCAAATTAGCTGCAAGAATATGGGATTGTTTTGAAAGATTGGGCGCACGGCGAACAATGTAGTTCTTCCGCTCTTCGATTTCACTAATAAACGCCGTTCCTTCTTCGTTGAGAATAATTTGCACCCTATCGCCTACAACAACCGGATTGGTACTTTTAATTCCTCTTAAACGAAAGTTTCCCTTTATTTTGCATTCTACCAGTTTCGCTTCGTCGGTCTTAACTAAATACCAACTACCTGTATTCTTAATGACTAATCCTTGCACAGCTAGACGGTCATTATTTCTTTATCCTTGCGAATAAGAGCATCTTCTATATCCTTAATGTATTTGTCGTGTAACTTTTGCAATTTCGTTTCAGCATCTTTTTCCACATCCTCAGGAAGACCGTTTTTAATATCTTTCTTCAACGCTTCAAAGTGATCGCGACGAATATTACGCACACTAATTTTTGCAGATTCTCCTTCCGATTTACATTGCTTTGACAACTGTTTGCGGCGTTCTTCGGTCAGAGGAGGTATTCCAATTCTTATAACCTCACCATTGTTCTCGGGCATGATTCCTAGAGACGAGTCTATAATAGCCTTTTCAATAGGGCCAAACATACTTTTATCCCATGGACGAATCGTAATGCTACGGGCATCGGGAGTAGCGATGGCAGCAACAGCACTAAGTGGCATCATTTGTCCATAAGAATCCACTTTGATACCGTCAAGCAATTTGGGAGTAGCTTTACCCGCACGAATATGCGACAATGTTTCTTCCAAATGGTCGAGTGCTGCACTCATTTTGGCTTTTGCAGCAGCGTAATCTTTATCTACATCTATCATCTTAATAATATTGTTATAACGGTTATACTATAAGTTGTGCCTACAAAAATAAAAAAATATTTTGAATTATATATTATTCTTTTTTATTAATTATGAACAAGAGTTCCGATATTATCACCGCAAACGACTTTCTGAAGGTTGCCCGGTGTATCCATATCAAACACAACAATTGGCAGATTATTCTCTTTACACATACAAGTTGCAGTCAAATCCATCACTTTCAATCCGCGACGCAATACCTCATCATACGTTATCTCATCAAACTTCGTAGCGGTAGGATCTTTCTCGGGGTCGGCAGTATATACACCATCAACGCGCGTACCTTTCAACATAACATCGGCTTCTATTTCTATACCACGGAGGGAAGAACCAGTATCCGTTGTGAAGTAAGGTGCACCCGTGCCACACGACACAATGACAACTTCACCTCTTTCCATACATTCAATAGCCTTCCATTTACTATAAAACTCACCGATAGGTTCCATACGAATAGCTGTTAACACCTTCGCCTTAAGTCCGGCAACTGTAAGTGCAGAACTCAACGCCAGGCTGTTGATAACTGTTGCCAACATACCCATCTGGTCGCCCTTCACACGATCGAAACCTTTACCTGCTCCAGATAATCCGCGAAAGATGTTACCTCCACCGATAACAATACCTATCTGAACACCTTCATCATGAATTTCCTTAATTTGCTTAGCATATTCTCCAAGACGAACTTCGTCAATACCAAACTGTTTTGAACCCATCAGACTCTCGCCGCTGAGTTTTAATAAAATACGTTTATATTTTGCCATGATACAATTTTATTTTATTAATCACCTAAATTATTTGAACAAAGGTACGAAATATTACATAATCATGCCCTATTTCGTTTAGAATAATTAGATAGCCACCTTTGGAGCAGACAGAGTAAGCGAGGAAATAACGAAATAAAGTTCGAAAGATGAATAAAATACGAATTTATCACCAAAACAATAAAAAATATTCCTTTTTGTTTGTTTATTCTGATTTTATCTTTTAATTTCGCACCCATTAAACAGAAAGAAATGAATTTATCAGGTTTACATACGATACTACTGAGCAGTATTCTGCTGAACGGTATTATTATTATTCTGCTGGCAAAGTGCAAGTGGAGTGAGTATCGCATGTAGATATATAAAAGAATAAAAGATATATGAAAGCCTTCCTCACTCCTAGTGAGGGAGGCTTTTTATTTGTACGTTGATCAAACAATTAATTTAATAATAGGAACAATGACAGACAAATTGTTTATTTTTGACACAACACTCCGCGACGGGGAACAAGTTCCCGGCTGCCAATTGAACACAGTAGAAAAAATTCAAGTGGCACGTGCGTTGGAAGCTTTGGGAGTAGATGTAATCGAAGCCGGATTCCCTGTATCGAGTCCAGGAGACTTCAATTCGGTAATTGAAATATCAAAGGCTGTGACTTGGCCAAGCATTTGTGCTCTGACCCGAGCCGTAAAAAAAGATATTGATGTAGCTGCCGAAGCCCTGCAATATGCCAAAAGAAAACGTATTCATACCGGAATAGGAACATCAGAATATCATATCAAATACAAGTTCAATTCTACTCGCGAAGAGATTATTGAACGTGCAGTTGCTGCGGTAAAATATGCCAAGAAGTATGTAGAAGATGTTGAATTCTATGCGGAAGATGCGGGACGTACCGAAAACGAATATCTTGCTCAAGTTGTAGAAGCAGTTATCAAAGCCGGTGCCACAGTGATAAACATCCCCGATACGACAGGCTACTGTCTACCTTCTGAATTCGGAGCAAAAATAAAATACCTGTTCGATCATGTAGACGGTATTCATAATGCAGTGATATCGACTCACTGCCACAACGACTTAGGCATGGCTACTGCCAATACGATGGCTGGTGTTCTAAATGGAGCACGCCAAGTAGAAGTAACCCTCAACGGAATTGGCGAACGCGCAGGAAATACTTCTCTCGAAGAAATCGTAATGATATTGAAAAGCCATAAAGAAATAGGCATCGATACCAATATCAACACACGAAAGATATATCCATCCAGTAGAATGGTTTCAGGACTAATGAATATGCCCATCCAACCCAACAAGGCTATTGTGGGACGCAACGCATTCGCACACTCGTCAGGCATCCATCAAGATGGTGTATTAAAGAATGTGCAAACCTACGAAATCATCAATCCACAGGATGTAGGTATAGACGACAATTCGATTATCCTCACTGCCCGTAGCGGACATGCAGCTTTAAAACATCGGCTATCTGCATTAGGAGTCGAATTATCTGAAGAGAAGTTGGATAAAGTATACGAAGATTTTCTTAAATTAGCCGACAGAAAGAAAGAAATTCATGACGATGATATCCTTGTATTGGCTGGAGCAGACCGCAGCCTCAACCACCGTGTTAAGATTGATTATCTACAAGTGACAAGTGGCATTGGTGTTCGGTCGGTCGCTTCACTAGGATTGGATGTGAGCGGTGAGAGATTCTCGGCAGCAGCCGAAGGCAATGGTCCCGTAGATGCAGCTATCAATGCTCTTAAAAAGATTATTAACCGCCAGATGACTTTGAAAGAATTTACTATTCAGGCCATAAGCAAAGGTAGTGATGATATGGGGAAAGTCCACATGCAGGTAGAATACAAAGGAAACTATTATTATGGTTTTGGTGCCAATACCGACATCATAGCGGCATCGGTAGAAGCGTATATAGATTGCATTAATAAGTTTAAAATAGAAAATTAGAAAAAGATGAATACATTATTCGATAAGATTTGGGACGCACACGTTGTACAAAAAGTAGAAGACGGCCCTACACAACTGTATATAGATAGACTCTATTGCCACGAAGTAACCAGTCCGCAAGCTTTTGCCGGATTAAGAGAAAGAGGATTAAAATGCTTCCGCCCGAAACAAGTTTTTTGCATGCCCGATCATAATACACCTACTCACGATCAAGACAAGCCGATAGCCGACCCTATATCAAAGAAGCAAGTAGATACGCTAGCAAAGAATGCCGATGATTTCGGACTATCGCACTATGGAATGATGAACCCAAAGAATGGTATTATCCATGTAGTAGGTCCCGAAAGAGGATTAACCTTACCTGGCATGACCATTGTTTGCGGTGACTCGCACACCTCGACCCACGGTGCAATGGGTGCAGTTGCTTTTGGTATTGGTACCAGCGAAGTAGAGATGGTACTAGCCTCACAATGTATTCTACAAGCCAAACCCAAAAGCATGCGAATCACTATTGCCGGAACGCTCCAAACGGGTGTTACCGCAAAAGATATGGCTCTCTACTTAATGTCTAAGATGACAACAAGCGGCGCGACAGGATATTTTGTAGAATATGCCGGCGAAGCTGTACGCAATCTGTCAATGGAAGGACGCCTCACGCTATGCAACCTTTCTATTGAAATGGGTGCACGAGGTGGAATGGTTGCACCGGACGAAAAGACCTTCGCATATATCAAAGGAAAAGAATATGCTCCAACAGGCGACGCTTGGAACAAGGCGTTAGCTTACTGGGAAACTTTAAAGAGCGACGAGGATGCTATATTCGACAAAGAAGTTGTTTTCCAAGCTAAAGATATTGAGCCGATGATAACCTACGGAACAAACCCCGGAATGGGTATGGGCATTAATCAGCACATTCCTACCGAAGAAACAATATCGAAAGAAGGACGCGATTCATTTAATAAGGCTTTAAACTATATGGGGTTCAAACCCGGAGATTCTCTATTGGGCAAGAAAATAGATTATGTTTTCCTCGGCAGCTGTACTAATGGACGGATTGAAGACTTTCGTGCATTCACATCGTATGTCAAAGGAAAACACAAAGCCGACAACGTTATCGCTTGGATTGTTCCCGGTTCGTGGGAAGTAGACAAACAAATCCGCGATGAAGGTTTGGATGTAATACTCAAAGAATCGGGTTTCGCTATACGTCAGCCGGGCTGTTCGGCATGTTTGGCAATGAATGACGACAAGATACCGGAAGGTAAATATTCGGTATCCACCTCGAACAGAAACTTCGAAGGACGTCAAGGCCCTGGTGCCCGCACTTTACTGGCTAGTCCGCTTGTTGCAGCAGCAGCAGCTATCACGGGTGTTATCACCGATCCAAGAGATTTTATAAAATAAGTTCTATTCACTACGCAAAGCTTATATGACAAACAGATATAATGCCTTTGAGACAAAAAAGATAAAACGATGAAAGAAAAATTTAATATACTGACATCAACGTGTGTGCCTCTTCCCCTTCAAAATGTTGACACAGACCAAATCATTCCTGCTCGTTTTCTAAAAGCGACAGACAAAAAAGGATTCGGCGATAATCTATTCCGCGACTGGCGCTACGACAAACAAGGGAACAAAACGCCGTTTGTTCTTAACGACCCGACTTATGCTGATAGCAAAGTGCTCGTTGCCGGCAAGAACTTCGGCTCCGGTTCGAGCCGCGAACATGCAGCATGGGCCATTGCCGGATATGGCTTCCGTGCGGTTATCAGTAGTTTCTTTGCCGATATTTTCCGCAATAATGCGCTGAATAATTTTGTATTGCCCGTTGTTGTAAGTGAACCTTTTCTTGCCGAATTGTTCGAGACAATCAAGAACAATCCGAAAGCCACCATCAAGATAGACTTACCTGCTCAGACAGTAACCAATATGACTACAGGAAACAGCGAGAAATTCGAAATAAATAGCTACAAGAAGCATTGTCTCGAAAACGGGCTGGACGATATAGACTTTCTATTGTCAAACAAAGACAGAATAGAAGATTGGGAGAAAAAACATGTACAAGCATAAACATCCTCAAATAGAGATAATGGACACAACACTCCGAGATGGTGAACAAACCAGCGGAGTGTCGTTTGTACCACACGAGAAGCTAATGATAGCACGCCAGTTGCTCGAGCGAGTCAATGTAGATCGTATAGAAATAGGTTCGGCAAGAGTCTCGGCCGGCGAAATGGATGCTGCGACGATGATTTGCAAATGGGCAGCCAAACACAATGTGCTGAATAAAGTAGAAATACTTGGTTTCGTTGATGGACATAGTTCCATCGATTGGATAAACAGTGCAGGGTGCAAAATCATTAATCTATTGTGCAAAGGTTCGCTTAAGCACTGTACTTACCAATTGCACAAAACATTGGAAGAGCACATTGCAGATGTCAAAGCTTCGGTAGATTATGCCGTGTCGCTTGGCATGTCGGTAAACCTATATCTCGAAGACTGGAGTAGCGGGATGCGCGACTCACCGGATTATGTATACGAGCTGATGGACGCTTTAGTTGAAACACCGATCAAACGCTTTATGCTCCCCGATACGCTTGGTATTCTCAATCCTCTACAAGTGATAGAATATATGAGGAAAATGGTAAAGCGCTACCCCAAGATTCATTTCGACTTTCATGCACACAACGATTACGATTTGGCAGTCAGCAATGTACTCGCAGCAGTACTGAGTGGATGTAAAGGACTGCACACAACGATCAACGGGCTAGGCGAACGTGCAGGAAATGCACCTCTGGCGAGTGTTCAAGCCATTTTGAAAGACCATTTCCAAGCTCTGACACATATTAATGAAGAAGAGTTGAAAGACATAAGCAATATGGTAGCGTCTTATTCGGGTATAGCTATTTCGCAGAATCAACCGATCGTCGGAGAAAATGTTTTTACCCAAGTTGCCGGTGTACATGCCGATGGCGACAATAAAAACAATCTCTACTGTAACAACCTGCTCCCCGAACGTTTCGGACGTAAGAGAGAATACGCCTTAGGCAAAACATCGGGGAAAGCGAATATTCGCAGAAACTTGGAGTATCTGGGATTCGACCTCGACGAAGCATCTATGAAGAAAGTTACGAAGCGTATTACGGAACTTGGAGATAAGAAAGAAATTGTGACGAAAGAAGATCTACCTTATATCGTTTCGGATGTGTTGAAACACGACGAGATTAGCAATAAGGTAAAACTGAAAAGCTATTTCGTCACTTTGACAAAGGGATTACGCCCGGTGGCTACATTGAGTATTGAGATAGAGGGTAAGACATACGAGGCTAATTCTGCCGGAGACGGTCAATATGATGCTTTTGTGAGAGCGTTGCGCAAAATATACAAAGAAAACTTGGGGCGCAAATTCCCCATGCTGACCAATTACGCGGTAACTATCCCTCCCGGTGGGCGTACAGATGCTTTTGTACAAACCATCATTATGTGGAGTTTTGAAGGTAAAATATTCCGCACTAGAGGATTGGATGCCGACCAAACGGAAGCGGCCATCAAAGCGACAGTCAAAATGCTCAATATTATAGAACCCACTTATGAACAACAAAAAGAATAAGACAATAAAACAGCTATGATGGATAACGTTACTGAATTTGATGCGGCAAAAAGCAATGTAGAAATAAAAAAACAGTTCGATCGCGTATCAAGACAATATGATGCACAGCGTCATACTTTAGTACCCTGTTTTGACGACTTCTATGCCGTTGCCGTTGAGAATTTAAATTTTCCCACTACATCATCTCCGCGAATCTTAGACCTAGGAGCAGGTACGGGGTTGCTTTCTCAGAAGATTCTGGAACTCTATCCCAAAGCTCAGCTTACATTGGTCGACTTGTCTGAAAAGATGCTCGATATTGCTCGTTTAAGATTTGAGGGTCTTCCCAATGTAACCATCAAGCAAGCCGATTTCACAACCTTCGAGATGGAAATAAACAGTTACGATGCCATCGTTTCTTCATTAGCCATTCATCATTTGACAGATGACAATAAACGGTTGCTTTATAACAGAATACATCCAGCGCTGAAACCCGATGGATTGTTTGTAAACGCCGAACAGATATTGGCAGACAACGATTTCATGCAAGACCTCTATCACAAACAATGGTGCAACAAGATAGAGCATTCCACCCTCAGCCGTCAAGAAATAAATGCATCATACGAACGTATCAAATTGGACAAAAGAGCAACAATCTCTGCCCAATTGAATTGGCTCAAAGATGCAGGCTTCAGCCAAACAGATTGTTTATACAAATATTACTATTTTGCAGTCCTTTGGGCTATGAAATAATTGATTAACCGAATAATAAAATAAGAACAAAGATGAATTTTAAAATTGCAGTATTGCCAGGAGATGGCATTGGTCCCGAAATATCAACAGTCGGCGTAAACATCATGTCTGCCGTTTGTGACAAATTCGGGCACAAGGTAAATTACGAATATGCCATCTGTGGAGCAGATGCTATAGACAAAGTAGGCAATCCCTTTCCCAATTCAACTTATCAGACTTGTAAAGATGCCGATGCAGTGTTATTCTCGGCTGTAGGCGATCCGAAGTTTGATAATGATCCGACAGCCAAGGTTCGTCCCGAACAAGGATTATTGGCCATGCGCAAACAACTAGGACTTTATGCCAATATTCGCCCCATACAGACATTCAAATGTTTACTTCACAAATCGCCACTCCGCATGGAACTGGTAGAAGGTGCAGACTTCCTTTGTATACGAGAGCTGACAGGAGGCATGTATTTCGGAGAAAAATATCAAGACAACGACAAAGCATACGATACCAACATGTATACTCGCCCCGAAATTGAGCGTATTTTGAAAGTAGGCTTTGAATATGCCATGAAACGCAATAAACATCTCACTGTTGTAGACAAGGCCAATGTACTTGCCAGTAGCCGCCTGTGGAGACAAATTGCACAAGAGATGGCACCCAAACATCCGGAAGTGAACATGGACTATATGTATGTGGACAATGCTGCAATGCGTATGATTCAAGAGCCTAAATTCTTTGATGTAATAGTTACAGAGAACACCTTTGGAGATATACTTACCGACGAAGGATCTTGCATTAGCGGATCAATGGGCTTGCTTCCTTCGGCATCTATCGGCGAAAGCACTCCTGTCTTCGAGCCTATTCACGGTTCGTGGCCACAAGCAAAAGGATTGAATATTGCCAATCCGCTGGCACAAATACTTTCTGTTGCAATGCTATTCGAGTATTTTGACCTGAAAGAAGAGGGTACATTAATTCGCAAAGCGGTAAACGCATCTCTGGATGAAAACGTACGTACTCCAGAAATTCAGATCGAAGGTGGAGCAAAATACGGGACTAAAGAAGTAGGTGAATGGATTGTTGACTATATCAACAGACAATAAAAGGCCTTTTACCGACAAGAAGCTTGTATAATCATCAACTCTTCTTGACGTTGTAATAATTGCGTATTGATCATTCTTGCGACTCACGCCCGTGAGTCGGAAAAAACATAAGGACGAAACTTGCGACTCACGGGCGTGAGTCGCAAGTTTCGTATGTACATCACAGGGACAAGTTACTGAAGTCGTCGAATAAGAATAAGCATCTATCAACAACGTTTCGGCTACTTGTTCACTCGTTTATAATCCTCCAGAAACTTTTGCAAACCGCTATCAGTTAATGGATGATTCAACAATCCTTTGATGGCGGATAGAGGACAAGTTGCGACATCGGCTCCGACTTCGATGCACTGAATAATGTGATGGGTATGGCGAATTGAAGCAGCCAGCACCTGCGTCTTATAATCATAAGTACGATACATCTTCACGATATCTGCAACGAGGGCCATTCCATCTTCACTGATATCATCGAGACGACCAACAAAAGGCGACACATAAGTAGCACCCGCCTTAGCAGCAAGAAGCGCTTGACCTAATGAAAACACAAGCGTACAATTAGTACGGATCTTCATCTCGGTAAATTTTGTGATTGCTTTGATACCATCGAGTATACAAGGCACTTTCACAACAATGTGAGGTGAAAGTGAAGCAAGCTTTTGTCCCTCGCGAATCATACCTTCATAATCGGTGGAAATAACTTCGGCACTGACATCTCCTTTTACAATATTGCAAATCTCCACATAATGTGCATATTGATTCGCAACACCCGAAATACCTTCTTTTGCCATTAATGACGGGTTGGTAGTAACCCCATCGAGAATGCCCATTGCTGCGGCTTCTCTGATCTGATCCAAATTAGCAGTATCCAAAAAGAACTTCATGATATAAGATTTTTATAGGTTAAAAGAGAAATATATAAAAAGTCGGGAGTTTGAAAACACAAAACTCCCGACTCTATACAGTTTTAATTATTGAATGGCTGCTACGAGTTCATCGGCAGTCAATAGTTGCTGCTCACCCGTTACCATATTTTTCAACGTGAGTTTGTGTTCATTCATTTCATTCTCGCCAATGATTGCTACAAATGGAATATTCTTCGAGTTGGCATAACCCATTTGTTTCTTCATCTTCACCGAGTCAGGATAAATTTCTGCTGCAATACCGGCTTGCCTTACTTTTAATAACAGAGGCAATGAATAAGCAGCTTCTTTCTCTCCAAAGTTTGTAAACAACAATCGAGTGCGGCATACCGCTTCTTCGGGATATAGATTGAGCTGATTGAGTACATCAAATATACGATCGGCACCAAACGAAATGCCGACACCCGATACACCAGGCATACCAAATACACCCGTCAGATTGTCGTAACGTCCACCACCGGTAATACTTCCAATCTCTACATCAAGAGCTTTCACTTCGAAAATAGCTCCGGTATAATAATTCAATCCTCTAGCCAGTGTCAAATCAAACTCAACCAGGTTAGTCAGATTCATCTGGGCAAGAGTATGGAAAATGAACTTGCATTCTTCAATACCTTTCATTCCAGTTTCGCTGGCTGCAAGAATATTTTCCAGAGTGTTCATCTTCTCGTCGTTGGTTCCCGACAATTTAATGATCGGCTGCAATTTTTCAATTGCTTCCTTACTAATGCCTTTCTCTGCCAACTCGGCATTCACATTATCCAAGCCTATTTTATCGAGTTTATCGATAGCGACAGTAATATCTACAATCTTATCGGCTTCATTTATCACCTCGGCAATACCCGAAAGTATCTTGCGATTGTTTATCTTAATATTGACGCGCACTCCGAAACGAGTGAATACGGTGTCAATGATTTGCATCAGTTCTACTTCATTGAGCAACGAATCACTACCTACGACATCGGCATCGCACTGATAAAACTCACGATAGCGTCCTTTTTGTGGACGATCGGCACGCCATACCGGCTGTATCTGATAGCGTTTGAAAGGGAATGTTATCTCATCACGGTGCATCACCACATATCGAGCGAAAGGAACTGTCAAGTCGTAACGTAATCCTTTTTCGCACAAGCGTGATGCCATCTTCAATGAATCACGAGAGAGCAAATCCTCATCACTGATTTTAGAAAAGTAATCACCCGAATTTAATATTTTAAACAGAAGTTTATCGCCTTCTTCGCCGTACTTGCCCATCAGGGTAGAAAGCATTTCCATGGACGGTGTTTCTATTTGTTCAAAACCGTACAAACGGTAAACGTCACAAATAGTATTAAAAATATAATTCCGTTTCGCCATTTCAACAGGCGAAAAATCGCGCGTTCCTTTTGGAATACTTGGTTTTACTGTCATCGTACTTAGTCTATATTAATATGTTGCAAAATTAATAATATTTTCTCTGAGTAAAGTCTATTTAGTTGATATTTTAGAATAATATCCCCATTTATGAGGATTGTTTGGCTATTCTATTTATTGTTCCTTTGCACTCGGAAACAATTATTAAATACAATGGACTTAAGAAGAAATTTTTTCTTACTTTTCGCCTTGACGGCGAATTTGGCTTGGAGTAGCCCTATTATCCCTCCTGCAGACAATCAACGAGATACTATGAAAGTGATAGACATTGAAGAAGTGACAGTATACGCATCTCCAAAAGAGAATCGTAAACTTCGCCAACAACCCCTCTCCGTATCGTTGTTCTCGAAGGACGATTTACAAAAGAATCGCATTCTCTCAATGAAAAACCTCACATCGCTTGTTCCTAACCTCTTTATCCCCGATTACGGTTCGAAGCTTACGTCTTCTATATACATTAGAGGCATTGGTTCGCGCATCAATTCGTCGGCTATCGGAGTTTATGTAGACAACATGCCTTGCTATGATAAGTCGGCTTTCGATTTCGATTATGCAGACATAGACCGTATTGACGTTCTTCGTGGGCCGCAAGGTACACTTTTCGGACGCAACTCGATGGGTGGACTTATTAATATTCATACCAAATCTCCTTTCAACTATACAGGTACAGACCTATCCTTAAGCACTGCTACACACAATGCTTATAGAGCATCATTTACTCATTACCATCGCGTAAGCAATAAATTGGCCTTTGCAGCGGGAGGTTTCTATGACCATACAGGAGGTTTCTTTACCAATCAATATAATGGCAAACGAATAGACAGAGGCAATAGTGTAGGCGGGCGCATACATACAATCTATCTGCCTACCGACAAATGGACTATCGACCTGAACATGAATTACGAATATACAGATGAAGGAGGCTATCCATACGGTGCGTACAACAAATCGACAGGTGTGTACAGTACGCCTGATTATAACTTCAAAAGCGAATACTACCGCAATTTATTGAATATCGGGATAACCTCTACTTATACAGCCAAACACTTTGTATTAACTGAAGTAACAAGCTATCAGCATCTCAGAGACAGGATGGCAATGGACCAAGATTTCACTGAGAAAGACTTGTACACCATGTTTCAACATCAGAAGCAGAATACACTGAGCGAAGAAATCACATTAAAGAGCCGCGAAAATACAAGATGGCAGTGGACCACCGGTGTGTCAGGTTTCTATCAATGGCTTACCAACAATACCCCTCTTTATTTCGGCAGCGATTTCATCTCGATGCTTCAACAGCAAATGAATGCGGCAATGACTGCAGCTCATTCTCCGGTGACAGTAACATTGACAGATAAGGGCATGAATGTTCCGGGGCTATTCAAAATGCCAACTTATGGAATAGCACTGTTCCATCAATCTACTATTAATCGCTTACTCGGACTTGAAGGCCTTTCGGCAACTCGAGGTCTGCGTCTCGATTATGAAAAGGCAAAGATAAACTATGATACTCAAGCGATAATGAATTACAATATGTCGATGGGTGGAACAGTATTGAAAACAGGAAATTACAATGCCGAATATCTAGGCAACCAAAGTAGGGATTACACCCAGCTATTATCGAAATTTGCCCTTAAATACGACTTCGATCAGGCAAACAACATATATGCTCAAGTAAGTCGTGGCTATCGTAGCGGCGGATACAATATCCAAATGCTTTCGGACTACTTGGAAAATGGATTAGAAGCCAACGCTGGTAAATTAGAGAATGACGCAACAATAAATCAAGCCATGCGCTATAAGCCCGAATACTCTTGGAACTATGAGGCAGGCAGCCATCTTACCCTATTTAATGGGGTATTAATGGCCGACATGAGCGCCTTCTATATGAGAACTCATAACCAACAAATAGCCAAATTTGCAGATAGCGGATTAGGACGTTATACGGCCAATGCAGGTAAAAGTCGTAGTTGTGGCGTAGAGTTAACTCTTCGGGCCAACATCACGGACAATTGGAGTGTAGATGCCAACTATGGATATACACATGCGACATTCAAAGAATATCTGACTAACAAAAAAGTATACGACAACACAGGAAAGGCTTCACTCGTACCAGTAGACTACAGTGGTAAATATGTTCCTTTCGCGCCACGACAGACCTATAACATCGGAACTCAATACGTATGGCACATGTCGGAACGTTTCTTGGTAAAGGACATCACATTGCATGCAGATTACAGCGGCATCGGCCGAACTTATTGGACTGAAGCCAACGATGTATACCAACGAGCTTATGGTTTGTTCAATGCCCGTCTAAGCGCTCAAATAGGTAAACTCTTGCAGGTAGATCTTTGGGGACGCAATCTATTGAATAAAGATTATGCTACATTCTACTTTGATGGCAGTAGTGCCAATGCAGGGTTCATGCAAAAAGGACGTCCTACACAAGGAGGCATAGACTTAAGATTTAAATTTTAGCCAACCACTATAAATATAAATGATTCAACCAATCCCCACTGTTCAAATATGAGCAGTGGGGATTTTACATTTCTTTCTTCTTTATTCCTTTTAATTTACGTTTATTGCACGTACATTTGTTGTACTAAGAATTAAAACAACAATGTAACATGAAACACAAACTATTTTATGCATCAGTGCTGTCGATATTGATGGCAGGATTCTCAGCTTCGTTCAATACGATCAATGCTCAACAAACACAATTGCCCGTACCACAAAAGGGTTCGGTCAAAACCTCTTTGATGAACGCATTGCAAAATCGTCATTCAGTACGTTCATACAAAAACAAAACGATTTCCGATCAGACACTTTCGAATCTACTTTGGGCTGCCAATGGAGTAAATCGCAATGACGGACGTAGAACTGCACCTTCGGCTATAAATGCCCAAGACATAGAACTCTATATAGGCAAATTGGATGGGACTTATCACTATCTTGCTTCAGAGAATAAATTGGAAAAGGTCAACAACGAGAATTTTATTAATATTGTTGTCGGCAGAAATAAGTTCGCACTTGACGCACCGATAGTAATACTCCTAGTGAGCAACGGAGCTAACTTCCGTGGCCATAATCCAAGTTTATACGGGGCAATGGATGCGGGTTATGTATCTCAAAATATTTGCCTTTATTGTGCTGCGGACGGTCTGGGGACTGTACCCTGTGCACCAAAAATGGATGCGGCTGCCATACAAAAATTCTTAGGAGTATCGACTGATTACACTCCCATGATATATCACCCTATCGGATATACAGAGAAATAAAGGTGTAGAAAAACTTAAAATAATTCATAGAAGATCTTTTACAGAGCAATAACTTTCATGACACACTGACGGCAATCGAATTCAAGCTGAAAGCGTTTGCCATCTGGCAGCAATAAATAATAAGGTTCTGTATAAGGAGATTTTTCTTTTGCAGCGCGAGGACACCACCCCATACTATAACGTAGACAATGGCGAGAGAACATGATCGGAAGGGGATAATCAGGCTTTTGTTTCTCTACAGCAGGCTGAATCTGTGTTACTCCATGTTTATGATAAAAGCTCTCGGCTTCTTTGTTCATAACATTGCCCAAGTATGTAAGCTGCGACAGTGGATAAGAACATTCAACATCTTTATGCAGCATTAATTTCTGACTATAGCAAATAAGCCGCACCCGAAGTAGTTCGTCAACTAAACGGCGACGCAAGTCAGAAATACTTGAAATAGGAACAAACCATTGGCGAGACATTTTCACCTCAACAGTTCGAACAGTAAATGGAGTATTTCCCAGTTTACGGAGTTCGCTTTCTATTCGTTCATCTTGGGGGCGGCGAGCCTCCTCGAAAAGCATATCCAGCGGTAGCGTCGCATTATTACCATCTTCATCTGTCATCGTAACGGCAAAGCCATGAGTCGTCTCATAAAAAGAGATGTCTACATCCAGCTTACGCACTGCCGACTCGGAAGCGAGCAGATGTTCAAACTCATGGTCATAATTTCGATAAAGAGGTGTATGAGGTTTAATGAAAGGTAAACGGGCTCCTTGAATATAAAGGCGATTGGTATCTACTCTATTTACTCGGAAGCCTTGCAAATGATGCTGTTCATCAATATAGCACAAACCATCTCCATTGTGAAACGGTTTCACACCCGCTACCGTAATATAACTATCTGTTGAATTTTTCACAACTCCCATCGATTCTCCTATCGATTTGGGAGTATCGGGAGAAAAGATACCTTCTTCTCTCTTATCTAAAAAATAGGATGTGAACCCCCTATTAAAACTTTTTTCAAGTTGAGGATGAAAAGAGTAAGTGCTGCTTCCTGACGATGTCCTAGAATATTCTGGCCGTCTAAGAAAAATAGAATCAAGTTGCTGACGGTAATATGCGGTAACATTCTTAACATAGGAGACATCCTTGAGACGCCCTTCTATTTTTAAAGAAGAAATCCCTGCATCAAGCATAGCCTCCAATCGTTCGCTTCTATTCATATCTTTAAGAGACAACAGATGCTTACTACGTCTTATAACCTTTCCATCAGCATCAACCATATCGAAAGCCAGACGGCAGAATTGGGCACACTCTCCTCTATTGGCACTACGTCCGAAACAAACCTCACTAGCATAGCACTGCCCACTATAACTGACACAAAGTGCTCCATGAACAAATGCTTCAAGCGACACTTGAGGGCAAGCGTCGTGTATCCCATTGATCTCTGCTAACGAAAGTTCACGAGCTAACACAACTTGCTCAAACCCAACCTTTGACAAGAAAGCCACTTTCTCAATAGTCCGATTATCCATCTGGGTACTTGCATGCAGGGGTATAGGAGGCAAATCCATTTCGAGCAAAGCCATATCTTGAATAATAAGCGCATCAACACCGATACTATATAGTTGCTCTACCAGTTGACGCACTTCTTCAAGTTCTTCATCACGAAGTATAACATTCAATGCAACATATATCCGAACACCATAGATATGAGCAAAACGGGTTAACCGTGCAATATCCTCAATCGAATTGCCTGCCGCAGCCCGGGCACCAAATTTAGGTGCACCAATATACACAGCATCTGCTCCATGTTTCACCGCCTCAATACCACATTCGGCATCTCGTGCGGGAGCTAATAATTCTATTCGTCGATGTTCAATCATTGAATTTCGTCAAGATTATAAGGAGTTGCCTGATATACAAAGTAGTTTAACCAGTTTGAATAAAACAGATTGGCATGAGCACGCCACCGCACAAATGGAGGATTGTTGGGATTATTGTCCAGATAATAGTTTTGCGGTATTTGTATAGATAATCCCTTTGACAAATCACGTTTATACTCCACATCGAGTGTCCGAGGCGAATATTCTGAATGTCCTGTTACATAAAACTCACGACCGCCGCGTGACTCAACAAGATAAACGCCTGCTTCATCCGATTCGGACAATAATGTTAGTTCGGGAGTCGCTATAATATCCGATTTACGCACTTCCGTATGCCGACTGTGAGGAACATAGAACTCATCATCAAATCCTCTAAAGATAGGATGCAGAGGACATAAAGGACGATGGCGAAAGATGCCAAAACGCTTCTCGGGTAAATCGAACTTGGGTATGCCATAAAAACGATATAAAGCAGCAAATGCAGCCCAGCAAATATAAAGCGTAGAAGTTACATGGGTACGTGCCCAATCAAAAATACTAGTCAATTCATTCCAATACGTAACTTCTTCGAAAGGCATCTGCTCTACAGGCGCTCCAGTAACAATAAGTCCATCGAAATTCTCACCGCGCATCGCCTCAAAATTACGATAAAAAGCCTTCATGTGTTCAACAGGAGTATTCTTGGATGTATGACTTTTTATTTTCATAAAAGAGATCTCGACTTGCAAAGGAGTATTTGACAACAACCTCACCAAATCGGTTTCTGTAGTTATTTTAAGCGGCATCAAATTCAAGACAGCAATACGAAGTGGACGAATATCTTGCTTTGAAGCTCGCGAATCGTCCATTACAAAAATATTTTCTTTCTTTAGAATCTCGACAGCCGGTAGCCTATCTGGTAATTTAAGTGGCATAAATTTATTAATCTATCATTATTTCGACACAAAATTAGTAAAAAAGAACGATATTGTACCTCAATAATAAGATAAGATGTCGTACAAATTAATTCAAATTATGAAAAGAAAATTTCGCAATCACAAAGAAAAAGATTACATTTGCAACGTTATAATAATAATAATTTAAAAAGTAAACAAAATGGCTTACGTAATTAACGACGACTGTGTAGCTTGTGGTACTTGCATCGATGAATGTCCGGTTGGAGCTATCTCGGAAGGAGATAAATATTCTATTGATCCGGATAAGTGCACCGAATGCGGTACTTGCGCAAGTGTTTGCCCTAGCGATGCTATCCATCCGGGTGAATAATAACACAAGGTCTTAAAATCGAGTAGGAGAAAATTAAAGTAGTTTTCTCCTACTTTAATTTTCGACCTCTCACACCACCGTACGTGCCGTTCGGCATACGGCGGTTCCTTACTTACGATAAACTTTATTATAATAATCCGACAAGAATGGATAACCTGCTATGCGTAGGCTATCTGTATCCAATGCTCTTTGTAATATGGGACTTTTGGAAGTTCCCCAATAACTTCTGCGAGTATTCGCCCAGTGCCAAGATTGATTTCTAGCTATCTTACATTTTATAAGATTGATAAACTTTGTCTTGACTTTCTTCCAACACTTCCATATGCACATTCGTAATCGTCTTCGTAGCCATTCGTCAACAGATTGAAGATAATTCTTCATATCTGCTAATTTATAATAGCCTATCCAACCTTGGATATATTCCCTCAATTTGATTTTACAACTCTCATAGCAAAAGCCTTTGCTTCTTGAAGTTAGTTCCTTTAGCTTGGATTTTAACTTCACCTTACTTTTAGAGTGAAGTGAGAGTTTACATACTCCTTTACTTACGTAAAAGGAATAGCCTAAAAATTTCAAGCCTTTAATATATCCTACTCTTGTCTTTTCAATATTTACTTTTAGAAAGAGTTTGTCTTCTATAAATCGAATGATTGATTCTTTGGTGCGATTGGCTGCACGTTTGCTTTTGCAAAGTATCATACAATCATCGGCATAGCGAACAAAACGATGCCCTCGTCTTTCTAATTCCTTATCAAGCTCATTGAGCATGATATTGCTTAGTAGTGGACTGAGTGGACCGCCTTGGGGTACGCCCAAAGAAGTTTCTTCATATTTATTGCAGACTATGACTCCTGCGTTCAAGTATTTATGAATAAGAGAGAGTAAGCGATTGTCTTTGATGGTTCTCGACAGCACCTCAACCAGTTTACTATGATTGACGGTATCAAAGAACTTTTCCAAATCTAAATCAATGGCATATTTGTAGCCCGCATTTACATGCGTTTGAACATTGAGCAATGCCTTGTGGCAACTGAGCTTGGGACGAAAGCCGAAACTTGAGTTACTGAACGTTCTGTCATAGATTAAAGTTAGAACTTGACTTATCGCTTGTTGGATTACTCGGTCGACTACGCTGGGTATGCCGAGCTGACGTTTCTTGCCATTATCCTTGGGTATCTCTACCCTACGGACGGGATTAGGACGATACGTCCCTTGCATTAGAGATTTAATGAGTGTATCCTTGTTTTGTCGTAGATAGGAAAGCAATTCCTCTACTTCCATTTTATCAACTCCACATGCTCCGGCATTCCTTTTTACTTGTAAATAAGCATTATTGAGATTACCGGGACTTAAGATATATTCCATTAGATGCTCTGTTGTAAAATTTACTTCCACGAGGTGGTTTTCAGTTATGCCAATAACAGTCTGCACTCCATCATAGCCTTTGCATTCCGTGCTATTATTCTGATGGCAGTTATTATCTTGGGATAATATTTTCTGCATTCTATCCATTATCTGCTAACATTCATTTACTACTCGCTTAATTAAGGTTCAGACCTTCCCAATATATTTGTATTGGTACTATGTCATCGGCTGACTCCTCACAGTAAGCGTTACTCCGTGTTTCTGAAAAAAAACATCTCAACACGTCTGTGAGACCTCCCCAGATAAGAACGTAATCTTTCCATCTTATACCTGTCAGATTTACTATGTGTGATTCCGAATAGTTATCGGGCTTTGTTTTGTCTTGCAAACTTACCCTCACACCTTAGCCTTATATCTGATTTCTGTTCGTCAGGTCAGACTTTTGCCGCAAGCTTCCTTCAGATTCCACATCGCTATGGACACCATTGCTCTTGGCTAAACGATTCCCACTATTAGGGCTCGGTAGGGACTTTCACCCATAAGATTACGCCCATGCTGGGCGTACAAGGATAAAGGCTACCCGCTCAGCGAGTAGCCTTTTGTTATTATCATAAGATTGCCAAAATTAAGCAGATTTTAAACATAGTTTAGTGCTCTGCCTAATTCTAATCTATCTATTTCAATTCTCCCAGAACGTTCTTGATACGACGAAAAGCCTCTACAATATTTTCCTCACTTGTAGCATAGCTCATTCTAATGCACTCAGGAGCTCCAAATCCACTACCGCCAACACAAGCCACATGTCCTACTTCGAGCAAATACATAGCCAAGTCGTTTGAATCGTTAATCTGACGACCATCATACGATTTTCCATAATAAGAACTGCACTTCGGGAAAATATAAAAAGCACCATCGGGAACAGTTACTTCAAAACCAGGGACCTCTTTTGCGAGCTTCACAATAAGATCACGACGGCGACGAAAAGCGGCACACATTTCACGAACAGGTTCTTGAGAACCTGTATATGCAGCTTCGGCAGCTTTTTGAGATACAGAGCACGGCCCAGATGTATACTGTCCTTGCAACTTATTGCATCCTTTTACGATCCATTCCGGAGCAGCAATGAAACCAATACGCCAGCCAGTCATAGCATATGCTTTCGATACGCCATTAATAATTATCGTACGATCTTTCATCTCGGGGAATTGTGCAATACTAGCATGAGTACCTATATAATTGATATGCTCATAAATTTCATCAGCAATAACAAACACCTGAGGATATTTAATCAACACAGCAACCAACGCTGCAAGTTCATCCTTGCTATAGACAGAACCGGTAGGATTGGATGGAGAACAAAGAATCAGCGCCCGAGTTTTAGGAGTAATAGCAGCCTCTAGTTGTGCCGGATTAATTTTAAAATTTTGTTCGATACCAGCAGAGACTACAACAGGAACACCATCGGCAAGTTTCACCATCTCGGGATAACTAACCCAATACGGAGCTGGGATAATAACTTCTTCACCCTCGTTGACAATAGCCATAAGCGCGTTGCAAACACATTGTTTGGCACCATTCGATACTAGTATCTGACTCGATTCATACTCCAGCCCATTCTCATTTTTAAGTTTTGCTGCAATCGCTTTACGTAATGCAGGGTAACCGGGAACTGGAGAGTAATGAGAAAAATTATCATCAATAGCTTTCTTCGCAGCATCTTTTATATGTTGCGGAGTATTGAAATCGGGCTCGCCCACACTAAGATTAATAACATCTATTCCTTGAGCTTTAAGTTCACTACTCTTTTGCGACATCGCTAAGGTCTGCGAAGGCGAGAGTTTGTTCAATCTGTCTGATAATTGGTTCGTCATAATAACTACGGTTTATAAATTATTTCGTAAAATGCAATGTATGCCCCATACGTACTTTCTTAGTACGAAGATAACGCTCATTATATTCATTGGGTGTTGTTTCGATAGAAACATTCTCCACAATCTCCAATCCATACGCCTCAAGTCCAACACGTTTCACAGGATTATTTGTCATCAGTTTCATTTTATGGACTCCGATTTCACGTAAGATCTGTGCCCCTACTCCATAATCTCTTTCATCAGGATCAAAACCTAAATGAATATTAGCATCAACTGTATCATAACCTTCTTCTTGAAGTTTATAAGCAGCAATCTTATTCATAAGTCCTATACCGCGTCCTTCTTGATTCATATAGACAATAACGCCTTTGCCAGCCTTATCGATCATCTCCATTGCCTTATGCAACTGTTCTCCACAGTCACAACGTTTTGATCCAAATATATCACCTGTGACACAAGAAGAATGGACACGCACTAAAATAGCCTCATCCTCTTCCCACGTTCCTTTGAACAAAGCGACATGTTCCAATCCATTGGACTTTTGAAGAAATGGAATCAAGCGGAAATGCCCGTAATCGGTTGGTAAATCGACCTCTACGCCCCGCTTCACGATAGATTCCTCTTTCAAGCGATATGCAATAAGATCGTGAATAGAGATCAGTTTGAGGTTATATTTATCAGCCATCTGCCGAAGTTCGGGTAGGCGTGCCATAGTGCCATCTTCATTCATTATTTCCATCAAGGCCCCAGCGGGATAGAGTCCGGCAAGTTTGCACATATCTATAGTAGCTTCAGTATGTCCAACACGACGTAACACTCCCTTATCTTGAGCATATAGAGGATTTACGTGACCTGGTCTACCAAATGTAGCAGGAGTAGACTTCGGATCGGCAAGAGCCAAAATAGTAGCCGCACGGTCGGCGGCAGAGACTCCGGTTGTGCAGCCTTCAAGTTTATCAACAGTAACAGTAAAAGGCGTGCCTAATACCGAAGTATTTTCAACGACTTGATGAGGTAAATCAAGTTCTTTACAACGAGACAAGGTAAGAGGAGCACAAAGCACACCACGAGCATGCTTAAGCATGAAGTTTACTTTATCGGGAGTAATCTTCTCGGCAGGGATAATGAGATCTCCTTCATTTTCACGATCTGCATCATCGACAACAATCAGGAATTTACCTTCCTTAAAGTCTTCAATAGCCTCTTCGATAGTATCAAATTGAATATCATTCATAATTACTTCCTTTTATTTTGAATTTGTAATATAATTGTTTTTATCTTCTTATCATTTTCCACCATCCGTTTCAAATCTTTATCCAGTCTTATACGAAATGCCCAAATACGGAGCAAGAAAAATAGCCCTATCGGAACAATAACACCTGCAGCGATATTAAGCCAGTGGACATGGAAAGGTCGGGTATGTGCCCGAGTAGGTATTATTGGATAATTATTTAAAGCATTAATGAGATGAATAGACCGCGAATTGGACAGTTCATCAATAAGTTCTTCCATTTTATTATTGATACGATCGATATCGTTATCCACGTTATCAGTCATCCACAATTTAAAATAATTGGGTATCATGCGCAAATGATGAGCTTTCAGATATGAAATACATTGCAAGGAAAGTCCATTAAGTCTGCTAGGCATTGTATCATAATCGACATCCTGAATGATGACTTCTTTCATAAAGACGTGCCTGATACTCCGTATCCCACTCACCTTGCGAAGCCAAGCAATATAAGTATCAATATTCAATACGACAGAATCATTATTTGATTTATAAGTAAGAAAAGCGCCCAAAGGAGCTAATACAGCCGTACTTAACCAAACTCCAATCCATAAAGCCCATTTCCCGTCACGCGCCATTTTGTACCCCGAATTGTCTATAATATAATAAACAATAAACACCAATACCGATATAACGACAGGCATGCCCAATCCACCTTTGCGAATAATCCCCCCCAGGGGTGCGCCAATAAAGAAGAATAGCAAGCATGACAAAGCAATCGTTATCTTACGCTGCATTTCTATCTTATGCCGACGAATTTGATAATCGAGCTGTTCTACTGTAGAGCTTTTGAATTCCCAATCTGTACCTAAATTCTGGGCTGTATTTTCAGCTCGCTGCAATGTTCGTTGTTTCTCTTCAGTAGTCGATTTATCATACAATTTATCTATATCGTATTTTGCAGGATTATACTTTTCCTTTTTCACCACAATGCCGGCAGTTGCTCTAGGAAGAGCAGGATGCATAATAGGAGCACTTCGGTAATAATTTTCAGCAGCAGCTTTATAATAGCTTCTTCCTATGCTATCGCCCACCACCGTCATCGAATCTATCGAATGACTTAAAGCAGACATATTTTTTGCTCCTGCCTGATTGCTCATCACATTGGCATCAGCCATGTTAAAGCCCGAATTAAATTCAATAATAGCAGTCTTATGCCCAAATGTTTCGCGACGATATGGAACATTTGTTGCATACATGGTTTGTTGAGTAAGATTCTCAAACAACTCTCCCCTATACAATTGCAATAGCAAATGCTGTCTATCGGCTGTCATGTCAAGTCGAGCGGAATCACAATTAATAATACGAGTATTTTCAAATCCCTGCGAATAGTCATAGATTAAAACGCCATGAAGCACCCCCGTCACCTTATTCTTTTTCTGAACCCGCAAATTATACCCAGGTATATCATTATAGAAAGCCCCTTCAGGTATATCCAATTCGGGGGATTTTTGTTTCAGAGAAAGAGCAAAAGTCCCTAATTCTTTTTGAGCATTGGGACTAATCACATTTTGAAAATAAAAAGAAGTGATACTCAACAGGCCAACGATAACCATCAAAGGACGCATTACCTTGACAAGCGAAATTCCCGAAGCCTTCATGGCCAATAGTTCAAACCGTTCTCCAAAATTACCGAATGTAATAAGAGACGCTAGCAATACCGCTAATGGCATAGAGAGAGGCACTAATGTCAATGTCGAATACCAAAAGAATTTAGCAAGTACATCCATGCCCAAACCCTTACCTACCAAATCATCAACCCAACGCCATAAAAATTGCATCAAGAAAATAAAGAGGCAAATAAGGAAAGTCCCTACAAAAAGCATGAAGAAGCTTTTTGTAATAAATATATTTAATTTTTTAATTCGAAGCATTCCTATTTAACCATCACATTTTTATGATGCAAAGGTAAGACAAAAAACAGAGAGCAAAAAATATTCGAATGAAAGTTCATTAAAAACCTAAAACTCTTCGCATTTTAGTTATTTGCGAAGTCCATAGTTCTTTCAAATCATCCTCTTCTCCTTCACTGGAAAAGTCATTTATTTCTAACACAAATGCTTTTGTCAATTCATCTTGGCACATTTTAATTTCAAAATAGGCACGTGGACTATCATCATCTTGCCAATGGAAACGAATAAAAGAAAAGGCTCTAATAGCAACGACCTCTGCCGACCGCACTTCGTCTGCAGACCAACAAAAAGTAAAGACTTTATCTTTAACAGATATTTTATCGGCAAACCAATTCTCCATGCCTGCAGGAGTGCTAATAGTATTCCACAGCACGTGTTTAGCAGTTTCCTTAAGCAAAAACTCCAAATGTATTTTAACTTTATCCATAGTATCCCCTTATTTCGTGCGCCAAGATATATACTTTTTTCTACATATGGAAACAAAAACCATATATTTTAATGATATCATTATTCACAGCATTTTTTTTCAGAAAAACAGCAAATTGTTTTGGCAATTTCAGAAAAAGGGCTATCTTTGCACCCGCAAAACAACGATGGCGGGATAGCTCAGCTGGTTAGAGCGCATGATTCATAATCATGAGGTCCTGAGTTCAAGTCTCAGCCCCGCTACCAATATAAAAGCGATTGGATTTTTTTCAATCGCTTTTATATTTTCCAATATTCAAACTTTATTTCGTTGGTTAATCCAATTTAAAATTATACTTTTGATCTCAGAAATAATGAGAACAATGAAGAATCTACCATTCCTATTCGTAAGCATATTATTTATCTTCGCCGGTTGCCATTATCCAGCGCCGAACACTAATATAAAAGGGATGAAAACCTTTACAAAAGACTCTTTAGCATATCTTCATAAGTACCATTATACATTTAATACGAATTTCGAAGTTTCGGTCGATTCTCTCCGTCTAGTCTGCTTACCTATCCAAGGCGATTCTGTAACTATTCGGAAAGGCGATAGAGTAGTTGTAGCCGACTTTGCCATCCACCCCAATGACACTAAAGACACATTATGGGTAAAACTTGCTCATTCCGAGGAAACACAAGGATGGATACAATCCAAAGATATTGTTCGATACTTTATCCCAACGGACAGCATCTCACAATTCATCCATTTTTTCAGTGATACACATACGGTATACTTTATAACTATTCTAATGCTTTTCACAGTCGCATACTTTTTACGACTTGTTTTACGCAAACGAATCAGCTTGGTCTTTTTTCAAGACATCGACAGCCTATACCCCATATTTCTCTGTTTTCTTATGGCTTTTGCTGCGACATTATACGAAACGATGCAAAAATTCACGCCAGACACATGGCAGCATTATTACTTTAATCCCACACTTTCTCCATTTCATGTGCCTCTCATCCTATCTATCTTTTTACTCTCTCTCTGGTTGTTTATTATCATTTCAGTAGCCGTACTCGACGATATTTTGCGCCAATTGCGCCTATCATCCTCTATCTTTTATTTATTAGGGCTCCTTGCCTCGTGCGTCTTTTGTTATTTTTTCTTTATCATAGCCACATCTATCTATATTGGCTATTTATTTCTACTTATATTCTTCTTTATTTTTTGCAAGAGAATATTTTCCGGAGCAAGGGTTTACCATTATCGTTGTGGCAAATGTGGACAAAAGATAAAAGAAAAAGGCGTATGCCCTCATTGTGGAGCTATTAATGAGTGAATCGAAAATAAGCTTGCCAATAAAAATTGAGAACTAAGCATCAGTATTATTAATGATGTACACCACAAAAAACTTCAGAACCCACGGTATCAACAAAATTGTTATATGTTAGTTTTTTCGGTGACGTCCTTAAGTTTTTCAGAAAACGTATGGACGTCAACAATTTTAGGTACATATGTGGTTTTTAGAAAGACTGAAATAAATAAAAACATATAACAAATCAAGTTATCTTTATATTCCTGATAAAATAATATTTCAAACCTTTGTCACTTCAGTATGACACCATACTGCGCTGAACCACAGCAAGATTACAATACACCGTATACAACGCCAGCGAAAAGAGGCCTCAAAATCGAATCTGTAGCATATCGTAGAAACGTTATTTCCGGTAGGGGTCTATTTAGACTCGTTCTAAATGTGCCCATATGGATAGCTAAAAGATCGATTTGTACATATACGACGTGTTCCTGTTATTTTGAGAAGTACTTCATTTTATACAACAGTTTTTACATCTACGTCTATCGTCATATATCTCTTCTCAAGTCACTTTCATACTCCCCAGAAGTTCATTCTTATCACGTTCGACGCTCATACATATCGCATAGTCTCCTATCTTATGTATACTGCATGGTGCATACCCCATTGACATTATATAACGCTGGTTGGTAGATGTTTATCTCGAAGTCGTTTTTCAGAACGTATTTCGAGATGAACATTGAGAGCAAAACCGATACTATTTTAACCATATCAAGGTGGTACTTCTTGATTGACAGAATGGAAGCTTCATATTCGAAAAATGATAACGACGAACTCAAAAATTCATAAGGGAGAAAATAAAAGTTTGTAACTAGAAACTTTTATTTTCTCCCTTATGAATTTCTCTCTGTCTATCAACGTGTTGTGTATGCAGTCTTGATACTTCATCCTGATCTGGTTTACACCCGAACGGTGAAATGAGAACGAAAGAATGCCCTACAAGGCCTTAGTTCTTAGGTTCGGATAAGAAAGTATCAGAATACTGACGAATGTTCACCTTCAAATACGTTCTGAAAAGCAGATTACATGCAACGCGTTGTCTAAAAGCAGGTTTAATTCTCCTAATTTTATTAGAAACTTGGAGAGATTTTATTTCAGCAGTTCATCCAAATACTGATAGAAGGCGGGATTCTCACCCACGACAGTCTTGACAATATGCCCTTCGGGATCAACTATTATCTTCGTGGGGAAACCTGATATGGCGTATTTCTTCAGTACCTCAGCGTTGCTAGGGCAATACACATGCTTCCAAGGAAGTTCATGCTTCTGGACGGCAGCCTTCCACTTATCTTGCGTATCGTTGCAATCTATACCCAGTATCTCGAACTTACCCGCATGCTTCTGATAGTACTTCTTCATCTCAGGGAAGCCCTTAATGCACCATCCGCACCAGCTACCCCAGAAATCTAGCACCAGGTACTTGCCACGCAGGCTGCTAAGAGTCAGATTCTTGCCATCTAGGTCCTGCAAAGTGAAGTCGGGAGCAATTTTGCCGGTCTCTACATTCTTAGCATTCTCACTAAGTACCTTTGCGCGCTCAATGCCTGCCTTGACAAAGTCTATGAAATTACTCCATATACCACTATCTTCCACACTGCGCAAAGCCTTCAATGCCTCCTCTTCATTCTGCAAGCCCGGAAGAACGGTGACGCCTGCGCCACTGTTGGGATGACTTTTGATAAAGGCCGTCTTGACATCGTCCAAATTCTTGTTGACGGCATTATACAGCGGATCAATCACCTTATCTAGCGAATCAGCATTGGCTCCAGCCTCAATCTTGTGGTGGTAGTCGGCAGTCAACTGGTCCAGCTTAGCCTTTAAATCGTGGGTCTGTGCCTCCAGAGTTGCTAAATCGGTATAGAAGGCCGTTCCGCTCCAGGTTGCCTGGTCGATGGTTCCCTTCAGCACACCCTTTTCGCCAGGGACCATATATAAGCTGAGAGATTTCTTACCTTTGGGACTATCCATGTTGCAGATCGCCAAACGGGCCTTGTTTCCCTCCAGTGTATAGGTGAATTTACCTTTATTGACTTTCAGCGTATCTCTCTTTTCGATACCCTGGAACTTCGGGTTTACAAGTTCTACCACCACCCGATCGGTCTTCAGATCGCTCAATTTTACTTCAATCGAACTCTGGGCCATGGCACTACTGGCCATCAATAACCAACCAGCCGCAAGGACTAATATTTTCTTCATTTTTATAAATGACATTTATATTTAACATTCTAACATTACTAAAAAAATCAAACTACCAACAAAAATATTATATTATAATTTCGTTATATCCTCTTTGTGTATAAAAGGTGGCGTTTTTAGTTGATATAGGGATTAGCCTCGACAACGGAGAGAGGATATGGAAATACCCAGAGATCAGATTCGGGACGCAAGGTACGAATACCAAAACCTATGCTACTGTAGTCGTGGGTTAAGGTTGTCTGCCATGCCTGCTCGACATTCCAACGCTTGCGCTGAATAAAGTTCCAGCATGTCCATAGATTTTCGCTGAACGAAGTCTGCTTTACTTTTTCTATAGCGTCTGTTACGCTACTTACAGTTCCCTTGAGTGGCTGGTAGGTATCGGCGGGCAGACGGTTTTGACGCAATTTGTCTAGATAACCCATGGCATCGTCCACCTTGTTATCGCGTACGCTGCATTCGGCCAATAGAATGTACATCTGGGGCACTGTGAGACCGGCAATGTTACGGTACTCCATATTCACGCCAGGCATATTATAGGGAGAATCCCATCCGCGAATACCAATCATGTTCAGACTCTGATCATAACCAGGTATCATAGCTTCGAAGCCCAGATACTGTACCTTGGTGCGAGGAGTAAGGGTGAAGCGTCCATAACCGGGTTCCACGTACTTTTCTATTGTAGGCTCACCCCACATGCCAATGAGGTAGTCGGGGATAGCAAACAGCGTTTCTACGTCCTTTAAACAGTTAGGAGTACAGACATCGTATGACCAGTCGCCGGGATAATGAATGAAGGCGCCCCATCCGTTCTCTTTGTGGGTGTTGCTGTAGTAGTCTAGCAGGCTACTGTTTTCCTCAAGCGAGGCCTTCGCTGCATCCGCTGCTTCTGCATACTGCTGCATAGCCATTAGAATGTGAGCCTTGAGGGCATAGGCTGCTCCTAGAGTAAAGCGTGTCTTGGACGTTTGCTTTTTAGGCATTGCGCCAGAGTTAATAGCTGCATTCACGTCGGCCAACATCTGGTCGTAACTTTCCTTTAAGGTGCTGGGCTTCTGGGGAGTCTGGATGTCCTTGGTCTCGGTCATGTAGATTATACCCTGTTCCTGTGATGCAGTAGCTGGAGCGTAAGCCTTGGCAAATTTTACAGCAACCATGAAGTGTGCAAAGGCGCGCAGGGCTTTAGCCTCGGCAACTAAAGCCGCCTTCTTACTATCATCGCCTTCAGCCACACCTACTTGATTGAGAACTGGGTTGCAAATGCGGCCAACCCAACTATAGCAACTGCTATAGTAGCTGTCGCTGGAAGTAAGACTCTTTAAGCGTTCCAAGGACTTAGAGTCATCGTAGTAACCGAAGAGCAGCGTGTTGCGCTCCTTGTTCTCCATGGTCATATCCGCAGGAATGTTGTTTGTACCAGAGACTATATCGCCACCGATGCTCTGCAGGTCTCTGATGTTGAGTGTTATTTCGTTGTTGAATAGCAACTCTAACTGATCCGTAGTAGAAAGCGTATTTACTCCCTTAGGCTGGATGTCGGTAAAGTTCGAGCAAGAGGTCACGCCAAGTAGACCTGCCAGCATCATACCATATAATGATTTTTTCATTGTCGCAAATTAATAGTTTACAAAAATACTGAATATATAGTTGGAGCGTGTGCGTACCCCCAGAGTCTCGGGATCTATCCCCTTCTTATTAGCTGTCCAAAGAGCCTTAGGATTGTCCACCTGTATATTGAATGCCAATCGGTTTAGAGACAGATGATGTAGCATCTCCTTAGGAAACTCGTAACCTAGCACGATGTTGCGTATCTTTAGGAACGAAGCATTGTAAATGCTGTTATTGCCATAGTATGACTCGTTGCCGATGGAAGTAGAACCATACTGTCCGAAACCCGGTGTTGAGGTTGGATGCTGAGGTGTCCATGAATTCACTAGGTAGCTGGGCAGAGCGCCTGCTATTGAACCTTGTCCGTACTCGGTCTCCTGCAAGCAGCGCATGACATGACCACCGTAATACACCATCATCACTGATAGTGAGATACCATTCCACTCGAAGCGGTTATCCATGCCCATAATTACCTTCGGATCTGTCTGGCCACTATATTCCATGACATCGGTACTGGCATTCTGCACACTGTGAGAGATGGTGCCACCCTCGCCGTACCACAGAGTCTCACCGGGACCACTGATTTTACCGTCATCTATGCCTGCGAACTTGTAAGACCACAATGCGCTTGCAGGATACCCCTTCACGAAGCGGTTGGTAAGCAACTGGTAGGCGTACATTGAAGGATTCTCCACGTTGGTCACCTTGTTACTATTGTGAGCCAGGGTATAGCTAGTACTCCATCCGAAGGCCTTGCGGGTACCTGGACGCAACCAGTCGGCAGTCACTTGTACCTCAATACCATTGTTGCTCATATCTGCCGTATTGACGAACATAGAGGTAAAACCACTAGTGGGATCAAGACTCTTATTAGAGAATACATCTTTTGCCACCTTGTGATAATAGTCGATACTACCGCGTATACGATTTGTCATCAGCGAGAAGTCTACACCCAGGTTTGAAGTGCGTGTCTGCTCCCAGCGTAAGTTGGGGTTCGCAGGCGAGTCGATGGTTGCAAGAGGCAACTTGGTGTAGCTGTTCAGCGAACCTGTTGTTGCCGTCATGTAGCTGGTGGCACCCTGGTAGATGTTACCGGTGACACCGTAACTGTAGCGCAGCTTCAGGTAGTTTATGGGCTTCACGTTCTTTAGGAAGTCCTCTTGCTCCATGTTCCATGCCACACCAACTGACCACAAAGGTTTACCGCGGTATTTGGCGTTGAGACCATATACATCCGAATAGTCTTTACGGAACGATGCAAAAGCATTGTAGCGCGAGTCGTAGGTGTATGTAAGGTTTGCATACCCGGAAGCAAAGCGGTGCATAACCTCTTTTATATTATCCATTGAATTCTGGATATAAGGGATAAAAGCATAGTTACGTGCATCGTAGGGATTGAGGTTCGATTTGTAGTAGGGGCTGTATTGCTGATTATAGAGGTCAAGGAAGTTGACAGTGACAGCCGAGCCAGTCTGTAGCTGGTCATCGTAACCCAGCAGCAACGAGTTGCTGCCTTTGTACTTTGTCTGACGGAACTCCAAACCTGCCAGAGTGTTCACCTCGTGCTTTCCGAAAGTCTTTGAGTAGTTCAACTGTCCACGAGTAGTCCAGTACAGACCGTTGGTATTGCGGGTACGACGGAAACCGCCCGTCTCGGGAGTCATATACGACATCGTGCCAGTTGATGGGTCGTAGTTGCAGTATGCATTCTTGATCACACGTGCGGGATGGCTATCTTCAGTGGCCAGCCACTCATTGGTGTTTTGATCATACTCGTATATGCCTTGCACGTTGGCCGTCAGACCGTCCCAAATGCGAAATTGCAAGTCGGCATGGTAACGCATGTGCAGACGGCTAGTGGTCTCGGTGTTATTATAGAACTCGTCGATGGGGTTGCTTGCGAGATCAAGCGTGCCATATCCGCCACCTTGCCATAGTTCGTTACCCTCACTTACACCATACATTTTGCGTATGTTGCCGTTCGCGTCGTACAAAGACTCATATGCACTGTGGGTCCATACATTGTTGGCATTCGATGTAGCATCGTATCCACGTTCACGGCTCTTGTTATATACGCTGTTGATACTCAAGTTAGCGGTCATCCACTTAGTGACATCGAACGAACCTTTGTAGTTGGCAGTGAAGCGTTGGTACATAGTATTAATGATTCCTGCATTGTCGTACTGGTAGTTCAGGGTCACATTGTTCTGACTTTTCTCTGAGCGGCTGCGCAGAGACAAGTTGTACTCCTGCAGTACTTGCTGCTTATATACAGCATCAGCATACTCCTTGGCATAGTTGTTGTGACTTAGCTGGGTCTTGATTTTGCCTAATTCATCCATAGTAATCTCACCCTTGGCAGCACGGTAGTAAGCGTAGTTCAAAGGAGATACTGGACCATTACCAAAGTTGTAGCCCGAGAGGGTGCTCCCCACGGGGTCGGTAATGGTACCGCTAAAGAAGTAGTAGTCATAGTATTCAGACTCCTTAGCTACCTGCTGCGCTGCATCCATATAGAAGTTACTCTTATAGTCCATGATAGGATTTTCCTTCAGTGTCAGATTGACATTGAAAGCAACATCAATCTTACCGCGCTGATTAGCATTTTTAGTAGTGATTACAATCACGCCATTGGAGGCGCGTGCACCGTAGATGGCAGTTGCGGCAGCATCTTTAAGTACGTTGATAGATTGTATATCGTACTGGTTCAGGTCCTCCAGACGTCCCTCAATAGGCAGACCATCCACTACCAGAAGGGGTGATGTCTCGGCATATAGAGATGAGGTACCACGCACCTTCAATTCACCACCATAGGTAGAGAGACCTGCCACCTGCCCTTCCAGGTTAGATAGCAAGTTAGATGTGTAGCGTTCCATGAGTTTGTCGCTGCTTATGGTTACGACCGAACCAGTCATTTTGGGTTTCTGAATGCTTTGGTAACCGGTGACAACCACCTCATTGAGCTGACTGCTATTCTCTTTCATAGTAATATCAAGCGTCTTTTCGTATTCACTGCAAGTGATAGGAACCACTTCCGTTTTCATCCCGATAAAAGAAAAAAGCATTGTTTCCCTTCCTCCTTTCTCCACTGAAATCGCATAATTACCATTTGCATCTGTCGTTGCACCGTAATTACGATCTTTGAAAGACACATTCACGCCCGGTAAGGGATTATCCGAAGCATCGACAACTTTACCACGAATAATCGTAAGTTCCGATCCCTTTCGTTGAAGACTACGAGATTGCTGTCGTTGCACAACTCTACGAGATATAATGATGAACTTACCATTCACTTTCATCTGGTAAGGCAATCCTTTCAGTAAAGTTAAAATAGCATTCTGAATGGATTCTTTTTCAATATTCACTGTTACTTTAAACTGGTTTAATTCATCATAATTGAAATTCAGTTTATACTCAGACTGACGTTCTATTTGAGTCAGTGCCTCGGACAGGAGCATCTCTTTACAAGAAAAAGATACTTTTTTTTCTTGTGCAAAACCATTTGCACATAACACTAGAAAACAAAACAGAACAGAGAGAAATAGAACACTCTCTTTCCATCGAACTTGTTTTTCTTTCCTATGCATAATACTTTAATTAGGGTTTTGGATTTATAAATTTAACTCTCTTTTATAAGAATTACACAGACTCTGCAAATCGGGTACTAGAGAATATGTTTTTTTTGCAATTAAATCGCAAAAGCTCATTCATACCATGACACAGACGAAACTTCAAAAGCCTAGATTTCCCAACGCGCTATAGATGTCTTTTTATAGCGCAATTATATATGCCGATGCCAGTACCAAAGGATCCGCAAATTTGCACGCTGATCATGCTGCTCCTATTTTTTGTACCATTTATTCCAGGGCTTACTCCAATATGTTACAATGACCTTTTTTGAAATATTCTGTATCGCCATCATTTCCCTATTTTTAACATGGTTCAGCGCATCCAGGACAGAGCAAAGGGCTAATACTTTTATGAACATTCATTCCGTTGCTGAAACCGCTAAGAAAAACGGAAATTCTAAACTCTTCAGTTTTCGAAAAATGATAAAGGCGAACGCAAAAATTCATAATGACGAAAATAAATTTTCATAACTATGAATTTTTATTTTCATAATGACAAACTTTTATGTTCGTCCTTATGATTTTTTTTGCGGATAGGGATAATACTCGCACGACGGAATAAGAGAGGAGAAAAAAGCACTTTTTTAGATACGATTTGTTACGATGTTTTACTTTGCATCGGGGTGCTCGGGGTGCATTTCCTTAGAGACTTTTTCCTTTTTTTTCGTTGTAAACATTTAGTACTATCATTATGATAGTACTGTATCATCCTTTATCTTTACAACAAAAAAAGTTATAATTTCCTATAGAAAAACGACCCCGAGCACCCCGATGCAGAAGGGAAAATCCAACTTTGAATATAATGTAGGGCCGTTTTGCAAAAATGAAGAAAATTCACTTTTTTCATCCGTTTTTTGATTATCAGAGCTTTCACAAAAAGCACTTTGTTGTCAAAATAGTGTATACGTGTACATAGTGTCAGCCATGAATAGCAATAGCAGGAATAAAGGCAAAATTGAAAAAGACAAAAAAAGGCCCATTTTCTCGAAAAGCACAAAAAGTAGCGAGTAAAATGACTTTTTTCGCCAGAATATCGTCAACTCACTTTCTGTTGTGAAATTTCTTCTTCCACAGGATATAAATAATCATTGTACATTTGCTTGGCTTTCTGTCCACATACAAGAAAATGAAAATTAAAGACAAACGTAATTGCGAATCGATAGGTGTTTACCACATTACCTTATTATAACCTTGTTTCCACTCATCGAAGCATGCACATCGCCGATAGTATTCAAATTCTGCAACGCTTCGGAAAGCCCTTGACTGCGATCAGCAACAAAATGCAAGCGCGTATGCATCATTTTGGGATTCTCGATAACAATGTCTACATTGTACCAGCGACCCAGTTCTTGCATGATCTCTACGAGCGGTACGTTGTTGAAATAGAAATAGCCTTCTTTCCACTGAATATAGGCATACGTATCTACGTGCTGTATTTCGAATTGCCCCGAAGAAGTAAGCTGCGCTTTCTGTCCGGGCACAATGGTCTGAATTATTTTGTTCTTCTTGCTTTCTACCGTTACTTTACCTTCGACAAGTACCACGCTGGCAGCAGACGAGTTATAAGTTCGCATATTGAACTTAGTACCAAGCACAGTTGTCGAGAAAAGATTATTGTAGACAACGAACGGATGTGCTTTGTCTTTTGCCACCTCAAAATAGGCTTCGCCCTGAAGACGTACCTCGCGACGGGCTCCGGCGAAATGGGTGGGAAATATCAATTCCGTATCGGCATTGAGCCAGACTTTCGTTCCATCGGGCAATACGACATAATAATCTTTACCCAAGGGAGTAGAGACCGTGAGTTTCTCTTCGCGAAGAGTCGGCTTTGCAGGAGTATAAACTAACGAATCTTTATTGGCCTTGACACCTTGTGCCAAAAGAGTCGCAGTAGCATTATTGGCAGAAGAGAGGTTTAACGATCGTCCCGAATTCGATGACAACAAAACGCCATCTTTATTTTGCTGTGCATTGAACACCTGTACGGCCTGAGGAATCTGCGGAGCAATAAACATGCGATAAGCACCAAAGAAGAGAGCGACCGAAGCAGCTACACCGGCTGCGAAACCTATAAATAAGGTTCGCCTGTTCTTGAGTTTTGTCGCCGATGGTTCCATATCCGTATCCACACTGAATTGCTTCCAAGCCTCATCAACGTCGGGAACAGGAACTCTCATCCGAGTAAAGACCCGTTTGAAATCCATTTCCTCGCGTGCAGAAAGTATTTCCGCCGGATTCAGGTTTTCTTCTATGTTATCGTCGCTATTCATATTTTTACATAATAAATACACGTAAGATTACTATTTGAGTACTTCACTTTTGTTTTTCTTAACATTAAAATGATCTCTCAGCATGGACAAAGCCTTCACTATATGCTTCTTGACGCCATCCGTACTTATTTCGAGCACATCGGCCACTTCTTTATATTTCTTATGGTGGAAATAGCACTCTTCCAATACATATTTGGTGCGCAACGGCATCTTATCTATCAGAGAACTCATCTCGGCTATTCGCTCGTCAATCAGCTCCAAGCCCTCATCGCCCTCCTCGTCTGCTACCCACAAACACAAATCGACATAATCGCCAGCTTGCTTTTGACGTTTAATATAATTCAAAGCTTGGTTGCGGACACTAACGAAAAGATAGCCTACTACCTTATCATTTTCTATATTTTCTTTATTGTTCCAAATCGAAGTGAAAACCTCGCTAACAATATCTTTGCTTGCCTCAATATCTTCGGTAAAATCATAAGCAAAGTAGTACAATCGCGAATAATATTCGCGAAAAAGGTGCTCGAAATTTTGCTTAGTGATACTATTTCCTTCCATCTATCGACAATATGATATTGACGATGCAAAAATATATATTTTTTTTATATTATATAATTAATGTCAAAGAAATAAGCTATCAAACTGTATTTAAACGAGTAAAAAGCTATCGGGCATATTAATCATCCCTAACAGTTTCACTTGTTTCGCTAATTGGACACTTCTGCACACTATCGCAAAAACACAGGAAGCAATACAGCAACAGCACCAACGACAATAGAAGCAAGCCCGATAAGGATACGCCGAAGTGCCTGATGCATTTCTCCATCGTCAAGTCCTTTCAGATAATCGTATTTATAATGAAGATTGTCGGGAACTCCTTTTAAGAATTCCTTATAGGAGATATTCTCCTTCCCGTTTATTTGCACATCGTCTTTCATATCATTCAGTTTTATGTATCGGTATTTTAGGTTATCCAAAGATATGAATATCTTTTTAAAAATCAAACACAAAAAAAATAAAAAAGCATTCGGTATTCGAATACCGAATGCTTTTTTAAGGTCATTAACTGCATAAACATTGTATTATTCACACAGGCCTTTTTGTTCCTTTCTGTCCGATCTATAACATTAGTTCAGAAGGGGGATTGCATCGCCGGGCGTTTTCTTGGTCGGATCGTAAATGGCAACGCCTACTTTAGAGTCTGCACAACCATAATATAAATACCATTTGTGCTTAAAGAAGACCAGTCCTTCGAGAAAGACGGTGCCATCAACATATTGCCCGCTTTTCTCGAATGCATCCATTGGACGGAAGAATGGAACATCCAAGCGCCGCAATGCCTTCATGGGGTCGCTTGAACTTGTAAGCAATTGACCTGCACAATAAGCGCCAGCAGCAAAACGTTTGTCGCGTTTGGATTCATCGGTTTCATTTTTTCCATTATAAAAGAGAACAATACCTTTGTCGGTTAAGACGGCCGGCGGTCCACATTCGGTGAGCGCACTATCGAAATAATGAGCACGTGGTCTAATGACGGAAGCAAGTCCGCCCCTCTCGTCCAATACAGGAATCCAGTTGATCAAGTCGTCGGACATTGCAGCACAGACTTTATTTTCGCCCCAATACATAAAGTAGCGTCCATTAACCTTTGCAAGAACCTGATTACCTTTCTGTATTTTGGTCACCATCGCTCCCGATTTGCAAGCCATATCTTTGAAGCGGCCGCCATAAGCTTTGGCAAAAGCCGGTCCATGTTTCTCCCAATTGATGAGATCACGCGAAGTCGCTATACACAAGCGAGGCACCTTGCGATTCCATGCAGTATAAGCCATAACATAAAGTCCATCTTCGGTAACGGCAACACGCGGATCCTCGCATCCTCCAGGCCATTCGTACTCTTTCATCGCATCATCACTCGGGAACATCACAGGCAGAGTTCGACGAATCATTGTTATTCCATCTACCGACTCGGCCAATCCAATTCGCGAAGTACGCGTTCCGATTCCTTTAGCGGAATTATCTTCGGCACGATAAAGCACGTAGATCTTCCCGTTTTTAATTGTTGCAGCAGGGTTGAACACATCACTCTCCTCCCACCCCACTTTAGTACCGCGCATTGGACAATCGAAGACACTCGTAGCATCTGGAATAATAATAGGATTGGCATGAAGAGGACGAATAAAACCACCGATAGCCCAAGCGGGCAGAGCATTCGCCCCATTGTCCTCTTTGCCCGTAGCGTACGAAGCAGTATAGAGAAAGCACAGAACAACAGAAAGTAACAAACCAGCTTTCCGATTCATCACTCTGATACCATCTGAAACGCCATCGCATTTTAGTTTTATTGCTTTCATAGTCGACACATTATAGCCAATCTTCTGAATTCAGCTTTATACAAGACTATTTTTTCAAGGTCTTCAACACGATAGCTTCCATCACATTGTAACCTTCGGGAGTAGGATGAACACCATCATGCGAATATTTCTCGGGTAATCCTTTTTCGCTATCCACCATCGCATCATAATAATTGATATAAGTAAAGTGATTGTTGGCAGCATAGGCTTTGATCATCTTATTGAGATTGATGACAAGTTCGGTCGGCACGATTTCGGGACGCCAGGGGAAACGATTCGAGGGGAGCACTGAAGTCAGTATAGGGCGAATATGGTTGGCCTTTGCCAATTGCGCCATCGAAATAATATTATTCATCACATTTTCGATGGTTATCACACCATTATTATGAGCGATATCGTTGATACCGGCATTGATAATCACAACTTTGGGATGAAGATTGATGACATCGGGGCGAAAACGCACCAACATCTCACAACTTGTCTGCCCACTGATGCCACGGCATAGGAAATGATTCTTTGAGAAGAAATTCGGGTGTATCCGATTCCACAGTTCCGTGATAGAATTGCCCATAAAAACGACATCAGGACGTTCTTTCAGTTTTTTGTTTGCCTCGGCATATTTACCAAAGTCAGCCCAATCAAGATTATGTACCTTATCGTTTTGATTCTCTCTTTGTACCTCTTCTTTGATTTGTTTGTACTGATCGTCGGTTAACTTAATTGATACATTTTGAGCCTGCGTTGCAACCGAAAGCAATACAAGTCCTGCAATTGCCAAAATATTATTCTTCATCTTCAAATGATATTACAAGGTTAGATATTATTATGACAACAAAAGTAAACGTATTTCTGCTTTTTGACAACAATAATCGACAAAAAAACAATAAAATTTCGCAATCGTCCACCCATCGTTATGGATATTTAGTATCCACAAGACAAAAGCCAAGGCAGGATAAAGGCTATTTTAAGATCGGTAAAAGCAATCTGGAGGGTTTATCCTTCTGATGAAATATCTTAATGTTAGATGGAATAAAGTCTTTATCACCACAACGGTATATATCGACAAATTGTTGTGGATTACGATCAACCAAAGGAAACCACGAGCTTTGGATCTGCACCATAATGCGATGCCCTTTCAGAAAGGTATGGGCTACATCTGCCAGTTTGAAGGTCACTCTTTCAGGTTTGTCAGGAGCAAATGCTTGAGGATGTTCAAAACTGTTTCGATAACGTCCGCGCATCAAGTCGCCCCGTACCAACATTTGATACCCTCCCATCAAAGTTTTGCTTTTATTCCCTTCGCCATCTACCGTTGCATTGTATTTAAAATCATCGGGAAACACATCTATCAATTTCACAACAAAATCGGCATCAGTAGTAGATATGCTTACCCACAAATCGGCTGTGAGCTCTCCTCCTAAAGTTAGATTGTCTTGTAATGGCTGGGTTTCGAATGTAACAACATCCGGACGAGTCGAAGCAAACCTCTGGTCTTCTGTCATGTATTCAACAGGACGATTATGAGAACTTTTTTTAGTATAAGGCACCGGCTTTTCAGGATCGGAAAGATATTCGCTGTATGAATTTTCATCGGTCGGAGTAGAAAATGTCAATGCGTCTTGTCCATTCAAATAGATCGGAGTAGACTGACAGTTCTGCGCAGGCCATTCATTAAAATGACGCCATTGGTTTTCGCCCGTGAAGAAAACTGTTGCTTTTGGCGTTTGATTAAAGTTACCCTCTCCTAACAAGTAGTAGTCGAAGAATTGCTGTTCTGCATCTTCAAACGATTTATTTAAATCGGTGTTTCCAAATCGTATATCTCCTAAATAGTTACCTTGTCCTCTCCATCCGCCATGTTGCCATGGGCCTATTAAAAGGAATAAAGGTTTACCAGATCGTTTAGAATCCAGTGCCTTATAAGAATTCCAAGTACCATAAGCATCCTCAGCATCGAACAACCCACCAACAACAAGAACTGCAGCATCTACATTCTTGTATAAAGCAAAAGGGCAACGCTCTTTCCACCAGTTATCGTAATCGGGATGTTGAATCATCTCACTCCAAAAACGAATTGAATCACCCAACATACTTGTCAGATTGGCAACGTTGCCAGCCTTTAGAAAAAAAGAATATTCATCATTCTTATAATAATTCCTATATGGATAATCTTCTTTAGAAGGGACGGGACGAGGACGATCAAAGCCCGACAAGAAATTAAAAGCATCGGTAAGCATTAATGCACCGTTATGGTGAATATCATCACCCATAAACCAGTCTCCTATGGGAGCTTGAGGGCATACGGCCTTAATTGCAGGATGCTTGGAAAGAGCAGCAGTCAATGCATAATAGCCCAGATAAGAAGAACCTGTAACGCCAATACATTTGTTGCTATGCGTATGCTTCAACAGCCAATCGGCCGTATCGTACATATCGGTTTCATCGTCTGTCTGACCTTTTGGAGGAAGCAAATGTATGGGACGGATATTCTCATACTCTCCCCCACTCATTCTTCTGCCACGGACATCCTGATAAACAATGATATATTTCTTTTGAACATACCCTTTCAAAGAGTACCACAAAGAAGAATTAAAATCTGAACCATAAGGATGAGAGCCATAGGGTGAACGATAGATTAAAATAGGAGATTTCTGATCGTGAGCAGAGGGCTCGTAAATAGCAGTATACAAACGAGTGCCATCACGCATCGGAATCATCACTTCGCGTTTGGAATAATTGCTTTTAACCCACTGTTCATTTATCGTTTGCGAATAAACTTGAGAGGATATAAAAGACAGAGACAGAAGAAACAAACTAACACGCCAAGATCTCTTCCATTCTATTTTCTTATGCTTTAAAGAACTATTTTTCATACTTTTACACGTTTTTGAATAAATTTAAATTAACAATCGGAGAGCTGAGCCATCTAAAGAACTGCATTCTAATAGGTCTCAAATTTATGAAGAGCGACACAAAAGCGCACGTTCTTCTCTCATCTTTATCATAACACTTTTCTATGGCAAATAGATTACTAGGTTAACAACAATTAAGAATAAAATATTTTTCACCAATAAGACTCACCGCAAGACGGCAGAATAAAAAAGAGTCTTTAGTACCTTTATGTTGCCGAAATATTGCTTATCTTAGCCACAAATTTATAAATATAAATGAAAATACTCCATACATCCGATTGGCATTTGGGACAGTCGTTTTATAACTTTAACAGAGAAGAAGAGTTTCGCGAATTCTTCCGCCAACTCCGAACGATCATAAGAGAAGAGAAACCAGATGCCATGCTGGTATCCGGTGACATTTTCGATGTAGCCACTCCTTCGAATGCAATTGTAACAATGTACAATAAGGAATTACTCAAAATACAACAAGAAAACGAAGGTTTGCAGACCATCATCACTGCGGGGAATCATGATTCGCCTTCTCGCCTCTCATCTGCGGGAATACTCTGGAAAGAGTTTGGAGTGACTGTAATAGGTTCGCCAACTCGAAAAGATGGCGAGATTGACATGCAACAAATGATCGTACCAATCTACAAAAACAAACAAATATCAGGTTGGGTATTGGCAGTGCCCTATATGCATAGCAGTAGTTATCCTGCCGCCGAAAATGATTGCTATAGCGAAAGAGTACGTTCTTTCTATAACAAACTGTTCGACATCGCAAATGAAATACGTTCTTCGGGACAACCTATTATAGCGATGGGGCATCTGACCCTAACAAACAGCGATTTGGCTGGGCATAACACAACAATAGGCATGATGGACAGCGTCCCTGTAGATATATGGAACGATGGCATTGCCTATGTTGCACTGGGGCATATACACCATGCACAACACGTGGGGCCAGACAATGTGCGCTACAGCGGATCTATCCTACCTATGAGTTTTGACGAGAACTATCAACACAGCGTTACAATTGTAGAATTTGAGAATGAACAGATGTCTACGCTACGAAAGATAGAAATCAAACCACCGATTGCAGTATGTTCCATACCAAAGGAAGCCGCTCCTTTTGAAAAAGTAAAAGAGGCTTTATCGAACTATTCGGATGATGAACCAGCATATTTACGAGCCAATATTTTGTCAGAAGGAGTAATGCCTGCCGATATGTTCGACGAAGCCAGTTCGTGCTTGAAAGATAAAACCAAATTAAGACTATGCACCTTGTTGCAAGTCAGAAAACAACAAGCGGCTACAGAAGAAGAAAGCAATATGATTCATTCACTAGACGAATTGAGAAAAATATCACCCATAGAAGTTGCCAAAAGAAGCTACAAGATAAAAAGGCAGGAAGAAATGCCCGAAGAATTAATTGTGTGTATGAAAGAAGCCATAGAAGGAGCAAGCACAGAAGCGAAGGAGGACGAGCGATGAAACTGCTGAAACTGGAAATTCACAATATTACATCGATCACTCAATCGACCATAGACTTTGAAAATAGCATCATTGCACGTGAACCGCTATTCCTTATATGCGGTGAGACGGGAGCCGGAAAGAGCACCATACTCAACTGTATCTGCATGGCTCTATACAATAAAGTTCCGACGATGCCCAACAGTAATGAATATTATGAAGAACGAAAGGTAGGTGATTTAAGTAACTTTTTGAGAAAAGGTACCGGTGAAGGCTACATCCATCTACTCTTTGAAGAGGCCGGAGTCAGATACGAAGTGGATTGGATGCTACGCAGAGCTCACAATAAGCCGAGCGGTAAGCTCCAAAAGATAGAACGCCTATTGCTAAATCTAAATACCAACGAAACAATAGCAACAAAGGTAGATGAAGTAAATATTCGAATAAAAGAAATTATTGGATTGGATTTTGAACGTTTCACAAGAATGTTCATGTTGGCACAAGGACAATTCAACAAGTTTCTTACAGCAGACGAAAAAGAGAAATCGAATATATTAGAATCATTGACTCAAATGGATATTTATAATAAGACAGGGAAATATATCCATAACAAGAGAAGCCAGGTAGAGACAGAACTATACCAAACAAAACAACGCATAGAAGATATTCATCTACTCTCCGATGAGGAAAAAGAAGAGAAACTCAAACAAATAGCCTCAACACGAACGGATATAGAAAAACTAAGCATTGAAATTGCAGGGATAGATACTAAAATAGGATGGAGGCAATCGCTAATAAATTTCCAGGCAGAACTCGAGCGGGCACAAAACGAATTTGAAAGGATCGGGGCATTGATAAATAGCGATGAGAATATAAGGAAATTACATCAAGTGCGACTCTGGGATGATACGGTTAAACTAAGACAATGTCTACAAGACATCATGAGACAAGAAGAAACGAATAGAAAACATGCAGAATCTATTGCCTATTATCAAAAAGAATACATTCACTACATTTCATTATTGAGAAGAGCCAAACAAGAGCTGTCCCTTAGAAAACAAGAGTTAGATAGAAAAGAGGAAGACTGGAATAGATTGAGAGCTGATGAGAAAATATACGAAAACCAACAAACGATTATTGCAGAATTGAGTGCTATAACACAATTGGAAAAGGATATCTGCGAATATAAAGAAAAGAATGAATCAATAGAAAAACAGATTGCTGCATGGAATAAGATTCTGAAAGAAATTGAGGACAAACGTAATACCCTATCGAACAAAGTTACTGAACAGAAGGAATTGTGTGATAGTAAACAACGAGAGATAGAAAAATCGAATAAAGAAGAATTACAGCAAAAACGAAACGTCTTATCAATAGAACTTACCGATATCGAATCGGCAAAGGCAAAATGGAGCGCAGCATCTACAGCCGCCAAAGCACTACAAGAAACACAAAACAAAATAATAGGTTTAAGAACCGAATACACAAAGCTAAAGAAAGAAGCCGACATCGCACTAGCAAATAGCGAAAGCACTAAAGAGGTGTATAGAATACAACAATGCGCATTCGAAACAAAAAAGCTGACGATTGATGATTGTGCCAAGTTACTCCGTAAATCGCTCAACGAAGGAGAGCCCTGCCCTATATGTGGCAGCATAGAGCATAGTATTCAACCAGAAAATATACTGAATGGCTTATACGAAAGAGCCAAACAATTGCGTGACGATGCCGAAAAAGAAAAGGATAAAGCTCAACAACGGTTGGTTAGAACAAAGACCAACATAGAACTGAAAGAAAAGGAATTAAAAGATACGGAAGACACCGTTCTACCTCAATTAGTATTAAGTAAATCGAAAGCCGAGAAGGAATGGCAACTCTTCGGTTGCAAATATGCACCTGGATTATCTTTTGAAAATAGTCTACAAACACTAGAAAAGGCTCAGCAAGCAAGAGCCCAAAGCATCAAAACAATCGATACCAATTTAGAATGCATAAAAGAACAGGAATTGGCCTTAAAGCGACAACAAAAAAACTTGGAAGTGCTAGAAGTTGAGCTTCAGCAACACAAAGATGCCTATAAGAATCAACTCAATTCCATTGAACGTGCACAAGCGAATGTAGAGCAAAACAAAACTCTCATCGGACGCAATCTAAAAGCTATCGAAAATAGAACAGCAACTCTAAACAAACTCATTAGCTGGCAGAACTGGCAAGAGCAATGGATTGCCGACAAAAATTCATTTGAACAAAAGCTGATAGAAGAAAGTAAACGATACCAGAGCAACAAACTCAGTCTACCAATATTACGCAATACGATAAATACAATAAAAAATAATGTAGACAGTTCTGAAAGGTCTATCGAAGCTATTATAAACTATATGCCTGATTGGAAAAATCATGAGAGCAATAGTACAGACAACATTGGATATAAGGAGAACTTGGCAGAAGAATTGTCTGCATTTGTGGCACAGATAAAAGAATCGATTAATCAGAAACGAACAAACGAACAGGCAATAAAGCAGCTGAACAGTCAAAAAATAAAATTAGTTGAATCTTATGAAACCACCCATATCGAAGAGAAACTTGATGAAAGCGCCTTATCAGCTTTATCGCTGTTAAAAAGTGAACTGATTAATCAATACAGGCAAGAGACTGATCAAACAAAAGAGAAGTATTTGCAGTCAAAAGGAAGTATAGAACAGCTCAAGGGGAGCATGAAACAGCTACAAGAACAAACAGAAAAGCCAAATGAAAAGGAGACCTTGGAATTATTATATGAATTTAAAAAAGAAAAAGACACACAGAAAGGATTTAAACAAAGTTTGGTAGGCAGTTTGCAACAGCAAATGAATAATGACACGGCATCGAGCGATGAACGAAAGAAGTTGTTCGAAGAATACGGTCAGAGAAAAAAGACTTATGACAATTGGGTAACCCTCGATACGCTTTTCGGACTCGACCGATTCAGCAAAGCTGCCCAACAAATTTCATTTCGTTTCTTATTGGAGAAAGCCAATCAACATCTGCGCAACTTATATCCCCGATACAGGCTTCAATGCGCTCCAGAATCCTTTGCTCTGGCAGTTGAGGATAACGAGATGGGAACTTCGAGGCCATGCACTACACTCTCGGGAGGCGAAAGTTTCATTGTCTCTCTAGCATTGGCATTAGGACTTTCATCGCTATCGGAAGAAAAGATTCAGATTGACACTCTATTTATAGACGAAGGCTTCGGAACTCTTTCTGCGGAGTACCTGGACACAGTAATGAAAGTGCTTGAGAATCTGCACAGAACAGGAAGAAAGGTAGGTATCATCAGTCACGTAGAAATACTTCGAGAGAGGATTCCTGCACAAATTCAAGTAATACGGAAGTCCCGAACAGAAAGCGAGATAAGAGTGACTGGAGCATAAATAAATAGCAGATGATGCAACTTTTTATTCCTCTATTCAGTCTAACAAAAGAGACGATTATTATATAGTATATATAAAACAATTTTTTATTTCTAACAAACAAATATTCATCATTATGGATGCACAAAAAGTAGATATGTTTATCATGAGCAACGGAAAGTATTTTCCAGAAGAAGCATTGCCAATGATCCACGATCGTTTATCAAGCCTTGACGACAGCAAATGGGGCCAATTATCGATGTTGCAATTCAAAAGCACATTGACAGCCATCGTTCTTTCTGTTTTGGTAGGCTACTTGGGTATTGATAGATTCTACCTTGGACATGTAGGTTTAGGCATAGCCAAACTGATCACATGTGGCGGATTAGGTATATGGACAATTGTAGATTGGTTTCTAATAATGGAAGCAGCCAAATCGGAGAATTATAAGAAACTGACGGTAGCAATGGCTTTTTAATGAATTCACGTCAGCTATACATTCTATTTACAGCATTCTGTATAGGAGGCTATATTTGGTTGTTTTATTTTTTTAGTTTAGGGTTACGGGCAGATATCATTCTCTGCCCCTCTAAACTTATTTTTCATACATCTTGTCCAGGATGTGGCACAACTCGTGCCTGCCTTTACTTCTGCCAAGGATATATTGGCAAAGCTCTACTTACTAATCCCAACTGCCTAATAGTCCTGGCAGCTGGTTGTATCCTGCCGATCCTATTAATACATGATTTCGTTTTAAGGCGCCACTTATTTATAGATGTATACAAATATATAGAAGACAAATTACACAAATCCTACTTTTGGATACCAATATTGATATTCGAAGTTGCAATTTGGATTCATAATTTGGTCCTTGGAATATAAGTTGCTAGAATTCTACAGTAAGCGGCATGTAATTGGCAAAGGAAAGCAATAGTGTTTAACTGTCAACCAAATTCAGTACACATCAAGGCCTGAAAGGGTGAATCCCCGGTCTTTATAAAACTCACATGCCATCATCAACGCTTTCGCCGGTCCTTCCGCTTCAAGAGTTCGAAAGAGGGCATATCCCACGATGATACGGCTGAAGACATCCGTCAGCAGCGAAAGATAGGCAAATCCCTCTTTCGTGGATATATAAGTGATGTCACCCACCATCATGCGGCAAACATCCGAAGCCACGTACTTAGGACATGTATTAAGCAAATCCGGATAGATCCGGTACGGATGATCCGAGTTGGTCGTACGAGGCCTGTAACGCCTGCGGCGCAGCATCATCCCGTTGGCGCGAAGGACATCGATAAATCGGTCGCGTCCTATCGTGAATTTTTCTCCAAACCGAGACTTGCACAAACTGTAAAGCTCGCGGCAACCGCTTCGAGGAAGCTCCTGACGCAGAAACTGGCAGTAATACGTGAGGCTGCTTATAAGTACATCTTGTTCGGCATTCCTTTCTTGGTGCTTGTAATATCCCTGTCGGGAGATGTCAAGCAGTCCGCAAAGGGCGGATATGGTATAACTTATACCTTTACCCGCCTTTTGTGACAAGCAACCTACTACTTGACATCGGAGTTTTTTCGTACCTTGATGTGGTACTTCTCCTCGGCAAGGTCGATCATGCAATCATAAACGTCGCGGGCCATCTCTGCACGCTTCAAGTCCGATTCCAACTGCTTGATACGCAGTTTTAAAGAGGTGACATCTTCTTCTGAAGAGACATCCTCTGTACCGGTTGATACTGCTTTATCCTTCATATATAATGGGAATGGTTTGTCTTCCACCCCAAAGATACGAAGCCATTTACGAATTGAACCTCTGGATATACCATTTTCTTTTTCAATGGTATACTTACCCTTGCTTCCATGAAGGTAAGAGTTTAAAATCTCTAGACGAATGTGATCGTCAATCTTTTTATTATTTCTCATTCTTGAATAAGTTTGTGTCAACTTATTCAGTACATGTCACACTCTACGAACATTCAAGAATACTGACAATCGCAAGTTTAGTAATGAACCTTAGACGATCTATTCCAGAGTTTTAAGAGGCACATACTCCAATGTTACAACAGAAGGATCAAGGTCGAGCATTTGAGTATCGGATGTAGCACAACGCTTGATCCAATAATAAAGCAACAATATTGTCTTCTTATAAGCCGGCAATTGAATATTACGAGCAAAACGGTTGACTACAACAAAGCGGAAATCGCCCTCAATGCTGCGTTTGCGAAGAGAAGGATATCGGCTCAATAGATCGACTTGCCCCTTTTCGGCCATCTCTGCACAAATACGATGAACAAAACGGTCCATGTGCACGCCTTGCTTAAAGCCGGAATACACGTCAAGGCGAAACATCTTGCCCGGTACAAATGTTGTCACATCATATTTAAAGAAGTAAGGTTCGTCACTACGATACAAATATACAAACCAATAAGTATCGGCACGTTTGGGTTGCTTATTGACAAGAGAATATGCTATTTTGCTCTCAATATCATCATTGTACTTCGCACGGGTAACATATACCAGATGAGTTGCAAATTTGGGAATCGTTTGATCTTCACAAACTTCTTTAAGCGTATCAATAATAGGTGCAATCGGTTCATATTTAGAATAATGATTCTTGATACGACGCCCATTATACCAATTGAACATCAGAAAGAAAATACAACCCGCAATAAGTATTGTAACCCAACCTCCATGAGAGAACTTAAACATATTGGCAATAAAGAACCCGGACTCAATGGTAATAAAAAAGAAGGTGAGCGGAATACTTATCCACATCGAATAGCGTTTGAAATGGAAATAGATGAAAAGCAACAATGTGGTTGACAACATGGTAATGGTAATAGATAGACCATATGCCGCCTCCATATTCGACGAAGATCCGAAAACGAGTACAATAATAATGCAAAGCACCATTAATGTATAATTTATCTGAGGAATAAACATCTGTCCCTTTACTTGGGTAGGATATTTAATGCGAATATTTGGCCAAAGGTCAAGCGAAATAGCTTCGCTGACAATCGTAAACGAACCACTAATAAGTGCCTGACTAGCAATAATTGCAGCCAGAGTAGCCATTATCACTCCGACCAGAGTAAACCAAGGAGGCATTATACCAAAGAAAGGATTCGCACCAGATGCTATTTCGGCGGGGTGCCTCAATATCCAAGCTCCTTGACCTAGATAATTAATAATTAAAGTAGACTTGACAAATATCCACGAGATACGAATGTTGTGCAATCCACAATGGCCCAGATCGGAATAAAGAGCCTCTGCTCCAGTTGTACAAAGGAATACGGCTCCCAATATAATAAAAGCATCCGGAACATCTATCAACACTTTAATCGCGTAATAGGGATTAAAAGCTTTAATAATAGCGGGATATTGAAAAAACGATAAAATACCCAGCGCTCCCAGCATCAGAAACCAGACAAACATTACCTTACCAAAAGACTTGCCGAGACGGGCAGTACCCAAAGGCTGAATAAGGAACAATGCTAAAATGATGACGACAACAACAAACTCTACGGGGATAGACGGAAACAAATGTCCAAGTCCTTCAACAGACGAAGTCACTGTAATAGCAGGAGTGATAACTCCATCTGCAAGCAGCGTAGCAGCTCCTATGATAGCAATGACATAAGTCCACCTATATTTTTTTCGAATAAGAGCAAACAGAGAAAGAATTCCTCCCTCACCTTTATTATCTGCCCGAAGTGTCACAACTACATACTTAACAGTAGTCTGTATCGTTAATGTCCAAATAACACAAGATATAGATCCGATAATATAATCGGGTTTTGTATAAAGGTGCCCCGGAAGTAATCCCGTAACGATTGCTTTCATTACGTATAATGGGGAAGTACCTATATCTCCATAAACAATACCTATCGCCATAAAGATACCCATCAATCCGAAGGGTACTATACGCTCTTGTTTGCAACTGTTTCCTAAAAACATAGCGATAAAATAAGAATTAATAAATCGGCCGCAAAATTACACATTTAATATGACTTTTCTATACTATTCTTTTGAAATATAATGGACGATATGTAGTCAATAATCTCTTTCTGATCATTTTCGGGATGAAACCAATGAATGTCCTCATCTTTCTTATACCATGTCATCTGCTTTCGAGAATAAATACGTGAATTCTGTTTTATTTTCTCTACTGCAAAAGGTAGTGTCCACGTTCCATCCAAGTAGTTGAAGAGTTCTTTGTATCCTACCGTATTAAGAGAGTTGTTTGTACGATAAGGATAAACCCGACGCGCTTCGTCAAGAAGCCCTTGTTGCATCATATTATCAACCCGCAGGTTAATACGTTCATAAAGTTCCTCGCGAGGACGAGTCAATCCGATTTTCAATATATCAAATGAACGTTTTTTGTTAGGGCGAGTACGCAATGAGCTGTAAGTACCCCCTGTGGTATAGCAGATTTCTAAAGCATGAATCACTCGCTTGGGATTCTTCAAATCAACTTGTCTATAGTACTCCGGATCACGAAGTTTAAGTTCTGCACATAGACTATCCAATCCCTCATCTGCATAACGCTGCTTTATCATCGTACGTATATCATCCGGGATATTGGGTATATCATCAATCCCTTTACACACAGCATCTATATACATCATCGACCCGCCGGTCATGATTGCGACATTCTTTTCTTTGAAAAGTGCGTCAAGTAATGCAACAACTTCCGATTCAAACTGTGCAGCACTATAATAATCTTCTAGCTTAAGATTGCCTACAAAATAATGTTTAGCCATTGCCAACTGCTCTTCGGTAGGTGCCGCCGTACCTATCTTCAGATCAGCATAAAGTTGGCGCGAATCGGCAGATATAATATCAGTATGAAGCAACTGGGCAAGACGAATACTAATATCAGTCTTGCCCACTCCTGTAGGTCCTATCAATACGATAAGTGTAGGTTTTTCTTTAGAATGAAGTATTTTCTCCATCTACTCCAAACCCCTCCTGATCAAGATCTTCTTCGTTGTATTCATTATCGCCATAGAAGTTCTCGTCCATATCGTCTGTCGCATTATTTAGATTCACCGCTGAAACATTTTCATTAAAATCGACCTTCTGCTTAGGAGGTTCGCCTTCCGAGCGAACACACTTGGCCTCTTTCATGCTTTTATGAGTAATGACATCGGCAAGCTCTATAAAAAAGCTGCGCTCCGTAAGGACATCAAAAACATAAGTCAATTTTTGTTTCTTTTCTTCAATGAATTCACTCAAGCGAGTATCTTTCATCGCAAACGACTCCTCTTCACTAAATGAGTCATCCATGTTCTCGAGTGTAATTTCTCTTTCGCGCTCCCAATTTTCATCACAGATAAAAAAGGATGTTAGTTCGTCATCGGTATAACCTACGCTTTTGAGAATAGCTACATGAAAATCATAAAATGTAGCTTCCGGATCAATTTCAATCTCACGAACAAAGTCATCAGACTCGTCGGATACCAATCTAAATTTATAAATCATATCAGTACTTTTAAGATCTTTTTTCTACTTAATGATACCGCGTTTCGAACTGCGTATGAAATTTATAATGTATTCAATATCCTTACTCATCGGGATTTCCTTCTCAACTTTTGCAACTGCTTCTGTGATATTCAATCCACTTTGATAAATAAGACGATATACATTATGAATATCCTCTATTTGTTCATTCGTATATTGTCTACGACGCAATCCAACCAAATTGATTCCCGAATATTCTATAGGATCACGACCGGCAATGATGAACGGTGGAATATCTTTACTAAAACGACAACCACCTTGAACCATTACATAACCGCCAACATGACAAAATTGATGGCACAGAACAGATGCGCTGATTATAGCATTATCATCAACAATTACTTCTCCACCAAATTTTGTACTGTTACCAATAATACAGTTACTGCCGATAATACAATCATGAGCAACGTGCACAGTTTCCATCAACAGATTATTATTGCCAACCACAGTTTTGCCTTTCGCAGCAGTACCACGGTTGATCGTCACATTTTCACGAATTTTATTATTATCGCCTATTTCGACGGTAGTTTCTTCTCCACAGAACTTCAAGTCCTGAGGTATGGCACCGATAACAGCTCCGGGAAAAATTGTATTTCCATTACCAATACGAGAACCATACAAAATATTGACATTGGGCATAATGACGTTATTATCGCCAATTACTACATTCTTATCGATATAAACAAATGGACCGATCTCGACATTTTCTCCGATCTTAGCATCAGGATGTATATAAGCTAATGGATTTATCATATATGTTATTTAAATATTTATTTATTCTTCACTATTTGCGCCATGAATTCACACTCACAAACCACTTTCTCACCAACGAAAGCATAGCCTTTCATTGTTGAAATGCCACGGCGTATAGGAGCTTGAAGCTCAACTTTAAATATTAACGTATCTCCGGGAACTACTTTCTGGCGGAATTTCACCCCATCAATTTTCATAAAATAGGTAGAGTAGCGTTCGGGTTCGTCCACAGAATTAAGTACTAACAATCCACCAGTCTGTGCCATTGCCTCTACTTGCAGCACACCAGGCATAACGGGTTCTTGTGGAAAATGCCCTTGGAAGAACGGTTCATTACCGGTAACATTCTTGATACCTACAATATAGTTTGCACCAATTTCAATAACTTTATCGACAAGCTGCATCGGATAACGGTGAGGCAAAAGTTCGCGAATGCGTTTCACATCCATCAACGGCTCTCTTGTGCAATCGTAAATAGGAGCTTGAATCTCATGCTTACGAATTTCACGCCGCATCTGGCGGGCAAATTTATTATTGATAGTATGTCCCGGACGGGTAGCAATAATACGTCCACGAATAGGTTTGCCTATCAAAGCCAAATCACCAATAATATCGAGCAATTTATGACGGGCACATTCATTTGGCCATACCAAAGGATGATGATTAATATATCCGAGTTGATCGGCATCCATATGAGGAACGCCCATTACATCTGCAAGCTTGTCAAAATTCTCTTGAGGCATCCGTTTCTCGTATATGACAATAGCATTATCCAAGTCGCCACCTTTGATAAGACCAGCAGAGAGCAACGGCTCTATTTCGCGCACAAAGACATAAGTGCGACTAGCAGATATTTCTTCCTTGAACTTACTCATATCCTCCAATGTAGCATACGAATAAGGAAGAATTTCTGAATTATAAGAAATAAGAACATTTAAACTGAAATTCTCATCGGGCAAAACAATGATCGAAGAGCCTGTCTTTTCATCACGAAATTCCAGTTTAGATTTAATAATGAAAAAATCTTTTATTGCATTCTGCTCTATAGTACCAACCTTTTCAATTCCTTCGACAAAATATTTAGCACTTCCATCCAAAATAGGAAATTCAGGGCCATCTACTTGAATAAGGCAGTTGTCTATACCAGATGCATAAAGCGCAGCCATACCGTGTTCAATAGTACTGACGCGAACTCCTTTTTCTTCAATAACAGTGCCACGAGTCGTTTCCACGACATTGTCGGCAATAGCTTCAATAACAGGATGCCCTTCCACATCCGTACGCTCAATTTTATAGCCGAAGTTATCAGGCGCCGGATTCAACGTGACAGTCACATTTTTGCCTGTATGAAGCCCTTTACCACTTAGAGTGAAGCTTTCTTTTAGAGTCTTTTGTTTTATCATCTTTATTTGTTAAGTTTTTCTTTTAATTCATTTATTTCTTTACGCATAGCGTTTAACTCGGCATACATATCAGGCAGACGTTTGAATACAGCAGATGATTTCATCCATCCTTTGGCATCATATGCAGGTGAACCAATAATAACTTGGCCTGATTTCACATTGCTACCTATACCAGCTTGAGCCCCACAATAGACTTTATCTCCGAGATGGATATGTCCGGCAACTCCGACTTGACCGCCAAACATACACCAACTGCCTATCTTTGTCGACCCCGCAATACCACACTGAGCAGCCATCACCGTATTGGAACCTATTTCATCATTATGAGCTATTTGAATAAGATTATCAAGCTTCGTTCCAGAATGAACGATGGTATGTCCCATTGTAGCCCTATCGACACACGTATTGGCACCAATCTCAACATTATCTTCTATGTCAACGATACCAATTTGAGGTATTTTATCATATCCACTTTGAGCTGGAGCGAAACCAAAGCCATCGGCACCAATAACACAGCCCGAATGAAGAATACAGCTATTACCTATACGGCAATCATGGTAAATATTAACGTTCGAGTAAAGTAATGAGTCATTACCAATCTTCACATTATCACCCACAAAAGAATGGGGATAGATTTGAGTATTATCACCAATCTCTGCATTTTCTCCGACATAGGCAAAAGCTCCAATATAGACATTCTGACCAACTTTAGCCGTCGAAGCGACAAATGCTAAAGGATCAACACCAAATTTCTTCGGTTTGGATGCTTCATACAAAGTTAGCAACTGGGCCAAGCTTTCATAAGCATTATCCACCTTTATCAAAGTGGCCTTTACTTCATGGTCAGGTTCAAATGTTTTGTTTACCAATACGATCGACGATGCGGTATCGTAAATATAAGATGTATATTTCGGATTTGATAGAAACGAAATAGCGCCTGGTACTCCTTCTTCTATCTTAGCAAAAGTATGAACTGTTGCATTTTCATCGCCAACAACCTCTCCTTTGAGATATGCAGCAATCTGTTTAGCCGAAAATTCCATAATTTCTATTGTTTATAATATTGATTTACTTATGTTTTTGCAGTCAAACCAATATATTGAGTCTGCAAATAACGTACTTTTTTTTATCATATCATTGCCATTCTTTAATTTTTTTTATTCGTTAAGTAATCTCAAATAGCAAAGATAATTTTTTCTGATTTTCTTAGAAAGCAACGAAATATTTAACATATCCGATGCTTCTGCAATATTTTTTATTGTTCCATCCTTATATATAATATCAATACTGTCGTCCTTCTCATCATACATATTTTTCTCTATCGGATGAATTGCAAAGAAATAATTCGCTTCGTCAAGAGTAATATCCATAGCAGTAGTTATACGCTTCTGAAGTGAAGTTATTTTCTCCTCACTTACTTGTTTATCCGTGATTTCTACTTTAAATATACGTCGATTGATAATATCACTGCTCAGTCTTGATAATATTTTATCTGAATGCGAACTCCACACTTTCAGTGCACACCACACATCACTGTCATCCAACTCGACAAAATGTTCCAAGCATGATTCTTCGGAAAGGAAAGATGATTTTGAAATATTGTTGCAGAGAAAATATTTCAGCGCCGGCGAACAAAACAGTTCTACACCTTTTTGGGCCAATTCTTTAGCACGGAGTAATGTTTTAATGAGCATTTGCTCACACGCGACGGATGTTTTATGAAGATATACCTGCCAATACATTAAACGGCGGGCTGTTAGAAAATTTTCTATCGAATAAATACCTTTCGATTCAATAACCAAATGATCATCTTTCACATCAAGCATTTTGATAATGCGGGCAGAACCAATATTACCTTCTACAACGCCAGTATAAAAGCTATCACGCCTCAGATAGTCCAATCTATCCACATCCAGTTGACCACTAACCAATTGATGTAAAAAACGCTTGGAGTATTCATCTTTAAATATTTCGATGGCCAGATCCAGCTTCCCTCCCATCTCTACATTTATACGATTCATCAGCATCAGCGATATTTCTTCGTGAGAAATACCTTCTACGATAACCTCTTCCAATACGTGAGAGAATGGGCCGTGCCCTAAATCGTGCATCAATATGGCAGCTTCTACAGCCTCAGCTTCATCGCTTGTGATTTCAATTCCTTTGGCCGAAAGATGTAACAAAGCCTCGCTCATCAGATAGAATGCTCCCAAAGAATGCTGAAATCTTGTATGCTGGGCACCCGGATATACAACAGACGAAAGTCCCATCTGCTTAATACGAGCTAGTCGCTGCATATATGGATGGTTTATAATATCCAGCAGCAAACCCTCTGAGACATTTATAAAGCCGAATACCGGATCATTTACTATTTTACGTTTCTGAATCATTGAAACATATATTAGATTACAACAGTCTATTTTTGACCAATTGGATTTCCATTTGCTGTTGCAATTTATGAGCTTCTTCGGCAGCAGATATTGCAAAGTCTTTACTGTTATCGGCATAAATGATGCCTCGAGAAGAATTAACGATCAGGCCGCATTGGCTATTCATTCCATATTTACAAACTTCTTCTAGCGAGCCACCTTGAGCGCCAACGCCCGGCACCAACAAGAAATGATTCGGAACAATACGGCGAATATCTTCAAAAGCCTGCCCTTGAGTTGCACCTACTACATACATCATTTTATCTTCAGACGCCCACCGCTGGGAGATGTTCAAAACCTTTTCGAAAAGGCATTCACCATCACGATCAACAGATCGTTGAAAATCTTGCGAACCTTTATTGCTTGTCAAAGCTAACAGAATGACCCATTTATCCTCATACGTCAAAAACGGAGTAACACTATCCTCGCCCATATAAGGAGCTACCGTAAGTGCATCAACATTCAAATCTTCGAAGAAAGAGCGGGCATACATTGCTGATGTATTGCCTATATCACCACGTTTGGCATCGGCAATAATAAATTGGTCAGGATAATTGGAGCGTATATATTCAATTGTCTTTTCTAAAGCAATCCAGCCCTTTACACCAAAAGCTTCATAAAAAGCCAAATTTGGTTTATAGGCGATAGAATATTCTGCGGTAGCATCTACAATCGCTTTATTGAAAGCAAATATAGGATCTTCCTCTTCCAACAAATGATGGGGAATCTTTTTCAAATCAGTATCTAAACCCACACAAAGGAAACTCTTTTTGGATCTTATATTCTCAAATAATTGTTGTTTATCCATTTATTTACAATATATTATTCATTTCGATATCAAAATATTCTTCGGAACAGGGCTCTTTGTATAGCCTTTTATAATTCACTTTCTTTCATCCGCTCTGCATTTTCTGCAACAATAAGATGATCGATACAATCTTGAATATTGCCATCCATGAATGCAGATAAATTGTAAATTGTATAATTAATACGATGGTCGGTTATTCGTCCTTGCGGATAATTATATGTTCTAATCTTAGCAGAACGATCGCCCGTCGAAACCATTGTTTTACGACGTTTGGCAATATCATCTACATATTTCTGATGTTCTTGATCATATATTTTTGACCGTAGACGAGTTAAGGCACGCTCTTTATTTTCGGGCTGATCGCGAGTTTCCGTACACTCAATCAATATTTCTTCAACCTCATTTGTATTAGGATTCTTCCACATATAACGCAAACGAACTCCAGATTCCACCTTATTGACATTCTGTCCACCGGCACCGCCGCTTCGGAAAGTATCCCATTTTATTTCGCCTTCATTGATTTCCACATCAAAAGGTTGAGCCTCGGGAAGTATAGCCACCGAAGCAGCCGAAGTATGAACCCTACCTTGAGCTTCAGTCATCGGAACGCGCTGAACACGGTGCACTCCCGATTCATATTTCAGTGTACCATAAACTTTAGTTCCTTTCACAGTGAAAACAATTTCTTTGTATCCACCTACTGTACCCTCACTAAAGCTCGACACTTCTACTTTCCAACCTTTCATCTCACAGTATTTGGTATACATACGAAAGAGATCTCCTGCAAATATAGCCGCTTCATCACCTCCGGCACCGCCTCGTATTTCAACAATAGCATTACGGTCATCTTCCGGATCCTCCGGTATAAGCATCAACTTTATTTCTTCTTCCAATTGCGGAACACGTTTTTGACTGATATCCAGCTCTTCGCGAGCCATATTTTTCAGCTCAACATCCGACTCGTTGGCAATAATCTCTTTGGCATCACTAATATTAACAAGCAGCTTTTTATACTCATTCCTGGCCTGCATCAAATCATCCAGTTCTTTATATTCTTTTGTAAGTTTCACATAACGCCTTTGATCTGCTATAACCGCAGGGTCTGTTATCAATGTAGAAACCTCTTCATAACGAGCCACAAGGGTATCCAACCTATCTAAAATGGTATTATTCTCTGCCATATACTTTTAATTTTGGGTGCAAAATTACAAAATATTTAATGTATTACCGAATATATTATAGCTTTTCGTTATTAGAGCCTCAAATATAAACCGATAACTAACAATAGAATAAGTTACGAAAAAAGCCCAACCCTAAAAAAGTTGAGCTTTTTGAGTCGGAAAGAGGCGATTCGAACGCCCGACCCCTACGTCCCGAACGTAGTGCGCTACCAACTGCGCTACTTTCCGATTGTGGATGCAAAGGTACGTCATTTTTTGAGATTAGCAAACCTTTCAAAGAAAAATATTATATGAAAAAACGACGTTTTCCATTGCACATTCAAAAAATATATCTACCTTTGCAACCGCAAAACAAAAAGGGTGCCTTAGCTCAGGTGGTAGAGCATCGGACTGAAAATCCGTGTGTCCTTGGTTCGACTCCAAGAGGCACCACTTTTAAGAAAGAGAATCATTTCTAATTAGTAGAATGATTCTCTTTTTTTTAATCCAAGAAGCCACCGCCATCACCTGTAAAAGTGCCGAATGACATGATAAATCCCTTTCATAGAACGTATATTTTTTTTAAAAAGATGTCGATGAAGCCAGAGACATATGTAAAATAAAATATCTAAAATAAAGTATTTCTCAAAAGCGAACGCTGCACACTCGTTATGCACGAATCGGCCCCTTAGCTATCTGTAAGGGTGTGTTTAGATCGAGTCTAAATAGACCCCTATCGGAAATAACGTTCCTACAATGTGGTACAGGCTTGATTTTGACACCTCTTTTCGCTGGCGTTGTATACGGTGCATCATTAACATACTGTTTGATAGTGCATAATGGTGTCATACTGAAGTGACAAAGGTTGAAAACAAAGTTGTATTGCAGAAAAAAAGAATCGATGAATATTCGCATAGATGTTGCCTTATTTCCATGTAAATAATTAGAATACTACCCCATTTCAGCAGAAGGAAACAACGATAAAATGCTTTGCACACAATCATTTTTCACAACATATTTCAAAGTGAACATTCTCCGATATTCTGATACTTTTTTATCCTAATCTAAGCTACAGACCATTGTAGAACACTATTTTTGTTATTGTTTCATCGCTCGAATATAACTCGAATTAGAGTCGCAACATAGGCACTCCGTATGTAATTCGTTGATAAACAGCGAAAAATTCATAAGGACGAAAATAAATTTTTCTAGTTACAAACTTTTATTTTCGTCCTTATGAATTCTTATATTCGTCGTTATCATTTTTCGAAAACTAAGTGTCGATTCCGTGCATTTGAAAGTATCACTTCAGTATGGTTAAAATAGTATCAGTATTGCTCTACATATTCACTTCTGAAAACGAGGTCGAAAAAGAATTTTCGCACGCCAACTTTCATCACCCCCTTGTATCGCCCATTATCAGGGCCCATTTGAGAGAAATCATAACGCATTGATTCTCTGGGAGAAAACATGTTTTTCGTGTCCTATTTTGGCGTCGCGTGAACGTATGAGTCTGATATACAGTCAGTAACGGTGACAGAAACGTTTTCGTAACTAGAATAGAAAAAACGAGGTTTTACATATCTACACGAGGCATCTTTAAGTATCGGTAAGAACTGGCGACTTCAACAAATCGGTATTGTCTTTATCCTTCCAAAACGTCATATGCTCCTAAAAATGTTGTCGTATGTTAGTTTTTCCGAAAACTTAAGGACGTCACCGAAAAAACTAACATACGACAACGGCGGCTGT
>JAYRGW010000006.1:0-105756 GCA_041907665.1 Bacteroidaceae bacterium
CCTTTTCATGGCTAGACAATAACAGAAGGCTCTGTCGAAACTATGAACTCACTTTTGATTCGGCAGAAGAAATGGTCAAAATCGCTGCGATAAGATTATTATTGAATAAAATTTAAACAGGCTCTTAGTTTTTTAGGAAATGTATGGATGACAACAATTTTAGGTATATATGTGGCTTTTAAGGAAATTGGAAGGATGGAAAATATGTAACAAATATGTTTAGCTTTATATTCTTGAAAAATTAATATTTTCGACCTTTGTCACTTCCGTATGACACCATACGGAGCTGTCCAACAGAGAGTTTACAATGTGTCGTATACAACGCCAGCGAAAATGGACCTCAAAATGGGCCATAGGGAATATTGTGAGAACGTTATTTCCAGTAGACCTCTATTTAGACTCGTTCTAAATGTGCCTATAGGGATATCTGAGAGATCGATTTGTGCATGTATGGTGTGTCCAAATTATTTTTAGAAATTCTATGATTTTGATAAAATATTTTACATCTATTCTTATGCTATCGATCTTTTTTAAAGTCCCTTTCGTACTTCTTCAAACGTTATTATTGTTATGTTCGACACTTATACATATCGCATAGCTTTCTATCCTATGCTTTTTGCGCGACGTATATACGATAATAAAAGAGATACATACGTAGATGGGACGAAGTATGGATTATTGCTGAACCGAACAAAATCGTATTGTATCGCTAACTACGGCAATTCTGCCTATATTGTAAGCTTTAAAGTCTTTGTGGCGTACTGAAAAAGAGAAAAAAGAAAATGCTGCTATTTCAAACCAGAGATCAAGATGGAAAATAAAGCTAGAGAAGGAAGATAATCTTTAAGTTCTTCCCGCAATTTTTCGATAATTTGCAGTTGATAGTGACTTACGGTCTTCACGCTCACATTGAGCTCATTTGCCACTTCCTGTTGCTTTTTCTCGTGAAGGAACGATTCTATAAAAACAGTTCGCTGCTTATCAGGCAACTGATTAATGGCTTCGTAAAGTAATTTGTACATCTCGTCAAGTGTATAAAGACTTTCGGGCGATTCGGCATATATTGGTGCATGTACCTCTACTTGTTTGGCATAGTCATCGGCATACGATTGATGCTTCAAATAGTTCAGACAGCTGTTGCGCACGCAAGTCTTCAAAAAGGACAATGCAGAATCTTCTTGCAAAACGAAGTCTTCGGCAAGCCATAGTTTAGCAAAGACATCGCTGACAATGTCCTCACGAATCTCTTTATCCTGTAAGTAGCGCTTAGCATAGATACAAAAAGGGGCATAATACTTTTCGTATAAAAGCTTAAATTGCTGCTGTTTACTATCTATCATAAAAGTAATATCATTTCAGAAAAAGATATATTGCGCACAAAAATAGGAAAAGAATTCCATGTTTTTATAATTTTTATGTCTGATTTTTGAAACTTGATTGTATTATTGATTAGAATACCCTGATAAACGATGGAAATAAACGAAAATAAAAGCCAAGAAAACATTGTCCGCTCAATAATGGATGATATTGAAGAGATGGAATCGATTGATATTGAAAATCGATATGGACAGACTATGCATAAAATCAAAGCAAATAATCGTTTATCGATTGCTAACCGATGGATAAAATACGCTGCAATCTTGACACTGCCACTACTGTTGGCTTCTACAGCATTGGGCTATTTATATTATAATACAATCTCACAACCAACGCAATACGCAGAAATAAAAGCTGCAGCAGGATCGGTTGTACAATTCGAATTGCCAGATCATTCTGTTGTGTGGCTGAATTCGAATAGTAAATTGAGATACCCTACCAGCTTTAAAGGGGATAAACGAGAAGTGTCTCTTGAAGGAGAAGGGTATTTTCAAGTCAAGGCAGACAAAAAACATCCTTTTTATGTCAACACTCCCAATAATTTCAAAGTATATGTATATGGTACACACTTTGAGGTGAACGCATATAATGACAATCAAACGATTGAAACGATATTGGAAGAAGGGAAAGTTAACGTGATAACGCCCGACAACAGAAAAGTAGAAATACTTCCCGGAGAAGAGTTGACGTATGACAAGAAGACCAGCAAGATGTTCAAAAAGAATGTAGATGTATACGAACAGACCGGTTGGGTATATGGCAAACTTATTTTCCGCGATGCTCCATTGGAAGAAGTGCTCAGCCGATTGTCGCGCCACTTCAATGTCAAGATGCATTTTAAGAATTTATCTGGACATACGTATCATTTCCATGCTACATTTACAGACGAAACATTGCCTCAAATATTAGATTACCTAAGTGAATCGGCAAACATCAAATGGACTATAAATAGTATGCAGCAAAATGGAGATTCATCCATTGGAGAAAAACATGCATATATTACATTATATAAATAAATTTGATATACAAAAAACCTTTTAACACATTATCGCCTATGATATAGACAAATAGAAGAAAAAAAGAAAGGGCAAGTTGCCCCTACAACTTACCCTTAGGAATCAGACTGTTTATCAATGTTTGCAGCATAAAACAGTCACTTAAGTTCATTAGTGTAATTAACAAACTAAGTTAACCACAAATATATGGAAAAAAATAAAATCATCCATGTTTACAATCATTATTCTTTAAATCTGAAAATGCCATTGGCCATGAAGATTAGTTTTACTTTACTTTTCTGTATATTCTTGCAACTACAAGCTACTAATAGCGTAGCACAACGGACAAGAATATCAATGAATGCAACAAACGCTACTATAGGAACTGTGTTGAATAATATAGAGCGTAATTCTGAATATGTATTTTTGTATAGTGACAAAACTGTCAATACAAATCGTATCGTATCTCTCAAGACGAGAAGCAAAGACATCCGTAAAATATTAGACGAACTATTTGAAGGTTCTAATATCAGCTACAAGATTGTCAATAAACAAATTATTCTGAAATCAATACAGCATAATGCCGTTGCGCGTGTTCGCGAGACCGTTCAACAGCAAGCCGATTTCATCGTCAAAGGTACGGTAAGAGACGAAAAAGGCGAACCATTGATCGGTGTTAGTATTAAGGGCACAACTGCTGCAGGTGCTATCAGTGATATTGATGGTAACTTTTCGTTAAAAGTACGAGAAGGTGAAAAACTTACTTTTTCATATGTAGGATATACGACAAAAATAGTTGCGATTGCAGGCAACAAAAACCTCAATATCGTTCTCTCCGAGAATACCAAGCAACTGAATGAAGTTGTTGTAACAGCATTAGGTATTAAGAAAGAAGCAAAATCACTTTCATACAATGTGCAGCAGTTAGGTAACGATGCCTTCATGAAAGTGCAAGACGCAAACTTCGTTAATTCGCTAAATGGAAAAATAGCCGGTGTCACCATCAATAGCTCTGCATCGGGAGTCGGTGGCTCTTCACGTGTTGTTATGCGCGGTGCTAAATCTCTCAACGGTAATAACAATGCATTGTATGTAATAGACGGTATTCCCATGCCCAACTTGCAAAGTGCACAACCCGGCGATGTATTTTCAGGTGCAGGCCAAACAGGTGATGCTGCTTCGAACATCAATCCTGACGATATTGAATCTGTTTCTGTTTTGAGTGGTCCTTCAGCATCTGCATTGTATGGTAGTTCGGCAGCCAATGGTGTTGTTTTGATCACCACCAAAAAAGGTAAAGTAGAACGTATGTCAGTGAACTTTACAAGCAGTACTCAATTCTCTCGTCCGTTTGTAATGCCCAAATTCCAAAACACGTACGGCCCATCCGAATCAGGCAGTTACTATAGCTGGGGTGACAAACTGAGCACACCAAGCAGCTATAACCCAAGAGATTTCTTCCAAACAGGTGCCAACTTCACTAATTCGTTAAGTTTGTCAACCGGTAGTGAGAAGAATCAAACTTATGTATCAGTAGGAACAACCAATGCACAAGGCATCATCCACAATAACGATTACAATCGTTATAATTTTTCTATCAGAAATACAACTTCATTCTTGAATGATAAGTTGACAATGGATTTGGGCTACATGTTGAGCGATGTAAAAGAGCAAAACATGATTTCTCAAGGTTTATATTTCAATCCACTGGTACCGGTGTATTTGTTCCCTGCCGGTGACGATTGGAACAAAGTGACATTCTACCAACGTTATAATGTAGATCGTAACTTTCCTACACAATATTGGTCTTATGGTGACCAAGGTCTGTCTATGCAGAATCCTTATTGGATTACTCAACACGATAAATTTGTGAACCACAAAGAGCGCCACATAGCTACCATGTCTTTGAAATGGAACATTACCAATTGGATGAACATCAGCGGACGTGTAAAATATGATAAGAGCTATGATCGTTACGAAAAGAAATTCGATGCATCAACTAACACTTTGTTTGCGTCTAAATACGGTCACTATATGTTGCGTCATTTGGAAAACAGACAACTTTATGCTGACGCGCTCCTCTCTATCAATAAATATTTTTTGAAAGATACTTGGAGTCTGACAGCTAACATCGGTACCAGTTTCGATCAACGTGACAACGACGATGATTCTTTTGATGGGAACTTAAAGGGTGTTGCCAATCTCTTTACTGTGTCCAATGTAGCCACTTCCGAAGCAACAACAAAATTCAAACAAAGTGGCAATACCACTCGTTTGGAATCTGTTTATGGTAATGCACAAATAGGATATAAAGGAAAAGCATATATCGATTTAACAGCCCGCAACGACTGGTCATCAAAAATAAATAAACCCTTCTTTTATTTTTCAACGGGTATTTCCGGTATCATGACTGAGATATTCCCCAGAATTAAATCAGATATCATGCCTTATTTCAAAACTCGTATTTCTTATTCAGAAGTTGGTAATGATCCTGATGATGTGTTCCTTACTCATCCGACTTTTCCAATGGGTAATACTTATCCTGCTACATCGACTAGCAAACCAAATCCCAATCTAGAGCCCGAGCGTACAAAATCATGGGAAGCCGGTTTGGATTTCGTATTCTTCAAGAATCAATTAAAGGTAAATGCTACGTTCTATAAATCGAGCACTTATAATCAATTCTTCAGGATAGCTCTACCATCGTCTTCCGGCTATATAGACGAAGTTGTCAATGGTGGGCATGTTGATAATAAGGGTATTGAGTTGAAAGCTGATTTTAATCAGAAACTTGGTCCTGTTGATTGGAATACTTATATGACCTGGACGCTTAACCGCAATACAGTTAAGGAAATGCTTCGTAATTCGACCGATACAGATGGAAATCTTTATTCTCTTCCAGAGCTCGATATGGGTGGTACCGGTAGCTATAAGATAAAATTGACCGAAGGGGGCTCTTTGAGTGATATTTATGTCAATACATTGAGAACTGACGAACACGGTGCTATTTATGTAGATCCGGTATCTCAGAAAGTAGTGGCACAACCTAATACATACGTAAAAGCTGGTAGTGCCGCTCCCAAATACAATCTGGGTTGGGGTAACAACTTCTCATGGAAAGGCTTAAGTCTTGGCTTTTTATTTACATATCGCGTAGGTGGTATCGTTGTATCAGAGACACAGGCTGTAATGGATGCTTTCGGTGTTTCAAAGGCGACAGCAGATGCTCGTGACAATGGTGGTGCCATTATTAACGGCCGTCCTATTCCTGCTCAGGCTTACTATCAGACAGTAGGTAGTACGAGCGGTAATATCGACTCAAGATATGTCTATAGTGCAACCAACTTACGTTTGGCTGAGTTAACTTTGGGCTACAACATACCTGTTAACAGATGGGTTAGTTGGATTAGAAATGCCAATGTCTCTTTTGTAGCACACAACTTGTGGATGATATACAACCATGCACCATTCGATCCGGAATTGACAGCCAATACTGGAACTTATTACCAAGGTATTGACTACTTTATGCAGCCAAGTCTTCGCAATATCGGATTTTCCGTTAAACTTCAATTCTAATAATGAAAGGAAATATGAAAATGAAATTTACGTTTAAATATACATTGATTGGAGTACTTGCCCTTTCTTTGACTACGGCTTGTACGAGCAGTTTCGACGACATCAATACAAACCATCACGAAGCTACTGACGAGATGTTAGAAACCGATAACTTAAGGGTTGGTTCTTTCTTTACTCAGATGCAGGAAAGGGTTGTTTTGTTTGATGACGGTACCGGCAAAAGCCTTTCAAGTGACTATCAGGTTTGCCAAGGACTTTCGCATGATCTTTTCTCTGGCTATGTAGCTCCTACGGGAACATGGAGAAGCGGTACACACAATGGTTCTTATTATTTTGTAACTGGTTGGTACAACGAAATGTTTACTCGTGGTTTTTCCGAAGTGATGAATGCTTGGCAGAAAATTCAGACAGCCACCAATGAGCTGAAAATGCCACAAATTGCAGCTTTGGCTGATATTATTAAAGTAGAGTCTATGCACCGTGTAGCAGATACTTACGGCCCTATTCCTTATAACAACTATAAAAGTGGTACAACTGGAGCCAGTTACAATACGTTAGAAGATGTATACACAAAATTCTTTCAAGAGCTAGACAATGCAATTGACGTATTGACTCCATACGCTCAAGCAGGGACAACCCTTCTGCAAGACTATGATTTGATTTACGATGGGAATGTTGCTAGTTGGGTGAAGTTTGCCAATACATTGCGCCTGCGTTTGGCTATGAGAATTGTTTATGCAAATCCGACTTTAGCACAACAAGAGGCAGAAAAATCTATAAGCAATTCTGTTGGAGTGATTGAAAATGCATCAGATCGTGCAGTATTAAGTCATACGAAGGTGAACTATTTCCATCCGTATTACGATATCGCATACAATTTTAATGCAGGTGAAGCACGTATGAGCGCTTCGATGGATTCGTATATGAATGGATATAATGATCCGCGTTTATCAGCTTATTTTGTAAAAGCAAAAGCTGATGGTAAGTATCATGGCGTTCGTTTGGGCGTAATGAACATGAGCGCAAGCAAATATGCCGGCGATAACATTTCGAACTTGAATGTAAATAAATCTACGACTCCTATTGTATGGATGACAGCAGCAGAATCTTATTTTCTAAGAGCCGAAGGTGCACTTCGCGGATGGAACATGGGCGGAACAGCTCAAAGTTTCTATGAAAAGGGAATCAGAATGTCATTCTCTGAAAACAGTGTAGGTGGTGCAGACAATTATGTTGCCAATTCGACCAGTAAACCGGCTGATTATACCGATAATACGGGTGATGGTAATGATATAACCGCATCTAGCAGCATCACTATCGCTTGGGACTCTTCGGCAAGCTTTGAAACCAATTTGGAACGTATCATTACACAAAAATGGATTGCTATGTATCCTGATGGACCTGAAGGCTGGTCTGAATTCCGCCGTACAGGTTACCCGAAGCTATTCCCTGTTGTAACGAACAATAGTAATGGTACAATAGATACTAATATTCAGGTACGTCGTTGCCCATTCCCAACAAGCGAATATGATACAAATAAAGCTGCAGTTCAAACAGGTATTCAGGCTCTCGGCGGTTTGGACAATGGTGGAACCAAACTATGGTGGGATAAGAAATAAATCATAAAGTTATATCCTCTAATCATAAATGAATTATGAACAAAAAAACAAAAATAAGAATATATAGCTTAGCATCCTTTTTGATCACTTTGCTATTTGTTGCAAGCTGTAGCAATGATACTGAAACGTTAAACGTTCAGAAATTAAAGACTTATGATGCTCAGTATTATGCAAACCTTAGAGCTTTCCACGCAAGCGACCACGAAGTAAGTTACGCTTACTACGAAGGTTGGTCTCCTGTAGAAGGTGTTACCGGATACAAGAATCCCGCTTCTTGGGGCGAACGCATGGTAGGTCTTCCAGATAGTTTGGATATCGTAAACCTTTGGATGGGTGTTCCTTCTAACGACTCGACAAAATGCGATACATTGGGTACCACTTATGCTCCTATCGCGTATGCAGATATGAAATTCTGCCAAAACACGAAAGGCATGAAATTCGTTATGCATGCCGATGCATCTAACTACAATCATAAATTTACAGTAGACGGTAAAGCTTATGATATGAGTTCGGATCGTAGCGACGCATGTATGGCTGCTTACGCAAAATGGATTGCCAATACAGCAAATGAACCGGGACTTGATGGTGTTGACCTTGACTACGAAGGTTGGAGCGCTAATGATTTGGTACGGGTAGTAAAAGAGTTATCAAAATACTTTGGCCCTAAGAGCCCGAATCCCAAAACATTGTTGATAGTAGACTTCTTTGGAGGTTCTGCTCCAGCAGAATGCGATCCATATTGCAACTATTTCGTAGATCAAGCATATAGCAATCAAGGTGGATCAGCACATACGATAGGCGGATTGAGTACCAATAAACTCATATTCTGCGAAACATTCGGTGTGTTCTATGCTACAGGTGGACAAATATTAAATTATGCCAAATGGGAACCATCTACAGGAAGAAAAGGCGGATGCGGTGCATACTTCTTAGGCAGAAATTATTATTCCGCTTCGGGTATACCTTATAACGAATTCCGTCAGGCTATTCAAATAATGAATCCTGCTATCAATAAATAATTAATATGCTAATAAAAATGAGACTAAATAAATATTTTATTTCAGCTTTATGCATTACGGCTTCTTTGGTTACAGCAGGCTGTACATCAGAAGGAGATAAATTTGATTATGGCAAGAAGGGTCTGTTGATTACAGGAACGGAAACCAATCCGTTGACAAAATTTGTTGTCGAAGATACTCCATCTACTTATGCCGTAACGGCTCAATCAACAGCTAAAACTGATCGTGATATAAATATTACTTTTGCAATCGATACCACACAGATTGCAGAGTATAACAAAGAACATAAGACGAGCTTTTTTGCACCTCCAAAAGGAAGTGTAGTGTTGGATAATCCCAATGCAGTTATCGCAGCAGGTACGGCACTATCTACAGCATCTTCTGTAAAAGTTGTCGATACGGAGAATTTTGCTGAGGGTAGGACCTATGTTGTTCCCGTAACTATTCAAGAAGTTAAAAATGCGGGTGACGAACAAGTGATAAAATCCGGTAAAACAATCTACCTAAAGATTTCTCGAGTTCTTAACTTCTACTCTATTGATAATAACTACCAAGCATCAAGTAACTTTATTTTCGATGATTCTAAGGCAGTCAAGTTGACTAACTTCACATACGAAATCAAGGTCTATTCTTATGGATTCGGTAGTGGCGGCAACATCAAGAGAGTTTGCTCTTTCGAAGAAAAAGATGAAGCCAATGCGAGCATGCTTCGTTTCGGAGAAAACGGTATGGATGGCAACCAATTGCAATGGGTATCGCCAGCCGGAAGTGTTCCTTCGACCACACGATTTGCAGCCAACAGATGGTATATGATTTCTCTTGTATACGATGGCAGTCAATTTGCTATGTATGTAGATGGTGTCAAAGATGCCGTATTGGGTGGAGCAGGCAAATCATGCAACTTCCAACGTTTTGAGATGGGTATGTCATGGGGTGGCTATAACAGTGGTCAATTCTTTGGAGGCCGTATCGCAGAAGTCCGTGTTTGGAATAGAGCATTATCGACTAGCGAAATGACAAATGGCATCTGTGGTGTTGATGCTCGCTCTAAAGGACTGATAGCATATTGGAAAATGAACGAAGGTAGCGGTAATATCTTCAAAGATGCTACAGGCAATGGCTACGACATGGATTGGAATAACACATGGCGCGCTGATTATGAAGGCGATCTCATTCACCATACCGATTATGGTAACTACATCAAGTGGGTGAAAGATGACAAAAATAAATGTGCACAATAAATAAGAGTAAATATGAAAAAAGTAAATTTAAAATATATTGCTCTAAGCTTTATAGCTGTAGCAGCATTCTCACTACAATCGTGCAGCAGTGATGAAAGCTATGATGTAGTAGGTAATCCAAACAATCTATTTTATATTAAAGCAAACTCTTCAGCATCATCTCCTAATACATTGTCCTACCAGGTGGTTCATACTCCGGTAGGTGACTTTGGAGAATTTTCTGCTCAATATCCGGTTCTTTGCACAAAACCTTCGTCTGGAAATGCTACCGTAAAGGCAGAGATCGACAATTCGCTTATAGATGCATACAACGCCAAATACGGGACATCGTATAAACAATTCCCAGCAGGGACTCTTGATGTATCTAAAATGAATGTCACAATGCAGAAAGACAGCTGTAAAGGAAAAGATTCTATTACGGTTTCCGTATCGAAAGACAATCTTGCCAAACTGACAGAATCTGCTTATATTGCTCCTATTCGTATTACTTCTGTAGAAGGTGCTAAAGGATTAGGTAGTCAAGACTACGGAATAGCTTACTTAGTAGTTACCACATCGACTAAACTCATTAAGGCTAATGCCGGTTCTAGCGATATTAGTGGGACTCTTATTACAGACTATTCTGCGTGGACTGGCTCTTCTGATACTGGCGATTCTAGTTTCAGCAATATGTTTACAGCTAACGATAGGAGTGGATGGGGCTTCTCTACAAGCCCTTCTACATTCGTTATCGATATGAAAGAAGTTAAAAATCTTTCAGCTTTCAGAATCATGTCATTATATGCTAATTACGGTTATTCATTAAATTATATAACTGTTGGAATTAGTACGGATGGAAATACTTATACCGATTGTGGAACATCAACATCAAGTGACACAGCAAATGAAGGTGGTTACCAATATGTTGTTTTCTATGGAGCTTTGCCATGTCGTTATTTAAAACTTACTGTTGCTTGGTCGGCAGGTTCTTGGGGCAGTTATTACGACAAGATCGTACATTTTGGAGCTTATGTCAAACAACAAGATTAGTTTGCATAAGTAGATAAATAAAAGTGTTCAGAAGGGAAGAACGCGAGTCGTTCTTCTCTTCTTTTAAATATAAAATTGCAATGAAACGTATTTTTTTTATTTTGCTTACCTTACTTACAGTAGCGGGTATTAGTGCTCAGAGTTCTTCAAAAGTGTTTATTCCGACCGAACGTGTCCATAACTTCGGAAAAATAATGGAAAAAGATGGTAAGGTATCAACTGTTTTTCAATTTAAGAACATAGGGAGAAAGCCTATTGTCATAGAAAACGTTTCTGCATGGTGTGGTTGTACAACATATTCGTTCACTAAAACTCCTATTAAACCGGGAGCAAAAGGAGAAGTAAAAGTCACTTATAATCCTTATAACCGTCCCGGGTTTTTCAGCAAAGAAATAGTTATACTTACTGAAGGCGGATCAAGCTATACCCGTGTATGGGTTAAAGGAAATGTCATACCTTTCCTACATCCGGTTACCGAAGATTATCCTTATGCTTTCGGACAAGGATTGTATCTTAGCCTAAAAGTGTTAGCTTTTGGAGCCCTTCGCAAGGGAGAATCTCAATCTATCATTTTGGGTTACGCTAACAATAATAACAAGCAAATAAAACTAACTTTCAAAGTGGAGCCAGAAAATGCCAATATTAAATTTATCTACCCCAATATTATTTCTGCAAATGGACATTCGAAAATGACTTTCACTTATACTACTCCTAGAAATGAACGTCCGAATAAGAATTTTAAAATATATCCTGTAATAAACGGCAAGAAACTTTCAAAAGCAATAAATGTGACTTTTCTTAAATAGCGTTAGAAACGCAACAAATACGTAAAAGGTAAAAAGAACACGACATATATACAATAAAGACTAAAATAAGAGTCCGTTATCAATAACTGTTCATGTTTATGATAGCGGACTCTTAATTATTATATAGAAGCAATAATTATTATAAGGCCCTATCTATTATAATATGTAGGCAATAACTTCCTCGCTTACTCCCCGTGCGTGGAAGTGGTTCAGTTTTTCTTCCCCAAGAAGAAGGTGTTTTGTACACATTTTATAGAATTATGGTTGTCTTATTTAAGGCATTTCTGTTGGCTCATTAAGAGGTTATCGTTCCACCTAGGTGATTCGGTTAACTCACCCTTGTGGAACGATCAACTCACCTAGGTGATTCGGTCAACTCATATAGGTGGAACGACATTCTTCTCGAGACAGAAATATGAAATCTTTCTGAATACATTCTTCTATGTTACGTAACAATCTCAAATTCAATCTAATATATTATTTGATAGATCTTTGGCGTGACGAAAATGTATTCTTGAACTCTTATTCCGAACTCAAGTATGGAATAGCATGTGCACAGGGTTCACCTAGACTGGTTGTGAGCCCACATATTCGATTGGGATAATAATATACTACTTATTCAGCATTCGCTTTGTTACGAAATTATCATAGAAATCGTTGCGATATGCAGCCCCGATAGGTATTTCAAATTTACCGATCTGAAGATCGTTATTGTCGAATGAATCGATATGCATCACATTGACCACGTATGATTTACTGACTCTTACAAAAACATTTTTGGGAAGCCGTCCATAAATATTTTTCATATTGATAGCAGTAATATAATGTTGATCAAGCGTATGGATGACGACATAGTCTTTCAAGCCTTCAATAAACAAAATATTTTTCAAATCAATCTTACAGACCTTTCGATCCGAGCGAACAAAAATATACTCTTCATTGACCGATTCGAGGATATTCCCCATTTGGCTCTCTGTAGTCATCATTTCATGATACGAAAGAGCTTTCTTAACGGCTTTATCAAACCGACTTTTTGCTATAGGTTTCAATAAATAATCCAATGCATCTACATCATAGCTTTCTAATGCAAACTCGGAATAGGCCGTTGTAAAGATAACTAATGTGGCCTTAGGAATAGATTTTGCAAATTCCAGACCTGTAATACCCGGCATTTGTATATCCAGAAAGATCAAATCAACTTGATTATCGAGCAAATAGAGAGCAGCTGCATTGGCATTACCAAATTCTCCGACCAATTCAAGCTCATCATATTCGTCCATCAACATTTTTATTCCCTCGCGTGCCAGAGGTTCATCGTCTACAATAATACATTTCATATCATATTTTCATATAGGAATTTTCAAATTGACAGTAAAAGTATCTTTTTCATCTTTAATATCCAACTTATATTGATCATCATACAAAAGTTTTAAGCGTCGATAAGAATTATTTAGTCCTATTCCTCCTTGAGAAGACTTTCCGATACTTAGAGCAGGCTTTGAATTGATGCAAGAAAAATGCAAGTATTTATCTTGAATCTCAAATACAATATGAATATAGGATGTTCTATCCGGATCTAAATTGTGTTTCGTCGCATTTTCTACGAAAGGTATAAAAAGCAGAGGAGGTACAAATATAGTGTTAACTTCCCCTATAACCTCTATCGTAAATTCAAAATGGTCTCTACGTAGCTTTTCCAAGTTTAAAAAATCGCGAAGCTCTTTTATATCGCTAGCTAACAGTACTTTGGGACGTGAGCTTTCGTATAGCTGATATCTAAGCAGCTCACTCAATCCCATTAATGTTTCTGATGCTTTTGCAGGGTCTTTATGTATCAACACATTTGCGTTATTGAGCATATTGAAGAGAAAATGTGGATTTATCTGATTCTTCAGTTGTTGAAGTTCGGATTGAATTGTGGCTTTCTCCAATTCGTGAATTCTATTATTATCTTTTGTCCACTTCAATAATATTTTCCAATACGAAAATGGACCAAAAAGAACAATAAACAACACTGTAACATCAAATAGTTGTTGTATACAGCCTACATAAATCTGACTAATCTCTTTTTTATTTGCCAGATATGGTATCAGTAGCCTTTGGATATTGACAACAAAACAAGTCGTTAAAGCGATTAAACCCAAGACCAAGAAGAAATATAAAAAATATTTCTTCTTGAAAAGGATCTTGGGCATTAAAAATTCAGAAACAAAAAAAGTTACTAATACCGTATATAAAAACAATCCAATACCAAACAATTCATCAATACCAATACTAATATCACCAATAATATTAACAGAACCTGTATATGTGCCTTTTCCGGTCATGACAACAACTCCCAGATACAACATTTGCATGATATATGGAAGCCATTTCAATAGGATGGGATAAGAAGGCTCTTCTTTTAATATATGGTCATTATTCATTACTTATTCGTTCTATTTCAATATAAATCAGTTAGCAGTAAAATTAGTAGGCACTACACATTTTGCAGACGAGGTTGCATAAGCAGTAAAGTAACCTCTTGCTCCATTTGATAGATTCGTAGGAATATTGGCAGGGGGACCTCCGAAAAAGGGATTCGAACCATCTTTCTGATTCTGACAACTGATTATAAAATCAGAATATCCTTTGGTTATATTGCTTACTTCTGCATTTATTTTATCACCACCCGATAAGAAAACCATCTCATTTGCATCTTGATCACTAAATTTACTCTTATTACTTTTATCAAAAAAATGCCATATAGCGAGCTCTTTGACATACATTCCATCAAGACCTATATCATCAAAAGCAATGTATTTACTGATTTCATTGTATAACGAATCATTAACGCTATATTTGCAAATATAATAATTTTTCTCATTTCCAGGATCTTGAGCACTGATATTCAATGAGTACACAGTATACGATGCTTCTTTCATTTTCGTAACGCCAATAGAATCGACATTCAACCTTTGCGGCATTGTACATTCGGCCAAATAAGTCTCTGGAGTACCGTCTTGATTAAAGTCCATATTCACTGTCAGTTTATATTTCCATCCGGGTTTGCCGGCCAGCGGATTTGCTGTCATATATATTCCGGAACCTATAGAATCTTGTGTAAGAGTATAATAGTGAGTTACCCCAACACTATCTTCCTGCAATGTAACTGTCGCATTGGATATACGCTTGTTTTGAGACTTGTCAAAATATCCGGTAGAACTACTCAGGTCTATTTGTTGGCGAACATTGTGATCTGTGATTGTACCATAAATGACAGGTACCGGCGTAGAATCGGATGTAGCGATTGTCGTATCCTCCGTACAAGAGGACAATAGCGGCAAGGAGATAATATATGCCAGCCAGATGTATGATTTCATTTGTTTATATGTTACTTTCATATTTATCGTATTTTTAGAATTTGAAATTATATGTTATAGAAGGTACAGCTCCAAACAAATAGGTCATTCGAGCTTTGGGTATACCTGTACTTGTGTTTTGGTCGAAAGAAACCATCCAAGGATTCTTGTGCCAATAAGCATTATACAATGAGAATGTCCATTCGCCATGCAAGAAGTTTTTCGGCTTTTTAGTTGGAGCATAGGTAGCAGACAGGTCTAAACGATGATAATCCGATCTTCTAGAAGTATTTCTTCCTGAATAGATGGGAAAATATTCTCCATTTATTTCCATTCGTCCGGTAGGATATGTCACCGGATTGCCTGTGGCATATACCCATCCTGCCGAGAAACTCCACTTTTTGGAAAGCTCATACGAAAGCATCAAATTCACGCAATGGGGTTTATCAGTTGGAGACAAATATGTTTTACCGTCATTAATACCAGGCACTGTGCGTTCGGTACGCGAAAGCGTATAATTAATAAATCCGGTAAGACGACCAACATTCTTTTTTAACATGATCTCCAAACCATAAGCTTTACCTTTACCCGCACGAACTTCTCCTTCAAGTTTATCATTTAATAGCAGTTGAGCATTGTCTACAAAGTCAATAACGTTGTTCATTTTTTTATAATAAAGCTCAACAGACATTTCTATGGCATTATTATTGAAATTACGAAAATATCCTACCGAATACAAATCTGCCTGCTGTGGTTTTATATTCTTGCTCGCCGGAAACCATAAATCCAAAGGAGAGCCAGAAGCCGAACTATTTGCAATCTGAACAAATTGTACATTATGAGTATAGTTAGCCTTAAGTGACGAGTAGCTGTTCAATCTATATACCGCACCAAAACGAGGTTCATACCTCAAATAAGTATGATAAACATTTCCTTTCTTATAAAAGGTCGTATCTACGACTTCATAATCTTTGTTATAAGAATATACCGATGCTTTGCCCATATTCTGAAAAGCAGTAGCACGTAAACCATATTTCAAACTAATACGATCATTGAGTTTATGGTCTATTCCTAAATAGAGACTATGTTCCAATGCATAAGATCGTTGCATTCTATAGTTAGGATAATCGGGGCGAGTAACTAATGCCGGTTCAAACTGATGAAACGTAGACGACAATCCATACTCCAACTTCACTTTATCCGATACCTCATGGTCCATACTCCAGCGTAGGGTAAAGTCTTGTATGTTCGATGCCCATTTCACCTTTGAGTTTGCCATTGATGATTGTAAAGCATACTGATATTTTGTATAATCCAAGCTTAATCTAGACAATAAGTTTTGCGAAAAAAGATGATTCCAGTAGACTGATGCTACCGAGTTGCCATAATTAAAACTTCCAAATGAAGAATCGAAATTGTCTTTGCCCTTATAAAGATTTAAAGATACTTTATCACTCGGTGAAAATCGATGAGAAATCTTTGCATTAACATCGTAAAAATAAAGTGTTTCACTTCGTTTATCAGGATCAGAAGATAGTTTCAAAAACAAATCGGCATAACTCCGTCTACCACTAATAAGCCATGAAGTATTCTTACCGAGAGGCCCTTCTACCGTCAAACGGCTTGATATAATTCCTATACCTCCCGTTCCTTTTATCTTTTCGGGAGCATGGTCTTTTAATTTCACATCCAAAAGTGACGACAACCGGCCACCATATTTCATAGGCAAATTGCCTTTATAGAGTTCAACACTTTTTACAGCATCATTATTAAAAACAGAAAAGAAACCGAACATGTGAGATGCATTATAAATATTCACATCGTCTAGCAATATTAAGTTCTGGTCTGCCGATCCACCTCTCACACTGAATCCCGAGCTACCTTCCGATGTACTTTGAACACCAGGTAATAATTGCAATGCCTTTATGACATCTACTTCTCCCATCAATGCAGGCATCTTCTGGATCTCATTGGCTGTCAATTTCTGCACTCCCATATTCAATTTCGAAAGATTCTCGTCTTTCTTTTTCGAAGTGACAACCACTTCTTGCAATTGTGTATTTGGAAGCAAAGCAAAATCGCAAGTAGCCATGCCATCAACATGCAACAACCGTTTTTCTGTGGTATAACCAATAAACGACACCTTTATATTGTAACTTCCCCCAGGAATTCTAAACAGATATTTACCTTCCTCATCTGTAACAACTCCTCGTTTCAATTCCAATATATACACATTAGCCCCCGGTAAGGGATTACCCGTTGCCTGATCTTTCACTATACCGCTGATCATAAATTTAGATCCAGATCCTTCTGAAAAACAATCTTGAGCAACACACATGCAAATTAAAAAACTACATACCCAAATTCCAATAAAGTTTAGTCTAGCTTTCAATTTAAATTCAATCTTTTTGTTAGTCTCCATTCACTTTGAGATTATACGTTACCTAAAATATTTACCTTCTTTTTTAACTTATCGGGAACAAAGATACGTCATAAATTACTTCACTATAAATTATTTAGATGAAATAGCATTTAAATTATACGAAATACTCTTGTATACAGCTTTTATTACGAAAACAATAAAAAAGGATTCGTAGTATTAATTACGAATCCCTCTATAGAAGAACTATATATTTTAAATCAATAGTATCTATTTTGATATTTCGATGAAAGTACAAACGCGATTCCAATCAGCTTCAGAAAATACGTCGGTTGTAGCTCCCATTCCTTGAACAGTAAGACGCTCTTCATCAATTTTATATTTGTTTACCAACATATTTTTTACAGCATTAGCACGCGCCAAAGAAAGTTTTTGATTTATTTCAATATTGCCTTCTGGCGAAGCATACCCTTTTATAAGAATCTTAGACGTGGAATGATTCCTCAGAAATTTAGCTATCATATTCACACTTGGAGCCTGAGATGGATTTATAATGGCTTTGCCCTGATCAAAAATCACAACGGGAGCCAAAGTTGTATTGGTGACGATTTCCGATTTGGTTATTGTCTTTGGAATAGCTTCGCATTCAGCCAACTTAGTTTTCAAGTCTTCTATTTGTTGCAAACCACTGCTAATCGTATTATCCTTTTCAGTTACGGCGTTTCTCAAGTTATTGATTTTAGCATTCAAGGCATTGATCTCAATTGGATCATATAATTTGGCCAGTTTAAAATTATGTGTTCCATTACTATTGCCAAATTTATAAGTAAAACCACCTGTCACTTGACCGAAGGAACGATTAATATTCATAATCTTATGCCCGACGCCACTATTTGTATAATAGCACATATCCGGTTCAATATTTATTTGCCATGCTTTAGATTTGCCTAAATTTATATTTAACTGCCCACCTATTTTCATCAATAATTTGTCTGTACGATAATCTGCATTACCATTGCTGTGAAGACCACCTATACCAGTTACTAAAACCAATTCCACACAATCAGGAGTTCCTTTATAACGACAAAACAAATTATTCAAATTGAACAAGCCATCAATACTCCCAGCCATATAGTCGAATGCAACTTTACTTGGTTTCATCTCTGGATTCAAGAAGTTGGAATTGATATATACTTGTGCATCGAGACGAAGTCCGAAAACAGGAGTCAGATATCGGCCCATCTTAAAACCTGCCACCGCACGAAAATTTCTATTAGGATTCTTTATCTTAGCAAAACTTCCGGCATCAATACCAAAAAACCAGTTATCTGTCAATTTACTATTCTCGACCGTTTGTGCGCCGACATAAGCAAATACGGTTAAAGCGACTACACACAATAATAAGATTTTTCTCATAATCAAAGACCTTTAGGTTTAATGATGTACTACTCTATAATGCAAAAATATGATTTTCAATTGGAAAACAACGATGAATGCACCAAATTTATATTTTTTTGATAATATCCTATCTACAATAATCTACGTAAAAACATAGATAGCAGAAAACATCAGATTCCAAATATCAAAAAAACGACTAACTTTGTGCTGAAACTAACAACACATTACATGAAAAAAATAGTTATAGGATTATTACTAGCATTTACAGCTCCCTCACTAGGAGCTCAAGTACGTATTGTAAATAATGGGCATTCAACATCTAAGATCATCTGTACCTCAAATTCACCTATTAATATTACCGCTGCGCATATTTTACAAAGATTTATAGCTGAATCTACCAATTGCCACCTCACAATAACATCCAACACATCTCCTCATTGCAACGACATCGTTTTGGGTGGTACAACACCGAGAGAACTTACTATCGACGGCTACGTATTGTCGACCAAAGGGGGCATATTGCATATTGCAGGATTAGGTAATGGAACCGTTTATGGTGTCGTCTCATTCTTAGAGCGGTATCTTGGCATGGATTATTGGAGTGATCAGGTCTATTCACTACCAAAGACCAAAAACATTTCTCTAGCACCGATAAGTTTTATCGAAAATCCCACATTCCGATACAGACAAACTCAAAATTACGCACTTCAAAACGATAGTATATACAAATGGTGGTATCGGCTCGAAGAACCGAATGAGGTCTTCGCCGCGGATTATTGGGTTCACACGTTCGATCGTTTGCTACCTTCGGCAGTATATGGACCTTCACATCCCGAATATTATGCATACTACAACGGCAAACGTCATCCGGGAGCCGCCAGCCAGTGGTGTCTCACCAATCCGGATGTGTTTAATATCGTCGTTCATCGCATAGATTCCATATTCAAGGCGCATCCAGATATGAAAACAATATGTGTCAGTCAAAACGATGGTAACAATACAAATTGCAAATGTCCGAATTGCAGTCAAATAGACAAAGAAGAAGGAGCCTATTCGGGTAGTCTTATACGGTTTATTAACAAAATAGCCGATCGTTTTCCTGATAAACAAATTGCGACATTGGCCTATCTATATAGTATGCAACCTCCCAAATTGGTGAAACCTAGAAAGAATGTCGTAATTATGTTATGCGATATTGACTGTAAACGAGAAGTATCACTTACCGAAAACAACAGCGGACAAGAATTTGTAAAAGCATTGAAAGGCTGGTCCCAAATAAGCAATAACCTCTATGTCTGGGACTACGGCATTAATTTTGATAATTTTGTTTCCCCATTTCCAAATTTCCATGTCTTGCAAGACAATATTCGCTTATTTCGTGACAACCATGTCACCATGCATTTTTCTCAGATATCCAGTAATCGGGGAGGTGACTTTGCCGAATTACGCACCTATTTAGTATCCAAACTGATGTGGAATGCTGACGCTGATGTAGATTCTCTTACTCAGCACTTTTTAAAAGGATATTATGGTAAAGCCGCACCTTATATATATAGGTATATCAACATCATGGAAGGAGCCATCATTGCTAGCGGTAAAGATCTTTGGATATACGATTCTCCTATAACGCATAAGGATGGAATGTTGAAACTCGCATTAATGAGACGTTATAACGAATTATTCGATGAAGCAGAAAAAGCTGTTGCAAACAATCCAATGTTTTTAGACAGAGTAAGGCTAACACGCCTACCTCTACAGTATGCAGCTCTAGAGATTGCCCGAACAGAGTCTAATATGAATAAAGAAAAAGAAACTCGAGATTTGGCTTTATTCGAACAACGTTCCAAGTATTTCAACGTACCAAGCCTCAATGAGCGGAGCAATCCCCCAGCCGAATATTGTCAATTGTATCGCGACAGATACTTAAAACACAACAGCAAGAATATAGCACTCCATAAGCCCATAAAATTTCTTATTGAGCCATCCGATAAATACGTAGCCTTAGGTCAGAAAGCTCTTACAGACGGACTTTATGGAGGGACGACCTTTGTAGAAAGTTGGGTTGGTTGGGAAGGCAAAGACGGTGCTTTCGTTGTCGATTTGGGTGAAACGAAACAGATACATCGTGCCGGAGCAGATTTTCTTCACCAGTTGGGAGCATGGATATTACTTCCACGTCAAGTATCATTTTCCTACTCCACCGATGGTATTGATTATACTCCATGGCAAACAGTCAATATACCAGAACTACGTATAAACAAAGTTCTTTTTAAAAATATAGAAGCAGTTTCAACAACACCCCTTAATGCGCGATATATTAAAGTAGAAATAACCGCAACTAAAGAATGCCCTTCTTGGCATTACGGAGTAGGATATCCTTCTTGGTTCTTTATTGATGAAGTAACTGTAGAATAACAAAAATAAACAAAAAAGACACTATAATTATACAAATTAGTATGAATACCGAAAAGAAATTATTTCTTCTTCCGGTGTTTATGTTATCAATCAAAAATATTCGCTAAATCCAATTTGTATAAAAACGCTTAAAATGTGTATTATTTAATCATTATTAGATATGTAATAATGGAATAAGACATTTTTTAATCATTCATTTCCCCATAATTTTGCAATATGAAAGAGATTATTAATAACACCTTTAAAATTTATCTAACATGAGAGAAAGAATGTTCAAATGCAGCTCTTATACACGAGCATGTCTGACGATGTTATTGCTGTTCTTTACCACAGCAATATTAGCACAGAACATTTCCGTTAGAGGTTCCGTTAAAGATGAACAAGGCGAACCGATCATTGGCGCCAATGTCATCATTAAGGGAACAACAACAGGAGCCATGACTGATGTTCATGGTAATTATACAGTGAAATGTGCGTCTAATGCAGTTCTTGAATTTTCCTATATCGGAATGGAAAAAGTATCAATTCCGGTACAAGGGAAAAAGATCATCAATGTCGTATTAAAAGAATCTACTCATTCATTAAATGAAGTAGTAGTCACGGCGTTGGGTATCAAACGTGAAACAAAAGCCTTAGGTTATGCCGCAACAGAGGTCAATACCGACGAAATTAAGGCGGCTAATACTATTTCCCCGGTTGCAGCCTTGCAGGGTAAAGTTGCCGGTGTTGAAATTAACCAGTCGGACGGTGGTATGTTTGGTTCTACTAAAATACAAATTCGTGGCGCTTCTACTCTGAGCCAGAACAACCAACCGATCTACGTAATCGATGGTGTCATTCTTGACAATCCTTCAAGCAATACAGGTGATGCCGATTGGGATTCTAACATCAATGACTACGGTAACCAACTGAAAAACTTGAATCCTGATGATTTCGCATCATTAACAGTACTAAAAGGTGCAGCTGCTACTGCATTATACGGTTCTCGTGGCCTACACGGTGCAATCGTTATTACAACCAAAAGTGGGAAGAGCGGACAAGGTATCGGCGTAAGTTTCTCGCAGACATTTGGAATTGACCGCGTATACAAAGCTCCTGACCTACAGAATGAATATGTAGAAGGTGCTATACCTGGTTATGCGCTTTATGGCGACCTTTACAATTCAACAGGTAACCGTTGGGATACAAATGCATACTCTAAAAACAGTAGCGGAAACTATTCTATGATCGAACAAAACGATGTCAACTCATACGCTGCAGGATGGTCATGGGGTCCAAACATTTCTTGGTTCAAAGGGAAGCAAGTCGAACAATATGACGGAACGATGGGTGAGATGAAAATTTATAAGGACAATTACAAAGATGCCTATAGAAATGGATTCAACACAAACACTCACGTAGCTGTTCAAGGTGGCAATGAAACCACAACATTCTATACTTCTTTATCTTACAAATATGCATCAGGTACTACTCCTCGTAACACTTTCGATCGTTTGTCATTCTTAGCAAAAGCTTCACACCACATCACAAAAAATGTAATTCTCGAAGCATCTATTGACTTTGCCAATTCTACACCAAGAAATGCTCAAAATAATATTGGAGAAGCATTTGCTAACGGAACTTTCATGAGAGAATATGATGTCAATAAGTACAAACATTTATATAAAGGTACTCATGGCGGTATGGCTAGTTCTGCCTATGGCGATCTTTATAGATCAGTTCCTGGAAAAGACGTATGGTGGAGCATTTACGAAAATAACTACCAACAGAAAGAAACTTCTGTACGTCCTACACTAGACTTGACTTATAATATCACCCCTTGGCTTACTTTTCGTGCCGGTGCCAACTATAATTATTATTATATTCGCGGCGAAAACAAACAATTAGGCTCAGGTTATGCTAATGAAGGCGGTTATTATGCCTTAACAAGCAGCACAACAGAACAAACCAATGCCTACGCTAGTGCATTATTCAATAAACAAATCAATCAAGATTTTGAAGTTCACGGATTCCTTCGTGGTGAATACTATAATCAGACTGCACAATACAATTCTGCAAATACAGAAGGAGGTTTGATTGTTCCGGGCCAGTATTTCATAACAAACTCTAAGAATCAGGCCGATTTTTCAGCTTATAAATTCAATACTAAACGTATTGTTTCCTACATTTTCCAAGTAGGTGCTAGTTGGAAGAACCAATTATTTATGGATATTACCGGACGTAATGACTGGTCATCAGCTTTAGTTTATACAAATGGTACTGGCAATTTCTCGTATTTCTATCCATCAGTATCAGGTTCTTGGATTGCATCCGAGACCCTTCGCAAATACTTGCCAGAATGGGTTACATTCGCTAAGATCCGTGCATCTTGGGCACAAGTAGGTAACGATACAGATCCTTACTATATTAATTCAGGTTATACACTTAACTCTACAACTTTCAATTCTGGCAAAATATATAGTTTGTCTTTGCCTAGTCAAATCAAGAGTACGAATTTAAAACCTGAACGTAAAAATTCTTGGGAAGTAGGTATTGATTGGAGATTCCTTAACAATAGAATTGGCATTGACGCTACATACTATAAGGAAAATACCAAGAATCAGATTATGTCCATTTCTGTTCCTTACTATTCAGGAGTAAGCACAGAGTTAATCAATGCTGGTAATATTCAAAACTCAGGTCTTGAACTTTCTCTAAATACCACGCCATACAAAAATAGAGATTGGGAATGGGATTTGAACTTTACCTACACACGCAATCGAGATAAAATTATTTCTTTAAGTAAGGATGTAGCTAATTATATTGTTCTGGATGGTGACCCTGCATACGGCAACTATCGTATAGGTTCTGTTGCAAAAGTAGGTGGTAGCTATGGTATGTTAATGTCCGATTCAAAACCAGCAATCGATCCGACCACTAAACTGCCTATATTGTCTTATAGCAATACACTCCACACAGCTTACAACCGCCGTTCAGGAAATGTTGAGGAAGTAGGATCTATGTTACCGGATTTCTTGGGATCTGTCAATACTAGTTTAAAGTATAAGAATTTAAGCGTTCATGTTGCATTAGACTGCCGTTTCGGTGGATATGTAGCATCCTTCAACTCTCGTTATGCTACAGCTTATGGTTTTTCGGGTACTTCATTGAATTATCGTAAAGGCTTGACATGGACAAGTAATTTTTCAGACAGTAAGGGTATGTCATTCTCTGACGGATTCATTCCCAATGGTGTATTCGCTTCGGGTACAACCGTGACAACAGCTACCGGTGCTTCTGTTGATGTTAGCGGTAAAACATACAAAGAATGTTACGAAGCAGGTATTGTAGAACCTAATCATTTAAGCGACTATGCCTATTACAGCAATAGCTGGGGATCGGGTGTTACCAATGACAACTGGTTAAAGAAGCTTAACTATATAGCTCTTCGTGAAATTAGTATATCCTATACCTTACCGGTTTCTATTGCAAGTAAAGTAATGGCAAGAAGTCTATCTGTTAGTTTAGTTGGACGAAATTTAGGATATTTATTGAACACGGCTCCAAACCATGAGAATCCTGAATCAATTCGTGGTACAGGTGCTTCACAATTCCGTATGCGCTCATTCAGCCCATACACTGCAAACTATATGTTTAGTATTAATGCATCTTTCTAACGGAATAAATATTATGAATATGAAAAAATATAATTTCATAAAAAAATCATTGACGGCAGTATTGCTTATGCTAATGGTACTCCCTGCTTTCACAGGTTGCAGCAGAGACGACTTTGCCGATATAAATACAAATCCCTCTACAGTAGGAAAAGGAAATGTTCCCTATCTGTTCACTCAGGCAATCATGAATTTTGAGCCTTCTGATTATCTGCTGTGGTTCTACGATGGGAAATATACTTCAAACTTCGTGCAGGCATTTATTCCTGGAAGTTATGCTGATAAATTTAATATTATGGGCGAACTAGGAGGAGTAGGTTCTCAATTTGTTTCAGTGCTCAACATCAAACGGGATGTCGACAATATCGTATCACAAATGAATACTACTGAAGCTGCAAAATATCAAAACATTCAAGCTATGCTTTCACCTTTAAGTATCTATTTAGGGATATTCGATAGTGACATGTTTGGTTCTATGCCTTATTCGGAAGCATGTTTGAATAGATATGGCGGTACATTGACTCCAAAATACGACACCATGGATCAGTTGTACGATGAATGGCTTACTGAATTAGATAATGATATCAAAATTTTATCATCAAACTTATCCGACCAAATAACACCAAGCAGCAACGATATCGTTTATGGTGGTGATGTTAGCAAGTGGTTGAAGTTTGCCAATGGCGTGAAACTGAAAATTGCGGTACGTCTGCTTCATCAAGACAAAGCCAGAGCTTTGAAAATAGCAGAAGAAGTTGGTGCTAGTGATAACAATGTAATGAGTGGAAGTAGTGACGATTTTGTATACAATAAAGGTTCGCAAGACTATCACTTCGGTAACGGTGTAAGCCTTGGCGTTGCAAGTAAGAACGTACTTGACTTCATGATGAATAATAAAGATCCACGTCTGCGCATCATGTTCACTAAAAACGATTTTAACTCTGAAGTCGTTCAGGCATTCTTTGATGCTCAGTACCAAGCTCAACAGACAGGAACCACTATTTTATCGGCTATTCCAAAATATATATTGGATAACGTAGAATACTCTACAGATGTAAATGGGAAAAAGACTTTTACTGCATGGAAAGGCATGGGAGAACCATGGGTACGTTTCTATGGCACACCGGTAGGTATGAATATTTCTGACAATCCTGTTTATACGGGCGATAACAATTATTTTAACAGCAACAAATGGAAAGTCACTTTGAATGATAAAACCAAGACATACGGAGCTACATCCAGCTTCAATCAAGAATTGGTTCGTGGACAAATAGATTTCACTTATCCGACAAAACCCGATGGAGTTACAAAGCAAGACACGAAAGATTGCCCGTGGTATGGCATGGCATTGTCCACTGCAGAAATGAATTTATACCTTGCGGAAATGAAATTGTTAGGTGCAAACTTACCTAAAACAGCGTCTCAATATTTCAATACCGCTATCCAAACTTCTGCAGAAGAATATAATAACCTAGCCGTATTAAACCAAATTCCTTATTGCGATGCTGCCCATTGCTATGATGCAAACGAAAAACCCATTACATACGGTTCTAGCGAGATTGCAGCCATGATGACAAATACTGATTATCAGTTGACAGGCTCTACCTCTGACGATTTGGAAAAAGTTTATATACAGCAGTTCCTACATTTTATGTATCAACCAGTCGATCAATTTGTTTCTGTAAGACGCTCAGGTGTACCTAAAGTCGGCAGCAGCTTGATTCCTTGGGTCAACTTAACTCAAAACACAAACATTCCAAGACGTATGTATGTAACAGAGCCACAGGTAACGGATAAAATGTATGACATCTTAATAAATGCATATAGTGCAGAAGGTTTCTCTTATGGTAGAGATGATCCTTCGAAGCTAAATTCTGAAAGAGTTTGGGCTGATAAGGGAGCACCTAATTTTGGTGAAGGTCCCAACTTCTAAACTTCTATCAAATCAAAAAGACAAAGTCCTGCTCCACAAAGAACAGGACTTTGTTTTTATAGCATCAAATCAAAAAATTTTATTATATTTGCATGAATGATTAATAATAAAGCTATGAAATATCTTATTTTAACAATTGCATCAATATTCCTTTTTATTCCTGATATAATAAAAGCACAAAACGCTATCCGATTATTTCCAGATTTTCAAGAAGGAACTATCTTAATGCGCAATAAAGCAATAATCAAATCGCAAGTCAATTATGATACGACTCACGATAAATTGCTGTATAAAGAGGGGAACACTGTTATGGAATTGACTAACCTTTCTGATATTGATACGATATATATAAAACAACATAAATTTATCGTTTCCGGACTAGGATTTTGCGAGGTTAAGACTTTACAAAAAGGCATGCTCTTTATTAAGTGGCATCTCAAAGCTGTAAATATCGGAAAGAAGGGAGCCTACGGACAAGCTACCCAAAATTATGTACAAAACATTAACACTTCCACATTCAACAATAGTGGTATCATCAACTATGAAAGTTCCGATATTTATGAAATGAATAACTATAATCAATATTCAATATCGCTTCCAAATAGCAAAATCAAAAGGTTCCATGATAAGAAATCTTTTTTCAAACTTTTTCCAGAGCATGCGATGGACATCAAAAACTTCATCAACGAAAATCATATTGATTTTCAACATATAGAAGACATAATTAAACTCTGCAATTTTAGTCTGACATTTTGATTATATCAAAGCGCTCTCTTGTACTTTGCCGGAGTCATATGAGTCACTTCATGAAATACACGAGTAAAATGATAACGATTCGAAAAACCTGTTTGATTCGCGACTTGGTCTATCGACATATTAGTATGTAAGAACAACGAACAAGCATGATCTATACGCTGTTGACGGACGTAGTTTTGCAATGTCATCCCTACTTCTTCTTTAAAAATTCGCGAAAAAGAATTGGTCGTAATACATACTTGCTCAGCCAAAGCTTCGTTAGAAAGATCTTCTTTCAGATGTGTCCTAATGTAATCGATTATCTTAACAATACGGTTATCCAGCGGTGACTGCTCCCATATACTGCTATCCATTTCGGAAAGCGATGAACCAATAAGTGAATGTATAGCAAAATAAGTAGCCGCATCAAACACCTTATTCTCGACAAGTAAATACGTACGTATCTTCTGAATCATGGCCTTTGCATTTTCATCCAAAGCAAAACGATAAATACCGGGATGATTCACAATATACGGATAGTTCAGATTAAAATGAATAAACAGATGCCCTATAGCTCCATCCTTCAAAAGCTCTCCACGCCGATTTTCATCCATCGTCGTCAAGCTACCTCCAGTAAGCCGATAGCTATCTTTTGGTATAACATTTTCGTAAAGCCATGTCGAATAGTCGGTATTGGGCGCAATGAGATAAATATAGTCAGGTTGCAGATCAAACACTTCACCATTATATTGCATGTGTGCTCCTTCATGAGAATTATAATAAAGCCGCCAAAAAGGAAATCCCAGTCTGGAATGTTCCCAATGGAGAAGCCACCAATATCTACAGCAAAGCAACTGTAAAGTAAACTTCGGAAATGTCTGAACAGTTCCGGAAGGATCACCGGTGAATGGCTCTTTTGTAAAAACTTTATCCATATTATTACTCTTCGTTTAATGGCGGTAAAAATAGTGATTATAGTTAACGCAACAAAAGGAAAAAGGCCTTTTTTGTAGGAAAAAGACACAAAATATCCGAAACAGATAAAAATTTGGTATAAATTACTTTATTTATTTCGATAGCCATTCTATCCGGCGAAGCCATATATCCCGAAAAACAAACAAAGGAATCTTCTTGTAGAATATTCACTTTTTGGTTAAAGAATGACCTAGCACCAACCAAAACTGTTACCTTTGCAATTCATAAAATAGAAACAATGAAATCGGAAATAGAAGAAGACAAACAAATCGTGTCATACATGATATCCCTTTATTGCAGACATAAAGAAGGTAACGCTACTTTATGCACTTCTTGCCAAGCATTATTGAAATATGCCACCACTCGTCTTCAACATTGTAAGTATGGATCTCAAAAACCTACTTGCAAAAAATGTCCTATTCACTGTTATCGTCCCGATATGCGCATTGCCATGCAAAAGGTCATGAGATATGCGGGGCCACGAATGATTATATACCATCCATGGATTTCTATCAAGCATTGGCTCTCTTGAATTTCAGACAAAGAAATTCAAAACGATATAAGATGAAGAAGAAAAATATGGAAAGGAGACATTTATTATGTACTTTTTCTTTAAATTTGCAGCAAAGGTTTTATCATTAGCCTAATGCACTAATACAAAAAATAAAAAATGCTGGTGAAGGTGTTCTATCTGCAATAGTTCTCTTTCCTTTGCGCTATGGTATGAGGTTTTGTTCGAAACAAATAGTTGAATTGTGTAGATTGCTTCCGGTGCTATTTTGCATGGCCAGTATCACTGCTATGGCCCAAGTTCAGGATTACAGAACGTTCCGAAATATTTCGCTCGGTGTTTCTACTGCTGCCAATTGTTTTGTACAGGATTCTGAGGGAATGATTTGGGTAGGGTCGGAGAAAGGGCTCTATACTTACGACGGCTTTTCCATTTATCCGCATTACGAATTGGGCAAATTATCTAATACTCATATCTATTGTGCCATTCGAGTAGGTAATTCCCGGTTTTATATGGGATCGGACAACGGTTTACTTATCTATAATTATCGTACCGAATGCTATGAAAACAACCCCTCTATTGCTCCTCGAGACATCCGTTGTATGGCTCGTGATGGAGATAATGTGTGGCTGGGTTCTATAAACGGACTATATCTTTATAGTATTACTACCGATAGGTGCATTCGTTTTCGTGCCGGTGGCGGATTGCCTCACAATACTATTTATTCTCTCATTAAAGCTTCGGACGGTAGAGTGTATATAGGAACTTACAATGGCTTTTGTTATTATGATGCGAAAAAACGCACTTTCTCTCGTATTGCATTACCCGATATCGGTCGTAAAAACAATCTTTTTATCAATTCTTTGCTCGAAGATCGCTTAAGGCATTGTATCTGGATCGGTACGGAGGGCGATCTTTATCGTTACGATTTGTCTACAAAGCAAGTTTCGTGTATTCGTATGTATCATGGCAATTCGGTAAAGACGCTGACGCTCGACAGTCGTAACCGATTATTGGTAGGCACAGACGACGGCCTGCATCTATTTGACGGTAGAGCCGATAAGTATATTTATCATGATTCGCGCAATGCTTCATCTCTATCGGGAGATATTGTATGGGGGCTCTTTACTGATGTACAAGGAAATGTCTGGATAGGTACTGATGGCGGTATCTCAATTGCTTCGAGTATCCTTGCAGAGCGGTTTATACCTATTTCTCAGATAACGGGATTGGGGAATGGCAATCAATTTTATACGATTTATCGGGATGCGAAAGCGCGGTTGTGGTTGGGAGGCTCCAATGGTTTGATTCAATCGGATGCACATCTCGGGGCAGGTGCTTCTTCGAAATGGTATAGAGTGGGAAGCGATGTATTTCCTCTTCGACACAATCACATTCGGAGTATTTATCAAGATAGGGACAAGAAACTTTGGATAGCTACCGATGGAGGTATTATGCAGCTGGACGAAAGTAGTGGTCAGTGGCGGCATTATAATTTGGTAGATCGCAGTCATTCTTTTAATGCCAATTGGGCCTATGATCTATTTGAAGATGCCAAGGGTCGATTGTGGGTAGCTACGTGTATGGGAGGAATTTTAGTTGTAGACAAACATAAACTGGAACGTAGCAGTTCTATATGTGAAGCCGATTATAGCCTTAACCGCAGCAATGGACTTGCTGGAATGTATATAGGTCAAATAGCTCCCGATCGGGCAGGAAATGCATGGGCTCTGCTTTATAATAATGGTATAGGTGTTCAGAAAATTGATATGAGAACCATGAAGGTCTCTACTTTATCGGCTCTTAATTCATATCATATTGGGCAGAATAGCCGATTGTTGGTCGATGGTGAAGGACGTATTTGGATTGCTTATCCTGGTGGAGTCTTTCAACTTTCTTCGGCGGGACGGCAATTGAGACGTATCTCTTTTGGTGATAACTACGAATGTCAGATACTGTCTATGACGGAAGTGAAAAATAAAATATGGATCAGTTCGACTGACGGAATATGGATTGTCGACAAAAAGTCCGGGCGAGTAGAACAACGGGGTAGTGATAGTATTGACTTCACATGCTTGTGGTACAATGTTGTAGATAATCTCATATACATGGGCTATAGAGATGGTATTGCCGTTTCATCGCCCGAGAGCTTTTGTAGAGATGGGGAGGGACATCGGTTGCAATTGACGGCGATTTATGTAAACAATACATTGATGCCTGTGCAGCAAAGTCAAAGTGTGCGCTATTTGTCTTCGCTAGAGTTCAGCCACAACGAGAATCATATCGTGTTTTGCTTTTCTGATTTGCCTTATTCGTTGGCTGAAAAAAATAAGTACGCGTTCAAACTTGATGGGGAGGATAAAGATTGGAACACTTTGCCTCCGGGAACCAACCAAATAGCTTTCAATAATCTTAAGCCCGGTAGTTATCATTTAATCGTCAAATGTGTCGGAACATTGAATGGTGGAGGTGGATTACTCGATATTCCTTTTATTATTCTTCCGCCTTGGTATCTCACTTGGTGGGCAAAGACTCTTTATTTGCTTATTATTGTCGGCTTTCTGTTGTGGATTGTGAATTTCTATCGTATACGCAACAAACTTCACATCGAACGCTTGGAGAAGAGACAAATAGCAGAACAAGCAAGACTCAAGATGGATTTCTTTGCAAATGTATCTCATGATTTTAAAACTCCTTTGAGTATGATCATCGCCCCGGTTAGCAGGTTGCTTCTGGAAGTGAAAAGCGAAGTAATGAAGAAACAGCTTGAAACCGTAGAGCGTAATGCGATGAAACTTAATTCGATGACTCAGCAAATATTGGACTTTGATCGTATAGAGAATCAGTCCAATGCAACGTTAATGTTGAGTAAAGTAGATTATGTGAGTTTCGTGCGGAAAATTTTCGACGGTTTTGTACAAGATAGTTTTAAGGAGAAAGATCAAAAAGGTATTTTTAGTTCGGACCAAGATACTTTTTATGTGGAAATCGACATGCTGAAGATGGAATCGGCAATTGCCAACGTATTGAGCAATGCATCGAAATATTCGCCTCGTGGGCGGACGATAGAGATGAAAGTCATCAGTGGTGAAGATTCTTTGCAGGTTGTAGTGAGCGATAATGGTGTTGGTATCCCTCAGAAAGATTTACCCTATGTCTCTCAGCGTTTTTTTCAATCTTCCAAAACGGTAGGAGAAAAGTTGGGTACCGGTATCGGGCTCTATTTATCGCGTGCTTATACAGAATTGCATGGGGGCTCTTTTCAGATATCTTCTGTCGAAGGCAAAGGTACTACTGTAAAGATAAGCCTCCCTTCAAAGAAACCTGATGCAGATCTTTCGTTCATCCCTTCGCCAGATACTCCTCAACCTACGGTTCTGATTGTTGAAGATGAAGAAGAAATGGGGGCTTTCATTGTCGATGTATTGTCCGAGTCGTTTCATTGCGAATGGGCCCGGAATGGTAAAATAGGAATCGAAAAAGCACAAACGTTGTTGCCTGATCTTATTGTGACCGATGTGCTGATGCCCGAAATGAATGGGCTCGAAATGTGTCGTCAAATTCGTAAGTATATCCCGACTTCGGTAATACCTGTTATTATGCTCACCGGTAAAAGTGATCGTCAGACAGAGTTGGACAGTATTCGAATGAACATTGATATTTTCTTGTCCAAGCCTTTTGATGCCAATGTGTTGTTGCTTCGCGCCAAGCAGTTGGTGGGCAACCACGAACGTAAAGAGGTGAAAGAACGCATAGAGCAGCTTTCCGTTCCGCAAGAAATTCAGGCCATATCGGGTGACGAGAAATTCCTTCAGGAAATCACTCGTATGATAGAAGACCGTATTAGCGATTACGATTTGAATGTCAATTCGCTTTGCGAACAGTATGGTATCGCTAGTAAGCAACTTTATCGCAAACTGAAGCAGCTCACCGGGCAAACGCCTGTGGAATATATCAAGTCTATTCGTATGAAGAAAGCTGCCATGTTACTCGAACAACACAAATTTACCATTGCCGAGGTGATGTATATGGTTGGATTTTCCAATTCATCGTACTTTTCCAAATGTTTTCAGGCTGCTTTTGGCAAAACGCCGAGACAATATGTAGAATGAAAAGACGATGTGTCAATAGTGTTGTCTATTAGAAAATTACCCTCGTCACAAATAAAGTTGTAACGAGGGTAACATATTGCATCAAATTCAGCCTTTTAGAGGTGAATGTGTTGCCGATTCTTATTTGCGATCATAGTGGCAGCAATCGGGTAGGGCTTGATAAGCTGCTGTTGTAGCTTTTATTTTTCCTGCATCATGCCCTGCTTTTGCAATAGCCTGTTGTACTTTTATGGGGCTTGTTTGTTTTGGGTTGTAATGCAATTGCAATATTTTGCTTTTTTGATTCCATGTAGCATGCAAAACTCCCTTAACACTCATTGCCGCTCTCTCAATTCGCATTTTGCATTGTTCACATTTTCCTTTGACAAGAAATGATGTTTGAATTGTTTTTGAGGCTGGAGCCATTTGAACCATCATCAAATTGTTTTCACTTACTTTGGCTGATGCCAATGATGTGCCAAATATCGCTAAAGCGATGATTGCGATTTTTAAAATTGTTGTTTTCATTTTTGTTATAAAATTAATATATGTAATAAAATGTGTTTATCGATTCATCATACTTTCCTTCCCATCGAGTTGTGCACTGGCGTCTATGGCGAATGCTCCGTTTGTAACAACTTCGTCTCCCGTCACTAACCCGCTTAAAATGACATACGATTCTGATAACGAAGGTCCTAATATTACTTCTTTCATGGTAAACGTCGGAATTTCTGTATGGGCTGCTTTTACATAGACAATAGAACGTTTGCCAGTCCAAAGGACAGCCGATTTTGGAACAACGATTTGACCTTTGTATCGAGTAAGGTTGCATGAAAGATTTCCGGTAATAAGCATTTCCGGTTTGAACAGTCCTTTATCGTTAGATATTTCAACTCTAATGCCTGCTGTACGTGTTTGAGAGTTTATAATGCGGTCTATGAAAGATACCCTTCCATGGAATGTTTTCCCTGGCATTGCTTGGAGGGTAAATGTAATTTCCTGATCTTTTTTAATGAAAGGCAAATCTTCTTCGTAAGCCTGAAAATTGGCCCATACCTTCGATAAATTGGCTATTTGCAATAATGTGGCTCCTTGATTAACGTAATCTCCTTGACTGACGGCTTTATTAATTACCGTTCCGTTGGTATTCGATTTTAATACTACATACGGAGAAGCGCTTTTCTTTTGAATGATAGATGCTATCTGGGCTGATGTCAAATTCCATAAATGTAATTTTTCTTTAGCGGCATTAACTAACAATCCACGCTGTTCATTATCTTTTATTTTAAGGGCCTCTACCAGTTCTTGTTCAGCAGCATACAATTCCGGTGAATAAATGATTGCCAAATTTTGCCCTTTTCTTACTTCGTCTCCTGCCGCATTGATAAATAGCCTTTCTATTCTTCCTCCTACATAAGCTGATTGTGATTGTAAAAGTCGTTCATCAGGCTGGATCTTTCCAAATAAGCGGATTGTTTTATTTACACTTCCCGTGTTGACATAACTTGTCTCTATATTGGCTAAAGCAACAGCTTCGTTGCTCAAGGTCACAACTGTAGAACCTGTAGCAGCGCTTTGTCTATTATTGCTTTCTTTTACAGGAATCAAGTCCATGTTGCATATAGGGCATTTACCGGGGTGGTCTTGCCTTATTTGTGGATGCATTGAGCATGTCCATATTTGTTTGTGAACCGCTTGCGGTTGAACTGTCTTTACCTTTTGATCAGCTGGATGGTGAAATAGTAACCATCCTACACATAAGCCTAATAACAAGATAAATATGTATGATAGACTTTTCTTCTTTCTAAAACTTTTTCTAGATTCCATTGCTAGTTTCTTTTTATGTTCATGTAATCGTTTTTTGCTGTCAATTTATCATATTCGGCTACAATAATATTGTATGTACCGAGCATTTCCGCCTTTTTTAACTTATAGTTAATTAGTTCTTTCTCTGTATCTAGAATATCTGTCATAGAAGATTGACCTGTTGCGTATTCGTGATATAGCAGTTGTAAAGTTGTTTGGAGGATTTCTACTTGTTTGTTATAGAGCTTTATTTTGCGGATCGCATCTTCGGCCCGTTGTATGACAGATAGATATTGAGACTGGAGTCTATCTGTCTCGTTGGTATAGTTTAGCTGTGCCGATTGTTTCATCAATTCTGCCTCTTTTATTTGTGCTTTATATTTTTTTCTAAAGAGGGGTAAAGATATCTTGATCATTGGCATCACCATATTCATTCCGTTCATGTTGTCTTTTGAAGCATTCATATTTGAAACATTTGCCATATCCTTTTTCTTGTTAATCATATATTCCAAGCCGATACCGATCATTGGGTAGCTCATCTTTTTTGCCATTGTTTTTTGGGCTTCATACGATTCTTCTTCTGCTTTCCACATCGCTAACATGGGATCTTGAGCTGTTATTTTTTGCCACGCTTCCGGATTCGTATCAAGGAGCTGCATCGTTAGAGAGTCCGGTACTTCAATAGGTGTATTTTTATTCCTATGAAGCAATATGTTGAATAACTCTATGGCTAGGTCATATTCGGCGTTTATACTGAGCATTTGCTCCTGCAAATTGGCTTCTTCTGCTTGTAAACGTAATAGATCACTCATTTTTGGACTACTTCTCATTTCCGTATTCATAGATGTCCCCTGCATGCTCATATTTGTTTTAGATGCAGCGGGTGCGTAGCTGTTTCGATTCATACCATTCATTCCTGACATGTTTTCATCTTGTGAAGAAGAAGTAATGTTTGTATTTCCTCTCATGGAAGAAGAAGTGGATGGTTTGCTACTATTAGAAGGTGATTTGTATTTATAGAGCGTTATCTCTTTGACCGATTTGAGTAAGGACAGATTTTGTTGAATCGCTTGGATTTGTGCACGGATGCTAACCATTTTATACCATTGTGCTTGAGTTTGATAAATGATATTCAGACTGCTTTCTCTAAATTTCTGATAAGAGCTTTCGGCCATCCATGTCATTTCTGATTTTGCTGCTTTTAATGCACCGAACCATGGAAACATTTGCATGAGACTTACAGTCGCCACCTGTTTTCCATTTACCAGTTCCATTGGTTTCAGATAGAATCCTAACTGTAGTTCCGGATCACTTAAAGCACCTGCGGGAGCTATTTTTTGTATTGCTGCTAAATAGGTTTTATATTGTGCGAATACGTCAGGATTATTTTTTGCTGCCATCAACATATAGTATTGCAAACTGTCTTTTTGAGCTTTTATTGAAACAGATAGAATGAGCCCGAAAAAGATGAATAATATTTTTTTCATATTGTCCATTTGTATATAAATTATAATCTATTTTTATCTGTAATAATTTGCCTTTTAATAGCATGTTCGCGCCACCAGCATTGTAATACAGGAACAACAAACATGGTAATTGTTTGTATCAGCATTCCACCGAAAGCCGGTATTGCCATCGGAACCATGATATCGGATCCTTTACCTACAGATGATAGTACTGGGAGCAGTGCAATAAGCGACGCCGCTGTTGTCATAGCCGCTGGACGTACTCTTTTTAGACCTGCTTTCACTACCGCTTCTCGAATACCTTCTTTCGTCTGTGGATTCTTTTGCAAAAAAGATTGATGAATGAGAGTACCCATCAGTACACCATCGTCAGTTGCAATACCGAATAATGCTATGAACCCTACCCAAACAGCAACGCTTAAGTTGATAGTATGTATTTGAAATAAGGTTCGCATGTTTATTCCTGCAATATTAAAATTGAGGAACCAATCTTGTCCATATAGCCAGATTAGAATGAAGCCTCCTGCAAAAGCTACAAAAACACCTGAAAAATGAATGAAAGAGGCTGTAACCGATTTGAACTGAAAATACAATACCAATAGAATAATAAGTAAACTGATAGGAATTACAATCAGCAGTCTATTAGTAGCCCTTGCTTCTTGTTCATAGTTCCCTGCAAATTGATAAGTAACTCCTTTCGGAAGTACAATTTGCCCTGACTCTATTTTATGACTTAGTATTTTCTTTGCCTGATTTACAACATCTACTTCGGCTTTAGAACTTTCTTTGTCAAAAATAACATATCCTACTAAAAAAGCATTTTCGCTTGAGATCATTTGTGCGCCATGTCCAAATTTCAGTGTTGCCAATTCACCTAATGGTATTTGGGTACCGTCTGGAGTGGGTATGAGTATTTCAGACAATGCGTCTGGATTATCACGTAGCTCTCGGGCATATCTTAGTCTTATAGGGAAACGCTCACGTCCTTCCACCGATGTACTTAACTGCATTCCACCAATGGCAGATGAGAGTATTTCTTGTAAATTGCTTACCTTTATGCCATACCTTGACATTTTTTCGCGGTCTAATTGGATTTCTAGATAAGGTGAGCCTGTGGTGTGGTCGTAGAATACAGAAGATGGTAAAATGGAAGGAATCTTTTTTAATTCCTTTTCTATAAGATTGCCAGCTTGTTCAATGCTTTCTAGATTTGGACCGTATATTTTCACTCCCATTGGAGCACGCATACCAGTCGAGAGCATAACCATTCGTGTGGCTATCGGCTGAAGTTTTGGAGAGCTTGTCAGTCCGGGTAGGTCGCTTGCTTTTAATATCTCGTTCCATATATCATTTTTTGTTTTGATTTGTGGTCTCCATTGTCTGTAATATTCTCCATTTGTATTGGGAATTAAACTATCTATTGGGATGATTCGGAAGGACTTCGTAGGATCATACATTGTTCCACCTCTTAATATAAAGCGTCCATGTCTATCGGTTTTGAACTTTGCTCTTTCTCCATCTTTATCGAGCATGTATTCAGGCCGATAATTAATTATTGTTTCAAACATTTGGATCGGTGCAGGGTCTAGTGCCGAATTGGCTCTTCCCCATTTACCTACGGCTGATTCTATTTCCGGAATATTTTTTATTCGTCTATCCAATATACTAATGTATTCTTTATTTTGTTCGACTCCGGAGTTGGGCATACTTGTAGGCATCAGTAAGTACGAACCTTCGTCCAGACTGGGCATAAACTCTTTGCCTATTCCCGGAAGTGCTGATGCTATTTTTTCGACTACCGATGTCTTTCGTATTGGAGATGGAATAAATCTGAATATTTTGTCGAATCCTTGCCAGATAATAAGTCCTGATAACAATGTAAATACCGGTATCATCATAAATTTCCATCGGTGGACAAGGCACCAACGTAGTATTTTTTCGTAATATATCACTAAAGCCCACAGTGCTGAAAGGATAATAGCAACGATAATAGTTACAAATAGTATATTAAATACTATTCCATTTTGTGGCCCTAAGGGGAGCCATTCGGAAGATAGTAGGTATATGGCTGTCAGAATCGTAATACCAATATTGATACGGTTCGGATAGCTTTCTTTGTTTTTTACCCATTTATCAGCGAATAAATTATTGCCTCCTATGAGAATTAAGGCTATCGCAATAATGGATCCGTACAAAAACAATAGGACTATACCACTTATTATGAGCACTACGTTTAGTGATTTGCGTATTTTTCGCAGTGGTATTTTCCACGAAAAAATCCAATAAGCTAGTGTGGGCAGGATAATAAGTCCTAAGAGAAATGATGATGCTAGCGCAAATGTTTTAGTAAATGCCAACGGATGAAACATTTTTCCTTCTTGCGCTTGCATAGCAAAGACGGGCAAAAAGCTAATGATAGTAGTAAGCATTGCTGTACTGATTGCTCCTGATACTTCACATACTGCTTCATAAATAATTTGTTCCAGCTCTTTTTTTCTTATAGTCGATTTATCAATCTTTGATGGTAGGTGTCTGACGATATTTTCCATGAAAACAACTCCCACATCGACCATCACCCCGATGGCGATTGCAATGCCAGATAGCGCTACTATATTCGCTTCTACCCCTGTTAGTTTCATAATAATGAAGGTGCATAGCACTGACAAAGGAAGCATTCCTGCAATGACGGCTGAAGCGCGAAGATTTAAAACCAATACGATAACAACAATGATACAGATCAATATCTCATGGCTTAAAGCACTTTTTAATGTACCTACTGTTTCTTTTATCAATTGTGTACGGTCGTAGAATGGAACAACCGTAACCTTTGATATTGTTCCGTTTGCGAGTCTTTTTTGAGGCATCCCAGCGTCTAGCTCTTTTATTTTAGACTTTACGTTATTGATTACGTCCATAGGGTTAGAGCCATATCTAGCAACTATAACCCCACCTACAGCCTCTACTCCTTCTTTATCAAGACCACCACGGCGATCTCCCGGTCCAAAAGTTACAGTCGCTATATCTTTGATTCTAATAGGAACCCCATCCCTTGAAGTGATGGCAGAGTTTTCTAAGTCTGTTATGTTTTTGATATATCCTAATCCACGTATCAGGTATTCCACTTTGTTGATTTCTATTGTCCCTGCTCCTATGTCAATGTTACTTTTCTTGATAGCATCCATTACGTCCATTACAGAGATCTTGTATGAACGGAGTGCCTCAGGATTGACGTCTATTTGGTATTCTTTTACAAATCCACCCACTGAAGCGACTTCAGACACCCCTTCGGCAGCACTTAATCCATATTTCACATAATAATCTTGAATTGTGCGCAATTCTTGCGGGTCCCATCCTCCAACAGGTTTGTTTGTTCGTGGATCTCGTCCTTCCAATGTATACCAATATATTTGACCTAATGCAGTAGCATCAGGTCCCAGAGCAGGTTTGACTCCTTCTGGGAGTATACCAGCTGGCAGTGAATTTAGCTTTTCTAAAATACGTGAACGACTCCAATAAAACTCTACATTGTCTTTAAAAATAATATAAATAAAAGACATTCCGAACATAGAGGTACTGCGAATGGTTTTCACGCCTGGTATACCTAGTAGTGCTGTAGTAAGAGGATAGGTAATCTGTTCTTGAATATCTTTAGGAGAACGTCCCATCCATTCTGTTGCAACTATTTGTTGATTATCTCCTACATCAGGAATTGCATCTACTGATACCGGATTGCGTGGTAGTAGAGAATTCTGCCAATTAAAGGGCGCAGTAGCTAGTCCGCCTATTATGATGACAATAAGTAGTATAGCTGTAACAATTCTATTTTGTAGAAAGTATTTAATGATTTTTTGAAGCATATTGTTCTTTATTAATGGCTTTGTAGTAAATGCCGAAAGTATTTATACAAAGTCTATTTTACGAATAGATACAAGTATACTGCATATATAAAAATGTAGTATACGAATCTCACAATATACTCGATTTAGAAGAATGTTATTGTATGTAAATCAAGATATTGTGGTAAAAACAATAGCAGATGGAGGAGCACGAAATCCCCTTGATTTTGTTAGATGATGGTCGTAAAACGGCGTTCGATATATGGTTGGACCGTATTCGAAGATTCTTTTCGATGGCTGGAGTAAAAAAATAGGCAATTGCGTCATTTCTGCCAACAGATTGTAGGTCCATTGAGGATATAATTGCATCTGTTCTCCCGTCATGAAAGACGATTGTACTTTAAAAAATAGTGAAGTCGTTTTGCAGTGCTTGCAATGTTTATGCATAGAGCAGCAAGACATCTCGGCGCTTTTATCATTTTGATAAGAAAAATGCCCCATCATGGAAGTACCCACTAATGTCGTTCCACAATAGTGTGAATCTACTGTGATTCCTATCATTCCAATAAGAAAGATAATAATAATTGATATGTGGGTAAACTTTTTCATACTCTGTCACAAAGATATATATATACGATTAAAAAGAACAAAATATTTAATATATAATAACTAAAGATTTTGTTCTTTTTGAGATGTATCATATTTAGAAAAAGAAAACGATTTTTTATTCGGCATTCTTCTTTAGCCATTCTAACCGGCGGGTGTCGGGCAAGTGTTTTACTTTAAAGTTCTCGAATGTAGCTTTGAATCCTTTTCCATCGGGACAGGCAGCCATCAGTCCTATCATAACCGGTGTATTGTTGTTCAGCCAGGCATTGCGCATCATTACGTAGCTCTTATCGTCAAACGAATAGAATATTTCTACGGCATCCAGTCTTCTTATGGCTTTAATCCAAATGTAGGGGACTGGCTTTTCGAGTGTCACTACACTCCAGTCGCTTTTTTCGTGTGTCACTACAGTGCTCAAATTGTATTTGCCATCTACATATTCTATCCCGGTTTTGATATAATTCTTTTGGTCTATTCTTATCATCAATCCGGCTTGATCGAATCGGGCTTTATAGTCACCGCTTATTTTTACTTTGGCTTCAAATTCACCTCCATAGGTGGTGTAGTAAAAAGGTGCATCATCTACTGTGAAACCATAGTGAGAGATACGCCAGTAGTCACTTTGTGGAGTTACAGAAAGTGTCAGCGTATTGTTTTTTATTTCCCATTGTTCCGGTTCGTTAAACCATTGCATTTTTTCTAGTGTTTGTGCCGAAACAGAAGGGACAAACAGCAGCGTAAATAGTGCAAAATATAAATTCTTCATATACTGCAATTTTTTTTTGTGATGTTTTCGATTAAACTATATTTAATTACCTTTGCAAAGGTAACGGCTTCATTTGGAGCGGGCAATACTGAAAAATAACCATTTTATATTATCCGAATACAATGAACATTGAGACTCAGTTGAATGATGAACTATTAAAGCAGTTGTTTGCCGATGACAAACAATATTCTATCTGTTTGGAAGAATACAAGAGTCTTGCTCGAATGTATGCTTATAACGAAAATGCTGTTGCCGTATTGAGTGATATGAAGTCCAATGCGAGTTATATCTATTATGGTAAGGTAGCTTTAAAGCTAGGATTGGGCGATACAGGAACAGAAGAATTTATTCATTCTATTTGGGAAGACAAAATACTCAATCGTATTCATCCTGACGACTTAGTCGAGAAACAACTGCAAGAACTATCTTTCTTTCATTTTTTAAAAGGAGTTCCTCTTAAGAATAGGGGCGATTATCACATTGTCAATCATATTCGGATGCTTGATGTAGATGGGGTATACATACCTGTACTTCATCGAATGTTTTACGTCGCTATTTTCCCAAACGGCAGTGTCTGGCTGGCCCTGTGTTTATACAATCTTTCTTCCGACGATTCATTTGGAAGTTCTGTGGTCAATACCGCCGATGGACGTTCTTTCGAACTTGAGAAAACGACAGGCAAGAATCTGTTGTCTAAGAGAGAAAAAGAAGTGTTGCGCTTGATTAATAGTGGGACAACAAGCAAGAAGATTGCACAAATGCTTTCTATCAGTACCAATACGGTAAACAGACATCGTCAGAATATTTTGGAAAAACTGCAAGTGAACAATTCAATCGAAGCTTGCCGTATTGCCAAGGGGTTGAAGATTCTTTGATCTACCTCATGGATAAAATGTCCGCTGTATAATCGGTCTTTTGTGTTAGTATAAACAATACAATTTATATATCATGAAGAAGTTATATCTGTGTATTTGGGCTCTATTGATGGTCGTTGCGAGTTATGCATCTCGTTCGCATCAACCCAATGTCATTGTCGGCTATGTCACATCATGGAGTTCTGTGATGCCCGATCCGTCTTTATTGACACAAATCAATTATGCTTTTGCTCATGTCGATTCGACATTCTGTGGCGTAACTATTGCCAATGTAGATCGTCTTCGAAGTATCGTTAAATTAAAAGAGACAGCTCCTTCTTTAAAGGTCGTTTTGTCTATTGGAGGATGGCAAGCCGGAAACTTTAGCGAAATGGCTGCTGATGAAAAACACCGTAAATCATTTGTCGGTAATTGTAAACGTTTGGTCAATAGTCTGAATCTGGATGGTATAGATATTGATTGGGAGTATCCCACCGTTGGTGTTGCCGGAATCTCTTCTTCTCCGGACGATACTCGGAACTTCACATTGTTGATCAAAGACCTTCGCAGAGCTCTTGGCAAAAGGCGGGTACTGACTGTTGCTTCAATAGCATACGGCAAGTTTATAGATTTTGCGGCTATAGCCAAATATGTGGATTATATCAATATTATGGCTTACGATATAGACAATCCACCTCATCATCAAGCACCTCTCTTTCGTTCGGATATGGCAGGACACCTATCGTGCGAAGAAGCAGTGAAAGCGCATCTCGCCTTTGGAGTACCTCCCTATAAATTGGTCTTGGGTATTCCTTTTTATGGGCGTATGCTGAATGAGGGCGCTTATCGTAGTTATAAAGAACTCACTCTTCTTAAAGGTTATCAGCGCCATTGGGATGAAATAGCAAAAGTGCCTTATATGACCGATTCTATCGGCCACTATATTTGTTCGTACGAAGATGCCATGTCTATTCGTTGTAAATGTGCATTTATTAAGCAATGCGGATTGCGTGGAGCGATGTATTGGGAATATGCCTGCGATGATGAGAACGGTACTTTGCGAAAAGCTGTTTACGATAATCTCTTAGTAAGTGATAACAACATGATTCCGTAGTCGATTTTATTTTTGCCATCTGTATTTTTTTCTTTAGGGAAAAGGGATGGCAAGAAATGTCCGGCCTATTGGAAAGAATCGGGAGTCGTTTCCTTTATCGTTTTCAGTACTCTGTTTAAGCTTCTTATATCAACTCCCAAATATGCAGCCATGTCGGCTTTAGCTATCTTCAGATGTTGTCTTTCTTGTAATACTATTAATTTGCGCAGTCCGTGTTCGATGTTATATACTTGTTGCAAGGATGCTCTACTGCTGGTATTTATAATTCGCTTAGCCAATTCTTCGATGAGTAGCTGATTGAATTGCGGATTTCGATTCATCATCAATTTGAAACAGTTTGTAGAGAACTGATATGCTTGTATGTCTGAGAGCGCTTCTATGTGGCATAAACATGGAATGTTGCGTATGGCTTCGATCTCTCCTGCTATTTCACCTTTTCCTAAGAATTCAAGAATGAAATCTTTGCCGTTTTCTTCGGCGAAAAAGCATTTCACAAAGCCTTCTTTTATAATAATTACTTTGTTAGACTCTTGGCTCTGATTGAAAACAAAACTTCCTTTCGGATATTCCTTTAGTATAATATCCTTATTCGTTTGCTCTTTGTGCAATTGCTCGATATACGATAGAAAATGAATGTTTGTTCGCAGCATCTCAATATTATTAAGGACAATTGTCCTTGTTTATCTGTTTCAGTTCAATGTACCTTTGCTTCGGCTTATATGCAAAGATACTATCTTGTTTTTTAATTTGCTAAAAATAATATGTTATTCAATATGAACGGTGAAATAGAATATGTTGCTTTCGATGCCGATGATACGCTTTGGGTTAATGAGCTTTTCTTTTATGAATATGAAAAAGAATTTTGCTTTCTGACAAAAGAATATTTACCGAGCTCGGTTGTGTCGCAGAAATTGTACGATATGGAGATGTCAAATATATCCTTATATGGGTATGGACTCAAGGGTATGATGCTTTGCATGATAGAACTAGCTTGTAAAATTGTAGATGCTGAAGCATTGCCTCATTGTATATTCGAAATAATTCGGCAGGGAAAAAAAATGTTGCAAAAGCCGGTTGTACTTTTGGATGGAGTAACTCGGGTGCTTACCAAATTGAGTGAGAAATATAAGTTAGTGTTAGTTACAAAAGGAGATCTGGTAGATCAAGAGAGGAAAGTTCATAAATCCGGTCTGAAAGAATATTTTTGTCACATTGAGATTCTGAGTGATAAGCAACGTTCGGATTATCTTCAATTGATAAATCGTTTAGGTTGCTTACCTGAGCACTTTCTGATGGTTGGCAATTCATTGAGGTCGGATGTACTTCCGGTTCTTGAGTTGGGAGCCTTTGCTGCTTATGTGCCTTATTCCATAACGTGGAAACATGAGCAAGTTGAACAATCTATTGTTCATCCTCATTTTGTTCAGCTCAAAGACATTACTGATATATTGAATTATTTGTAGTTTAAGTTTTTAAGGTGTATGGTTATCATAATGCCAAACGCTCAGATAGAGTAAAATAAAAATAGGAGGTTTATAAGAGACAGTACCATCATCGCCATTCCGTTATTTTATTTATTACAGACTTGGTTTCGGTCTTGTTATAGCATCTAAAAAAATCAATTCAAGTTGATATTTTTATTATATTTGTTCGTCATTCAATCGTCGAATATTGTGTTTTTATATATATCCTTACTGCAATAGCTTGAAATAAATATGAAAGAAGAAAATATTAAAAATCTGACATCATTATGGACTTTGGTAGGCAATGCCTTTGATGCAAATCAGTTCGTTGAGGGTTTCCAAATTGTCAATATCCCTTTCTCCGAATGGCCTAATAGAATATGGGACTTTCGGCATACGGCATGCAATAGAAAAGAGACGCTGAAGGAGATTATTCGAAAAACGAATCCTAACATGATTTTTTCTGAATGGAAAGAACTCAGTGAAAAGGATCAGGCAAGTGTGTATGAGATGAGGCTGAAAAGTCTACAGATTGGCATGTCTTTTCATCTAGGGGAATATGACGTGTTGCAAACAGATAGTCAGATAAGTCTTGTAAGAATAGAAAACGCCACTGATGCTAAACTGTGGAGCCATTTGTTTCAACAATCATTTGGTTATTTCATATCAGATATGATTATTGATAAGATAAAAGATCAAGTCGCTTTTTATAATATAAGATATGATAACGACTTTGCAGGTACGGTAGCAATTTATGAACTTGACAATTCAATAGGTGTTCATAGTTTGGGAATTTTAGAGCAATTTAGGAAGAAAGGGATTGCCGAGATCGTGATGAAAATGATTTTAGAAGATGCTCAAAAAGGTGGCTTCGATTGTGTGCATTTGCAATCTTCTTCTATGGGCTTAAATGTGTATAAGAAATTAGGTTTCAAAGAAATATTCAAAATGTATAATTACGTGCTGAATGATTCATTCTAAAATGTAGCTAAGAATATTTATTGGAGTACCTATTAGATTGCAATACTAAGTTTATATCCCAGTGGACACACGGCAATAAATTAGACGTCTCACACGAGTGCGACATTAGTCTCACAGCTGTGCGACACTTGTCTCACACGTGTGATACAGATGTCGCACACGTGTGAGACGTCCGCCCCTTAATTATAAACTCAACCTTCGATAACTACTAATTTATGGAAATATTCAGTTATAGTCGGTACAACATGGTATCAAATACTTGATGAATTTAAGATATGAATAGGATGTCTGTACTATCTTTTGTAGTCAAGGTAATGCTACTTTTCTTAAAAAAACATGGATTGAAACGATGGAATGATTCTGTAAATGCTTAACTTTGCTGCACTTGGAAGAAATTTCTTTTCTTTCGGAAGCCTGAATTTATTGTATTAACCTCATTTTTAAAAATACTTATGAACAAAAGATGGTTGACGTTTATTCTCTGCGGAGGATGTCTCTGCTTGGGTATGCAAGCTCATAAAACACCGTATTCGGTCAACGCTCAAAAAACTTATTCTGTGATGTCTGATCAATCGTATAATAATCTTATTCCTCGTCCGGTAGAAATAACTCCGGCTCAAGGACAATTTATGCTGGTTGCGGGTACTCCTATTGTAACCGATAGAGAAGGTAAAGGGGTGGCACTTTATCTGCAACAGAAACTTAAAAATTCGATGGGCTTTTCTTTAAAGATAACTTCGGCAAGCGTTGTCCCTGCTATAACACTCGTTGTGAATAAATCTCTTGAGGTACCTGCCGAAGGCTATGTGTTGTCGGCTAGCGATAAAGGTATACGAATAGAGGGTAAAGATGCCGATGGACTGTTTTATGGTATGCAGACCTTGTTGCAGCTGATGCCCCCAAAAGTTTATGCATCGACAGTTCAAAGCGGTATACAGTGGACTATACCAGCAGTGTCGATAAAAGATTATCCGCGTTATCATTATCGGGGCATGATGCTCGATGTAGTACGTCAGTTCTTTGACGAGGCTACGGTAAAAAAGTATATAGATTGGTTGGCAATGCACAAAATAAATAAGTTTCATTGGCATTTGACCGACGATCAGGGATGGCGTATTGAGATAAAGAAATATCCAAAGTTGACATCCGTAGGTGCTTGGCGTGGGCCGCACGAGGCTCTTGCTCCTACACTAGGTTCGGGTGATAAACGCTATGGAGGTTTTTATACCCAGAAACAGGTGAAAGAAATTGTGAAATATGCCGCCGAACGTCACATTGAGGTAATCCCCGAATTGGATCTGCCGGGACATAGTCATGCCGCTGCCGCTGCTTATCCCGAGATATTGTGCCCATCGAGCCGTGTGGACGAGTCTAAACGTCCAACCGACGATCAGGCCGATGTATGGTGTGTAGGCAATGAATCCAATTTTAAAATGCTTGCCGATATTTTGAAAGAGGTAGCTGCATTGTTTCCTTCGAAGATTATTCATATAGGGGGCGATGAGGTGAATATGTCCATTTGGCCACGTTGCCCCATCTGTTCGGCTTTTATGAAAAAGGAGAATATGAAGAGACCCGAAGAGTTGCAAAATTATTTTGTGCATCGTTTGGGCGATATTGTACATCATCTGGGTAAACACATGGCCGGATGGGACGAAATACTTGAAGGCGGCAACTTGGACGCTTCGACTCAGGTATATGCTTGGCGTTCGTTGAAAAAGGCCGAAGAATCTATCGCAAAAGGAATTCCTACTGTGGTGATGGTGGGACAGAACTACTATTTCGATATGGCTCAGTCCAAATACGAAAGAGGACACGATTGGGCCGGATTGGTTCCGTTCGAGAAGGTCTATGCGCTTGATCCGGGGGACCCTTCTATTTTTACTCCCGAGCAATCTAAATTGGTAACAGGTGTGCAAGGAGCTATTTGGGCAGAACTGCTCAACGAACCCGCTCGTTTCTTGGAATATCAGTCGTATCCGCGTATTTGTGCTTTGGCCGAGGCCGGTTGGACACCGCAGGCTTTACGCAAGTGGGACGACTTTGCACAACGCATGGCTTCTGCTCATTACGAACGAATGTATAACATGGGCATCGCTTTCCGTGTACCTATTCCTGTTGCTACTTATAAGAGCGGTTGGGTGACGTGCAAGGCTCCGTATGCAAATGCCGAAGTGCGCTATACCAACGATGGAAGCGAACCGACTGCTTCGTCGCCTCTCTATGCCGATGCGATACACGAATTCAATTTCGATAAGCTCAAATTTAGAACTTTCTATAAAAATCTTTTGAGCGCGGTTGTGCCGGTCGAATATGAAAATGTCGGCGTTTGGAAAACTGATGTTTCACTGAAACCGAAGCAACAGACTTGGGATTTGACAGGATTGGTAGACCGTCCGGGTATATGGTATGCAACCTTTGTACCGTATGACGAGATGAAGAATCCGGCTTCGGTATCGCAAGTGCGAATTTACGAGAAAGGATTTGCTGTTTCTTCTGACGAGAGAATCAGTTCTACAGCTAACGTACAACGTTACCGATTGCCTTTATATGCTTTTGATAATACGAAACAATATGCATTGAAAGCCCTTGTTCAGGGGAAAGACTCTACGCTCGAAGGTGTGGTAAAGATAGAACGTTCGCACTATATGGAGCCTGCTGTAGGAATATCTGCAGATGCCAATATGGATCCCGAGTCGGTGCGTTTCCTCACAGACTATGACTTCGACACCGTGGCTCGTACCATTGATAGGGGTGCAGCCGGACAGTCGGTGACTTATGTCTTTGCAACTCCATTGACTTGTTCGAAAATAACTTTTGGTACAGGTCTGCTTTCTGCTTTTTATTTATTGAAAAACGGTCATATAGAATATTCTACGGATGGAGAAAATTGGCAACGAGGCGATAAGTTCGAAAAAGGAGTTGCTGTTCTTCATCCTTCGGAACCGTTGAAAGCCGTTAAAGTAGTGATCGACGGTCCGAATGATGAAGCTGTTATTGCATTTCAAGATTTGCGAATAGAATAATAGTTCTATTTTACTTCGATTGTTTCCGATGCTGCTTTCAGCCTTTTGGCTGAAGCTACAAATCGGATATTACCAATTGTTTGACCTGCTTGGACGATAGCGGTACATTGACCTGCAAAAAGATGCATTTGCGGCAAATGGAAAAGATCCAGCGAACAAGGATCACCATTAGCACCTGCACGATAATGGCCTGCGCCTTTTACAGAGAAATGTACAAGTCTATTGTCCGTGGGGCAAAGATTTCCTTGCTTGTCTACAGAGCTTATTGTGATATACACTAAATCTTGCCCGTCGGGTTGCAATCTTTTAGTGCTTAGTGATATGCTTAGATGATGAGGCTTGCCTGCCGTATAGGTACTTTCTGTAGCTACTTGTTTGTCGGCTGCGTCGTAAGCTACGGCTTTGAGTTCTCCCGGTTCATAGACCACCTGATCCCAGATGAAGCGGTAGCGTCCTAAACGGGAATCTTTTTCTTTGGTTCTGATCCCCTGGCTTTTGCCATTGACAAACAATTCTATTTGCGGATAGTTGCTGTATACGAATACGGGAGTGATTTTCCCTTCGCGTCCCGGCCATGTCCAATGTGGCAAAATATGCAGTGTTGAAGCTTTTGTGTTCCAAATGCTGCGATACAGATAGTAACGGTCTTTGGGTATGCTTGCCAGATCAATAATGCCAAACAAAGAGCTGTGATTGGGCCAGGCATCGGTATCGTAGGGAGATGGTTCGCCCAAGTAGTCGAAGCCCGTCCAGACGAATTGTCCCATTGACCATTCGTGATCGTCGGACATGGCTAGGTCGTCATCCGGAATGTTGCTCCAATTACAATATTCTACATCGTAAGATGAACTTTGGTGGTCCGCATATTGGGCATCGGTTTTCAATTCGACGGGGAATTTGTAGGTTCCACGCGAACTGACCGTAGAGGATGTCTCACAACCCAAAATGACAGCTTGCGGAAGTTTGTTGTAGGCATCTATGTAGCGATGTACACGATAGTTGAATCCGGGTACGTCAAGTTGTGCCGCAAAGCCGTTTCCAAGAACGCAATCTACCTGGTCCATACCGCAAGTGACAGGGCGTGTAGGATCTTCGCGATGGCAGATGTTCTGTAGGAATGAAGCCACCTGATAACCTTGTGCATCGCACTGTGTGGGTACTTCGTTACCGATACTCCACATCACTACGCTTGGGTGGTTGCGATAATGGCGAATCATATTTTGCATATCTCGTTCTGCCCAATCTTTAAAATAGCGGTGATAACCGTTTTGGCATTTGGCTATATCCCATTCGTCAAAAGGTTCGACCATCATCATGAACCCCATCGAATCACACAATTCTACTAATTCCGGGGCAGGCATGTTGTGGGCAGTGCGAATAGCATCGCAACCCATATCCTTGAGCATCTGTAACTGATGTCGGATAGCTGAACGATTGACGGCAGCCCCAAGAGGACCTAAATCGTGGTGCAGGCATACGCCTTTGAATTTGCGATTCACTCCATTGAGGAAGAACCCTTTTTCTGCTACGATTTCAACCGAGCGAATGCCGAAGCGTGTGACGTATGTATCCGTTGGTTTGTTGTCTATATATAGAGTCGTGCGTGCTTCGTAGAGAACGGGAGATTCGGGAGACCACAGCATCGGACGGTTGATTAAGAAATTCTGTTCGTTGGGTTGTCCGTCAGGATCACACTCGGTAGTTGTACGTGATGTTACTAGATTTCCTCCAGCATCAAAGATGCGGGTCTCCAACTTTAATTTGTGTGTTTTATCTCTATTCTCTACTGTTGTACGCAATTTCACTGTAGCAAAATCTTTCTCTACATGTGGAGTGGTAATATAAGTACCCCATACGGGAATATGCGTGGTGTTTGTAACAATGAGATGTACATTCCGATAAAGTCCTGCTCCCGAGTACCAGCGGGATGATTGTGGACGGTTTTCGAGACGTACGGCTATGATGTTATTTTGACCGTCGCGGTGGAGTAGGGAAGTGATGTCGCACCAGAATGAATTGTATCCATAGGGCCAAAAACAGGCCTTTTGTCCATTAATATATATTTGAGCTTCGCTCATGGCTCCGTCGAACAATAAAGCAACTCGGTTGTTTGAAGCATCGAAACGCTCGATATTCAAATGGCGTCGATACCATCCTATGCCAACGTAAGGCAGTCCGCCCGTCCGTCCTGTCTTAAGACTGGCTTTCGACTCTCCGTTTTGTATGATCGCTACGTTTTGTAAATCATACTCTCTGCTGAAAGGTCCGTAAATAGCCCAGTCGTGTGGGATACTCACCGATTGCCATTGGCTGTCGTTATAGTCGGGCCTTTCGGCGCCAGCTTGTTCGTGGAGTGCAAATTTCCAACCGTCGCAGAGCAATTGCTCTCTGCGCTGTGCCTGCAACAAGCAGGCACAGCAACAAAAGAACACTGTTGTAGTTAGAAATTTGTATAGGTTATTGCTCATACAATTAAAGATAAATAGTTTCAGTTTGCTGCAAAGGCATCCAATGCTTCGGTAGGTTTGCCATTATCGTCGAAGGCTCCCTTTCCATACGACTTCCAGTTGCCATAGCATTCCGGCTCCCAGTAGAATACTCCTAAACAACCAATGATCGCTTTTGTTTGTGTCATTAGTGACGTGAGCCATGTTTTGCAAGTCGATGCTTCATTTTCGGCCATACCTACTTCGCAGATCATCACTTTGCAACCATAGCGACTGATAAGGCTTTTGATATTGGCTACACAATCACTTGTCATTGTCTCCCATGTATCAGTGTCGGGATAGAGCGACATACCGATGACATCCCATTTGCCGCCGTTCGATTTCAGTCCGTCAAACATCCAGGTATAAAGCGATTGTTTGTTGCCTTCGGCCAGATGAATAACTACCAATGCATTCGGGAATACTGCTTTGACAGCATCATAACCCGCGTTGTTTAGCGCTGCATATTGAGCCATGTTTGCCGAGGCTTTACCATCATCCCAAAGCATTCCGTTGCTTGTCTCGTTGCCTACTTGCACCCATTCGGGAGTGACACCTACATTTTTCAGAGCGGTGAGCACTGAGGTGGTATGAGTAGCAACGGCTGTTTTTAGATCATCGAAACTGAGGCTCGACCAAGCAGCCGGTTTGGTTTGGCTGCTTGGATCGGCCCAAGTATCACTGTAATGAAAATCTATTAAAATGCGGAAACCCAATTGAGCCGCACGATAAGCTTTGGCTACTACATCAGACTGGTTACACCAACCGTCGGTAGGATTAACCCATACCCTCAGGCGGATAGCATTCATTCCAAGACTACGTAGAAGTTCAAGGCAGTCGGTTGCTTTGCCATTGGCATCGTAAAACTTCAATCCGTCGGATTCCATTTCGGTGAGCCAACTTACATCTGCCCCTCGTGCGAATCCAGTCATATCGTAAGTCTTGTCTTTAGGAAATACAGGATCATTATCGCTTTTGCTGCACGATACTAAGCTACATCCTGTAAGAAGGACGACTGCAAAGAGTCCTTTTATGTTGTTAAACCATTTCATGATATTATTGTTTAGCGAATGAGTAAGTTCCGGTAATTAAGTTGATAGTCAAAGTATAAGTCCCTGTTGCTAGTGTTGCGTCGTCGATAATATTTGCCCCTTTGTACTTGAGTGTGCCATTGCTACCCCCATAGAACATGTCCCAATTGGAGTTTATCACAATTTTTGCACCGTAGGGCGATGCCCCATTGATGGTCACTGTAGCTGCATATTCTCCTATCGTTGAAGTCGGTGTCATTGCAGTAAGCGACCAATCGTTGTTGAATCCGGTATATGCTACCGTAGAGACTCCTGTCAGAGCATACGTGAGATTCTTCATGTCTACATCAAATAGATAATAGCCTGCTTCCGGTGCGGGGATATTGCCACCTGTTGTCGATAGTGTACCACCTTGAGCTGTACCGGATGCGGTACCTAAAGCGCTGTTCCAATCGTCTTTAGTGGTATAGAATTTGTATCCCCATTTTGAATTGACATTGATGACACCTTCGTACTTCAGGTCACTTTCGTTGTAAAGAGTCACATAGTTGTCGAATGTCCAATTACCACTAATACCGTCATCAATACCCGATAGATAAACGTACTTGTTTACTGAGGTAGGGGTAGCGTCTCCTTTGACAACTGAGCAACTCCATGCTTTCGGATCGTTCAAGTTGAGAATCAAAGTACATGTTCCTGTCGATGGAATGTTGACTGCAATATCGGAAGCCGAAGACCCAAAAGTGAGTGTAGAGGCACTCGTACCGAAACCTAGAGGAGTATCGATAGCGTTTGAGTCGTCTGTACCGGTAGAATAGTTATACTGTTTGCCTGTACCGGATATTTTAATAGTAGCACTACCGGCAGTTGTGGCATTGAAGACGAGTATCCATTCGTTTTGAGCACGTTCGTACACCATCGTCCCGTTGATGCCGCCCGCTACTCCTAGAGAAGGCATGTATAAAGCCGACCATACTTTTTTCTTGGTATCGACAACCGTATAATAGCAACCGGTCTGTCCGGGATACCAGAAATTCCATTTCGTATTGTCGGTAGAAAGAATAAAGGCTGAATTATCGGCTCCTAAATTACCCCATATTGTGCCGTCACCTTCTTGCAAGAAATAGTTATACCATGCGGTGGCACCTATGAATCCGGTATAAACGCCGTTGGATGTAGGAGAAGCTAGTTTCATATCTGTTGCGTCTTGTTTGGATGTGAGCAAATATCCTATAGACATATCAACCAGGTAAGGAGTGATATTGACTTTGGCGGTATTGCTATAAGCAGCTTCCGTATTGCTGCCTTCCGATACTTTCAAACGAAAATAAATGGGAGTCGAAACGTCTACTGCTGCACCTAAATTCTTGGCAAGCGTGTTGAGTACCAATCCTGTGTATGCCTTTGATTGATTGGATTCGTTGGATTCGGTTACGGTAGTCGAGAAATCGCTCGATAAAGATGCTTGTAGTGTTGTGGTAAGTAAATTGGGAGCCGAAACGTGACTATCGCTCACTTTGGAATTTATTTTAGTCCAAGCTAACGATAGAACAATAGATTGGTTTAGCTCTTTGGACAAAACCACATTATCATCCGATGCCGAAAGTTGTCCTCCTTCGGCTGGAGAGAGATAAATTAAATCGCCATCCTTACTGCACGAGGCTATACCGAGGCACAGGATAAGGGCGAAGAATATATATTGAATTGTTTTCATGTCGTTCTGGTTTAGAATGATTAGTAATTGTCATTGTGTAGATTCGGATTGGCTGATAGTTCGGCTGCCGGAATGGGATAAATATTGTATTTATCGTCGACAGCTTGTCCGGCTTTTACGCCACCTTTCCATTGCCACAAATAATCGTTGGTTGTAAACTTGCCGAAGCGTATAAGGTCGGTGCGCCGTGTGCATTCCCAATAAAGTTCGCGTCCACGTTCGTTGAGAATAAAATCGGTAGTCAAATCACTTTCGCTGACGTCTCCTGTAGTACTTCCATAAGCTCTTTCACGAATATAATTCACATATTTCAGTGCTTCGGCTTTCGAACTGCCCGTACCGCCTCGGAGAACAGATTCTGCCAACATCAGATAAACATCTGCCAAACGGAATACCGGAAAGTCGGTATTTACGCCACTGCTTCCGGTGTTTGAAGCTGCTTGACCGGCATCGGTCAGATTTGTCCATTTGGTAACAAGATAGCCTGCTGTAGGGTCGTCTATAGAGGTATCAAGCATTTTTGTCTGCCCTTTGGTGAAGAACATTGCACGCGTGTCGCCGTCAGCAAAGAGACCTGACAATTCACCTCTGGCGCGGAACATACTCCAACCGCTTGTTACACCATAATCGGCAGGATTTTCGTAATCGGATGTGTTACTTATTGCGCCGCAAACCAAATAGGTAGTAGCGCCCCATGATACTGTATGGTTGGCATCTACATTGAAAGCAAAGATGATTTCGTCGGTGCGTTTATCATTATCGGCATTGAAGAGTTTGGCATAATCTGCATCTAGTGAGTAGCCGTCGCCAATAATTTTCTCGCAGTAAGTGATGCAATCTGTATAATGTTCGGTTCCGGTATATATCTTAGCGTTAAGATACATTTTGGCGAGCAATGTCCATGCTGCTGCTTTGGATGCATGTCCGTAAGTAACGGTTGTGCGATCGGGGAGGGTCGATTCAATATCTTTCAGTTCCGACTCAATATAATCGAATATTTGTGAAGATGTGTAGCGGGGTGGTGTATAGGCACCGACAGGATCTTTTTCGGTAACAAACGGAATGTTGCGATATAGATCCATTGCATGGTAGTATGACAATGCTCTTAGAAAACGTGCCTCTGCACGATATTGTTTGATCGTTGTCTGATCGCTGTCGGAGAATTTCGATATGGCATTGTCGGTAGCATTGCGCAGAAACTCGTTGCAATAGGCGATGGTTTGATAAATGCGGTAATAGGTGTCTTCTACCCACGGGTCGTTGGCATCCCAAGAGAGATATGTGAGGTCTTTTACCTTATCGCCTTCGAGCCATGTACATGCCATTTCGTCGGTTCCGCATTCTTGCATATTAATATAGCAACGCATATAATCGTATCCGCTGTTGCTGCTCATGTCGGCATTACCTCCTCCTTTTTGTTGTCCGGCTATTACGAACGACGCATAAAGTTTGGCAAGTACAGCCTGATAATTGGCGGCTGTAGTATATACGTCGGCCGAAGTCGTTTCTGTATTTGGCATCTGGTCTAAATCGCCGGTGCATGCCGAGAATGCTAGAAGTCCGCATATAAGTAACGTAGAATATATCTTTTTCATAATGCTTTTCAATTTAAAAAATTAGAAATTAAGTCCGATGTTCAAAGAGTATGTTCGCGGACGGGGATAGAAAGAAGAGTCCATTCCGTTCGGTACTTCCGGGTCTACACCTGTATATTTGGTAATGGTAAAAACATTTTGTACCATAGCTGTGGCATTCAGACTGCACCATTTGCAAATCTTTCCGAAGTTGTACGACAAACTCAGATTGTCCATTTTGAGGAATGATGCGTTTTCTACATAATAATCGCTTAGATATTGTCGAGATGTGAAGCCCGTCTTTAAATAGCTTTTATTGAGGTTATTCAATTGATAAGAATTGTATGAAACAGTACTCCATGCACCTGTATTCATCGCCATACCGTTGTATGCATAATTACCGATATTAGCACGCAAGCTGGTGCTGAGTGTCCATTTTCTAAAACGTAACGAAGTAGAAAAACCGAATATCCAGTCAGGGGCAGGAGAATGATAGCGGTATAAATCTTTCGAATTGATTTCGCCATTTCCATCTAGGTCGGCATAAGCTCCTTCGATGGGTTTTCCTTTTGTGTCGTATAGTTGATGATAGACATAGAACATATATGGTGCATAACCTTCGCTCAGAACTTGGAAATAGTAGCTGTCAATTTTCGGACCGGCAGAAGTATTGGTTGTCGTTGTACCTTTCACCAGCGAAAGGTTTTTAATCTTTTGGCTCTGCCAAGTGGCATTGGCACTGATGTCCCATCCCCAATCTTTCGTGTCGATAGCTTTTAAATTGATATTTGCTTCGATACCGTGGCTGTTTACGTTGCCTACGTTGGTGAGTACCGTTTTATTGAAATTCGTACCGGCTGCTGATGGAACGGTGGCTAACAAGTCTTTTGTCTTGCGCGTATAAAAGTCGAAGCTTCCTGTAATGCGATCTTTCAACAAACCGAAGTCGAAGCCATAGTTGTAAGAAGTCGTTGTTTCCCATTTTAAATTGGAAATATATGCTTCGGGGCGGTAAGTATAGTAATAATCGCTACCGAACTGGTACTGTGCGCCATCTTGGCTGACAGTATATACGGGCAGATAATTATAATTGCCTATACCGTCTTGCTGACCGGTAACACCGTAGCTTACCCGAATTTTAAGGTTGCTCAAAATAGGATTGTTTTTCAGGAACGATTCTTCGGTAACACGCCACCCCAATGCAACAGACGGGAACGTTCCCCAGCGATTATCTTTGCTGAAACGCGAAGTTCCATCGCGACGTACGGTTGCAGTTACTAAATATTTGGAATCGAACGAGTAGTTGAGACGACCGTAATATGAAATCAGTACATGGCGTTGGTCGGTGGCTGCAACAGTATTTTCTACTGTACCTCCAGTGTTTAGTTCGTTGTATGCGTTTGTTTTGGCAATCCACTTCTGATAATCGTATCCGGCTGTCAGTTCGATGTTACTTTTTAGAAAATCGATGTACTTATTATAATTGAGGTATGTTGTGAGCAATCGGTTACTGTTCTTCTGTGGACCATAGGTGTAGTCGCGTCCTCCTGTCGTAGAGTATTTGGCTGCTTGTGAGGGAACAAAGATAGAGCCTTTGCCTTCTGCATAGTCATATCCTACGGTAGCATGAAACTTTAAGTCGGGCAGGAAGTGCATCTTGTAGTCAACGTCGAAGTTACCGATGATACGTTTGACAGTACTGCGCGAGTCGTATTGCTTGATAAGACCCAATGGATTCAGTACGGCTCCTGTAACAGGTGTGCCTGTATTGTCGATAGCTTCGTTGTATCCGCCGAAAACTGTACTATTGCTACTATATATAGGAATGGTGGGGTTGTAGGTCGCACCGGCCCAAATAGCATTCTGATCGGCAAAATGGTTTTTGTTGTATGAACCTTTTACATTAAAATTGAACTTCAAATAATTGTTGAAAAAGGAAGGCGATAAAGATAGGTTCGTAGTGTATCGTTCTACTTTATCTGTTTTCAAAATGCCTTGTTGGTTGAAGTAGCCTACCGATAAACGATAAGGCAAGGCCTTTGCTATCTGTCCGGAGAAACTCAAATTATTGTCTGTACCAAAAGCTGCCTGATATATTTGTTTATTCCAGTCGGTATTTGCGTTGCCAATCAGAGATTTCTGAGCGTCGGTTCCCACGGAGTTGATTATGTTTGCAAATTGGTCGTGTGAAAGCATTTGTGGAAGTCTGGTATGCACCTGAAAAGAGTTGGTCGTATTCAAGCTTATTTTCATTCTGCCGGCGCTGCCTTTTTTGGTGGTAATGAGGATAACACCGTTAGAAGCTCTCGAACCGTAGATAGCTGTTGACGACGCATCTTTTAGAATGGTCATGCTCTCGATATCGTTCGGATTGATAAGGCTTAGAAAGTTTCCGCTTCCTGAAATACTGCCTCCTACTTCCATCGGTACTCCATCCAATACTATTAAGGGATCATTACTTGCATTGAGTGAAGCACCACCACGAATTCGAATAGTGCTACCAGCTGTAGGAGAACCTCCGGCACTCATTATTTGTACGCCACTCACTTTGCCGTTGATAAGCTGTTCGGGCGACGATATCATTCCTCCGTTGAAATCTTTGCTTTTCACATTACTTACTGAACCTGTGAGGTCGCTTTTGCGTGTCGTACCATAACCTATAACGACAACATCGTTGAGTTGTTGTGCATTAGGTTTCATTTGTACCGAAAGAATGTGGCTTGCAGGAATTGCGACAGTCAGTGTTTGATAACCCACATAAGAAAAAGTCAATTCTTTTGTCCCATTGGGCACTTGAAGTGAAAAAGAACCCTCCAGGTCGGAAGAAATTCCGAGAGTGGTGCCTTTGACAACAACAGACACACCAATCATCGGAGCTTTGGCTTCGTCAATTACTTTACCTGTCACTTTTATGGTTCCCGTCTGTGCGTAGGCCGGAAGGAAATAACCTAACAATAGAAAACTGATTAAAAGACTTGTCAGCGTCTTTTGCAGTGTTAAGGTTTTGTGATTCATGATAATAATTTTAAGATATTATGATTGATTGTTATTAGTTTTTAGTTGCATATTAAATTTCGGTTACAAATGTACCTGCTTTGAATATATTGCTCAAGCAGAAAAAGGACAAATAAGGATAAAAATTAGACAATCTTCGTTTAAACTACTTCTCGGCTTTATTTTGTATCTCTTATCTTCTTAATACGAAAGAGTCCCAATATATAAATTTAATTATATTGCAAGGCTATCTGTCCCCGAAGAGGAGTTATTTTTGTATCTTTGCATCAAATAATAAAAGCAAAAGTCTATGGAAAGTTTCAGCGAATTGATAAAGACCCGCCGAAGCATGCGGAAGTTTACTACGGAAGAATTAACTCAAGATGAAGTTGTCGTCTTGTTGAAGGCCGCACTTATGGCTCCTACGTCCAAACGAAGCAACTGCTGGCAGTTTGTAGTAGTGGATGATAAGGCGACGCTTGCTCAACTCGCAACTTGTAAGGAACAGGGAGCCTCGTTTATTGCAGGTGCAGCTTTGGCTGTTGTTGTCTTGGGTGATCCTTTGGCAAGTGATGTGTGGATGGAAGATGCTGCAATTGCTTCGATATATCTGCAATTGCAAGCCGAAGATTTGCAATTGGGCTCTTGCTGGGTACAGGTGATGGAACGTATGTATAGCGATACAATGACATCCAACGATTATGTACATGGGGTACTCGACATTCCCCGTCAGCTACAGGTCGTATCGATCATAGCTATAGGGCATAAAGATATGGAACGCAAACCTTTCAATGAGGACCACCTGCAATGGGAAAAAATACATATCAATAAATATGGTGGAAAGTAACATGTTCAAAATATAATATGAAGAGAAGTATACAAGACACTCAGATTGTTTTTATCGGATCGGGCAATCTGGCAACGAATCTGGCAAAGGCTCTCTATCGTCATGGTTTTCGAATTATGCAAGTTTATAGCCGTACCGAGGCTCATGCTCGCGAACTTGCAGATGCCGTAGAAGCCGACTGGACCGATTCGCTTGACAGCGTGAGTCTTTCTGGAGAAATTTATTTCGTGAGTCTAACCGATACGGCTTTTGTTCAACTTGTTCCGAAATTGGTGAAGGGTAGGGAAGATAAGCTTTTTATTCATACTGCAGGCAGTATCCCTCTTGAGGTATGGAAAGGGCAGACCAATAGATATGGTGTTGTATATCCGATGCAAACTTTCAGCAAACAAGTGGAAGTTGACTTTTCGCAAATACCGATCTTTGTCGAAGCGAATAATGTAGAAGATCATGACTTGATGAAAGATATTGCGCAGATATTGTCTCAAAAGGTTTATGACGCTACATCAGAACAACGCAAAATATTGCACTTGGCTGCCGTTTTTACATGTAATTTTTCAAATCACATGTATGCTCTTGCTGCGGCATTACTTAATAAGTACGATTTGCCTTTCGACGTGATGTTGCCATTAATAGATGAAACGGCACGAAAAGTACATCAGTTGCCACCTTCGCTTACTCAAACCGGACCTGCGGCTCGGAATGACGAAGATGTGATGAATGCTCATCTGCAAATGCTCCAAAAAGAACCGTCGCTGCAAGAACTTTATAAATTGATCAGCCGTAGCATTCATAATTTGAAATAGTATTATTATATTTGTAGGCAACACGTGTCTGTTTGTTTCAGTCAATGCCTGTATAGAAGGCCGTGTCGTGTGCGATAAAATAAATTATTTGATATGAGTTCGATAAATTATGATCTGACTAAAATAAAAGCAATCGCTTTTGATGTAGACGGAGTGTTGAGTGCCGAAACGATTGTTCTCGATGTGTCGGGCGAACCGATGCGCAGTGTCAATATCAAAGATGGTTATGCTATACAATTGGCTGTAAAGAAAGGATTGCATCTGGCTATTATTACCGGAGGACGTACCAAGGCTGTAGAAATGCGTTATAAGGGATTGGGCGTACAGGATATCATTTCCGGTTCGGCAGTGAAGATTCATGACTATCGCACTTTTCGTGATAAATACCGACTGAAAGACGAAGAAATTATTTTTGTGGGAGACGATATTCCCGATCTTGAGGTGCTACGCGAGTGTGGTTTGCCATGCTGTCCTAAAGACGCAGCACCCGAAGTGAAAAATATTTCACGTTATATATCTCATTGTAACGGCGGTTTCGGAGTAGGTCGCGATATTGTAGAGCAAGTGCTGAAAGCGCAGGATAAATGGATGGACAATGCCGAAGCTTTCGGATGGTAAAAAGCAAAGATTTTATATCGACTTAAAATCCCATTGGGTTGGCTTCCCTACTTACTTCTACACGGAAACCGAAATGTCCGTTGGCAGACTTCATTTCGAATGCCCCTTTAAAATCATGCTTTTGCCAAGGCATTGCATTCATCCCCGGCAATAGTCTCCCTTGGGCATCGTACTTACCATAGACATTGATCTGTGCTCCGTTTTTCAGTCGGAAACTGGCGCCTTGAAGCATATCGGGGTTGGTGCTGAGGTTATAGGCCCATGTACTGTATAATGGTATATATCCCAATCCGTACCCGTATCCCATGCCGTAGTAATAGCTCCACGTATTGTAGGGAAACAAAATATTCGCTCTTGAAAAATCATTTGTGAAACCTGTACCGAAGAGATTGCTCGTATCGAGTCGGAACAAGTTGCTGAAATCTTTTTTAAGTACGCCATCCTTCGAAAATTGAATTGTTTTAGAGGTTGAAGGCAATATGTTGAGTTGTCTCATATCTAGCTGATACTCGCCAAACTGCTTCGTCTCGGGTTGCTTGCTGTTCAATGAGCGGTGTAGCGTATCGGCAGCAATTTCGTATTGTCCCCACATACAAATAGGTAGGGAACAACATAAAAAGAATATCAGAAATAAACGTTTCATTTTACGTAATGAATATACCCTTCCTTGCGGGGCCTTGTTTCGGGCATCGGACCGGCAGGATACCCCACAATGCAATGTGCAATACCTTCGTAGTCTCCTTCTATACCCCAAGAATGGAGTAAAGCTTTTCCTTCTTCGCTCTCGAATTCTTCTTTGGCACGATGAATCCAACAGCTTCCCAGCCCAAGAGCATGAGCGGCAAGCATTAAATTCTCCATAACCAAGCTTCCGTCATATATATGTGTAGGCCTGTTTTTGTCCGCTAATACGACTATTACAGCCGGTGCTCCATAAAAGGGGTCGCTTGATGTGCCCATAATGTCAGCATTCATCTTCGACAGCTGATCGCGATCTTCTTTATTGGTTACTGCTACAATGACTGGAGACTGTGCGTTCATCCCCGTCGGAGCATAAGTTCCGGCTTCTACTATTTGGTCTATCAAATGTGCAGGGACAGTATCAGGTTTATATTTTCGGATGCTGCGTCGGGTGCGTATCAAATCAAAAAAATCGTTCATAGAAAATAGATGTTATATATAGTCCTTTTATAATTTATTATTTCAGGCAAACTTACACAAAAAAAAGGAATTTATAAGTGAGACTTTATAAAAGAATATTTTTTTATGTAAATAAGATTTCAAGTTACACTTCTCGTATAAAAATAAATTTTTCGTTTTTCTTGAACTATCCGCTGTATGTATTTCTCGATAAGTCTGGCATGTCAGTACTTTTTGATAGTTATATTTGATTAGCTATCAGCTTCTAAAGATGTCTTGGCTTTGTCGTGTGCACATCCCTTTGATGCAATTATGCACCGATTGACAAATAATTATCTTGAAGTTGTTTTTCAGAATGTTTTATGAAGCAAATATCGGGTGCATCACTGATACTTTTTTATCCATACGAAGGTTGTATGTTCCAAATTGATTTTTTGCCGTTGTATCTTCGAAAAATGATAAGGACGAACACAAAAGTTTGTCCTTATCAAAATAAAAGTTTATAACTAGAAACATTTATTTTCGTCCTTATGAATTTCTTGCTGTCTATCAGTGTGTTGCGTAATGCTCGTTTGTCCGCCTATATCGGTCCTATATGGGGCAGACTGTTTGTTGGTAGCAAAAACGGGTTCTGAAGTATCCTGAAGGCCGTATTCGGATAAGAAAGTATCAGTATGTTTTTACACATTCACTTTGATGTCGTTTACAGCTAAAAAAAAGGATTTTAATATGCTACTCTTTGGTTTATTATTGTATCAATGTAGTATGCAAAAGTTCAATAAAAAGAACTATTGCTATTATTGATATCATAATACTATTATCTTTGTCAGAAATGTATGTGCAAAAAAAATTAAGAGACTAATGATGAAATTTATATAAATTTCAAATATAATTCTTTATATTTGCGGGCGATAATTGGAGTTTTGTTTAGAATTAACGAAAATGGTATCGGAAAGTACATTCTCGGATATTTATACAATATACTTTAAGAAGTCTTTTTTCTTTGTCAAATCGTTTGTACATGATGATATGGCGGCTGAAGATATAACATCTGACGCCCTTATTAAATTGTGGAATATAATGAAAACAGAAGAAGTGAGGCACTTGGAGGTACTTTTGTTTGTTATTCTAAAAGATAAGTCGCTTGATTATCTACGCCACGAGGAACTGAAACGGAATGCCATTAATTCTATCACCAATTGGCAAGACAGGGAATTATGTAAACGTATAAATACTTTGCAAGCTTGCGATCCGACAGAGATATTCTCGGACGAGGTACTTAATATTATTCGATCTACATTAAAACAATTGTCTCCGCAGACTCAGCAAATTTTTATAATGAGTCGTTTTGAAGATAAATCGAATAAAGAAATTTCCACGCAAATGGATCTTTCTCTCAAAAGTGTCGAGTATCATATCACCAAGGCGTTGAAAGTGCTTCGAGTTGCATTGCAAGATTATCTTCCTCTCTATTTTCTGCTATAATTTCAGATAGGGCGTATTTTTCGACAAGCCTTATTAGCACCTTTTTTCTCTATTATTAAAATTTCTTTCTTTTTGATTTAGGGTTTTTTACATTTAAAACGTCCTAATAGAAAATACCTTAGAATATGGATGCTAAGCTACTGGAAAAATATATAGCCGGATTTGCCAATCAAGACGAGACAAAGGAAGTGTGGGAATGGATTGAGCAAAACGATGAAAATATGGATGAGTATATGTCTCAACGTAAGCTCTATATTCTTACGCTATGGCGTACGGAAGCGATGCAAAAAGTGCGAGACGAAAGTGTAAAAACGAGGAAGATCGGTCTTTATCTTGTGCTGAAAGAAATTATGAAAATAGCGGCCATTTTTGCAATTGCCGTAGCAGGTGTCTATTATTGGATGAATACGAAAGTTACCGAACAAAAATCGACAATGGAAAGTCTATATACTCCTGCAGGACAACGCGCAGAATTGACTCTTGAAGATGGGACACACGTGTGGCTTAATGCGAATTCGAAAATAACTTATCCGTCCAAGTTCAAAAAAGGAGAACGTAACGTGTCGTTGCAGGGTGAAGCGTTTTTCAAAGTAGCTCACGATGCCGAACGCCCCTTTATAGTCAATGCCAAAGGGTATAGAGTACAAGTGTTGGGTACGGAATTTGACGTATTGGCCTATGATGGTGAAAATTGTGAAGTGGATTTATTGAAAGGCAAAGTGCATGTGTTGACGCCTGACAATAGAGTGGCAGACTTGAATCCCGGTGAACGGATATATACCTGTGATGGACAAGTTGTGAAAGGCGAAATAGCACATCCCGAATATTTCAGATGGCGAGACGGTTTGATATGCTTTGACAATATGACTATTGGGATGATGGCCGATAAATTGGGACGATATTATGGAGTAAAACTCAAGATTGCCAATGCTAGGATTGCATCTTATCGTTATACCGGAAAGTTCTGGTCGAGTGATGGAATAGAGCATGTACTGGAGGTACTCAAGCGGGATCATAAATTCTCTTATACCAAAGACAATGATAAGAATCTGTATATTATATATTAACGTAACCTAAAAAGATACTTGCCTATGAAACATACCTGATTGCATATTTTTTAATTGAAAAAGTAGCGGGACGATATGGCTGTATCATCCCGCCGAATTCAACGTGAAGTTGAATAATTTGTTTTATCTTAAGTAATTAACTCAAAATACAGTGCAAATATATGGAAAATATTTTGAACCCAAGTCCTGCTATGGGGCTAAAATTTATATGTAGAATCATGAGGCTTACTATTATTGCTCTATTTGTATTTGTCGGAACGGCTTTTGGCACTGAATCATATTCCCAAGTGAAGCGGGTTACAGTTGTATCGAATGATATATCTTTGAAGAATGTCATCAATCAGATTGAGAAACAGACCAACTATTTGTTTGTTTACAATATGAATGATATTAATCTGAATAAGAATGTCAGTATCAATGCTCGCAATCAATCTGTCCTTCAGGTGTTGAAAGAAATATTCAATAATACGAATATAAACTTTGTTCTGGAGGGGAAAAACATTTTGTTGGTAAAAGACAATAAAATGTCGCATAAGGCCAACTTGCAACAGGCCACAAAGAATATTACCGGAAAGGTGGTTGATTCGAAGGGAGATCCTATCATAGGTGCTTCGGTTGTAAACAAAGATAATGCGGGGGTCGGAGTGGCGACTGATGTAAACGGCCATTTCTCGATTGCCGCGAAGCCTGGTGTGACGTTGGTGATTTCTTATATCGGGTTCGAACCAAAGAAAATAACGGTCAAAGCCGGTGAATCTTTCTATACTGTAGAATTGACCGAAAACGTTAAAGTACTTGACGAAGTATTGGTGGTGGCTTTCGGTAAGATGAAGAAAGAAGCATTCACAGGATCGGCTGGTGTCGTTAAATCGGACGAATTGTTGAAAACGCAGGTTACCAATCCTGTAGAGGCACTTGCCGGACGTGTGGCCGGCGTGCAGCTTTCGAACTCTTCTTTCCAATTGGGAAGCTCTCCTTCTATCACAATACGTGGATTCGGTTCAATATCTTCTGATACGGAACCGCTGATCGTTGTCGACGGTATGCCTTACGACGGAGATTTGAACTTGATAAATCCCAGTGATATCGAGTCTATGACAGTGTTGAAAGATGCTGCTTCGAATGCGCTGTATGGTGCTCGTGGTGCCAATGGCGTCTTGATGATTACTACCAAACGTGGTAAAATGGGTGCTTCGAAGATTACATTCGATTCCAAGTGGGGTGCCAATTCCAATGGATTGAAGAATTACAAGACCACTAATTCCAAACAATTTTACGAAACTTACTATAAGATGCTGTATAACTACTACGTCAGCTCAGACGGTGGTTCGATGTCAGCATCAGATGCGCATGGTTTGGCAAATAAGAATTTGGTCGATTCGTCAACAGGCGTAGGTCCCGGTTATATGGTTTATACCGTTCCTACAGGACAAGACTTTATTCAGGCTGGAGGTGTGATGAATCCGGCTGCAACGATGGGTGCTCCGTATAGCTATAACGGTCAGCAGTTTTGGTTGCAGGCCGATGATTGGGAAAAAGAAGGTCTTCGAGACGGTTTTCGCCAAGAGTATAATACGACAATATCGGGTGCTTCGGATAAAGTGAATTATTATACTTCTTTCGGTTATCTCGATCAGCAGGGTATTCAGGTGGGCTCGAGTCAGAAACGTCTTTCTACACGTGTCAAATTGGATTATCAGGCTAAAAAATGGCTGAAGGTTGGTACAAACTTTAATTATACTAAGTATGATAACAGTCAGACTTCTGAAGGAACTGTAGGTACCGGTACTATTTGGAGCACTATCAAGACATTGGCTCCTATTTATCCTGTTTATTTGCGCGATGCCAAAAAGAACATCATGATTGACCAGTGGGGAGAAAAGATGTACGACTTTGGTAGAAGCTATGACTTGTCGCGTGCAGGCGATGTTGGCGGTAACTGTATCTTTGATAACAAATACCGTACTTCGGATAGTGATGGCAATTCGTTTATAGCAAGTGGGTATGGTGATATCAATATTATGGATGGATTGGTATTTACATTCAATGCCAATACTTACAACTATAACTCGAGATATACGTATGCTACCAGTCCTTTTGTCGATTACTATACTGGTTCTTCGGATAATGGTTATTTATATAAGAGTTCTTCCAGAACTTATACTTACAACACTCAGCAATTGCTCAATTATAACAAACAATTCGGTAAACATGATATCAGTGCAATGTTGGGACACGAATACTATAAGTATAAATTTGAATTCTTGGGTGCATCGGGCCATAACTTTGGTATAGAAGGAACAAAAGAGTTGGCAACTTGTTTGAATCTGAATGGAGATCCCAGTTCTTATTCTTCCGATTATAATAACGAAGGTTTCTTTTTCCGCGGCATGTACAATTACGATTCCAAATATTATGGTTCTCTATCTTATCGTCGTGATGCTTCTTCTCGTTTTGCCAAGAAACATCGTTGGGGTGACTTCTGGTCGGTAGGTGCTGCGTGGCTTCTTTCGAAAGAAAACTTCTTTAATGTTCCTTGGGTCAATTCGCTGAAGTTGAAAGTATCAGTAGGCTCTCAGGGTAATGATAATATCGGAAACTATCTTTATGCCGATTCCTATACGATAGTAAACAATAACAATGAGGTTGCTTATCAATGGCGTCAGAAAGGTTCTGAAAATATCACATGGGAAACAAATACCAACTGGAATACTGGCGTTGAATTCGAATTGTTCAACAGACATCTTTCCGGTAGCTTGGATTATTTCTCTCGCAAAACAACAGATATGTTGTTCTCTCTCAATACACCTCCATCGATAGGTTATACCAGCTACTATATTAATCTGGGCGATATGCGCAACTCGGGTATTGAACTTTCGTTGTCGGCTTCGTTGATAAATAACAAGGATATGCGTTGGGATGTTAACTTTAATATAACTCATGTGAAGAATAAAGTGCTGAAACTTCCTGATGCTGTCAAAACAACAGTGGTCGATGGTCATAAAGGTTATGTTAATTTGGATAAATCATTCGTTTCCATGTATGACTATTTTGTAACCGAAGGAAAGTCGCTCTATACTTGGTATCTTCCTAAATATGCAGGAGTTGATAAAGAAACGGGTGAAGCGATGTATTATAAAGATACTGTAGACAGTAATGGTAAAGTTACCGGTCGCGAAACAACAAAAGATCCCAGTTTGGCTACCAACTATATTATTGGTGATGCACTACCCAAATTTTATGGCGGTTTCGGTACAAGTTTCAGCTATCGTGGATTCGACTTCTCTGTTAACCTAAACTATCAGTTGGGAGGTAAATCTTACGACTATACTTATCAGACTTTAATGCACACGGGTGGAACTACGAATACGACTTGGTCTAAAGATATATTCAAGGCTTGGACACCCGAGAATAAGAACACGGATGTACCTCGTTTGAGATTCTCTGAAAAATATTCGCAAAATGCACGGTCCGATCGTTTCTTGAAAGATGCAAGTTATCTGAGTGTTCAGAATATCAATATTGGATATACATTGCCATCTAGCTTTACTCGTAAATTCTCTGTCGATAATATGCGTGTTTATTTTAGTGGAGAGAATTTATTCTATATTTCAGGCCGGCAAGGTTTCGACCCTCGCTATTCGTTGAAAGGTGTAACCAATCCCGAGCTTTATTCACCGATACGTACCATATCGGGAGGTATTTCATTGACATTCTAAACATAAATAACAGATAATCATGAAAAAATATAATATAGTATTTGCAGCTTTATCTCTTTTTGTCTTAGGGGGTGTATCCAAGAAACATTGCCATCAGAATATGTTTTGGCACCGCAGATACAAAAGTCTGAATCGGCTTTGAAAGGCATGGTTAATTCTATTTATACTACCATGGCCGGTTATTCGAATGACGATGGTGGTATTGAAGAAATCTCTTATGGTAGTATGCTCGCCATGCTCGAACATGGTACTACGCAATTGGTTTGTTCGGGTACCAATGGTTATAATACGATGGGTGCTTATTGTAACGGTTCCGTAAGTGCTGTAGGTTCTAATCGTGGACTTTATCCTTCTTATCTCTTCTACGCCTATATCAAGGCTGTGAACGATGTAATAGGCATGATCGGAACAGATGCCAGTCAGATCGACGAGACGAAAAAAGGGTATCTGGGAATATGCTATGCTTATCGGGCATTGTATTATATGGACGTTGTTCAGATAATGGAATACAAAACTCCGACAGATACAAGGTATATGTATACAGCGCCCGAAAATGATTTGAAGAATCTCGGTGTTCCTATTGTTACCGAGAAAACGACATCAAAAGAGGCTTCGAATAATAAGCGCGCTACTGTCGACGAGGTTTATGACTTGATCTTGAGTGATCTGAAACAGGCCGAAACTTATTTGACTGGTTATCAGCGTACCGATAAGGTACAACCTAATTTGGCTGTAGTATATGGTTTATATGCCAGAGCTTATACCAATTTGGCATCTAGAGTAGCTACTTCGGCTACTTATAAAGATGAAGCTACTTATTGGAGCAATGCCAAATCGTATGCCGAAAAAGCGATCTCTGAATCGGGTTGTACTCCTTTGACCGAAGATCAGTGGACCGATCCTGTGAATGGATTCAATAATCGTGATTCTCAGAATTCATGGATGCTTGCAACATCTATTTCAGAAGGAAATAAGACTGCAGCTACAAGCGGTTCGTTTGTATTTGCTATGACTTTCGGTACCGAGACCAACTTCTCTGCTTATGGTTGGCGTGTAGGGCGCTCTTTGGATCGTAAGTGGTACGAGAAACTTTCAGATAATGATTTCAGAAAGAAATCGTGGCTGGCCCCCAATTTCTTCTACGAATCGACTAATCAGAAAGAAGGACAGTCTTATTTGATAGAGAGAGATGCTAGTGGCAACTTCCTTAATAATAAATGGTGCAAAGATGGAGATAATCTCAATACCGATCAGACCGATTGGAGCGATGATTATTCAGGCTTTGGAGCATCTAAGTATAAATACCAACTCAATAGTTCGGCGTCTAACATCCGTTCTACTATCAACAAATCCAATGGTTTCCAATCGTGGCCGTGGCTTTACGTGAATATTAAATTCCGTCCGCATTTGGGCAATTATAATACTTACGAAGTGGGTGGAGCTACCGATTTTCCGATTATGCGTGTAGAAGAAATGTATTTTCTGAAAGCTGAGGCTACTCTTCATACTTCGGGTGTTGCAGATGCAAATAAGGCATTGGAAGATATTGTGAAAACCCGCAATCCTAACTATACATGCAGTGCTGTCAAAGCTGCCGATTTTCTTACCGAATATGTATTTCAAAAAGGAGTAGAATTCTGGGGAGAAGGTATTAATTATTTCGATGCAAAACGCTTGGAAGTTGGTATTCATCGCGCATACAAAGGCTCCAATTGCGAACGCTATCAGCATTGTATTAATATGGACGGAGTATTTGTAGGATGGACACCGGGGTGGAATCAGGCCGAATTGAATTCCAATCAGGCTATATTGCATTATAATAATCCGTATACCAATCCTACTACTTATTATTCTTATAAATCAAACGACGAATTGAGACCGTATTACGGTTGGGATTTAGGCCTTGACAATTAAACGAACGAATCATTTAACAATGAGAGACTGTCTATAGTCTATATAGACAGTCTCTTCTTAAAAACAATTTGATAGATATGAGAAAATTAGCTTTATTGCTTACAACACTATTTTTTAGCCTTACCTGCATGACAGGAAATGCCTTTAATGCATCCAAAGAAACCGCTGTGGTGAAAGGATTGGTACACCGCCTGATGCCACAACATGAGGGCTCTTTTGTATTCAAACTTTTGTCTAGTACCGGAGGTAAAGACCAATTCCAATTAAAATCAAATGGAGATGTGATTGAAATTAGCGGAAATAATGCTAATTCGATGGCTGTAGGATTGAACTATTATCTGAAATACTATTGCCATACTACTGTTTCTTGGTTTGTTGATGACAAATTCGAAATGCCTGCTTCACTCCCTGCTATCGAGCAACCTGTTACGATTGATGCTCGTTGCAAAGATCGTTTCTTTCTTAATTATTGCACTTTCGGCTATACCATGCCTTGGTGGAGTTGGAGAGATTGGGAACACTTTATCGACTGGATGGCATTGAATGGTATTAATTTGCCTTTGGCTATAACCGGACAGGAATCTATCTGGCATAAAGTGTGGATGAAGTTGGGACTATCGGACAAAGAAATTCGTCATTATTTCACCGGACCGGCTCATTTGCCTTGGCATCGGATGCTCAATATAGACTATTGGCAGGGAGATCTGCCTATGTCGTGGCTTAACGATCAGGAAGATTTACAGAAAAAAATTGTTGCTCGCGAACGTGAATTCAATATGAAACCTGTGCTCCCGGCTTTTGCAGGACACGTACCACAAGAGTTGAAAAGAATCTATCCCAATGCAAAAATCACGAAACTTGGTGCATGGTCGGGCTATTCGGATCAATATGCATGTAGTTTCCTTGATCCAATGGATCCGCTGTTTGCCAAGATTCAGAAGATGTTCTTGCAACAGCAGAAAGATATCTACGGAACAGATCATATCTATGGTATCGATTTGTTCAACGAACTTGAACCGCCTAGTTACGAGGCTTCTTATCTGAAACGTGTAGCTCATCAAGTGTATGGAACATTGGAGAAAGCAGATAAAAATGCTGTTTGGTTGCAGATGACCTGGCTGTTCTACAATGAACGGAAAGACTGGACAAACGACCGTATCAAAGCATATATTACAGCTTACCCCCCTCAAAAATCTATTCTACTAGACTACTATTGCGAGCGCCACGAAGTGTGGCAACAGACCGACAAATTCTATAATGTACCTTATATCTGGTGTTATTTAGGCAACTTTGGTGGCAATACCATGTTGGCCGGCAATATTGATGAAGTGAACAAACGTATTGAAAATACGATTCAGAAAGGTGGCAAGAACTTTATTGGACTTGGTGCCACTTTGGAAGGATTCGATTGCAATCCGTTTATGTACGAATATGTATTCGAAAAAGCATGGAACTTCAATGCACATAAGGATGTCAATAATTGGAGCGAACATTTGGCTGATGAGCATGTAGGACATGCCGATGCAAATGCACGTGCAGCATGGAATATCTTATTGAACAAGATCTATGCTTCACCATGTACCCCGGGTCAGTGTCCGGTTATCAATATACGCCCCTGTTTTGGTAAGTTTAAAACTTATTATAGCAATTATCGTATCAAATACGATAATGTCGACTTGCTGAAAGCTGCGGAATTGATGTTGAAGGCTAACAGCAAAACACCTACTTTCGCTTTCGATGTATCCAACCTCGTTAGACAAGTTGTAAGCAATCATTTTGCTGTTCTCTTCAAAGACTATGAGAAGGCTTATAATGAAAACAACTATAAGGAGATGAAAGCCAAAGAGGCTTTGATGTTACAGATCATCAATGATGTCGACAGATTGGTTTCTTCTCAATCTTTTTATTTAATGGGTAAATGGATAAAAGAAGCACGTAGCAAAGGCGTAAATGAAGAAGAAAAACTCTACTACGAACGCAATGCTCGAAATTTGCTCACTACGTGGGGCGAAAAGGCTGGATTGCTCAACGATTATGCTAGCCGTACGTGGTCTGGAATGACTTCTACATTCTATGGCGAACGTTGGAAAATGTTTTTTGCGGCAGTAGATAAGGCTGTTATCGGAGGGTATAAGTTCGACGATGCCAAATACAAGGAATACGAAAAGGAAGTGACCGATTACGAAGAAATCTGGTGGAAAGATTGTATCGGCGATTTCCCTGCAACTCCTGTAGGCGATAGTATTGAACTATCCAAAGAGTTGTTGGCGAAATACAAAACGTTGATAGAACAAAGTAAATAGTTTGAGATGACGTCAGATGATGTACTGGATAGGTTGAAATATTACTTATTCAGTACATCTTGTTTATGTGTAGCTCAAGTCTTGTGTTGCTAAGGGTTATTCTCTAGAAAGGATTGTGTACTTGAGCGATGAAAACTGAATTTTGTAATACAATACAGTTACAAAAAATACCATTGTAGTGGAAAGATAGCACAAAACCTGCTTGGCGTATCAAAAAAAAGCTTTAACTTTGCATCAAAATTAAAACTTAGTCATAACTAAAGCATCAATGAGCGAAAACGAACCTTTCATGGTATTCTCGGGAACCAGTTCGAGATACTTGGCAGAGAAGATCTGCACCAGTCTAAATTGTCCTCTTGGAAAAATGAATATAACCCACTTTGCCGATGGTGAGTTTGCCGTATCTTACGAGCAGTCTATCCGTGGTGCACATGTGTTTTTGGTTCAGTCCACTTTCCCTAATTCTGATAACTTAATGGAGTTGTTACTAATGGTCGATGCGGCCAAGAGAGCTTCTGCCAAGAGTGTTATAGCTGTTATCCCTTATTTCGGATGGGCGCGTCAGGATAGAAAAGATAAGCCTCGTGTATCGATAGGGGCTAAGTTGGTGGCCGATTTACTTTCTGTAGCTGGTATCGATCGACTCATTACGATGGATCTTCATGCCGATCAAATTCAAGGATTTTTCGACATTCCTGTTGATCATCTGTATGCATCGGCAGTCTTTTTCCCATACATACAATCGCTTAATCTGCCCGATCTTTGTATCGCTACTCCGGATGTAGGCGGTTCCAAACGGGCCAGTACTTTCTGTAAGTATCTCGATGTACCGATGGTACTTTGTAACAAGAAACGCGAAGTTGCCAATCAGGTAGCATCCATGCAGATTATCGGCGATGTGAAAGGTAAAAATGTTGTGCTTGTCGACGATATTGTCGATACTGCAGGTACCATTACTTTGGCAGCCAATCTGATGATGGACAACGGTGCTCAAAGCGTACGTGCTATTGCCAGTCACTGTGTTATGTCTGATCCGGCTTCTTATCGTATTCAGGAATCTTGTCTTACCGAGATGGTATTTACCGATAGTATTCCTTATACTAAGAAATGTTCAAAAGTTAAGCAGCTGAGCATTGCCGATATGTTTGCCGAAACCATTCGCAGGGTCGTTAATAACGAATCGATCAGTTCGCAATATTTGATTTAAATGCTCAGTATATTCGAGAAGCTTTTTTGATTTTCTATCGGGAAAAATTGAAACAGTTTTATTATCTTATTTTTCTAATAAAATAAAACAGCTTCTGCGTAAATAAAATAAAAAGAGACATCTATTTAATAGTAGAAATACTATGACATAGATGCCTTTTTTTTATTTGGTTTAAAACAATATTTAACTAAAGATTTTACTTCATATTATTCGTTATAGGTATATTTGTATATGTGTACGGAATCTGATGAATAAATGTAATAAAAACGACTATGTGGGCTATAATATTGCTAGTGATATTGATAAGTATTGTCTTGTTGATATATTCTATCTTCCAATGCCAACAGAAGAAAGAACTTGCCTGCCGCTTAAGCAAAGAAAATGAAGCTTTGGAAAAAGCAGAGAAACTCACAGATGCTCTATTTCGCACTGCTCATGCTTATATTGTTTTGATTGATGCCGATTTTGTGGTGCTCAAAACAAACTATTACACACTTACCGATACGATTGCTGCATTAGATAAAAAACGTTTGGGAGATTTGCTCCATTGTTCTAATGCAATGTGTTCGCCCGGTGGGTGCGGCACTTCCGAAATGTGCCAATTGTGTCCTATACGTCAAGCTATACAGCGTACGCTAGATACTCATACCGACTTTCGACATTTGAGGACTTCACTTGATATTTTGGACGGAGAAAAAGATCCTGTTCGTCTTGAAGTTTCTATTTCCGGAAGTTATTTTCCCATAGATGGAAATCCGGGAGCAGTACTTACTATCTACGATATCACAGAGTTTGTGAAATCGCCAGAAGTAGGTTGATTGCTATTGTTTCGTGCTTATTCGTTTTCAATAGAATGAATCTTATTTGTTGAGGGAGTATTAGCGCTTTTTCATGTCGTATGTTTTATTTGTAGCTCTTATTGCTTTACTACAAGCAGTGTTGAATTTTATCGGAACTTCAATATTACTTATTATTATTCTGAAAAAGCAATACGTTTTTTCTTTGTTTATTCCAGCAGTCGAGAAAATCATATAGCTTTTTTAGTTATAAGAATAAAATTATATTTAAATATATTGCCCAATAAAGAAATTATTCAATTTATTATAATACCTTTGCAGTCTAAACAATGAAGTTTGTATTGAAATTTTTATCTAGCAATGTCTCTCCCCATTCATTTCCTCGGGGCTTTTCTCGCCATAATTAATTAAATCAGCTTTTTTGTTGGCATTATTAAATTAATTCGCAATATTAAATATGAGCATTTGCGGATTCAATTTATATTATTCACACGTAATAATGATCATGCGGATAAATATATCCCAGCTTCTTCCATGAACTTTTTATTACGATTATTAATTAAGAAAAGATTGCTCTGAAGCAATCAGACAAATTTATGACATTTAAAGAATTACACATATCAGAACCTATCTTAAAAGCTCTTTCAAAGAAAAAATATGAAACGCCTACTCCTATCCAACAGCAAGCTATACCCATTGGGCTCAAAGCCATTGATTTGATAGGAATAGCACAAACCGGAACAGGAAAAACGGCAGCTTTTGCCATCCCTATTATTCAGCAACTCAACGAATCTCCCAAATTGGGAAAACGTCAAATCAAGGCTTTAATACTTACTCCTACTCGCGAATTGGCTATTCAGATTGATGATTGTTTCAGTGAATATACAGAGTTTACCGACTTACGGCATACTGTTATATTTGGTGGAGTGAAACAAGCAGCTCAGGTTAATCAACTCAAAAGGGGAGTCGATATACTGATCGCAACACCGGGCCGATTGCTCGATCTTATAAGCCAGAAATATATTTCACTGGCCGGTATCAAACACTTTGTGCTCGATGAAGCAGACCGTATGCTCGATATGGGCTTTATACACGACGTCAAGAGGCTGTTGCCATTGTTGCCCAAGTCCAGGCAAACGATGCTTTTCTCTGCAACGATGCCAAAAACAATAGTAGACTTATCAAAATCTATTTTGCATAAACCTTCGAAAGTTGAGGTAACTCCTGTATCTTCGGTAGTCGATACCATTCGACAAGGATTGTATTATGTAGAGAAAGAGCAAAAAACAGATTTGCTTATCAATGTGCTGAAGAAAAATTCTAGTAAGTCGATATTGGTTTTTTCGCGTACGAAACACAAAGCAGACAAAATCGCACGACTTCTCAACAAAGCTGGTATCGCTTGCGAAGCAATACACGGAAATAAAACTCAAACGGCCAGGCAACGGGCTCTTACGAATTTTAAATCGGGTAAAATAAACGTGATTGTAGCAACGGATATAGCTGCTAGAGGTATTGATATAGACAACTTGGGTATGGTTGTGAACTACGATCTTCCAGACGTGGCCGAAACTTATGTACATCGTATCGGTCGTACCGGTAGAGCCGGACACGAAGGAGTCGCTATTACATTTTGTTCTCAAGAAGAGCGTATTATGATGAAAGACATTCAGAAAGTAACAGGCAAGAAGCTGGATGTCATGTTGTTGTCGGCATAAAAATAAAATAATTAATATATGGGAAAAGCTATTTCATGTAATAAAAGAGAGTTAGAAAAAAGAAAATCTAGTAAGCGTTTAGAAAAACAAAAACGCAAGGAAGCACGCAAGGCCAATGCCGGCAGTGGGTCGTTCGAGGATATGATTGCTTATGTAGATGAGAACGGCCTCATTACAAGCACACCTCCGGATTCTTCTGTGAAAGAAGAGGTTGATGTAGAAAGCATAGAGATTTCTATTCCAAAGAAAGTTGAAGAGGACAATAAAGCATTGGTAGGCAACGTCGAATATTTTAATTCCGATAAAGGTTTTGGTTTTATTAAGAAGATCGATAGCGAAGAAAAATATTTCTTCCATATCAGTAATGCTCCTGCTTCTATAAAAAAAGGAAATAAAGTTACTTTTGAGCTCGAACGTGGTAAAGAGGGTATGAATGCCATCAATATTGCACTTGCAAAATAAGGTATTTAATAATAACAATTAATAAGTAAAAACGATGAACATTTATGTGTCCGGTCTAAATTACAATACCAGTAGTGAAGACTTGCAAGAATTATTTGCAGAATATGGCGAAGTATCTTCTGCCAGAGTCATTACAGATAGAGAAACAGGTAGATCTCGCGGTTTTGGTTTTGTAGAAATGACCAATGACGAAGAAGGCCAGAAAGCCATTGACGAGTTGAATGGAGGTTCCTACGATGGTAATTCCATAACCGTCAGCATCGCACGCGAAAAAAGAGAAAGAACCAACGGATATAATCGTGGCGGTAATAACGGCGGAGGTTTTAACAGAAGACGTTATTAAATTCTTGGAGAATACTGCATCGTCTAGAATGGTGTCTTGACGCCATTCTATCACACTAACAGAATATGAAAAATAGAAGTCGCTGATCATTCAGATCTCCGGCTTCTTTTTTTTATTTTATTGCTTTTGTAGTGATGTAAGCATGTAGATATGGATAATGCAAAGAGTTTTTTTTCTTTCTCTTTAAGATAATATCAGGATCAATCATAATGCTGTTCACGAGTATTTATAAAATCGGGAAATGTCCAATATTTGTTAATAGAAATATTATTTATGAGCAATAAGTATACATTCTATTGATGTAATGTTTATCTTACAACGTTTTATGAACGACATTGTACAATTAAAATCAGCGCGTTATGAAAAAGTTAGTCTATCTGACAATGATAATCGCAGCGATTGTTACTGTCTCTTTCAATCAGAAGATCTCCGCTCAAAATTCTGCAGAGATCACTTATCAGGACTTTTACGATAGCCTGTCTCCTTATGGCACATGGATTGATTATGCCGGATACGGGCATGTATGGCGCCCCAACGTCGAAGATGGCTTTCGTCCTTATCTCACCAATGGGCATTGGGTGTATACGGATGCCGGTTGGTTTTGGAATTCAGATTATGATTGGGGCTGGGCTCCTTTTCATTATGGCACTTGGATATACGACGACTATTATGGTTGGTTATGGATTCCCGGATATTCTTGGGCGCCGGCATGGGTCACTTGGGGTTCTTTCAACGGATATTACGGTTGGGCACCATTGATGCCCGGAGTCAATATAGGAAGAGCGTTTGCTTCGTGGCGTCCTCATGCTTTTTATTGGAATATTGTGCCGTGTGCTAGAATGTGCGACAGGGATCTGACAACCATAAGGATTGTAGACAAGAATGCCAAGAAGATAGGTAAACACATGGCTATTGTCGACAATTTTACGAATCCCAATCAACGAGAGTTCTATTCGGCAGGACCTCGAAGGGAAGAGGTCAACGGGTACACCAATAATAATATATCCATTACGCGTATAATGGATAATGACCGGATAGAGAAGGCTAGGGTAGAAGGGGGCAATATTCGTGTCTATCGTCCGGATGTCAGAGTGGAACAACCGGAACAGGCACGTAAGGCCGAAAAAATGAATATCCGTCCCATTGTGGGCGACAATCAGTGGCCCAAACATAAGTTTAATGTCAGGCAGCAGCGAGAAAATATCGAAAGACTGCCTATGAGAAGGTCTATGAAGATGCATTATAGTCGGCGCTAGTATGTATTTCTTGCCGATATATGTTGCGTGTTCAGTATGTGTGTGGCAAATATAGTGGATAACATTTATCAATTCTACTATTCTATTATAGTCAATTATTAAAAGGTGAAAGAATATGGATCATAAAGACATGTCGAATGAAGATTTCATTCAAAAAATTCTTATTGAAGAAATAGGAGAAATAAAAGACAAGCATCCGTATTTAATGTGTATGCTTGTTTCTCAAGGTATCGAATTTTTGGGAAAGACACTTCGCCCCATCAATAAGGAGAGTGGGTGGACCGAAAGTCAGAATGCGAAAAGAGATTTTCAAAGTGCGATAAAGCTGTTTCCTTCGCTTCGCAAATATGCGGAGATTGATATATACCAGCGAATAAGATGTCGCTTTTGTGAGAAAATGGTGACAGACGATAATACGGTATCCGACGATACTGCTCATTCCAAGGGGAATAGTGCAGACGATAAAGATAGGGTTACCGTGAAGCTTGACGATTTGTATAACGATTTCAAGAGGGCATGCCAAGATTTGTTGGATATGAAGGGGCATTCGCCCGAGATAGCCGAAATTCTAAGTCAGCCTTTTTGGGAGATCGAGATACGAGATGGAGTCATTCTCACTCCTCCAAAGTCGACAATCAATTGCATTTATTATTGAATGAGGTGAATTTGTTTTCAGATAATTCATCTTGCTTATCTGTATTTTGACGGTGCTGAAAGTACCATATTTAAGTACTTTCAGCACCTTTTTATATGTGATATGAATAAATTTTTAGGTGATACGTACATTTTTTATTGCAAGAGGGTGCGTAATTAAGAAAAAAGGCGTACCTTTGCACCGCAAATTTTAAAAAATTATACATGGACAGTGACCCGGCAAATATAATTAATTTATTAACCTGCGCCTAGCAGGAAGGTCGGATCGTACCAGCCTTCTTTCTGACGCATAAAAAAGAGAGGAGGTAATTCATGACTTCTTTAACAACATTTTATTTGAGCCGACTTCTCGGCTGCAATATCTTTGATACCCGAGATAATATATTGGGACGTATTCGCGATGTATACGTTCGTATACATACCGCTGCTGGCGAAAATCAATCGAGCAATCCCCAAGTTATAGGATTCGCAGTACACGTGAATGGAAAAAACAAAGATGCGGTGCTCGATAGCCTGCAGATTGTGAAGTTTGGAATCCATTACAAGGTACAGTGCCAGTCTATGACTCTCGTAAGTCATGATATTTTCTCCGACGCCGTTTTGCTGAAAGAAAGTATTCTCGATCAGCAGATAGTCGATCTTAATGGACGAAAGTTGGTTAGAGTGAACGATATACGAATGGTGGCAATTGCTGCCGGCACATTTGTAGTTGCGGTTGATGTTGGCACCGAAGGACTTTTGCGCCGTCTGGGTGTTAACATGTTCTTCAAAAAACTATTGCAACCTTTCGGTGGCAATATTCCTTCCAAATTTATTCTTTGGGATGATGTCGAGACGATCGACCCGAATACATTCAATATTCAGCTTTCTCAAACTCGTTCGAAGCTCAATACCATTCATCCTTCCGATTTGGCAGATATTATCGAAGATATGAGCAAGAACTATCAGGCTCCCATCTTTTCTTCTCTCGACGAAGAGCATGCTGCCGACGTGTTGGAAGAACTGAGGGTGAAAGAACAAGTTCACATCATCGAAAGTTTACCTTTGGGAAAGGCTGCCGATGTGTTGGAGAAGATGCCTGCCAATGAGGCTGCCGACTTGATGGATCATTTGGAAGAGGACAAGACAGAGCAGCTGTTGCTCGAAATGGAGCCCGAGGCTTCCGAAGAGGTAAGAGATCTGTTGGAATACCCCGACGGAACGATAGGTAGCCTCATGACTTCAGATATTCTTACTTTCTCCGGCGACCAAACCATTGCGGACGTTATGGAGCATATCCGAGTCGAAAAGCCCGAAATGGAGTCTCTATACAGTTTGTTTGTGGTCGATGCCGATAATGTCCTGAAAGGAATTATCACCATGCGCGATTTGTTGATTACAGACCCGCAGACCCGTTTGGGCAAGGTGATGAATACCAATCTCAATAGTGTTAACGACTACGATAGGCTTGATGCCATATCTGGTATTGTGTCGAAATATAATTTACTTGCAGTTCCGGTAACCAATGATCATGACGAGTTGGAAGGCATGGTTGTGATCGATGATATTTTCGATGAATTGCTTGGCAAAAAGAGAGCTTCTTAATTAATCCAACTATTAATATAGCATGCTGGAATGCTACTTAATATACTATAAATCATGACAATCAAAAAGGTTACTAACAGTAAATTTTTAAAAAGTATAGGATTGTTTCTTGCAATTCTCGGGCCGGGAATAATAACAGGCAGTGTTGATAATGATGCAGGTGGAATAACAACTTATTCTGTTGCCGGGGCTATGTATGGCTACAATCTGATATGGACTTTAATACCATCTTTCTTGGTTTTGTTGGTTGTACAAGAAATGAATGCCCGCATGGGTATTGTAAGTGGAAAAGGATTGGCCACTCTTATTCGTGAGAATGCGGGGGTAAAGATCACTTTCTTTATTTTTCTGGGTCTGCTATTGGCCGATATAGGCAATACCACTACCGAATTTGCAGGTGTTGCGGGCAGTCTCGAGGTGTTTGGAGTCAGCAAATATATTTCTGTGCCGTTGGTGGGTTTCATCGTGTGGATCTTAGTGGTGAAAGGTACTTATACGGTTGCCGAGCGTATTTTCCTTATATTTAGTGTCTCGTTGCTTACGTATGTTGTATCTGCTGTGCTGGGACATCCTCAGTGGGGCGAAATAGGACATGCTATAGTAAAACCCGATATCAAAGCCGATGGAGGTACCATCACCATGGTGTTGGGATTGATCGGTACGACCATCGCTCCATGGATGCAGTTCTATATGCAGTCGTCGGTGATCGAGAAGAAACTCAAGATTTCTCAATACAACTATGTACTGGCCGATATTGTTATCGGATGTATCGGTACGGTTGTTGTCGCTTTTTTCATTATTGTTGCTTGTGCGTCTACTCTTCACGGAAACCACATTGTCATCAATGAAGCCAAAGATGCTGCTTTGGCGCTCAAACCGCTGGCGGGTGCTTTTGCCTCTCAGTTGTTTGCTTTCGGTCTCTTTATCGCTTCTATTTTCTCGGCTACCATTCTGCCTTTGGCTACGGCTTTTTATGTATGCGAAGCTTTTGGTTTCGATGCCGGAATCAGCAAGAAGTGGGGCGAAGCGCAAGAATTCTATACGCTCTATACAGCTATCATCATTATATCTGTAGCTATTATTCTTTTGCCCAATGCGCCTTTGATAAGTATATCTATATGGTCGCAGGTTATCAATGCTATATTGCTTCCTGTGGTCCTTATCTGCATGATTCTGTTGGTGAACAATAAAAAGATCATGGGCAAACATGTCAACAAGCCTATTATCAATATTATCGGTTGGGCAACGGTAGCCGTATTGGTAGGGTTGTCTCTTATGCTATTGGTATCAAGCTTTATTTAACTACCGAAGTCTAAAAAAAGATTTTTTCATGAGATTACGACATCTGTGTATATCACTTGTCGCTATGGTTTCGTGTGCCGTATCGTATGCACAACCAAGCGATACATTGAAAGACGAACGCTTTTCCCTGCATGGACAGGCAACGGTCATATCGCAGTACAAACCGTCTTTCCATGCTTTTTATTCGGGAGCGAACAGTCTCGTATCCGAGTCGGAAACGAAACGCTCACTGACGGCTACTCTATTTTTTGGCGTTAGGTTGTGGAGTGGGGGCAGTCTCTTTATGAGTCCCGAAATATCGGGAGGCTCGGGTATGAGCAGTTCTTTGGGAGTAGGAGCATCTACCAATGGAGAAGCATACAGGGTAGATAGCCCTGCGCCTTCTTTCGAGTTGGGACGATTGTATTTCACTCAAATCATTGCTTTGAGTAAGCAGCACACCTATCAATGCGACGATATCAACAAATTGGGTGGAACGGTTCCTTCCGAATATCTGGCCTTTACGATAGGCAAAATTTGTGTGTCCGATATTTTTGATGCAAACAGATATAGCCACGATCCCAGAACTCAGTTTATGAGTTGGGGACTTATGAACAATGGGGCATGGGATTTTGCAGCAAATACCAAAGGCTATACTCCCAGTGTGGTGATAGAGTGGGTTACGCCTCACGATGCATTGCGCTATGGTGTTTCGTTGCTTCCTAAGCTTGCCAATGGTATGGAAATGAATTGGCACCTCCAAAAGTCGAGTTCTCATTCTATCGAGTATACTCACAACTATTCATGGATGGGAAAGACAGGGAGCCTTCGGTTGTTTTCGTTTATTAATTTGGCCGGTATGGGCAATTATGAAGAGAGTCTGAAGCTCAATCCATCTGCTCCCGATTTGTCAAAGACCGAGAGGTCTGGCAGAACGAAATACGGCTTTGGTGTCAATGTCGAACAAGAGATGAATGACTTCATTGGTGTGTTTTTCAGAGCCGGGTGGAATGACGGGCGCAACGAAACGTGGGCTTTTACCGAAATAGACCGTACGTTGAGTGTCGGACTTTCGGCCAATGGCAGTAAATGGCATCGCAAGGGCGATACGGCGGGACTGGCGCATGTCATCTCCGCGTTGTCGGGTTCGCACCGCGATTATCTCAAAGCCGGGGGCCGAGGATTCGAACTGGGTGATGGAAGCTTGAATTATGGGTTGGAGAATCTTTCGGAACTATACTATTCTCTCGCCCTAAAAGACAATTTGTTTCTGTCGGGAGCATATCAGCTCATTATTAATCCGGGATATAATAAAAGCCGCGGACCTGTCAGTGTGCTGAGCTTAAGAGTTCATGCCGTTTTTTAGATCTTGCTTCGTATAATACGTATACAAAAACAGGCGGTCACTACAGACCGCCTGTTTTTTATTGTACGAGCGTGCCTATTTGTAGGGGCACAGATCTTCCCATTTTGAAAACAGACCATGCTAAAATGAAAAGGTCTGTTTCGTACCTATTGCTCATCAGAAATATTTTTTAATTTTATTATTGCTTTCTATAGCCGTGTGTAGCATTATCTTTTTGCATGTGCCACAGTCTTGGCATAGCGTGGAATATCTTTTGTGTTTGGTATAGCAAAGGGATGAACCACGAAAGGTTTGCTAGCCTGCGGTGTCCCTTCATATAGATAGATCGTTTAATAAAGATAATAGAATGAATCAGACTATTGATATGACAATGAAATCTACCGGAACAGCACTGCTGGCATTGATGTCTATCGTTCCTTCGATATGCGAAGCTCAGCAACATCCTTCTGTAGCTATTACTACAAAGGCCGATATGGTGAGCTCTTATGTGTGGCGCGGTATGTACGAGTCGGGCCTTTCGGTGCAACCTACCTTGGGCGTGGTTGCCGGTAAATTTTCATTCACAGCATGGGGAAATGTAAATCTTTCGGGAGATGGATACAAAGAGACCGACTTTACTCTTGCATATACCATTAAAAATGCGACCCTTTTATTGACGGATTATTGGTGGGGCGGGGAATGTGGCATATACAATGATAGGAAAGAGGGGCGAAACAAGTATTTTCAGTTCGACAATCATTGCACCGATCATATACTGGAGGCGGGAGTATCGTATCTGTTGCCTCTTCGGAAATGTCCCGTCAACCTTTCGTGGTATACCATGTTTTGGGGGAACGATAAAAAACTCAATTGCAACAATGCATTGGTCAATGCGTATTCTTCGTATGCAGAGATCAGTAGTCCATTGGAAGTTCAAAACACCACGCTGTTGTTCTCTTTGGGATTCAGTCCTTTCGATTCTCCGAGGAACTATAGAAATGCGGGGTTTGCCGTTACCAATATTTCGGTGAAAGCATCTCGTAATATTAGGATAAACGATAAATATTCATTGCCGATATTCACTCAACTTGTATGGAATCCAAACAGAGAAGATGTACATTTTGTGTTCGGTATTACGTTGCAGTAATTTCTGTCTAAAAACTGACAATAACATTAAAAAAACGACGGATATGTTAGGAACAATATTAGGATTTATGCTATACTGCTTCATTGATGCAGTATGCTTGGGATACAAGCCAAAATGGCATTTCAAAATAAAAGATCTGATGCGAACCAAGTTTCGTTGACCGAAATATTTGTGGACTTGAGGTAATGATCTTACGGATGCCAGGCTAATTGTATGGCAAAAAATATTGTATATGTATGAAATTTCACAACAGAAAGTGATTTAATGATATTAGGGGTAAAAAAGTGGTTTTGTTCGCCCATTTTCTTGTTTTTCGAGAAAATGGGCCTTTTTTTGCCTTTTTCAATTTTGCCTTTATTTCTACTATTACTATTGATGACTGACACTATGTGTACAGATAGACTATTTTGATGATAAAGTGCTTTTTGTGAAAGCTCAGATAATCGAAAAATGGATGAAAAAAGTGAATTTTCTTCATTTTTGCAAAATGGCCCTACACTATATTCAAACTCGGATTTACTTTTTGAAGTGTATGTGCTCGCGGTGCTTTTTCTATAGGAAATTATAACTTTTTTATTTGTAAATATAAAGGATAATATAGTACTATCATTATGATAGTACTATATATTTACAACGAAAAAAAAGGAAAAAGTCTCTAAGGAAAAGCACCGCGAGCACATACAAGCAAAGTAAAACATCGCAACAAATCGCATCTGAAATAAAGTGCTTTCTTTCTCCTCTCTTATTCACGCTGTGCAAGTCTTATTTGCAATGCGTTCTATATAACACCACATTTCCAGAAATTCATAAGGACGGAAATAAAAATTCGTAATTATGAAAACAAAAATTCATAGTTATGAAAATATATTTTCGTCCTTATGAATTTCGGGCTGTGTATCAATTGTTTGCGAGCTTTGTGACAGGAACGAGTAGCCGTTTTGCGGTTCTTTCGTTTCTCATATTGAAATGAACAGTAACTATTTTTGCTTTTATGTTGATTATGTCAATAAGAGTTCATATATTTGTGAAATGCAAAGTTGTAAAGTAAACCGTGAGGTCAGAGTAAAAAGATTAAATTGCAAAAGGAAGTATCAGATTCAATACTGAAACTTCCTTTTTGTCTTTTTTTCTGTTTTGTTTGGTCTATTTGTTGATTGTTTGTATATTTGCGAACAACGAATGTTTAACGAAAAATAATCAATCATGAAACGAAAAATCTTTTTATTATGCCTGTTGTTTATCGGCCTATATTCATGCAGCAGTAGCGACAACTCAGATAAAGGCAAAGCTACTGTAAGTTTTTATTTGACGGATGCTCCTTCTGTAGAAGGATATAAGTCTGTCAATATCAATATCAAATCCGTAGAATGCTCTGTTGATGGACAGAATTGGATACCGTTAGATGTAAAACCATGCACTGTTGATTTGTTGCACTTTTCTAATGGAAAAGATTCATTGCTATCGAACGTGAAATTTGATGCCGGAACCAAAATTCAACAGATCCGGTTGACGTTGGGAGAAAACAATACTATTGTTCTTACTAGTGGAAAAACGGTTTCGTTGAAGACACCGAGCGGACAAACTTCAGGGTTGAAGTTCAATGTGCAATCTGTTGCGCAGCTGACAAGTGGTTATAAAACAATGATCGATTTTGACGCTTCTCGTTCTATTGTAAAACAAGGCAATAGTGGATCATATTTGTTGAAACCTGTTATTCGGGCGTATATAACAGCCAATTCGTCTGCTATTGATGGCAACATCTTACCTTCCAACGTAGCGATGAGAATCTTTACGGTGACAGCTTCCAATGATACGATTTCAACGGTGTCTGATACCTTGCAAAGTAATTATTTCAAATTGCATGGGTTGTTTAGTGGTACATACGACTTGAAAGCTGAAGATTTGGCAACCAAGAATATCATCGTAGTCAAATCGGGTATTCAAATTATCGGTGGAACGGATGTTCATTTAGGAAACCTCCCTCTTATGCAATAAGCGAGATGTTTTTCATAAGTGGCAATTCCACTTTGCAATAATGTTTCTTTTCTTTCTATCTGCAAAGCAAATAGGGGATAGGAGGGAGTAAAATAAATTGTAGGCGGTCAGAAATGATCGCCTTATTTTTCTAAAATTATTCTCTCTAACATTATTCCCTGGAGATATAAATGCTGCATACAAAGTAGCGATGCTATTGTGTATCCTGCTTTATATCCAAGTATTTCTTACAAGAAGCCATCAGAGTTTACCACCCAATCCTCGAAATGAAAAATCTTTGAATTAGGACGGTTGATTTTTATAGTAAAACTGGTATAGTTGCCTTCCTTTTTTATTGTTATGTGTATGTCGCGGCATAACTTCCGTAACTTACGGTAGCGGTGTGCGGCTTATTTCTGTGGATGTTAGGACAAGAGCGTAGCTAATTTCTTAGCGGGGAAAAAGCGTCTATCACGTGAAAAATTACACCGAAAGAGGTGAAATTTTCAGATTTTATTGCTATTTTTGTCATCTCAGAGTTATCTTAGATTCTTTTCGTAGCACTAATATAAGTGACTTTCTGACATAACCAAGTACGTGCGGACTTTTGTTTATCAGGTACTTGCACTTTTTGTAAATAAAAACACTCCGGAATTAAGGTAAAACCATTACACGCGACGGAGTACTAGATTGACAACTATATTTGATTTATAGAAATAGCAATGAATAAATCTATCTTTTTTAGTCTGCTATTGATCGTTAGCACATTAAGTGTATCAGCTCAACAGACTGTTACTATCAGTGGTAAGAATACGGGTAAGCGTTTTGATGGTATAGGTATAGTAAATGGTGGAGGAGCCACCTCTGTATTACTGAAAGATTATCCAGAAAAACAGCGCAGTGAAATCATGGATATGGTTTACAAACCAATGTTTGGCGCATCTGTGAGTGCATTATTGGTAGAAATTCCTGGAGACGGCAACTCCACACAGGGCTCAATGCCAAGTCACAGTCATTATCGAGGCGACTATAACTATCAGCGCGGATATACATGGTGGATACTTCGCGAAGCAAAACAGCGCAATCAAAAACTATCTCTCGATGGAACAGCGTGGAGCGCACCATATTGGGTAGGAAATGGTAACTTCTGGTCACAAGATGCAGCCGATTATTATGTATCGTGGCTACACGGACTGCGTGAAGGCTATGGACTAGAAATGAATGCGATTGGCTGTCGAAACGAAAAAGGATGGAACCGTGACTTCGCGATTATGTTGCGTAAGACTATGAACGAAAACGGATTCGGCAATGTAAAACTCCATGCATTCGACAATTGGGGGAAGTCTAAACTTGACTTCATGAAAGATATGATAAATGACAAAACATTCGCCGATGCCGTTGATGTGATTAGCGCTCATACATTTAATGAAATAGAAGCTACCCCTGAACAGAAAGCTTTGGCTACAAAACTGGGTAAACCTATATGGAACACAGAAGAGCATGTTTATCGCAAAGGATACGATTGTCTTATAAGTATTGTAGATGACTTCAATAAGAACTATATAATCAGTGGTGCTACAAAAATTATCAACTGGTATGATATAGCTAGTGTCTATCCCTTGGAACCATACGGCTATGATCCGGCAATGCTAATAGCCCGTGAACCGTGGAGTGGTAACTATGAAGTACGCGAAGCATTGTGGGGATATGCTCATTACGGGCAGTTCACCGAAGTGGGTTGGTTATATCTTGACGAAGGATGCAAAATGCTTAATGACGGAGGAACAATGATTACTATGAAGAATCCTACAACAGGAGGCTATAGTATTATTCTAGAAACCAAAGATGCAAAGGCTAGTCAGATTGTGAATGTAAAAGTCACAAAAGGAATGTCGAAGAAAAACTTATGTGTGTGGCGAAGCAATGAAAAAGAACAGTTTGTACAACTTGCCGACATTACTCCTAAAAATGGAAAATATACGTTGACACTCGAACCGAATAGTGTTTACTCCATATCTACTGTTAAGGGTCAACAGAAAGGTTCATTTGCTGATATTCCACAAACCAAGTCGTTCCCAATACCATATTCCGACAATTTTGATGAATATACCCATCCTGAGCAATGGGGATACTTACCTCATTACACAGCAGACCTGATTGGCGCTTTTGAACTTACAGAACGTCCAGACCATAAGGGGCAGTGTCTGAGACAAGTTGTAGGTGAACATACCAATAGTTGGGCACCAGAATGGCACTATTACACTATTATAGGAGATTCAACTTGGCATGACTACCAGATAAGTGCTGATGTATATCTCAATCCACAAGACGAAGCCGCACTGATGGGACGTTTGTGCGATGTTGGATCGGGTTATGGTATCGCAGCAAAAGGATATTATCTAAAGCTCGACGACAAGGGTAACTGTAGTCTTGTAATTACCAGAGGGAAACTGGATAAAAAAGAACTTGTAGGAGATGCCGAACAACAGGCGCTTATAACGGCAAATAATGATAACGAAGTCGGTGGTGAACGAATTATGGCAAGTAAAAGAGTGGATGGTATAGCCGCGTGTCAGTGGCACAACCTAAAACTTCGTTTCGAAGGTAATAATATCATCGGATATGTAGACGGTAAAGAGGTTGTATGTTCCACCAACAGTCAGTATCCACGTGGTATGGCAGGACTAATGGCACCGATGCAACAGCATCGAATAAGTACGCCTTATTTCGATAATCTAGAAATCACCCCTACTGGCAAAACAGCATCTTGCACTACAGGCAATCTTGATATTCGTCCTTTATATCCTACACATCAATAAAACGGAGAACATTACTTATAATATCACTTCTTGTGTTGGTGGATGATTAGCTATGGAAGTTCGTCGGCTGGAATGGTTTGTTCCATTTTTGAAGTAAACTAATGTAAAGCAAAATAAGAGAACAACTCCCAGTGGTATAATCCATACTTTATTGAATACAAAAAGAGCAAGCGCTATGAGACATTCCAGCGTAATAGCCGGAACATAAAAGTGCCATATCTTTGTCATCCTTTTATTCCCCTTTCTCATTTCATGATATGCAAATGCATAATAACCGATGTAAATTATGATCGCTGGAAGTAATATATATAACAGTAATCCTTTAATGTCATGGAAATATTCCCCGCAAAATATAGGTTCCCAAATAGTAAGCACCAAGGCAAATCTTAAAGCATCGGATTTAAGATTTGCCTCTTTCTCGTTACTATTGATATCTGCAATCATTATTCAATATGTATATGTATGGCTTTAACGATAAGGCAAAGATAAGCAATTATTGTAATGCCTTATCGTTTTATTGATAAAATCATTATTGTTGCTCTAAAGCTAATATTAAAACGATGTAAAAATGGTATACTGTATTAATAGTACAAAGTAAAACCATACAAATTTAGGCCCAATGTATGTGAAATAATAAATATTGAACAAATTGGTCATGGCAACGGGCAGCGTCTATTTTAATAAAACGGATTCTATCCGTATGCCTTATCCGGTATAAAAACGACTCACCAAGTGGCAGAAGGTAGAAATGAATGCAGGCAGAATCACAATTATTGCATTGATTGTGTTGGCTATTTCATCGGAAGTTTATGTATTTGTGAAATATAAAGTGAAGATGTAAACTGAGAGGTTGAAGAAAAAAAATTAGATTGAGAAAGGCGGTCAGAAATGATCGCCTTTATTTATTTCCGATTGATATATTCATTTTCTCAGATGTTTTAACATGCTAATAGTTGTCGTTTCCTCTATTCAAAGTAATAGCAGTTACAACCATGAGTTTTGGAAACAGGCTCCTAGGACTTTTATGAAAAAAATCTCTACAGAAATAAATATTTTGATAGAATTTCTTAGTTTATTGTTAAGTATTATCTAACTTTGAGGCATAGTATATTTTTTAAAAAATAAAATATTAAAATAAAAATAATTATGAAAACAGAAAAGAATAGGGATAAAAATAATATTTTAGTTATCAGCTTAATTATAAGTGCCGTCGCTATTCTATTGAGTATTATATCTTTATGTATATCTTCACCACATATAAAGCAATTAGACTTTGATTATCAGGGTATAACAGTGGATGTATTGTCTCTACTAGTTACAGTACTGATAGGATGGCAGATATTTAATATCATAGAATTCGATCGCAGAATAGATAAAAAAATTAATGAACGAGAAAATGACTTAAACGAGAGAATCGTATCTCAATTTAATAATAAATTCATTAATTTAGATAATAAGATTATAAATCTAGATAATAAGATTATAAATCTAGATAGTAAAATTATGGTAAAAGAAAATGGTCTAACAGTGTATGTAGATTCTTTAGAGAGAAAGCTCGTTGATTCTAATAGAGAGACTGTTAATGAACAAAATAATATAATACTAAATTTAGAAAATAAAATTAGAGTAATAGAAAATGACCTGAAAGTGAATGTGAATTCTTTAGAAATAAAGCTCGTTAATTCTAATAGAGAGACTGTTAATGAACAAAATAATATAATACTAAATTTAGAAAATAAAATATCTACAACTGAAGGTAAATTAATGAGCATGGAAGGGCGAGTGTCTACCTTAGAAAATAATACACGACTTTTACAAAAGAATTAGAGAACACAATCGCAAATACTAACTGATTTACCTAAAATAAGCACATCAAAACGGTTCATGACAGACGACTCTTATAATTCCTTTTTTAATAGACCAAATGACTTTCAAATTCACTTACATAATAGCACATATTCCATTAGTATATACAGCGATATCATCACGATGGATATGGAGGTATCCCCGCGGCTATTTCGTTTTTGAAAAAGAAACACGACGATTAAAAAGTTAGAAACATTTCGTTTTACGGATTATAAAACTGCCCGCTATGAAAAGATACTGGAAATTACTGTAGAACATCTATCCCTTATTTCGTCTCCAAATTACATAGGTTCAACAACTTCCATTTGACGATGTATTCTATTTATTAACAGACGAATCATCCTGCTGTCTTTTGCATTGTCGCAATTCATCATTATTTCCTCTGCATATTTCATAAGGTTGTAATATTCTCCATGAATCATCCTATGGTTAGCACCTTTGAGTTTAGCCATTCTTTCAAGTTTATCTAAACTTGAACTTATGCGATGGTACTCAAACGCCATAATTCCATTGTCTGCTTGTTTAATATTATGTCTCTCCATTATGAACATCTCAAGCATATTTCTCATCTCATTCATTTGAGAATTAATGATGTCTAGTGCCATGTTTTCTTTATTGGCATTATCTAATTTTGGTATTGCTGCTGGGGAACTAAGAGCAAGAAGCTTTACGATTGAATTAACACTACTTTTATCTTTCTCTGCTTTTTTTGTTGCATTTATCATATCTGTCAATTCACTTTGGGATTTAAGTACCTCATGATATTTCAGCTCTTTTGAGTATTCTAATACTCTTAATGGGGTAATATCAAATATTTTCGGTGTGCCTTTCTCTTGAATCAAAGCAACTGGTTTATCAAAAGCTTGCCTTATTCCAAGTTCAAATAAGACATTAGGGTTTCGAGTGCTCAAATCGCAGATAGCAATAGGTGCATCAATTAATTTTTTTAGAATATCAAGGTGAATAAGATTTGTCTCTTTAACCTCATCGGCTCTTATTGGCGTAAAATCCGTATTATTTACTGCAGGTTTAATAATATCTTCATAAACACGACAAAAGTGTCCTTTTTCATATCCATCACAATCACTTATAGGCATTATAATGAAACAATTCTTATTTTCTTTTTGTTCTTCCATGATACATACATAATAAATTAATTTTCCAAAAATAGTAAAAAAATGAGTACCAATGTAATTTATTCAAAATAAAATTTACTCCTTTTTTGATGCCAACTATATTTAGTGTATCAAATATAAGTAGATATGATTATAATAATATCAAAATCCTTCTTATCAGATATAAGACAATAATAAATTATAAAATATTATTCAGAAAAACATACTGCAAAAATTAATAATACTGCAGATACGGATAATATTCCGGACATTAATATTAGAATCCAAAATGTAATACAATGTATACATTTAGATTTTTTCTCCAACTTATCCCTTGAATTCTTTTTCTGTGGCAAATATTCGTATCCTCCATCATCATTTGGTTTAAAATATTTAGTTAGATACCTATTGAATATGCATGTAATTCCTAAAAGTTCAATAATATCAACTGCAACATACAACATAGCTAAAATAATAGATAACTTAGCATACTTGTTTGGATTAAATCCCATATAATTATATGAAATACTCCAGCAAGCTGCAATGATGGCGTATGCTATATATCTTCCTTCGCCTCTTAATTTTTTTGAGTGATCAGAAAGTATTGATGCTATTTTATCCCCATCCTTATTTTTTTCTTGTTTTTTGTTATCTTCCTCCATAATATTTATTCATCTTCTTTCTTTTCTCCCGTAGGATCCCAAATACCATTACTCTTTAACTTTGATACGGCATGGAGACATATATTTCTCTTGTTTTTATACTTGATTTTAGTATGATTACCAATGACATATTTTTCTCTCGTCCAATCTATTTTTGCTATATTGCCTATTTTGTCTTTGTTATCATCACGGTTACTTTCAATACGTTTTTTAATACAGTCACTCAGAAATATTCTAGAATGGCCAATGTTCTTGAACGATCTCTTATTCTTTTTCTTATTTTTCATGTTGGTTAACTTTTATCTTCCAAATATAGTCTATCAATTCATTATATCAAAGAATATTTTATATTAAATCACTATGACAACAACAATATTTTTTTTGTGTAATATTTTAAGAGATATCCAAATTGAGCACTTTCACCTTAGATTGCGTTATTACTCTTTTCATGTCATTTGTTATAAGTGGATATTTGATTTTAGAAGAGAAATCAATGCTGAAAAGATAAAGTAGATATGCTTTTCGTTTTATCAATTACTTTGTTTTTTCAATATAATTTTTGTTTTATTTATATTCTATCTTTGCATCAAAAAAGATCCGCTAAAGGACGGATATAAAATAAAGCAAATGGCAAAAATAATTTTTTCAAAATATCCCAATATGAAAATTGGTGATATTTTATGTAAGGAACTTAAAATTAATGGGTTCTTTTATTCTGATGATCACATATGTGTATGCTATTCAGAAAAATGCGAAATATCAAATAAGTATTTGATAGGTATACTTGATTCTCTACAAGAGAAAAATTTGGTTCTAAGAGGTATTTGTTCCAATATAGGGAATTGTATGGCTGAAGCGATAGAACCACTAAAAGAATTAAAATCAGGAATTGATTCTTTAGACAAAAAGTATTGGAATACATTAAATAGCTATCTAGTATGAAAAATGTAAACCGTTAGTTACTTTACCAATCGCGAAGAATTATGAGGATAAGACGACAAGTTCTTATTGTAATTGAATATCGGTCAGTCCTTTGAGACTGACCGATTATGATTAAAAGACCGTAATATTTTCGTTGCTGTATTTGTATAAGTAAACCTTTTTCTGTAAATTGCCACGGTATTTCTATATAAGGAATGCTAATAGGAGATGGATAGGCTCTAGTTGTTTGAGTCTATGACTTGTATTATGTTACTATGAAAAAGTGTTGTGTATATCTATTACTTTTTTGTGCCTTTTGTATTTGTCTACAGGCCCAACCTAAAACGCCTGGAGGGTTTCGGGTAAAAGGGGTGCTGATTGATACATTGACTCACGAACGTGAACCTTATGTGACAGTCAGTGTCTATAGCATGCAAGATCACCATAAAGCCCTGAAAATGCTGATGACCGATGAGCATGGTGAATTTGGTTTCTCGCTTGTCGATAGTGGTACTTATTTGCTGTCTTTCACTTGTGTGGGTATGGCAACAGTGCAGAGAAAGGTGGCATTGTACGACCGTACGGTGGTAGATATGGGAGTGATCTATACTCGCGATGATATACAAAGTCTTAAGGGCGTTACGGTGGTCTTTCGCCGGAAATTGATAAAAGTTGATATAGACAAACTCGAATATGACGTGGAACGCGATCCCGATGCTGCTGTGAGCAATGTGTTGGATATACTACGGAAAGTTCCTTTTGTTACAGTTGGTGGATTGAGCGACGTCAAGCTCAAGGGAAGGGGAGACTTTAAGGTCTATATCAACGGGCGCCCCAGTATTGTCATCAATTCGCAAAATATGGCGGAGGTATTGAAAAATATGCCTGCCAATACAATCAAATCGGTTCAGGTGATTACCAATCCCGATGCAAAATATGATGCAGAGGGCGTTGCCGGCATTCTTAATATTGTACGTAAAAAGGTGATGCCGGGATATTCGGTATCGCTGTCGGGTGGTGTCACCAATAATTCTCAATATGGCAGGGTATACTCCACCGTGCAAGTGGGCAAACTTTCTATCTCGGGTAACGCTTCTTTAACGCGCAACGATGCGAGGTACTCGTATACGGACAATGAATACGTTAACAATCAATCGTCCGATAGTTATAAACAAGTATCTTGCGATAATAGAAAGATGAAGCCGACCGCTGGGACTACCGACGACGTGGAACTGAGCTATGATATCGATTCTTTGCGGCTCTTTACTTTTGGCGCGGGTATCATGGCTAGTCGTAATCCGGTGGATATAAATGGAACCTCCAAAATGTATACTTCCGGTGGAAACCTTGCATCCTCGTACGATGAAAACAGGCGAATAAGAAATTCGTTGAATATGATTGTGGTGCAATCTAACTATCAACGGTCTTTTCGTAAGAAAGGTAAAATGGTTGTATTGTCATACCAGTTGAGTGCGCTCCCACATCAGCAGAAAACATATACGGACTATATGAATATGGTGAATTATTCGTTTCCGTATACGGGCATCTATCGAAAAGAGAATCCGAACACGACCGAAAATACCGTTCAGCTGGATTATACCGATCCGATTGCCCGGGGACAAACGATAGAGGCGGGTGTGAAGTATATCGCACGTCGGAATAGAAACAATCATTCGTATTACACCCGCAATGGCGGCAGCGATTATACTGAGAACGCCGAGCAACGTTTGTGTTATCGGCAGAAGCAATCTATCTATGCCGTGTATGGCGAATATGTGTTGAAAGCGAAAAAATGGAGTGCCAAAGGGGGACTGAGATACGAATATACTCACGAAAACATGAATGAAGCGGGGAGCATGGACGACCACTTTACCACTCATTACGACAATATCGTTCCTTCGGCTTCTCTTTTCTGGGATATTAATGAGAATAACAACTTGAAATTGTCGTACAATATGCGTATTAGCCGTCCGGATGTAAACATTCTTAATCCTCGTATCAATAACGACGATCCGCTGAATATCTATTTCGGCAATCCGGCAGTGAAGTGCGAGAAAAACAATGCTTGGGATGTGGAATACAATTATACGGGAGACAAAGCCAGTATTAGCCTTTCTTCAGGCTATTCATTGACCGATAATAGCATTGAATCGTATACATTCGCTACCGATAAAGTGCTGAATCATACTTATCGTAATATAGGAAGTCGTTCGGCTATGTGGGTAAGTTTATATGCGAGTGGAACCATTTATAAGCATTTGTATGGCAGCATCAATGCCAATTGGACGTACAATCGATATCGAAGTATACCGAGTGGTGGCAATCGTAGCGGCTCGTGCTATACCGTAGATTGGAATCTGGAACAACCTCTTCCGTGGAGTATCTCGATGAGCGTGAACGGATCATGGAATAATTCGTGTGTTACTCCTCAAGGAAAAACTTCCGGAACTTCTTCTTACGAACTCTCATTGCGTCGTCTTTTTCTTGATAAAAAACTTACGGTGTCGTGTTTTGCTGATAATTTCTTGCGGAAATATAAAAGGTATTCCTCTTGGGAAGAAGGGAACGGATTTCGCTTTCAGTCGGTAAATCGTAATGAGTATCGATTTATGGGAATAAGTATCAATTATCGGTTCGGTAAACTGAAGAAAGAGGTGCCTAGAGTAGCCCATGCGATAAACAATACGGATCTGAAGAAGATAAATGCGAATTGAATATCTGTTCTTATGAGGGACGACCGTGATTCTTAATGTTTCCATGACTCGAATAAATTTAAAAAGCTTGTCGAAGGATTCGTTTTTGTGTCCCGAAATGGCCTAAAAGCTTTTCTTTTTTATAGAATCATCCTATTTTTCACAAAAAAAAGAAGGAACGAAAATCACCTAACTTGCTGATATTCATTCCTTTTTCTTTTGTACGCCCTCAGGGGCTCGAACCCTGGACCCATTGATTAAGAGTCAATTGCTCTACCAACTGAGCTAAGAGCGCATCTCTTTTTGATTTTGCGGTTGCAAAGGTAGCTCATTATTTTTAGTTTACCAAGAGAAAGAGCCTCTTTTTTCTTACTTTTTTGTTTCGTTTATTCGAAGAAGAACTGTTTGGAAGGTGTAGTGCGTTGTAGAGCAAATAGTTGCACGTCTTTGTCGACAATGATTCCTTTTTCTTCCAATTTCTGTTTTACGGTGTGATAAGCGATGTTGGGCTGGTTATTGTCTTTGCTCAGGTGGCATAGCCAGATATAACGCAGATCTTTTGGGAAGTGGTTGGCCAGGAAATCTCCGGTAGCTTCGTTGCACAAATGTCCATGATCGCCATAGATGCGTTGTTTGAGGTGCATGGGATATTTGCCCGACATCAGCATGTCGCGGTCGTAGTTGGCTTCTATAATCAAGTAGTTGGCTTGCTCGACGTGCTCTTGTACGGTGGGTGTAATCTCGCCCAGATCGGTGAGAAAGCAGAATACCTTGCCATCTATTTCGATGTGATAGCCTACGTTATCAGTCCCGTCGTGAGGCACCTCGAATGCGGTGATGTGGAAATCTTCCAAGTCTATCGTTTTATCTTTCTCGATATAGCGTATATTGATAGCCGATAGCTCTTGGGTGACACAGTAGCTCTTTCTGATGCCTTTGTGCACTAATTGGGTAGCATAGATAGGTATGTTGAATTTTTCTCCGATGTTCCCTACTGCTTTTATATGGTCGGCATGGTCGTGAGTAACGAATACGCCACGCAGTGTAGACATGTCCACTCCGATGTCTTTAAGAGTCTTTCGGATGGTTCTCAAACTGATGCCTGCATCTATCAGAATACCATAATGTTCGGTGCCTAGATAAAAGCAGTTGCCGCTGCTTCCACTGGCCAAACACATAAATCTTATCTTCATATTCTTTTATTTGTTCTTTTGGGGTGATTTCAAAAATGACACAAAGGTACTAAAAGCGTCTGTTTTTTCTCTATTTCTGTTCGATAAATGAAAAAATATATCCATATTTAGCTTTGATAACAAAATAAAATAATATTTTTGCGGCGGGTATTGCTATTTACTTTAATTTTGCTCAGACGAAAAAAGAAATAACGAAACTAAGTAATAATCATATAAATTATGCCACAAATTATTGGACGTATATCTCAAGTCATTGGCCCGGTAGTTGATGTTTATTTCGACGGTATTGACGCCGAAAAATCATTGCCAAGGATACACGATGCGCTTGAAGTGAAGAGACCGAACGGTAAGACGCTCATAGTGGAGGTGCAGCAGCATATCGGTGAGGATACGGTGCGTGCCATAGCCATGGACAGTACCGATGGTTTACAACGCGGATTGAAAGTATATCCCACCGGAGGATCTATCACGATGCCTGTCGGCCCCGAAATTAAGGGTAGGCTGATGAATGTTGTAGGCGATACGATAGACGGTATGACTCCTGTAGAACGCAAGGAGTCTTATCCTATTCATCGTGAACCTCCTAAATTTGAAGATTTGGTTACTGTGCAAGAAGTACTCTATACGGGTATTAAGGTGATCGACTTGCTGGAACCATATAGTAAAGGTGGAAAAATCGGTTTGTTTGGTGGTGCCGGTGTAGGTAAGACTGTGCTTATCATGGAGCTTATCAACAACATTGCCAAGAAGAACAATGGTTTCTCTGTATTTGCCGGTGTAGGCGAACGTACCCGTGAGGGTAACGACTTGTTGCGCGATATGCTCGATTCGGGTGTAATACGCTATGGTAAGGAATTTATGGACGGTATGAAAGAGGGCAAATGGGATTTGTCTAAGGTAGACTACGATGAGGTTGCCAAATCTCAAGCTACGTTGGTCTACGGTCAGATGAATGAGCCTCCTGGAGCCCGTGCCTCAGTTGCATTGTCGGGCCTTACGGTTGCCGAATCGTTTCGTGATGCCGGTGCCAAAGCCGGATCTACCAATGATATATTGCTTTTTATCGATAATATTTTCCGTTTCACTCAGGCCGGTTCCGAGGTATCTGCTCTGTTGGGCCGTATGCCTTCGGCTGTAGGTTATCAGCCTACGTTGGCTACCGAAATGGGTACGATGCAAGAGCGCATCGCTTCGACCAAATATGGTTCTATTACTTCGGTTCAGGCTGTTTATGTGCCTGCCGACGACTATACCGACCCGGCTCCTGCAACAACATTCAGTCACTTGGACGCAACGACGGTGTTGAATCGTAAAATCACAGAAATGGGTATATACCCAGCTGTTGATCCATTGGATTCTACATCTCGTATCCTCGATCCGAATATCGTAGGCCAGGAACATTATGAAGTGGCCGAGCGTGTGAAACAAATTTTGCAGCGCAATAAGGAATTGCAGGATATTATTTCTATCCTTGGTATGGAAGAACTTTCGGATGCCGATCGTACGGTTGTGAACCGTGCACGTAGAGTGCAACGTTTCTTGTCTCAGCCGTTTGCCGTTGCCGAACAGTTTACCGGCATACCTGGTGTGATGGTCAATATCGAAGATACGATTAGAGGATTCAAGATGATTCTCGACGGTGAAGTAGATGATATGCCCGAACAGGCTTTCCTCAACGTAGGAACTATCGAAGAAGCTATTGCCAAGGGTAAAAAGATTCTTGAACAAATTAATCAGAATTAATGATCTGAAATAATGGAAAGACTACATTTGAATATTGTATCGCCCGAGAAAGAATTGTTCGATGGTGAAGTGAGTAGTGTGAATCTGCCCGGTGCACTGGGTGCTTTCACTATTCTGCCGGAACATGCGCCGATCGTTTCTTCGTTGACCAAAGGTACGGTGACATACGTTGCCGACAAAGAGTATCAGCTGGAGATAAATGGTGGCTTTGTCGAGATGAGTGATGGAGTTGTTTCCGTCTGTGTATCGTAATTTAGAATATTTAGGAGGAACTAACGGAATGCAATTGATAAAAATAAAATTTGCCAAGTCGATAACATTGTTTACAGCCCTCTTGTGTGTATTGGCTGCCGTGTTTTATGGCTATCTTTTTCCCGAGTTTTATACAAAATCATTTCCATTCTTGTTGGCATTCTTTTATTTGTTCGGTTTTGTTAGCATATCGGTGTATAGTTGGGCTATCGTAAAAGCTCCCAATAAAGCTGGAAACTATTATCTGGCAGTAAGAATGCTGAAGATGCTTATCGTGATGTTGGGCGCATTTGTCTATTGTCTGTTCAACAGAGCGGAAGTGATAACATTCATTTTTACATTGGCCGTGATTTATTTAGTGTATCTGGTTTTTGAGACTCGGTTCTATTATACTTCGAATTTGGCTGGAAAAACAAAAAATAAGAATGATGAAACGAATAAATAATATATTCCGTGGAGTATTGGTACTCTTGTTTTGTACTGTCGCTCTCTCTGTTTCGGCGCAACATAAGGCTGCTGCCGGGGAGGACGAGAAAGGCTCTGTGGATATAAAAAGTCTGATATTTAGTCATATCGGGGATACCTATGAATGGCATATCACCAAGATAGGTAATACCGATTTGAAAATTGTACTTCCTATTATTGTCTACAGCAAAACGTCGGGATGGAATGTTTTCAGTTACAGCCGCATCGAAGAGAAGGGCAGCAGCTACAAAGGTTTTACGATTGCTCCTGATGGTGCTCCTCACGAGGGTAAAGTAGTAGAAAAAGTAGGAAATGACTATGTGCGTCCTTGGGATTTCTCGATAACGAAAGTAACGCTTGCTCTGTTTATCAATGGTCTGCTATTGATATTGGTAGTGCTGGGCGTGGCACATTGGTATCGCAAACATCCCGATGGGAAGGCTACTCCAAAAGGATTTGTCGGATTTATGGAGATGTTCATTATGATGGTCAATAATGATATTATCAAAGATAGTATGGGAGCCAATTATCGCAAGTTCTCTCCATACCTGTTGACCGCTTTCTTTTATATCTTTTTGAGCAATTTCATGGGATTGGTACCTTTCTTCCCCTTTGGCGTGACCGTAACGGGCAACTCTGCCATTACGTTGATACTTGCCTTGTTTACGTTTATTATTACCAACGTGACAGGTTCGAAGGTGTACTGGAAAGATATATTTTGGCCCGATGTACCTATGTGGTTAAAGATACCTCCTATCATACCTTTCGTAGAGTTTTTCAGTATCTTCACCAAACCCTTCGCCTTGATGGCCCGACTCTTTGGTAATATGATTGCCGGACACATGGGAATGTTGGTTTTGACAAGTCTGATTTTCATTACGGTAAGTATCAGTCCGGTATTGTGTGGCTCTATGACGTTGATTTCGGTATTGTTCAATATCTTCATGCTCTTGTTGGAAGTGCTGATCGCTTTCTTGCAGGCATACATTTTTACCATGCTGTCGGCAACGTTTATAGGCATGTCTCAAGAAGGGAAGAAAGAGGCTGAATTGGCTGATTAATATTAGTGTAGAATAAAGAAAATATAAAATAACAATTAAATTTTAAAGATTATGTTACTATCTGTTTTATTACAAGCTGCAGCAACTGGAATGAGTCCGTTTGCTACATTAGGTGTTGCAATTGGTGCCGGTTTGAGTGTGATTGGTGCCGGTATCGGTATCGGAAAAATCGGTGGACAGGCTATGGAAGCTATTGGTCGTCAACCAGAAGCATCAAACGATATTCGTTCAAACATGATTCTTTCAGCTGCATTGGTTGAGGGTGTCGCATTCTTTGCACTTATTGTTTGTATTTTAGGATACTTCCTTAAATAATAGTCATTATGTCATTGTTACTACCCGAAAGCGGTCTATTGTTTTGGATGCTTATCACCTTTGGTGTGGTATTCTTTATCTTGGCGAAATGGGGCTTCCCCGTTATCACTAAGATGGTAGAAAAGCGTACGGAATATATAGAAAAATCTTTGGAAAGCGCCAAGGAGGCAAATACTCAATTGGCTACCTTGAAAGAAAAAAGCGAAGCTATTGTTGCTGAAGCCAACAAAGAGCAGAGCCGTATTCTGAGAGAGGCTGCCGAAGAGCGTACGAAGATCATAGAGGCTGCACGGAAACAGGCAAACGAAGTTGCCCAGAAGGAACTTCTTGCCGTAAAAGAACAGATCCGCCAGGAAAAAGAAGAAGCTATTCGCTCCATTCGCCGTCAGGTGGCTGTGCTTTCGGTAGATATTGCAGAGAAGATTATCCGTCAGAAGCTGAGTAAAGAAGACGATCAGATGCAAATGATCGATCGTATGTTGGACGAGGTAATGGCTCAAAAAAACTAAAAAAGTATGGATGTAGGTGTTTTATCTGTGCGTTATGCTAAAGCGTTGATAGGTTATGCAGTCGACAATCATGTTGAAGACCAAATCTATGAGGTGTGCAAACATCTCGTCGCCTCTTTTCGTCAGGAAAGAAGGTTGCGTAGCGCGCTCGACAATCCTATACTGACCATCGATGATAAACTGAAGTTGATCAAGGCGGCTGCCGATTCGAAAGGAGAGCCGTGTGAAGAGTTCATACGTTTCGTCCGCTTAGTCCTCAATCATCATCGTGAAGGCTATTTGGAGTTTATCTCGTTGATGTATCTCGACTTATATCGCCAAAAGAAGCATATTGGTGTGGCTAAGCTTATCACCGCTGTGCCTGTGGGCGTTGCCGTTGAGGAAAAAATTAGAAGCGTTTCGCAGCGTGCGCTTCATGCTCAAGGCATGGAGTTGGAGGCATTGGTAGACTCTGATATAGAAGGTGGTTTTATCTTCGACGTCAATGACTACCGACTTGATGCCAGCATTGCTACGCAATTGAAGCGTATCAAGCAGCAGTTCATCGAAAAGAATCGGCGGATTGTTTAACGAATCGATTTAATATTAAGATTATGTCTGAGAATATAAAAGTTAGCGAAGTTTCAGAAATATTGCAACAGCAGTTGGCCGGCATAGATACTCAGGTCCAGCTTGACGAGGTGGGCACTGTGTTGCAGGTGAGCGATGGGGTAGTGAGAATCTATGGATTGCGCAATGCTGAGGCTAACGAACTTCTTGAATTTGACAATGGTATAAAAGCCGTTGTGATGAACTTGGAAGAAGACAATGTGGGTGCCGTATTGTTGGGACCTACGGATCAAATCAAAGAGGGATTCACAGTAAAGCGTACCAAGCGTATTGCCTCTATCAAAGTGGGCGAAAGTATGCTCGGGCGTGTTATAGATCCGCTTGGTGATCCTCTAGACGGTAAGGGTGCTATTGATAGTAGCAATCTTTTTGAGATGCCTTTGGAACGTAAGGCTCCGGGTATTATCTTCCGTCAACCTGTAAACCAACCGCTTCAGACAGGTATTAAGGCTATTGACGCCATGATTCCTATCGGACGTGGACAGCGTGAGTTGATTATCGGTGACCGTCAGACAGGAAAGACGGCTATCGCTATCGATACTATTATTAATCAGCGTGGTAACTACGAGGCCGGCGATCCGGTATATTGTATTTACGTCGCTACCGGTCAGAAAGGTTCTACAGTAGCTGCTACCGTAGAAACTCTTCGTAAGTATGGCGCTATGGATTATACTATCATAGTTGCCGCTACTGCTGCCGATCCTGCAGCAATGCAGTATTTTGCTCCATTTGCAGGTGCCGCTATCGGAGAGTATTTTCGTGATACGGGCCGTCATGCATTGGTTGTATACGATGACTTGTCCAAACAGGCTGTGGCCTATCGTGAAGTATCATTGATATTGCGTCGTCCTTCCGGACGTGAGGCTTATCCGGGTGATATCTTCTACTTGCACTCCCGTTTATTGGAGCGTGCAGCCAAGGTTATCAACCAACAAGAAGTAGCCGAGCAAATGAATGATCTGCCAGAATCGTTGAAAGGTCATGTCAAAGGAGGTGGTTCGCTCACCGCGTTGCCTATTATTGAAACCCAGGCGGGTGATGTTGCAGCTTATATTCCTACCAACGTAATTTCTATTACCGATGGTCAGATATTCCTTGATACCGACTTGTTCAATCAAGGTAACCGTCCGGCTATCAATGTAGGTATATCGGTATCGCGTGTAGGTGGTAATGCCCAGATCAAGGCCATGAAGAAAGTAGCCGGAACGTTGAAGATCGATCAGGCTCAGTTCCGCGAATTGGAAGCGTTTACCAAATTTGGTGGCGACATGGACCCTGTTACGGCTATGGCTATCAATAAAGGTCAGCGCAATACTCGTTTGCTCGTACAGAAACAATACAGTCCGGTACCTGTCGAAAAACAAATTGCCATATTGTATTGTGGAACACACGGATTACTTCGTGATATACCTGTAGACAAGGTCTCTGAATTTGAAGAACGCTACCTCCAGACTCTGGAACTCACTCATCAGCAAGATGTACTTGATGTGCTGAAAGCCGGCAAGATCGACGATGATGTGATGAAAGTACTGGAAGAAACAGCAAAATCTGTTGTTAAGCAATTTGTAGATTAAATAGTTTGAAACATTATGCCGTCATTAAAAGAAGTCAAAACTAGAATAAACTCTGTAAAGAGTACCCGTAAGATTACCTCTGCCATGAAGATGGTTGCTTCTGCAAAACTTCACCATGCACAGCAGGCTATTGCGGCAACACTCCCTTTTGAAGAGAAACTCAATAAAATTCTGACGAATTTCTTGAAAGGCGATGTTTCATTCAGTTCGCCTTATATTGTAGTGCGTCCGGTAGAGAAAGTCGCTGTTGTGGTGTTTTCATCAAATACATCGTTGTGCGGCGCTTTCAACTCGAATGTCATTAAACTATTCAATAAGACGGTTGACGAATATAAATCGGATGCAAGTACGGATATTGTAGTCTATCCCATTGGCAAGAAAATCGAGGTTGCTGCTCGTAAGGAGAATTTGCCTATTGCCGGTTCTTATCAGAAGATAGTCGATAAGCCTGCTTATAACGAAGTGGCTGAATTGGCTAATGAACTGTTGCAAAAGTTTGCTTCGGGTGAGATAGATAAGGTCGAACTCGTCTATCATCATTTTAAGTCGACGGCGGTACAAAAACTGGTGCGGACCACATTGTTGCCCATTGACGTAAACGAACTTCGTCGTCAGGCAGCTGCCGTCAAAGTGGAAAATGACCGAAAATATCTGAACGATTATATTGTAGAACCTAATGTCGAGGAACTTATCGCCGCATTGTTGCCTCAGGTAGTATGCCAGAAACTGTTTACGGCTCTTGTCGATTCAACTGCTTCCGAACATGCTGCACGTACTATGGCTATGCAGATAGCTACCGATAATGCCGATGATCTGATTCAAGACCTTACCGTACAATATAATAAGTCTCGTCAACAAGCTATTACAAGCGAATTGTTGGACATCGTAGGAGGTTCTATGCAATAATAATATATCTTGATAGCAATATATTGCTATTCATTATATATTTTATGATTACTACTTCAAGAATATTGAAATCCAAGTAAAGCGCAATTCAATATTCTTGAAGTAGTTTTGTTTTTATACCGACCGAATGTTCGTTTATAAGTTGTGATAACATTACGGATTTTCTGAAAAGCTACGGGACTTAAGCATATCAACAATGACTTGTTATCGTACACGAAAAAAAACAGATGAAAAAACAGACGTATGTCGCAGCCATAACTTCCGTTAGTTACTGCGGTAACTAACGGAAGTTATCGTAACAACTAACGTTAGTTTCTCCAACAACATCCGTTAGTTACCGCTGCGACATACGTCTGATTTTTTGCAAGGCAAAACAAGCTCACAGCCGTCGTTGTCGTATGTTAGTTTTTTCGGTGACGTCCTTATGTTTTCGGAAAAACTAACATACGACAACAATTTTAGGAGCATATGACGTTTTGGAAGGACAAAGACAATACAGATTTGTTGAAGTCGTCGGTTCTTACCGATACTTAAAGATACCTCGTGTAGATATGTCAAACCCTGTTTTCTCT
>JAYRGW010000007.1:0-97949 GCA_041907665.1 Bacteroidaceae bacterium
TTGTTCTTTTTTACTAAAAATGTCGCATGTGTCGCATAGAAATCCTATAAACTCAATATTTTTTTTATCGGCTTATGGCACGTTTATCATTATGATACTCTATTTTAATGAAATATAATTACATAAACATATAAAATAAAAAAAATTAAGGAGATAGGATTTCTATGCGACACATGCGACAAGGATTTGTCGATTTTCGAATTCGTAGTATATTGTGACTGCGATTTTTGAGTTGACCAGTTTTTTTCCCATTTTCCAGAAAAGTGAGACATGTGCTATAAAAGTGTGATGACAACAGTTTTTCATATTGATACACAATAAAGGCTTGCAATGACAATTTGATATTCATGCAAGCCTTTATATTATAATTTGCTTTTTGCAAAAAGAGCCGTTTTGACCTTTATTTCTGTTTTTTTGAAAAACGCCTAAAAAACTGGTCAGAAAGGTAATAGGTTGTCGTTTGTAAGGTTTATTCCTCTTTCGTTTCGAATATATTCATTATAAAGTTTTTGGGCTTCTTTAAAATTACCATCTACTTGATCCAGACATTCGCGCGCTTTGTAGATGTCTGCAATCTTGGCGCTGTCGCCTGCCAAGAGTATTTCTTTCGCCACGAATTTGTCGAAAAGAACATCCAGATATGTAGTGGTACTCTTATGCAGAACGCAATATTCGGCTTGCCTAGCTGTGAGCAAATAGCAATAATAGTCTTTAGATTTACTCGTCTTAACAAAGGGAGATTGTTCCTCGGCGGTGAAGTAGTATTTCGATAATTCAGACGATATGTTGAATCACCATTTTTAGGTATCTGTGGTGTTTTAATATGCCTATTTTTGGTGATTGTAGGAACTTTGGCTTGTTTCTATCTTTGCACCACATTTAATTTAAAGAAAGATAAATGAAGAAAAAAATGAATTTAGTGAAACGGCTTTTCCCTTTATTATTTTTATTTGTATGTATGACTTATGGACATGCGCAAAATGGGAAACTTGTGGGTAAAGTGGTTTCATTGGCAGATGAAGCAAATGTTGAAGCTGCCGCTGTGAGTGTTAAAGGGACAACCGTAGGGGTATATACCGACGAAAATGGTATGTTTTCATTATCTATAAAACCGGGTAATTACATATTAAGGTTCTCGTATTTTGGAGGTAAGTCTCTGGAACGCGAAGTGAAAGTTCTTGCCAGCAGGACCACAGATGTAGGTAGTGTGAAAATAGATGTTTCTGCACGCATGCTCGACGAGGTTGTAGTAAACGGTATGATACGGAAGTTTGCCGAGAAGAAGTCGAATTATGTGGCACGCATGCCACTCAAAAACCTGGAGAACCCGCAGGTATATACGGTAATTCCGAAAGAATTGCTAAGCGAGCAACTTGCCGTTGATTTTCGTAATGTATTGACTTCTTCTCCTGGTGTGTCGGCTGCTACTCTTGGTGTAGGATCGGGCGGTACCGGTCTAGGTATGCGCTTGCGAGGTTTTGCAGGAGCTAATGGTGCTGGATCCATCCGTAATGGTATGGCAACGAATTTTGTTTCGCTTTCTGATCCAGCCAATCTGGAAAGTGTGGAAGTGATTAAAGGCCCTTCGGCAACACTATTTGGTTCGACTCTTATTTCTTATGGTGGTTTGATAAATCGTGTGACAAAAAGGGCTTTTGAAGGTGTTGGTGGAGAGGTAAGTCTGACTGGTGGTGCTTGGGGACTAGGACGTATCTCGGCCGATTATAATACTCCACTGGATTCCAATGGGAAAGCGTTGTTCAGAATAAATACAGCTCTTCATAAAGAAAATAGTTTTCAGGATTATGGCATCAACAAGACTTTTATGGTTAGTCCTACTTTGACTTTGAAACCCAGTGATAGGCTTACGTTGACTATCGAAGCCGAATACTTTAAGTCAAATCGTACGACTTCTTATATCAATTTACCGAGTAACTTGAAGTCTCTTGGAGTGAACAGCGTAGAAGACTTGAATTTTGATTGGAATAAATCTTTTGCATCCAATGATGTGACCAGTAAGGCCGAGGTATTGAACCTTTACGGAGAAGTCGTTTATAAAATATCGGATAAATGGACTTCAAATACTTTGTTTTCTCATTCACGCTCGGATAATGATGCCAACTATTTATTTCTCGATGTGGTCTCTAAAGATAGTTTGAGTAGAAGATTCATGCACATTCCTAGTATTTTCACTACCCAACAAGTTCAGCAGAATTTTAATGGTGATTTCATGATTGGGCCATTGCGTAATCGGGTGCTTTTAGGGTTGGACTATACTAAACTGACTACCGTCGATACGCGTCTTACCATCAATAGCTATGATAAAAAAATAAATAGTGCGACTGGAAATATAGCTATTCAAGGTACTACGTTTCCTGTTTATATTGATAAATACAATAGCTTGATGGCCAATCCGAACAGAGCTGTGGCAACCCGTCGTTTTACGCGTACGTATAGTGCCTACGTCTCGGATGTTATAAATATTACAAATCGATTGGATGTGATGGCCTCTCTTCGTTTTGACCGTTTCGATGATGTACAGAATAACTATATGCAGTCTGCATGGTCTCCGAAATTAGGCGTCGTTTATCAGGTTATAAAGAATCAGGTGTCTTTATTCGGCAATTATATGAATGGTTTTACCAATAAAGGGCCTGCTACTGCCAACGCTGACGGTGTCGTAAAATCGTTCAAACCCGAACATGCTTTTCAATACGAAGGTGGTGTGAAGCTCGAACTGTTGGGTGGAAAGCTGAATAGTACGATCAGTGTATATCACATTAAAGTAGATGACCGTGTTCGCTCTGTAACGGCTCCGGCAGGTTCGGCTGTGGCGTCGTATTCGGTGCAGGACGGCTCTCAAAAGAGCAAGGGATTTGAAATAGATGTCATTGCAAATCCTTTTACAGGTATGCACATTATACTGGGATACGGCTATAATGACAATAAATTTTATAAGGGTAGTGCCGATGGGTTGAGAGATGTGGCTACTCCGAGGCATTTGGCTAATTTCTGGATCGGTCATAAGTTGACTTCCGGCAGTTTGAAAGGCTTTGGAATCGGATTGGGTGGTAACTTTGCAAGCAGTAGCTTTCTTGATTCGTCCAACAACTTTAAAGTTGCAGGATATGGTAAACTTGATGCTACCGTATTTTACGAATACGACAAATTCAGGATAGGTGCCAAGGTCAATAACCTGACTGACAAGCATTATATCTTGGGAGACTATTATGCAGAGCTGCAATCTCCAAGGCAATTTCTTGCTAATGTGACCTATCGCTTTTAAAGTGAATAACAATCATATTGATAAAATTATGATGACTTCCAACTTAAAGAAAAAAAGCAGATCAAGGTTGTTGATGAAATGGTTGCATCTTTGGCCGGGTATTATTTCAGCGCTAATTCTGATTTTTGTTTGTATTACAGGTACGATTTTTGTTTATAGTGATGAAATAATAGATCATTGTGCGGGAGACGCCCGTTATGTGAAAGAGGTATTGCCCAACCGTATGCCAGTCGAAAAGCTGATGGATATATTGAAAACAAATTATCCAGATCGTAAATCTCCGGCTTATATGGTTGTTTATCGTGATGCTCGTCGTAGTGTGCGATTCAATACCTATAATGAGAAAACCGGTTTGCGTATGGTGTATATGAATCCGTATACCGGAAAAATATTAAAAGATGACGGTACGGTCTATTTCTTCTATATAATAGCCCATCTCCATCATTCGCTCTTGTTGGGTAAAGTGGGACAATGGATTATAGATATATCTACGCTGATATTTCTCATAGAACTGGTAACAGGTACTTATTTGTGGTGGCCCAAGCGATGGAACAAGTCGGCACGCAAAGGAGCATTTACAGTGAAATGGAATGCACCTTTCAAACGGGTAAATTATGACTTTCATAAAGTATTCGGAGTATATGCTTTATTGTTTATATCGATTTTAGTTGTCACCGGTTTGCTTATAGCTTTCGAACCTTTGGGAAATGCTACGATGCGTTTATTCGGTGGAGTTGATCCCCATCACTGGAAATCGGAAAGAGTCTTTTCGGATAAGGATAAAGCTCATTCCGTATTTCGCATTAATGATGCTGTAGACGCAGCATTCCGTATGTATCCCGGCAAGCAAGAAGCACAAGTTGCGACCTACCGATTAGAGGGCGCTTATTATAATGTAAGGGTATCTAATCGTATCGGATTAAAAAGTGCCGAAAGTCCAAAAGATCTATTTTTTGATCGTGTTACAGGCAAAATAGCGACTGATGTGCCACCTTCCGTCATCAAAGGCAATGAAGTGGACAATGCTATATGGGTGCTTCATACGGGCAATTGGTTGGGTCCTGTAGGTAAGTTGTTTACGTTTTTGGCGGGATTGATCGGTGCCACCTTACCGGTCTCTGGATTTTTGATTTGGTGGAATAAACGTCGCAGGCAATCTAAAACCATAATAAACAAAAAGGCATAATATGTTAGAGGGCCGCAAAACAGTGTAACAGTTTTGCGGCCCTCTATTTTTTAGTACATTTCCTTTTTTCTATATAAATAGTTTATTCAGTCTAAGGGTGTATTTTCATTAATACATATCTTCATTTTTGCTCTCTTCTTCTCCTATTTTGTGCTTACTGAGTTTGCGCCATACGTAGAAAATATAGATAAGTACGAACGGAACAAGAAACGATACCCACATCATGACGTTGAGTGTGAAGAAGCTTGAACAGCTATTTTGAATAGTGAGTGAGCTTTGCAAATTGGTGCACGATGGATAGTAAGCTGTGTTATTGTAGCCTGCTATCAAGAAAAGTGCCCATACGGTGAATACGGTACCGGCTCCGGTAAACCATATACCTTTGTCGAAAGTTGCACTGAAATAAGTGCGGATAATGCCGTAGAGCACTCCTACTACTCCTACAAGGAATAGTATAAAGACGAGAGGCATGGCAAGGAGGTTGGCAAAATATTTGTATGGCTCCATGTATATAGTACCGTCTGTGCGAACAGCATAGCCGTCGACAAAGAGAGTACGGATAACAAAAGTAAGGAAGAATACCAAGAAAAGTATAGTGTTTATGAGCAGTGCTTTGCGCGAACGAGTGGTTAGCTCTTGATCGTCTATACTATTAATGAAATAAAGTGCGCCTAAAATACGTGCCAAAAAGAATACGGCAACACCCAAAATGACATTCCATGGATTGAGTAATGCATCGAGTCCGTGTCCACAATTGCCCCATTGACTGATGACAGGCATCATCGTATCGGAGATATTGTTTTTGTTGATATAGAAATCGCTACCAGTAAAGAATGTGGCAACAGCTCCTCCAAGCAAAAGTGGGGCAATGGTACCATTGATGACCAGAAAGCTTTCGTATGTGCGTTTGCCCAACAGATTGCCCAGCTTGTCGTGAAATTCGTAGCTCACAGCTTGCAAAACGAATGTAAAAAGTATGATCATCCACAGCCAATAGGCACCTCCAAAGCTGGTGCTATAGAATAAAGGAAAAGATGCAAAAAAAGCGCCTCCGAAAGTGACCAGTGTCGTAAAAGTAAACTCCCATTTGCGTCCGGTAGAATTGATCATGAGTGTACGGCTCTTGTCTGTTTTTCCAATACAGAACAGCATGGAGTTGCCTCCTTGTACGAAGAGCAGGAAAACGAGCAGGGCGCCCAATAGTGACACCACGGCCCACCAATAATATTGTAGAAAGGTATACATAGTCTATTTGTTTTAAATGAGTCTTTTATACTTCCGGTTCTATTTGCGGTCCTTTCTTGATCGCTTTTGCAATGATACCAATACCTGCGATGAGAAGTACGGTGAAGATAGTGACAAAAATGAAGAATGATGTTTGTACTGCACCTACATCTACTTTAGAAATAGCAGCATTGCAGGGTAGCATATCTTGGATACACCAAGGCTGGCGTCCTACTTCGGCTACCATCCATCCAGCCATACCTGCTATATAAGCCAATGGTATGGACCATAAAGCAACAAACTGTAGCCAACGTTTCTGAGCGAAATCGTATTGGAAAGCTACGATAGTAGTAATAATGAAGAAAAGAATGAAGTAACACCCTAAAATAATCATAAGGTGAAAAGAGTAGAATGTTAGAGGTACGTTTGGCACGGCCTGTTCGGGTGATTTAAGATATCCATATCCCATATTGGCTACATTGGCTTGGAATACGTGTTTGGCCAAAGAGGCGTCACTCGGAAGTTGCGCTTTGCGGGCGGCACGATAAGCACCTAATGCAGACATCGCTGTCTTGCCCGAAGCCATCTTGTCGGCAACGGACATTGCGATATTGCCGTCAGATTGTTTGTATCCACCTGCCAGAATATCATTCACTCCAGGTACGAAGCTTGTGACATTGCGATTGGCAAGCAGTGACAATAAAGAAGGTATTTCGATTTTGCAAACAAACGGATCTTGTTTGGAACCTATCAACTTATCGGAAGATTTGAGAATGCCCACGCCGATGAGCCCACAGTTTTGACGACCGTTGTAGAGTCCTTCCATTGCAGCTAGTTTCATGGGTTGGGTATGGGCTACTTGATAAGCTGATCCGTCGCCCGACCATAGGGAGCACAAAGAAGCAATAAGTCCTATGATGGAAGCTATTTTTAGAGAACGGATAGCAAATTCTTTCTCTTTTTTCCGAATGAGGTACCAGCAGCTGATGCCCACAACAAAGACAGCAGCAACGATCCATCCGGAAAGAACGGTATGTAGAAACTTGTTGACTGCGACAGGAGATAGAGCGATAGCGGCAAAGTTGGTCATTTCGTTGCGCATTGTATCGGGGTTGAAATGCATTCCTGTAGGATATTGCATCCATGCATTTGCTACCAATATCCACCAAGCCGATAGAGAAGCACCAAGCCATGTGAGCCAAGACGCTGCTAGATGAAAGCCTTTACTGACTTTATTCCATCCGAAGAACATGACACCTATAAAAGTAGTTTCAAGAAAGAAAGCGACGATTCCTTCGATAGCCAATGGTGCACCGAATATATCACCTACCAGCCAGGAATAGTTGCTCCAATTGGTTCCGAATTCGAATTCAAGGATTAATCCTGTAGCAATACCGATGCAGAAATTGATACCAAAAAGTTTCATCCAGAATTTAGTGGTTTTTTTCCATTTCTCGAGCCCGGTACGGTAGTAAATCGTTTCCATAATGGCAATTATCACTGTAATGCCTAAGGTTAACGGTACGAATATCCAATGATACATTGCTGTCATCGCAAATTGTAATCGCGACCAGTTAATTAACGAAGGATCAAGACTTTCAAACATATATTTATCTATTTAGTGGTTTATATTCACAGTATAAGCACCATTCTTATAGCTCGCAAAATAAGTAATTTTTGTGAATAAAGAAAAGAAATCCGATAGAAATATGTAATTTTGTTGAAACTTCAAAAAAAGGAAGAAAGATAATAGAGATCGCATCAATGAAAAAATTTATGAAAGGGAACCGGTATACCCCATCCAATTATCCGGAAGAAGTAGAAAAGAGAGCACAAGAATTCAAACGTAACGGCTATAGGATGCCGAGCAAAAAGATATTGCGAACTCCGGAACAGTTGAAAGGAATAAGAGAAGCTTGTAACATTAATACAGGCGTGTTAGACTATGTAGCGACACATATTCACGAAGGTATGACGACCCAGGAAATAGATCTGCTGGTGTACGAATATACTTCGAACCACGATGCCATACCGGCAACGCTTAACTTTGACGGATTTCCAAAAAGCGTATGCACGAGTATTAACGAAGTAGTGTGTCATGGTATACCAAGCAAAGACGATATATTGCAGAACGGCGACATCGTGAATGTAGATGTATCGACTATATACAAAGGTTTCTATGGCGACGCCTCTAGAATGTTTATGATAGGTGATGTGTCGCCCGAGATGCAGAAGCTGGTGCAAGTGACCAAAGAATGTATGGAGATAGGTATAAAGATGGCTCAGCCCTGGGCACAACTTGGAGATGTAGGAGCCGCCATACAAGAACATGCCGAGAAAAACGGTTACAGCGTGGTGAGAGACTTGTGCGGACATGGCTGCGGAGTAGATTTTCACGAAGATCCTGATGTGGAGCACTTTGGCAAAAAAGGTACTGGAATGGTACTTGTGCCGGGTATGACTTTCACGATAGAACCAATGATCAATATGGGAGCTTACGATGTATTCATAGACGAAGACGACGATTGGACGGTGTGCACCGAAGACGGTCTGCCTTCTGCCCAATGGGAAAACTTGATATTGATAACCGATACAGGCAATGAAATACTGTCGTACTAAATAGAGGATCTTGTAAATGTTCACGTTGAGAAAAGCAGATACCTGTGATTGCCGGTTGATCCACTCTTTGGCGGAGCAGGTGTTTCCCAAAACCTATGCCGAGATATTGAGCAAGGAACAGATCGACTATATGATGGATTGGATGTACAATCCTGTCAATATACGGAAGCAGATGGAAGAAGAAGGGCATGTGTACTTCATTGCTTACGAAGAATGTGAAGCTTGCGGATATATTTCGATACAGCAGGAAACCGAAGATTTGTTTAACCTTCAGAAGATATATGTTCTCCCCTATTTTCAACATGCACATTGCGGACGTTTCTTGTTCGAGGCCGCTAAGGTCTATATCAAAGAAGTACATCCTAACCCTTGCCGTATGGAGCTCCATGTGAACCGCCATAATAAGGCACTGGACTTCTACAAACGTATGGGAATGAAATTGGTGAGCCAAGGTGATTTTGCTATAGGAAAGGGCTATTTTATGAACGATTATATCATGTCTATTGACGTATGAAAACTTTCTTGCAAGATGTAGCGCACGATCTGTTCGGCAAACTGAACGGTGACTTTTCGAAAACGGCCATTGTTTTTCCGAATAAACGTGCAGGCTTGTTCTTTAACCAATACCTAGCCCAAGAAGGGAGTGGCCCCATGTGGGCTCCTGTTTATTTAAGCATTAGCGACTTGTTGCAAAAGCTGTCTCCGTTGAAGAAAGGCGACCCTATCTTGTTGGTAGCCGTATTGTATAATATATATATAAACCAGACGGGAAGCGACGAATTGCTGGACAGTTTCTACCCCTGGGGACAACTGTTGATAGGCGACTTTGACGATGTAGACAAGAATCTGGTAGATGCCGACCGCATCTTTGAAAACTTGCGTGATCTGAAGAACGAGATGAATGATTTGGACTTTCTGAACGAAGAACAAGTAAAGGCCCTGGAGCAGTTCTTTCAGAATTTCTCGATGGAGAAACATACTCAACTGAAAGACCGCTTTGCCACCTCTTGGAATAGATTGAAAGATATATACCATGCCTATCGTACGAAACTGGAAGAAATGGGCATCGCATACGAAGGCATGTTATATCGCTCTGTGATAGAACAGATAACCTCTGATGAGCTACCTTACGATCATTATGTATTTGTAGGATTCAACGTGCTGAATAAGGTGGAGAAGCGTTTCTTTTCAATTGTGAAAGATTGTGGCAAAGCCATGTTTTATTGGGACTATGACACGTATTATATGCAGGAGGCCAGCAAATACTGCAACTATGAAGCAGGAGAGTTTATCGGCCAAAACTTAGCCTTGTTCGGTAATGAACTTAACGGTGATTATTTCAATCATCTGGCTACACCAAAAAAAATTCGGTTCATTGCCGCATCGTCTGAAAACGCTCAAGCCCGTTATCTATCACAGTGGACACAAAAACTACCGGAAGGCTGCGCGGAGAAAGAAAATGCAGTAGTATTGTGCAATGAAACATTGTTGTTGCCCGTGCTGCATTCCATTCCCGATACGGTTCAGAATGTGAATGTGACGATGGGATTTCCGTTATCGCAAACACCAATCTATAGCTTCATAAAAGCGGTAATTGATCTTCAAACAGAAGGTTATAAAGCCGATACGGGACAATTTGCATACGCCAACGTTCGCTTGGTGCTGAATCATCCATACGTTCAGAAGAAATCAGATAAGGCGGCATCGCTACTTCGCGAACTTACGCTTAATAATCATCCTTATGTATCCCCATCGGAGCTTCATGGAGATGATTTTCTGCAAATGGTGTTTGCATGGCAAAACGGTAATATCGCCTTGTGCCGTTATTTGATAAATTTGATACAGGATATCGCATCGCTATATAGGAAACCTGAAACTGACGACGACGAAGTTGCATCGGATACTGACTTGTACGAACAACTGTATCGGGAATCGCTCTACCAAAGCTATGTGAAAGTAAACCGATTATTATCGCTTATCGAAGAACAGCAAATAGTGATCTCATCGCATACGTTGAACCGTTTGCTCCATAACATATTGCATGGCGCCTCAATTCCTTTTCATGGTGAGCCGGCTATCGGTATGCAAGTGATGGGAGTGCTCGAAACCCGTAACCTGGATTTCAGAAATCTATTGATGCTTTCGCTCAACGAAGGACAGTTGCCCAAGGGGAGCAGTGAAGTATCATTCATTCCTTACAATTTGCGAAAAGCTTTTGGAATGACCACTATAGAGCACAAGAACGCCGTGTATGCTTATTACTTCTATCGGTTGATTCAGCGTGCAGAAAACGTCACCTTGTTGTATAATTCGACAACGACAGGACTGAGCAAAGGCGAGATGTCGCGTTTCATGTTACAGTTGCTTGTAGAATATCCTTACAGCATAGAGCGCAAGATGCTCGAGGCCAAACAGTCGCCCAATCAGATAGAGGAACTGAGAGTGCAGAAGACAGACGAAGTGATGAAACTCTTGTTGAGGCATTTCGATACAAACGTGCGTCCTCAGGCGGTGCTTTCGCCCTCGGCACTCAACCATTATATGGATTGTTCGTTGCGCTTCTTCTTTCAGTATGTAGCTGCCATCAAAGTGCCCGACGAAGTAACGGTGGAAATAAACTCACCGATGTTCGGCACCATCTTTCACAAATCGGCCGAGATGGCTTATAAAGCTATCATACGTGGTGGAAAGATTGTGAGTAGCGAAGCTATAGAAACCTTTTTGAAGAATCCGAAGTCATTGCATGATATTGTGGACGGTGCCTTCAAAACAGAGTTTTTCAATATAGGTGCAGACGAAAAGGCTGATTATAATGGAACATATCTGATCAATTTCAAAGTGATAGAAACCTACGTGAAGCAGTTACTAAACTTTGATAAATGTCGTACGCCATTCATGATAGTGGGCGAAGAGAAAAGAGTAACAGAGCCTTTGCATGTGGATACCGCTGCAGGGAGCATCGATATCAATATAGGAGGAACAATAGATCGTATGGACGAAAAAGATGATACGATACGCATAGTGGACTATAAAACGGGAGGGAATCCTAAATCTATTACCGCTGTGAACGATCTGTTTCAAAAAGATCTGGAACGTGCTAATTATATCTTTCAAGCGTTTCTCTATGCTTCGATTGTAGGCAATAAGATCTCTGGCAAGAAGGTGAAACCTACGCTTCTTTATATTCATCGAGCAGCCGGTAAAGAGTATTCTTCGGATATTCTGATAGGCGAGCCAAGAAAGCCAAAAGATGTTGTTGAAGATATCGCAATGTATGAAGACGACTTTCGTAGCGAACTATTGGCATTGATACACGAAATATTCAATCAAGACATACCATTTACGCAAACGGAAGATACTAAGCGGTGTCAGTATTGCGATTTCGCCAAGATTTGTAGACGATAAAGTAAGATGGAATACTTTAAATTGACAGCCTTTTTATTGAAATAAATCAGGATTGACAGTCTTTTGCCGAATTTCATCGGATACGTTTATGACTTGTCCGTCGTACGCCAGTTTGATATTTTCTGGAAGTTTATTGTTTACCTCTTTGTGCAGCCCTGCCTGATGACTCATGTGTATGAAAAAAGTTTGACGTGCATCTATGCGCAGAGCCGTAGCAACAGCTTCTTCAATAGTCTGGTGAGAATGATGAGGCTGTATACGAAGCGCGTTTAGAATAAGCGTATCAATACCATGAAGTGTATTGAAAGACATGTCAATCATAGTAGACATATCGGTAATATATGCAAATTGGTTAATGCGAAAACCAAGGATTGCAATATTTCCATGCATTACCTCGAATGGCATAATGTCAATGCCTTTTACCCGAAAAGGACGAAAAGCAGAAATCTCGTGCAAGGATAATTGTGGAACGCCTGGATAAAGTTTTCCTTCTTTGAAACAGTAAGGCATTCTTGCCTTTATGGAATCGCAGCTGCGTTTATCGCAAAAAATAGGAATGGGAGCAAATTTGCAGAACGGGCGCAGGTCGTCTAGCCCTCCTACATGGTCGTAGTGTTCGTGAGTAATAAGTACTGCATCTATAGGAGCAAATGGCAGATGAAGCATTTGTTCACGAAAATCAGGTCCACAGTCGATGAGGATATTCGTATTTCCAATAGTAACCAACGAAGAACAACGTAGGCGTTTGTCGTGTACATCGGAAGAAGTGCATACTTCACAAGTGCAACCAATCTGAGGTATACCTGTTGAAGTTCCGCTACCTAATATTTTGACTTGCATGTGATTCATTTTGTAGCTTTTATATATATAAAGTATTACTTTAAATAAAATTCACTTCTGGATGAATATCAATATTAAATTTAGTAAGTACAGACTGTCTGATTGCATCGCTGAGAGCAACTACATCTTTTCCCATAGCTCCACCTTTATTCACTAATATTAAAGCCTGCTTATCGTATACTCCAACTGGACCGAGCGATTTACCTTTCCATCCGCATTGTTCAATCATCCACCCTGCTGGGACTTTGATATTGAATGCATCTATCTCGTAAAAAGGAATATGTGGATAACTTTTTTGAATCTGTTCAAATTGTTTGCGAGATATAACCGGATTCATAAAAAAACTACCAGCATTGCCTATTATTTTAGGATCGGGTAACTTATTGGAACGTATCGAAATGATAGCTTGTCGTACATTAGCTAGATTGAGAGAAGTATACTTTGTCAGTTCGGTGCGGATAGAACCATAATCCAAATGAAAGCATGCTTTCTTCTTCAGTCTGAAAGTGACATAAGTGACAAAATAGCGCTTCATGTCAGGATGTTTAAAAATGCTTTGACGATAACCATACTGACACTGTGGGTTAGTAAAAATACAATCTTCACCCGTAGCATCGATAGTCTCTACGCATTGTATGATATCTTTGACTTCTACTCCATAGGCTCCGATATTCTGAACAGCTCCCGCTCCTACCTCACCCGGAATGAGCGAAAGATTTTCGGCTCCATACCATTCGTGTTCGACACAATATGCTACCCATTCGTCCCATATTTCACCACCACCCACGCGTACAACGATATCATCGTCGGTCTCGTACATCACCTCTTTACCTTTGATGCAAGAATGTAGAATGATACCCGGATAATTACAGGTGAAAAGCAGATTACTACCTTGCCCGATATGTAGATAAGGTTCGGTGAGTGCACCACCGGACGTTATGAATTGCTTTAACTCGCTTATCGAGTTGTATTCAACATACCGAGATGCTTTAGAAGCAATACCGAAAGTATTGTGTCCAAGGAGAGAATAATCTACTTCATCTATCATTTTTATAAAACTTATATACCCGTGTCTTCAAACTTATAGAGCTTCCATTTACCTGCTTTCTTGCGGAAGTAAAGCACATTGGAAAAGCCATTACTTACGCCCTTGAAGGCAACAATCTTTTGTATGGATTTGTCAGAGTTCTGTTGTCCATAATTGATATTTGACATTTGGAGGATAGGTAACTGCGGTTTGAATGCAAACCATTGGCTTACATCAATAGTTGCCTCTATCATCGAAAAGTCATCATCAGGATTGGCGGTGACAAACTTCAGCGGTTGGCATACTCTTTGAGCTTGAAACAAACTATCAGTAGAAAAACGACCATAGAAATTGAGGAATGTTTCATCTTCTATATTCGTCATGTGGCTCATGTTGATAGACTCGAGCAACCACATACCACGTATTCTTTTGAAATTGTAGTGTTTCACCATCTTGTTTTTTGGATATAGCCACTCCACTTGTACACTCTTCAGTGATGTATCGTTCACCAAATCCATATCTTTCTGGCGATCGAATATCAATGTGTAAATTTTTTGATGGATGAACAGATAATCGTGTTTCCAATGGCGGGCATCAATAAAGGATTTTTTTCCACCATTGTCAACTAATAGAGGGAATACTATTCGTTGGCGTTGAACAGTAGGATCGGATGCAAAACTATAGATGAAATCATTGAACAATTCATCGGCATGACTCTGATGAGGACCTTTGGCCGCTTGTGCTAACGAATCCTCGTTTAAACGATGCACCGATTCAGTCGCTTGAATAGGAAGATTGTTGCTTTTTTTATTGTTGCACGAACCTAAAACCAATAGCAGGAAAATAAATCCTGCAATCATTCTTTTCATAAATTACCTGACTTAAAACAAACTCTCTTTAATAATTCTATAAGACATACATTGCTTAACAGCGTGCAAAGGTAATTACAATTTCTGAGAAAATTTAATATTTTTATTAAAAAAGATAACCTTTCGGAAGTTCTCGACAATTATATTGCGATGCCATAATTTCCCCATAAGCTCCAGCTGAACGGAGGGCTATAATATCACCACGTTTTGTCTCGTTTAATTTAACACCTTTGTCGAATACATCTGTTGATTCGCATATCGGACCGACAACATCATACTTCTTTTTGGGAGCATCAGAAGAGAGATTCTCAATCAGATGATGGGCATGATAAAGAGCTGGTCTAATTAGATCGGTGAAGCCTGCATCGAGGATAGCAAATTGTTTGTTGGTGCCTTGTTTGACATAGAGAACTCGTGAGATGAGCGCTCCACATTGTCCTACAATACTTCTGCCCAATTCGAAATGCAATTGTTGGCCTTCTCTCAGTTTAAGATGTTCGGCATAAGTTGCAAAATAGGTTGCAAAATCGGGTATAGGGCTCTTGTCGGGTTGTTTATAGTCTATACCCAAACCTCCTCCTACATTTATATTCTCCAAATGAATTCCTCGTGCTTCCAGTTTATCTTGCAGTTCATTAATCCGATGGCACAAAGCTATAAAATCGTCCATGACCAATATCTGCGAACCAATATGGAAATGTAGTCCGGTGAATTTTATACTCTTCATTTGCAAGGCCAAATCAATGACTTTGTCCATATCGTTCATACTGATACCGAATTTATTTTCGGCCAATCCCGTAGTGATATTGGCATGTGTGTGTGCTCCTACGTTCGGATTGATTCGGAAAGCTACATTTGCTACGCAATGCAGGTGTTGCGCTAATTCGCTAATGACTTCCAACTCGGGTACAGACTCTACATTGAAGCAAGCGATACCGGCTTTCAAACCTAATTTTATTTCTTTATCAGATTTGCCTACCCCTGCAAAGACAATTTTGTCGGCTGGAAATCCAGCCTTCAGTGCTGCTGCTATTTCACCACCGCTGACGCAATCGGCACCAAGCCCTTGTTGAGCAATAAATGATAGTACCTGTGAGTTTACATTAGCTTTGACTGCATAATGAACATGGAAGTTGGCATATCGCCCGGCTTCTTTATTGACGCACTCAAGTGTTTGGGTCAATAGATCCAAATTGTAATAATAGAAAGGAGTCTGATATTTGGAGAACCTTTCCAACGGAAATTGATGATTCATCGAATTACTTATTTGCAAATAATTTATCGCTCAAAGACTGCAAAGCTTTCTTTTTGTCTTCTTGACGTATCAGCATCGAGATGTTGTAATTGCTACCTCCATACGAAATCATGCGGACTTGTATATCTCCCATCGCCTCGATCGCTTTCGCCTCAAACCCTACATTATCCCATTCCAAATCGCCAACAATACAAATGATACACATGTCATGATCTACCGTTACAGTGCCATACTTCTTCAAATCGGCAAGAATATCTTTCAGGTGAGTCGTATTGTCTATGGTGATTGAAACACCTACTTCCGATGTACATATCATATCAATAGAAGTACGATAACTCTCGAATATTTCAAATACTTTGCGCAAGAATCCGTAAGCCAATAGCATACGGCTCGATTTAATTTTGATTGCTGTAATATTGTCTTTGGCTGCTACAGCTTTTATCATACCTTGTTCTGTACTGTTAGATATTAATGTTCCTGGAGCAGAAGGATCCATCGTGTTGAGCAAACGAACAGGGATATTGGCATATTTTGCAGGTTGAATGCAGGTAGGATGCAATATTTTGGCACCGAAGTAAGCCAATTCTGCAGCTTCTTCAAACAATAGATGACGTACGGGTTGTGTATGATCCACAAAACGCGGATCGTTATTGTGCATACCGTCGATATCTGTCCATATCTGGATTTCGGAAGCTCCAGCAGCCGCTCCGATTAATGAAGCCGAATAGTCGCTTCCGCCACGTTGCAAATTATCGATTTCACCATAAGCATTGCGACAAATATATCCTTGAGTTATAAACAACTTAGTATCAGGATATGTATCAAGCATTGTCTGTAGTTTATCTTTAATATATACAGCATCCGGCTCATTGTTGCGATCGGTACGCATAAAGTCTAATGCCGGTAGTAATACTGAAGTAACATGCTGTTCGTTGAGGTAAAGTTGCATCAAATTCGTAGAGAGGAGTTCGCCTTTTGATAGAACGACTTTCTCTTCGAATAAGGTGAACATATCTTTAGTTAACAAACGCAGTTCGTCAAAATGAGTTTTAAGTATTCCAAGGGCTTTCTGTTTATATTCATCGGTTGAGAACAGACTATCAACAGTCTGTTTATATTTAGCTTCCAGTTTGTTGATGATCTCATTGGCTCCCTCAGGATTCTTTTGAGACAAATAATTAGAAATCTCTACCAACGTATTGGTAGTCCCCGACATAGCCGAAAGGACAACTATATTACGTTCACCGTCGGTAATTAATTTGGCTACTTCCTTAATGCGCTCTACCGACCCTACAGAAGTTCCTCCAAACTTTAAAACTTTCATTTTGTACAGTGTTTAATTATTAGTTATTTTCTTTAATTGTTTCTTCTTCGTAGTCGCTGGTTACATCTGATAACTCTTTATTTTCGAGTTTCAATACTTTTCCGTTGAACTTACGAACTATATGAAGATTATGAGTGCTCATGATGACCAAAGTCCCTTTCTCACTAAATTCTTGCAATAGATTGACAATAGCGACTCCTGTTTCGGCATCAAGATTTCCGGTAGGTTCATCAGCAAGAATAATGTCGGGCTCATTGAGGACAGCTCTTGCTATGACAATACGTTGTTGCTCTCCACCAGATAATTCGCTGGGCATCTTCTGAGCCTTCTCTTGCATACCTACCTTATTAAGTACTTCGTCGATACGTTCACCAATCTTGACTTTATCATTCCATCCTGTTGCTTTCAGCACAAAGGCCAAATTCTCGTATACCGTACGATCTATGAGGAGCTGAAAATCTTGAAATATAATACCTAGTCGCCGACGAAGTTGCGGAATATTTTTCCTTTTGATGGTAATCATATCATTATCCAATACCAGAGCTTCGCCCGACGTAATATCGAGCTCTCCGTACATAGTCTTCATCAAACTTGTCTTTCCGGTTCCTACTTTACCTATTAAAAAGATAAATTCGCCTTTATGAAATTCCAAGTTGACATGTTCAAGAATAGGTGTTCCTTCTTGTTTTATCTCAACATCTTGATATTTTACTAATGCTTCTTCCATGATTTACTATGTCTTTCAACTAATTCATGAGCTAAATCTTCAATACGATAACCTTTCGAAGTGAGCAACACGATAAGATGATAGAGCAGGTCTGCCCCTTCATATACCATTCTTTCGGGCGTGCCATTAGTCGCTTCTATCACTGTCTCTACTGCTTCTTCGCCTACTTTTTGTGCCATTCGGTTTACACCGCTCTCAAATAAGCTCGTAGTATACGAATCTTTTGGCATCTCTTTGTAGCGCTTATCGATAAAATCTTGTAATTCTTTGAAGAACATTACAGGTTCTTCGTTCTTCTCCCCCCAACAAGTATCGGTACCTGTATGGCAAGTAGGGCCTTCGGGATGAACCTGAATCAACAACGTATCATTATCACAATCGCTCTTCATCGAAACCAGATGAAGTACATGGCCGCTTTCTTCGCCTTTAGTCCATAATTTCTGACGAGAGCGACTATAGAAAGTAACTAGACCTGTTTCGTTAGTCTTATCATATGCTTCGCGGTTCATAAAACCAAGCATCAACACCTTTCGAGTGTCGGCGTCTTGTACGATTGCCGGAACAAGTCCGTTCATTTTATCAAAATCGATATTCATTTTATCTATCTTATATTCTTACTGTTATATTACGACTGCAAAGATAAGATTTTAATTCGGGAATTGGTATTTCTCCGAAATGAAAAACACTTGCAGCTAATGCGGCATCTGCCTTCCCCCTTGTAAAAACGTCAGCAAAATGTTCTTTTTTACCTGCTCCTCCCGACGCTATGATTGGGATGGAAAGTTTATCGGACAGCTCAGCGAGTGCTTCGTTGGCATAGCCATTTTTAACTCCGTCATGATTCATACTAGTAAATAGTATTTCGCCTGCCCCTCGTTCCTGAGCTTCATAAGCCCATTCAAACAATCGTTGTTCTGTGCGTTCTCTACCACCTTTCAAATAGCAGAACCAGTCGTTTTCATCTTCACGAGCATCAATAGCTACTACGCATACTTGAGATCCGAAGTGTGTGGCTATTTCTTCTATCAACTCAGGATGCAATAAAGCTGAAGAATTGATTGATATTTTATCAGCACCTGCAACTAAAAGGCGTTCAACGTCTTCGAGTGCATTGATACCCCCACCTACGGTAAATGGAATGTTAATATTGGCCGCAATACGGCTCACCAGTTCGGTGAAGGTTTTGCGCTCTTCGTAACTTGCCGTTATATCCAGAAAGACCAATTCATCTGCCCCTTGGCGACTGTATTCACGTCCCAATTCAACAGGATCACCAGCTTCACGAAGGTTTACAAAATTAATACCTTTCACGGTGCGTCCATCTTTAATATCTAAACATGGAATGATTCTCTTTGCTAACACGCTATATCTTGTTCTTTCAGATTAATTAAACGATCTCTTTATAATTTCTCCAGATCTTCGAGGGTGATTTTACCTTCGTAGAATGCTTTTCCTATTATTACGGCCGGGACGTGTGCTTCGTTCAGTTTCTTCACATCGTTAATACTGCCTACACCACCGCTTGCTACAAGATGCAAAGTGGGATGCTCCTTCAATATGTCTTTGTAGAGCTTGATATTAGGGCCTTGTAGCATTCCGTCGCGTTCAATGTCTGTACAAATCACCATCTCAACCCCTTTATGTATATAGTCTTCCAGAAAAGGTTTTAAGTGACATTCGCTTTCCTCAGTCCATCCTTTGACTGCTATTATACGATCTTTTACATCGGCACCGAGAATTATTTTCTCTCTCCCGTAGTTATCAAACCACTTGTCAAAAAGAGTAGGATTGGTTACGGCTACACTACCTATAGTCACTTGCTGAGCTCCATTTTCAAAGGCAATCACCAAGTCTTCGTCACTCTTTATTCCTCCTCCAAAATCAATTGTCATAGAGGTGCGCGAAGCAATCATATTGAGTATACGGTAGTTTTCTACATGATGAGAAACTGCACCGTTCAAGTCAACTACATGCAATTTCTGTATACCATAGTCTTCAAACATTTTAGCAACGTCCACCGGATTGTCGCTATAAACCTTTTTAGTATCATATTTGCCTTTTTCAAGACGCACACATTTTCCGTCGAGTAAATCGATGGCTGCAATCAACTCTATCATAATTCCAAAAAGTTTTTTAATATTGTCTCACCTACGCTCCCACTCTTTTCGGGATGAAATTGCGTAGCATAAAAATTATCTTTTTCAAGAGCTGCACTGAACGGTACAATATGATGTGCCGATGCAGCCGTAAAGTCGGATACCGGAACATAAAAGCTATGTACGAAATAAACAAACTCGCCGGCCTTTATATTACGAAAAAGTTTTCCTTTCAGGTTATCCAACTGATTCCATCCCATGTGAGGTACTTTGTCTGCATGTATTTGAGGAATGAAGCGTTTGACGTCTTCGTTGAACATGCCCAAGCAATCTGTATTTCCTTCTTCCGAATATCGGCACATAAGCTGCATACCCAAACAAATTCCTAAGAATGGTTGTTTAAGAGATTTAAGCAACTTATCCATTTTTGTCTGGCGAAGGAATTGCATGGTCGAGGCAGCTTCTCCCACACCGGGAAAGATCACCTTATCGGCTCTCTGTATCATTTCTGCGTTATCGGTGATTTGTGCGTTAATGCCCAATCTTTTGAGTGCAAAGTCCACCGACCGTATATTTCCCGCGTTATATTTTATAATGACTACATTCATTTTGTTTTCAACAATAGCTATTATCCGTTGCTTGTGACTCGTGCAACTTCCTTTTAGTCTGCAAAAATAGCAATTTTATGTGTAATAACACGGATTAATGAAAAATGTTTTTATAAGACAGTTTAATTTTGCTAATCAGATATTAAAATAGCCCATTCGACTTGTTTTTTGCAAATGACGAAAGAATGCTTTTTTGTGAGTTTATCCATACGTAATAGTCCCATTATGTTAAGTCCAAATTGTTGTATGTTAGTTTTTCTTGTGACGTCCATAAGTTTTCAAAAAAACATAAGGACGTTATCATTTTTAGGGGCATACGACGTTTTTCCTTTGTTATTATAGTATTTTATGTGTGTGGCAAAAAGTCAAAGGTTGAAGTGACATGCTCGAGTAAGTTTCCCATAGACCGAACCACACGTGAATACGTGCTAATTAATTAGTGAATTATCTGCCTTATACTAATAAAGTTTTGTATATTTGCACATAAATTTTGTCACATATATTAGAAATGAAGATAACCATCGTTTCGGGTGCACGCCCCAATTTTATGAAGATTGCTCCGATAGTTCATGCCATCGATACAGCAAGAAGAATAGGAAAACGAATTTCTTATAGATTAGTTTATACCGGAAAACAAGACGATAGTAGTTTGGAACCTTCGTTATTCTCGGATTTGGAGATGAAGATGCCCGATGTTTATCTTGGTGTTGACAGTAAAAACAATACTAAGTTAGCTGCTGGCATCATGCTTGCATTCGATAAGGAGCTTACCGAGAATCCGGCGCAAGTAGTTTTGGTGGTGGATGATCTTACTGCAACAATGAGTTGTGCTATTGTTGCTAAGAAAATGGGGATCAAAGTGGCTCACTTGGTCGCTGGCACTCGTTCTTTTGATATGAATCAGCCCAAAGAAGTAAATCGTATGATAACAGACGGTTTGTCGGATTATCTGTTTACTGCCGGAGCGATGGCAAATAGGAATCTGAACCAGTCGGGACGAGAAGAAGAAAATGTTTATTATGTAGGCAATATTTTGATAGATACTATTCGTCGAAACCGTACGCGATTGCTCAAACCTTTGTGGGCTTCGGCGATGCAAGTTGATGAAGGCAAATATATCTTGCTGACACTCAATCGTCGCAAGTTATTGAAAGATAAAGCACTGATGAAATCAATACTCACCACTATTTCGCAAAAAGCAGCCGGAGCAATGATTATAGCACCTCTGCATACGTACGTTAGTGATAGTATAAAGAAACTAGGGTTAAAGCTTTCTAATATTAATATCATGCCCGTTCAAAATTATTTGGTTTTCGGCTATCTTGTCAATCATGCCAAAGCTATCGTTACCGATTCGGGCAATGTGAGCGAAGAAGCCACTTTCTTTGGTATTCCTTGTATTACTATTAATAGTTATGCTGAACACCCTGAAACATGGAAACAAGGAACAAATGAATTGGTAGGTGAAGATTCAGAAAAACTGGCTGATGCTTTGGATACGTTAAACAGTGGAGAATGGAAGAAAGGAAGTATTCCAGAACGTTGGGATGGACATACAGCCGAAAGAATAGTAAAGATATTATTAGGAGAATAAAAGAATGAAACCGCTTGCCGAACGACTGCGACCCGACAGTTTGGACAATTATATCGGTCAGAAGCACTTGGTAGGACCAAATGCTATCTTGCGCCGAATGATAGATGCAGGCCGTATTACATCATTTATCCTTTGGGGACCTCCCGGTGTGGGAAAGACCACATTGGCACATATTATAGCCTGCAAATTGAATACTCCTTTTTATACGCTCAGTGCCGTAACGTCGGGTGTGAAAGATGTTAGAGAAGTACTTGAAAAGGCGAAAAAGGAAAAATTCTTTAATACTCCCAGCCCCATATTGTTTATTGACGAAATACATCGTTTCAGTAAGTCGCAACAAGACTCACTGTTGGGTGCTGTCGAACAAGGTATTGTAACATTGATTGGAGCAACTACCGAAAATCCTTCTTTTGAAGTTATTAGACCTTTGCTATCGCGCTGTCAAACTTATACTTTGGAGCCTTTAACTAAAGATGATTTGATTGACTTATTGCATCATGCCATCAGTACTGATATACTGCTAAAAGAACATACATTCCAGATAGATGAGACAACAGCAATGTTGCGGTATTCGGGTGGAGATGCACGCAAGCTGTTAAATATATTGGAACTGATTGTAGAATCTTCGGGAACAGATCCGGTGATCATCAACGACGAGATAGTTGCCGAGCGTTTGCAACAGAATCCGATGGCTTACGACAAAGATGGCGAGATGCACTACGACATTATTTCGGCCTTTATTAAATCAATACGCGGTAGTGATCCCGACGCAGCACTCTATTGGTTGGCTCGTATGGTAGAAGGAGGAGAAGATCCGGCGTTTATCGCGCGGCGGTTGGTCATATCGGCGTCCGAAGATATAGGACTTGCCAATCCCAATGCTTTGTTGCTTGCCAATGCTGCTTTCGACGCAGTAATGAAGATAGGTTGGCCCGAAGGTAGAATACCTCTTGCAGAAGCAACAGTCTATCTGGCTACTTCGCCCAAGAGCAACTCGGCTTATAAAGGTATAAACTCGGCTCTCGAATTGGTGAAGCAAACAGGTAATCTACCTGTTCCTCTACACCTACGTAATGCTCCTACCAAGCTGATGAAAGATCTAGGATATAGCGGCGGTTACAAATATTCTCATGATTATCCCGGTCATTTTGTTAAAGAGCAATTTATGCCCGATGACCTAAAAACCACTCGTCTATGGGAAGCGCAGGATAATTCGTCAGAAAGTAAGCTAGGAGAACGAATGCAACATTTGTGGGGAGATAAGAAAGATCTCTAAATAAAAGGTTCTCCCGTCGTATTAATGTTTTCGTGATTGAAGTGAGTTGCCTATAGATTTCAGTTTTACAATTTAACTTAATGTTGCTGCACCCAATATTACAGTGTGTGGCTTTTTCTCTTTTATTTACAACGTTCCTAAAGAAATATTTGCATATTTCGAGAAAAAAAATGAACTTTGCAATTGATGTTGTTCATACAAAATGATTTTTTATGATAAAGAGAATATTATTACTAGCTATAACAGGATTGATGGTGTGCAGTATGTCGTTTGCAAAAAAGGACTTGCCAAGAGTAAAAATAATGCTAAAAGACAGTACTTCAGTAGAAGGTTATTTGCGTTCCGAACTCTCGGATAGAGATACTATTATAGCAATCAGTCCTGAACAAAAGGGCAAGAAGATAAAATACGACATAAAGAAAGTTGAAAAACTGTTATTGTTATCCCAAACGGACTCTGATAAGACTGCCGAGTATTATCCTCTATATGTATATAGCAGTATGCGAAGTGGAAAGGGTTCTATATCCGACCATCCAATGATGTTGTTGCTTGCTTATGCGGGTAAGCATGTAAATGGATATGTCGGTTTTGTTTGGGTGTTCAATTCTGTAGCATGGAATCTAGAACCTATTGCATATTATAAATTAGCAGAATCTGAGGTTGCCAAACCTTTTTTAAATTTTGGCACTATATTTAGAAAGAGCAAGAGTGGAATGATAAATTCTTTTAAGGAATATCCTGCTCTCACAGAGAAATTGGAGAATGAAACCTTATCTGCAAAGGATATTAATAGAGATCCAATGCTAATAGTCAAAGAACTTGATAAAATTCTTGATACTAAGTAACTACGTACTGATTAATTTCAATTGCGTGCAGAAAAGATAGGATTTCTGGAGTTGAATCGTTATATTTGCATTAACTTTTAAAGAGAAAAAAGATGGAAAAGAATGACGAAAAAGTAATGGTCAAGGTATTCCCTGACGGACCTTGCGAAGTAAAAGGCAATTTTAGTTTGATAGGTAAAGATGGTGAAGAAATCCCTAATAACGGTACTGTTCATTTATGCCGTTGTGGAGCTTCCAAAAACAAACCATTCTGTGATGGAGCCCATCATAAAATAGGCTTTAAAGATAGCGTGGAGTAATTCGAATATCTGTTTTAAAACGCAATAAGTTGATTTCAACTTGAATGGATAAAACTTGAGCGTACGAAAGACTAATTATAAGATATTTGTTTATTCTGGAAATGTATAGAACCGCCGCGAGAATTAAATGTAACATGATTTAATCTCACGGCGGTTTTTATTTATGAATCAAAGAATTTACAGTTATTCTCTTTCAGAGTCTACTATTTACTTATATCAAGCTTTCTTTTTGGGATTGACTACATTAATAGGCTTGCCTTCGGTAAAAGCTTTTAGGTTATTAACCATTATTTCGTTTAATCGTTGACGTGCTTCAATAGTGGCCCATGCAATATGAGGAGTAATGAAACAGTTGCGAGCAGTGAGCAACGGATTGTCGGCTTTAGGAGGCTCAGCAGAGAGTACGTCTATGCCTGCTGCATATATTTTTTTACTGTTGAGTGCATCAGCTAATGCCTGTTCGTCTACAAGCGGTCCACGACTAGTGTTGATGATAATAGCCGAAGGCTTCATTAAAGACAATCGATGGGCATTGACCAAGTGATACGTATCGTCTACCAGCGGACAATGAAGTGAAATAATGTCGCATTCTTTAAAGATTTCGTCGAGTTCCATCTTCTTAATTTCGGGTATCAATTGTAGATTGACTTTTGACGTAACGGCATATACTTGCATGTCAAATGCAATTGCGATACGCGCTACAGCATTTCCTATATGCCCGAGACCTACAATACCAATCTTTTTATTCTTCAGCTCGATAAGTGGGTTATCCCAAAAGCAGAAATCGGCATTTCGTGTCCAGCGCCCTTTATGTACTTCATCAGAATGGTGACTAACCGTATTTGTAATATTCAAAATATGAGCAAACACCATTTGAGCTACAGACTCAGTGCTGTATGCAGGGATATTTGTCACAACGACGTTGTGCTCGGAAGCAGCTTCAATGTCTACAACGTTAAAGCCTGTTGCAAGTACACCTATATATTTGAGATTCGGAAGAGCTTCTATGATTTCTCTAGTGATTACGACTTTGTTAATAAGGATAGCATCAGCATCTTTACTCCGTTCAATTACTTCTTCAGGTTTAGTTCTGTTGTAAATGGTACATTCGCCCAACGATTTAATTTCCTCCCACGACAGATCGCCCGGATTGGCTGCATATCCATCCAAAATTGAAATTTTCATATTTATTTATTTTGGTTTTCGGAGTGCAATATTCGCAATAATCGATGAGATATGCAAACAATAGTGAATAATATTTAGAAAAAGTTTTATTAATAGAGGCGGAACATACGCTCCATCGGTTTCCATTTCTCAATCGATGTTTGACCCGATTTACATAGCTGAAGGATACTCATATAGTTCTCCCATTCCTGCTGCCTAGGCATTACAGCAAGTTTTTGCATGGCTTTATCCCAATCAAAATCAAGCGGAGTTTCGACAATCATAAAAAGTCGGCTATCTCGTATGTAAATCTCCATCTCGAGTATTCCAACTGCCTTTATGCCTTCTATTATCTCTTTCCAAGCGTTTGTTTCACTATGCCGTTTACGATATTCGGCAATGATTTCGGGATCGTTTTTTAAATCTAATGTTTGGCAATACCTCTTTGTTTCGCCTTGGTACTGTTTTTCTTGATAACCTTCCATAAAAAGACTGTAAATAATGAATACGATATTCGAATTAAAAATAACTTGTGTTTTGTCTGTAACAAAGATACATATTTTACCGACAATTCATAATCCTTTCAACAATATATTATCAGATATTAATATTTTTTTGTAGCCATCTTTGTTTTATATCTAAAATAATCTTTCTCATTATATTAATATTCAATGTGATGAAATCAAATGGGTTGTTATAACAAGATAGGATGATTAACAAACAGTAATGCGAAATGTTTGAAAAAGAATTGTAATGAATATTGTTCTGTGGTATTTGCGAAATTAAGTTAAGCATCTTTTTTAGTGATAACGGCAACTATATTTTTTATATATTTGCTGTCTATAAATCAACAAAACACATGAAGAATAAATTATTTTTTACGCTATTTCTATCTATTACTTTAGCGTTTCCTGTTTGTGCTCAAAACACTCCGCAAGCAGTTTTGCCTATACCGGAACTTAAACAGGTGAATTGGCAGAAAAGGGAAACTATTGCATTTGTACATTTTGGACTCAATACGTTTAATGATAAAGAGTGGGGATACGGTGATATTGATCCGAAAACATTTAATCCGACCAATCTGGATTGTGAGCAATGGGCTAGAACGTTTGTTAAGGCCGGAATTAAAGAAGTTATTATCACGTGTAAGCATCACGATGGCTTTTGTTTATGGCCTACACACCTCACCGAATATTGTATTCGGAATACACCCTATAAAAATGGTAAAGGTGATATTGTCGGTGAATTGGCGGCTGCATGCAAAAAATATGGATTAAAGTTTGGAGTCTATCTATCACCATGGGATCGCAATTCGGCTGTTTACGGTTCTCCAGCCTATGTCGAATACTTTTATAAGCAACTGAACGAATTACTGACTCGCTATGGTGAGATATCAGAAATATGGTTTGATGGTGCCAATGGTGGCGATGGTTGGTATGGCGGTGCAAAAGAAGTGCGCAAAATCGATAGGCGTACTTATTACAACTTTCCAAGGGCATATAAAATGGTTGAGACACTGCAACCACATGCTGTCATTTTTTCTGATGGAGGGCCCGGTTGCCGTTGGATTGGCAACGAAAATGGTATTGCGGGTGCTACCAATTGGTCGTTCTTGAGAAAAGGAGTTGTTTTCCCTGGTTATGAGAAATATTATGAGCTGACCAATGGACACAAAGATGGCGACCAATGGGTACCGGGTGAATGTGACGTCTCTATTCGCCCAGGGTGGTTTTACCACCCCGAAGAAGATAGCAAAGTAAAATCAGTGAAAGACTTGGTTGAATTATACTACCAAAGTGTTGGCCACAATGCCCAATTTTTGTTGAATTTTCCAGCTGATCGACAAGGGCTGATCCATCCGATAGACTCTACTAATGCTGTGACTTATCATCAACAGATTCTAAGAGAACTCAAAACAGATTTACTTAGTGGACTGACACCGTCGGTATCGAATTCGCGAGGTGGTAAGTTTGGACCGAAAGCGATGACAGATCATTTATATGATACTTATTGGGCTACTCAAGACGGCGTTACAAAAGCGACTGTTACTTTTGATCTGAAAAAAGTAGAGAAAATAAATAGACTAATGCTTCAGGAATATATTCCTCTGGGACAACGGGTATCGTCTTTCGTTATCGAATATTATTCTGAAGGCAAATGGATTAAAGTAAATCCGCATGAAGAAACCACGACCATCGGATACAAACGAATCGTACGTTTCGACACGGTCAAGGCACGCAAGATTAGAATCCGTTTTCTGGAAGCTAGAGGAGAATGTCTTTGTATTAATAATATATCGGCTTTCTATTCGGGCAACGATCAATCATTCGAGACAGAGAAGAACGAGAAAGAAACTCCTACTCTCCCCTTATCTATCGTAAACTTACCTGCATCCGAAGCTGCGAAAGTTACAGATGGACAGGAAAAGAGTGTTTGCCGTACGACTCAGAAAACAATTGTCATTGATCTGGGCAAAGAACAAATGATTAGAGAATTTGATATGCTCCCCGATAATAGTCAACAGCGCAAAGGGCTTGTGTCCAATTATGCTCTCTATGTGGCAGATGATGCGCAAGGAACAAATAAAAGATTGTTGGCCGAAGGCGAGTTCTCCAATATCCAAAATAATCCTATTAGGCAATCCATCTACTTTGCTCCTGTCAAAGCCCGCTATGTAATCTTTCAAGCCGTTCGTATCGTGAATGATGTAAATGAAGTGAGCATTGCCGAATTAAGAATACATTAAATATGTATAAGTTATTTTTCTTTCAATGATATAATCGTTATATTTGTGTGACGATTAATTTAATTAATAAATAAGTGATTATGGAAAAGTTTTTAACTGATGAAAAATTGGTAATTGTCGGCGCAGCTGGCATGATCGGTTCAAACATGGCCCAAACAGCTTTAGTTATGCACCTCTCTTCTAACCTTTGCCTTTATGATATATTTTCTCCGGAAGGCGTTGCAGAAGAACTTCGTCATTGTGCCTTTGGCGGTTCCAAGATTACTGCTACAACTAGTGTTGAAGAAGCATTCAAAGATGCCAAATATATTATCTCTTCCGGTGGTGCTCCACGCAAAGAGGGTATGACTCGCGAAGATCTTCTTGCCGGTAATGCAGGTGTTGCAAAAGAGTTGGGACAAAACATCAAAAAATATTGTCCGGATGTAAAGCATGTTGTCATTATATTCAATCCTGCTGATATTACAGGTTTGGTTACTTTATTGTATGCCGGTTTGAAGCCTTCTCAACTCACTACATTGGCAGCTTTGGATAGTACTCGTTTACAAAGCGCTTTGGCTAAACATTTCGGCGTAATGCAGTGTGCCGTAAAGAACTGCTGTACTTTCGGTGGTCATGGCGAACAAATGGCTGTATTTGCCTCTCCGGTAACAATCGAAGGAACTCCTCTGCTTGACATTATTGGCACAGGAAAGGCTGTCAATGGCAAAACTTTATCGAAAGAAGAATGGGAAGCTATGAAGAAAGCTGTAACACAGGGTGGATCTGCTATCATCAAGCTTCGTGGACGCTCTTCTTTCCAGAGTCCGGCTTATGTATCTGTTGAAATGATGGCTGCCGCTATGGGTGGTGCCGAGTTTGCTTGGCCGGCAGGATGCTATGCCGATACAGCAAAATACAATCATATCATGATGGCTATGCCTACAGTGATAACAAAGAATGGTACTTATCGTAAAGATTTTGTCGGGACAGACGACGAAATGGCAAGTCTTGACGCCAGCTACAAACATCTGTGCGATTTGCGTGATCAGGTTATTGGCATGGGCGTTCTTCCTCCTATCGATAAATGGGGAGAGATTAATCCCAATCTGAAATAAGAATAATACAGATTATGAAAAAGAAAAGCTCGTAAGGAAATCCTTATGAGCTTTTTTAGTATTACATGCAAACAAGCTGTAAACAAATTCCAACGAGTGTTTTATAGGCTCATTAGTAAAATTATAAGGAGTTATGTCACACGTAGGAATTGTATAATGTCACAACAATAATGTTCGAAGAACTATAAAAGTAACTTGAAAAACATCGATGAAACCAGAGATGAATGTAAAATAAATTGTCAGAAATGAAATATTTCTCAATAAACGGGCGCCGTATATTCGTTCTGCACGAATCGGCCACTCAGATATCTGTAACGGTGTGTTTAGATCGAGTCTAAATAGACCCCTGCCGGAAATAACGTTCCTACAATATGCTCTTGCCTTGATTTTGAGACCTCTTTCCGCTGGCGTTGTATATGGTGCATCATTAATATGCTGTGTGATAGTGCATAATGGTGTCATACTGAAGTGACAAAGGTTGAAAATAGAGTTGTATTGCAGAAAAAAAAGAATCGATGAATAGCCGCATATATGTTGTCTTATTTCCATGTAAATAATTAGAATGCTACTCCATTTCAGCAGAAGGAAACAACGATAAAATGCTTTGAATACAATCCTTTTTCACAACTTATTTCAAAGTGAACATTCTCCGATATTCTGATACTTTTTTATCCTAGCCTAAGCTACAGGCTATTGTAGCCCAATATTTTTGCTATTGTTCCATCGCTCGAATGTAACTCGAATTAGAGCCGTTACATGGACGTATTTCATGTAATTCATTGATAAACAGCGAGAAATTCATAATTACGAAACTAAATGTTTCTAGTTACAAACTTTTAGTTTCGTCCTTATGAATTTTTATGTTCGTCGTTATCATTTTTCGAAAACAAAGCATCGATTCCGCGAATTTGAAAGTATCACTTCGGTATGGTTAAAATAGTATCAGTATTGCTCTCCATGTTCACTTCTGAAAACGAGGTCGAAAAAAGAATTCTCACACGCCAACTTTCAGTACCCCCTTGTATCGCCCATTATCAGGGCAAATTTGACAGAAATCATAACACATTGATTCTCTGCGAGAAAACATGTTTTTCGTGTCCCGTTTTGACGTCGTGTGCACGTATAATGCTGATATACAGTTAGTAACGGTGACAGAAACGTTTTCGTAACTAAAATAGAAAAAACGAGGTTTTACATATCTACACAGGTGTCTGTAAGTATCGGTAAGAACCGACGACTTCAACAAATCTGTATTGTCTTTATCCTTCCAAAACGTCATATGCTCCTAAAATTGTTGTCGTATGTTAGTTTTTCCGAAAACTTAAGGACGTCACCGAAAAAACTAACATACGACAACGGCGGCTGTGAGCTTGTTTTGCTTTGCAAAAAATCAACCGTATGTCGCAGCGGTAACTAACGGATGTTGTTGAAGAAACTAACGTTAGTTGTTAGGATAACTTCTGTTAGTTACCGCAGTAACATGCGTTAGTTATGGCTGCGACATACGTCTGTTTTTTGGAGCACTTCTGAAATGTTATTTAGAGGAGGTTTACACCATAAAAAGGAAGAAGAGGACTGCCTCGCGGTACCCCCCTTCTACAACTTAAAACAACCAACAAAAATAAATAGATAACCTTTCAGTTAATCTACCATTTTATTCTTTCTATTATCTTATGAATAATAATTCTCTATATTTAGGCAATGGCCATATAGCATCATCAACTATCAGCTCAAGTTTATCAATGTGATAGCGAATCTCGTCCAAATTCGGAAGAACCGTATCGTGATAAGCTATTGCTTTCTCGCGTTCATCTTCTATCTTATTTGCTACTTTGCGAGCTTCGATCATTTTTTCTACGTGTTCTTGTATAAACAAGGTACGATTAGCAATTTCTTCTATCAGTTCTTTGTTTTGTTTTGAGAGCTTCTCTGCGGTATCAGCCGGATAGATCGATTTCATCTTATAGACGTTATCAATAAGATCTGTCTGATATTGAGTAGCAACAGGTATGATGTGGTTCATAGCCAAGTCTCCAAGTACACGAGCTTCAATTTGTACTTTCTTGGTATATGTTTCCCATTTCACCTCGTTGCGAGCTATCAACTCTTTCTTATTCATAACTCCTGTGCGCTCAAACATTGCAATAACTTCTGGCTTCAAATAGCTGTCGAAAATTAATGGAACGTTCTTTTCGCAGTCCAACCCACGTTTTTCTGCTTCTACAACCCATTCATCGGAATAACCGTTGCCATCGAAACGGATAGGTTTGCATTCTGTGATGTATTTGCGTAGTATTTCGAGAATAGCAGACATTTGTGGTTCTCCTTTTGCAATGAGAGCATCAACATCTTTCTTGAATATTTCCAATTGATCTGCAACAGCTGCATTCAGTACTAACATACCGCTTGCACAGTTTGCTTCCGAACCTACGGCACGGAATTCAAAACGGTTGCCGGTAAAAGCGAATGGTGAAGTACGGTTACGATCGGTGTTATCGATACGAAGTTCCGGTATTTGTGGAATATCGAGTTTCATTCCTTGTTTACCGCTCATTGTTACAATGTCATTCTTTGTGCTTTTTTCGATATGATCGAGCAGATCGGAAACCTGTTTGCCCAAGAATGAAGAGATAATTGCTGGAGGTGCCTCATTGGCTCCCAGACGATGAGCATTCGTTGCACTAGAGATAGAAGCTTTCAGTAGTCCATTGTAATGGTATACAGCCATCAATGTATTGACCACGAAAGTAACAAAACGTAAATTGTCTTCGGGAGTTTTGCCGGGGCTCATCAATCCAATACCTGTATCTGTACCGAGCGACCAGTTGTTGTGTTTTCCCGAACCATTGATTCCTTTGAATGGTTTCTCGTGAAGTAACACACGGAATCCATGGCGACGTGCTATTTTTCTCATCAACGCCATAGTAAGCAAGTTGTGATCATTGGCGAGGTTGCATTCCTCATAGATAGGTGCCAATTCAAACTGATTTGGAGCAACTTCGTTATGGCTTGTTTTGCACGGTACGCCAAGTTTCAATGCTTCGATTTCTAATTCGCGCATAAAAGCTGCAACACGTGTGGGTATAGCGCCGAAATAATGATCTTCCAACTGTTGGTTTTTAGCACTATCATGGCCCATCAACGTACGGCCACAAAGCAATAAGTCTGGACGTGCGGCATAAAGTCCTTCATCTACCAAGAAATATTCTTGTTCCCATCCGAGATAAGCAAATACTTTTTTAACTTCAGGGTTAAAATAATGACATACTTCGGTAGCTGCTTTGTCTACAGCACGTAGTGCCTTAAGTAGAGGAGCTTTGTAATCCAAAGATTCGCCTGTATAAGCAATAAAAATAGTAGGAATGCAAAGTGTATCATCTTCTATGAATGCTGGTGAAGAAGGATCCCATGCAGAATAACCGCGGGCTTCGAAGGTATTACGAATACCACCATTTGGGAAACTCGAAGCATCCGGTTCTTGCTGTACAAGAAGTTTTCCTGAGAATTCTTCCATCATTCCACCTTTTCCATCATGTTCAACAAAAGCATCGTGCTTTTCGGCAGTACCTTCGGTGAGTGGAGCAAACCAGTGTGTGTAGTGTGTACAGCCCATTTCTATCGCCCATTTTTTCATTCCCGTAGCAACTTCATCGGCAATGCTGCGATCGAGGGTAGCACCATGGTCTATCACATCAATCAATTTGTTGTAAACTTTGCTCGAAAGATACTTAAACATCTTCTCTTTGTTGAAGACATACTTTCCAAAATACTCTGAAGGTCTTTCTTTGGGAGGAACCACCTCAACAGCTTTTTTCTTGAAAGCTGTCTCGACTACTCTGAATCTTAGTTTTGTTGACATAATCGGATTTTTTTAATTTTTACTAATACCTTATATTATTTATTTTTTTTTACAATAGTTTGTTTTGTATTCGGTGCATTGCTTCTATCGTATCTTCTTTAGTGCCAAAAGCAGATAAACGAATATAGCCTTCTCCACTAGGACCAAATCCTACACCGGGTGTAGTGACTACGTAGCATTCGTATAGCAATTGATCGAAAAATTTCCAGGAGCTGATGTTGTCAGGTGTCTTTACCCATACATAAGGAGCATTGACTCCACCATAAACCTGTAGTCCAATAGCTTCCATCGATTCTTTCATTATAGAAGCATTACCCATGTAGTAATCGATGGTCTCTTTTATTTGCATTTTACCTTCTGGAGTATAGATTGCTTCAGCTCCACGTTGCGATATATAAGAAGCTCCGTTGAATTTGGTACATTGGCGTCTATTCCATAAAGCATTAAGAGATACCTTTTCACCCGATAGTGTTGTAGCCATTACCTCTTTAGGTACAACTGTATATCCGCATCTAATACCTGTAAAACCGGCAGTCTTAGAAAAACTCCTAAATTCAATAGCACACTTTTGAGCGCCCTTGATCTCATAGATAGAATGAGGTACGTCATCTTCTTGAATATAGGCTTCATAAGCCGAATCGAACATGATGATAGCATTGTTCTTTAATGCATAATCTACCCATTTCTTCAATTCAGCTTTGGTTAGCGTAGTTCCTGTAGGATTATTCGGATAGCATAGATAAATAATGTCTATCTGTTTTTCGGGAATTGCCGGAACGAAATTGTTTTCGCTTCGACAAGGCATATAAGTAATATTGCTCCATTTGCCGTCTTTTTGCAGAACGCCGGCACGACCTCCCATTACGTTGCTATCAATATATACAGGGTAGATGGGGTCGGTGACTCCAATACAGTTGTCACGACTGAGTATATCACCGATATTTCCTGTATCACTTTTGGCTCCATCATTAATAAAAACTTCTGTTGGGGTAAGATGAATGCCTCGTGGTTGATAATCATTTTTAATGATGGTGCTAATCAAAAAGCTGTATCCCTGTTCGGGGCCATATCCATGAAATGTCCTTTTTGAAGTCATATCATTGACAGCTTTGTGCATTGCTTCTATACTTGCTGCAGGTAATGGACGAGTGACATCGCCAATACCCAAACGGATAACATCTTCTTTGGGATGCGTTATTTTGAATGTGTTTACTTTTTTAGCTATATCCGAAAATAAGTAACTTCCCGGAAGTTTCAAAAATTCTTCGTTTACTAATGACATAATTGTTTTAAGTTTTAGATGTTGTTGTTGTTTTAGTCTTCTTTTATTTCTATTGTTCCTTCAAATACTTTGGTGGCAGGACCCGTCATAAACACATGGTTTGTCTTTTCATCCCACTCTATGACCAGAGTTCCTCCATCCATTACTATTTTTGATTTTCGTCCTGATATTTTGTTCATTGCTGCAGCTACGGCTGTAGCGCAAGCTCCAGTTCCACAAGCCATCGTAATGCCGGAACCACGTTCCCATACTCGCATTCTGATTTCACCGTCTTTTTTTATTTCGGCAAACTCAACATTGATACGATCAGGAAAGCAAGATAGATTTTCAATAATCGGTCCTACATTCGCTACATCAAAATGTTCTACGTCGTTGACAAATATTACGAAGTGTGGATTTCCCATCGAGACAGCAGTTCCTTTATAAGGAGCTTTTTCGGAGGGAAGTTGTTTTAATATCATCTCTTTCTTTCCTGTACCATCATAATCTACAAGTTCGGCTTTGGGTTCTCCCATATCTACCGTGACACTATTAACGATATTATCGACGGCGTTTAGTTTCAGAATTTTGATGCCAGATAACGTTTCGAGAGCTATTTCTTTTTTATCCGTATAACCTTTTTCAAACAAGAACTTTCCAATGCAACGACTGGCATTGCCACACATCATCGCCTCAGAACCATCTGCGTTGAATATGCGCATTCTATAATCGGCTACTGTAGATTTACTTATTAAAACAAGTCCATCGCTACCAATGCCGAAATGAGGAGCGCTCCATTCAATTGCCCTTTTGTTGGGATCGGCAATTGGATATTGATCTGAATCGACATATATATAATCGTTTCCGGCTCCTTGCATCTTTACGAATTGAATTGTCTTTGTCATTTTGCTATATTTATCTTTGCTTGTTGTTTCATTATGATTATTTCGATTGCAAATATACAACTTTTTGATTTATTACAGTCTTGGTAGATTTCTTTTTTATATATCAAATAGGATAAATTATGATTTATTACACGAAAAGAGAATTTAGTAACAAACTGAAAGAAAAACACCTTCCTAAGTAATGAAATGATCAAAACTGTAAATTGAAAGATTTCTATTTGATCTTAAAATGCATCTGATCATTCTTTATTTTCATTAATGGAAGAAATCAGAAAGAAAGTTATTTTATAATTTTACTTTCTTTCTGATTTTATTTTAGCGGCAAATAGTATCCTTTCTATTTGGAATATTTGTCATCTACTTTGTTACCTGTCAATTTCAGCACTGCAACAGGCTTATTGGTTGTGATATAATCTATACCTTCTTTAATAAAGTATTCCATATCTTCTTTTTTATTCACTGTCCAAACGTTCGTTTTCAAACCTAATTCGTGACATTCTTTTATCCATTCGGGATGTGCTTTATATACATTCTGATGGTAATCGGGACCTGTACATCCTATTGCTTTCAACTCTTGGGGAGATAATTCTCCATTCAAGTAATACACCTCAGTACCTTTGGGGGCTTCTTTTACCAATCTTTTTACAGCATCAAGAGAAAAGGCTATGTAGGTTACACGATTCTCAAGCTTCATTTTCTTCACCAATTGTAAGGTGGCATCAATGGCAGCATTTTGTCTTTCAATATCTTTGTGAGTTTTTATTTCAAGAATTAATTGAACGTTCAGCTTTTTTCCAGCTTTAAGATACTCTTTTAGAGTTGGCATCTGTTCGCCATTGCTCAACTTAAGATTTTTTACTTCATCGTATGTTGCAGTTTCCAATGTTACATTTTGAAAAGTCGGATCATGATTTACCATCACTTCTCCATCTTTGGTAATCCATACGTCAAATTCAGAACCAAAGCAATGGATATCATTAGCCAAGCGAAGGGATTTCAAACTATTTTGAGCAGACCCTTCGGTGTCCCAGAATCCACGATGAGCAATAGTCTTGGTTTGAGCGTTAAGCACAGTGCCTAATAATACAAAAGAGATTATTAAAGCCAATTTTTTCATTTTCATAATTTTAGTAAGTTAATGATTTCAATGCAACAAAAATAATAAAAATATGTCAGTATATCATCAGTTTTTACTTATTTTCTGTCATATGTAAATAATAAATGCAAACGATTTGCAAAAAAATGGGATATCATTATCCCAATATAGCATAATACTAAAAATAAATGAATTTATTTTTTATTATCTACCGCTTGCATTATCTTTGTATAGTATTAGTTTACTAAAATAATGAATTATGAAAACCTCATTGTCGGTGATAGATGGCATTATCGATAATCTTTACCCTAGTATTTCTGATGAAGGACGAAAGCAGTTTCTTAGTTTATTGGTGAAAAGGAAATTGCAGAAAGGTGAACGATTGTTTGATGATGGTGATATATGTCGTGATCTTGTTTTTGTTGAGAAAGGGATGTTGCGCCAATTTTATTTTAAAAACGGACACGATGTTACAGAACATTTTTCTTATGAAGGAAGTATTTTGATCAGCATTGAAAGTTTCTTCAAACAGCAACCTACATATCTTCTTGCCGAAGCGCTGGAACCTAGCGAAATCTATTTGCTTTCGTACAATCAATTGAGGTCTAATATTGCTTCATCATGGGATATTGATACTCTTTATCGGCGGATACTCGAAGATTCTCTCATTACTTCACAACAGAAAGCCGATTCCATGAGATATGAATCAGCCAGCGAACGATACAACAAGTTATTGCAGAAGCAGCCGGAGGTTATTAAGCGCGCTCCGCTGTCGTACATTGCTTCTTATTTATTAATGACACCAGAAACATTGAGTCGGGTTCGTGCCCAATTGTTTAGTAAACCTTGAATAGATTGAAAATGATAACATCATAAATATATAATAGTCTAAATATGTCTGAGATACCTTCTTTAATTACTGATCTAGCGTTAATACTTGTAGTGGCTGCACTAATGACACTCGTTTTCAAAAAATTGAAACAGCCATTGGTTTTAGGTTATATCGTAGCCGGATTTCTTACAGGTCCGCACATGCCTTATACAGCTAATGTATTAAATGTCGAAGGTATCAAAACATGGGCTGACATCGGTGTCATATTCCTTCTTTTTGCTTTAGGCCTGGAATTCAGTCCCAAGAAGATTATGAAGGTAGGCGGGACGGCTGTTGTCGCTGCATGTACTATTATTTTCTGCATGATATTGTTAGGCGTCGGTGTGGGGTTTTGTTTCGGTTGGTCCAAGATGGATTGTTTATTCTTGGGTGGAATGATAGCCATGTCGTCTACTACTATTATATATAAGGCTTTTGACGATTTGAAATTGCGCAACAAATACTTTGCAGGATTGGTATTGAGCATTCTTATTCTCGAAGATATTTTGGCTGTCGTATTAATGGTGATGCTATCTACTGTAGCGGTAAGCAGTAATTTTGAAGGCACAAGTTTGCTTATGAGTATTCTAAAGCTAGCTTTCTTCCTGATCCTTTGGTTTGTCGTAGGTATCTTTATGATTCCTTCCATTTTGAAATATTGCCATAAGTTAATGAATGATGAAACACTGCTGATCGTATCGTTGGCTCTATGTCTTTCGATGGTCGTTATTGCTTCACGTGCGGGGCTGTCTTCTGCTTTGGGCGCATTTATAATGGGGTCTATTCTCTCTGAGACGATTGAAGCGGAAAAGATAGAAAAGTTGATCGAACCGGTGAAAAATCTTTTTGGTGCTATTTTCTTTGTATCAGTAGGTATGATTGTCGATCCATCTATGATTATACAATATGCCGTCCCTATATTGGCTATTACTATTGCCGTAGTTCTTGGGCAATCGCTATTTGGTACATTCGGCGTACTTCTTTCAGGACAACCACTGAAGACTTCGATACAATGTGGTTTCAGTTTAGGTCAAATCGGAGAGTTTGCTTTTATCATTGCTTCGCTAGGTATATCACTTAAAGTGATGGATGGATTCTTATATCCTATTGTTGTCGCAGTATCGGTTATAACTACATTTATCACTCCATATATGATTAAAGCTTCAGGTCCGGTATCCAACTGGGTTGATAAGAAAATACCCGATTCGTGGAATCGTTTTTTGGTGGGCTACTCATCTGGATTTGTTCCAGTAAACAAAGAAAGTATGTGGCGTAAATTGATTACTGCTTTATTGCGTATCATTATAATTTATTCCATTGTTACTGTAGCGATTATTCTTATATCAATCAACTTTTTTAATCCATTCTTGTTGCACTACATACCGGGCTTTTGGGGGCGCTTGTTATCCGTATCATTTACAGTTATTCTTATTTCGCCTTTCCTAAGAGCCATTATGATGAAAAAGAATCATTCAATAGAATTTATGTCACTATGGAATGATAATAGTTATAATCATGGGCTATTGGTGTCTACTATCTTTTTCCGCATCATGTTGGCTGCTCTATTTGTCGTATATATAATTTCTCACTATTTCAGAGCACGGATAGGGCTCTCTATAGGTATTGCCCTCGTTGCTCTTATGATTATGTCTTTTTCGCGACCACTAAAACGCCGCTCTATTCTTATTGAAAGAATTTTTGTGCGCAATTTCAGGAGGCGTGATATTAGAGATGAATATTTGGGAAAGAAGAAACCTGCTTATGCAGAAAATTTGTTGACTCGAGATCTTCATCTCACCCATTTTGTATTGCCCAATGAATCTCTTTGGGCAGGAAGGACATTGCAAGAGCTTTGCATTAGTAAGAAGTACGGTGTCTATATCGTTTCCATCATTCGCGGCAATTGCCGCATCAATATTCCAGGTGGTAGCGAACGACTTTTCCCAAACGATCGTATGCAGATAATAGGTACCGATGAGGAGTTGCGGCGCCTCGAAGAAGATATAAACAACAAGGTTTGTGTTTTTGATGAATCAATGTTGTCCAAAGGCGAAATGATATTGAAGCAATTTGTGATAGATACGGAGTCTTTATTCTTAGGTAAAAGCATCAAGGAATCAGGTATCAGAGACAAATATCATTGTCTTATTGCCGGTTTGGATCGAAAGGGAGAATCAATTGTGTTAGTCAATGCGAATGAAATATTACAAAAAGATGATACGGTATGGATTGTTGGCGAACATGATGATGTATATAGACTCATTAAGCCCGAAAGCTAAACTTTTTCCCTCTAATATTTAATAGTATAATAAAGGCGGATGGAAATAAATCATTGATTACCATCCGCCTAAAAATCACTGTATCCTCTTTTTTACCTCTTCAACTATTCTAACATTTAATATTTAAATCATTCAGCACTTTCCTAATCGCATCGTAAGTAGTGATACGCGTTGGAACAAGTGGTAAACGAAGTTTGTTTTCTATCATTCCCATTGCATTCAACATAGACTTAACGCCGGCAGGATTACCATCGACAAACAACAGTTTGAAGAGTTCGGCAAATTTATGATGAATGGTTAAAGCATTGGCATAATCACCCTGCATAGCCAAACGTATCATACGGCTGAATTCTCGAGGGAATGCATTGCCAATGACGGAAATAACACCTACGGCCCCCAATGTAAGTAGTGGATAAGTGATACCGTCATCGCCAGATATTACTTGAAAGGTACTGGGCTTGTTTTTGATAATGTCATCCATCTGGGTGATATCACCCGATGCTTCTTTAACCGCAATAACATTTGGAAAGTCGTTAGCAATACGAAGCGTCGTTTCGGCTTTCATATTTACACCCGTACGTCCCGGAACATTATAAAGTACAATAGGCATATCCGTTGAGCTGGCAATGGCCTTATAATGTTGATAAATACCTTCTTGAGAAGGTTTATTATAATAAGGAACGACAGAAAGAATGGCATCAATACCCGTAAAATCTTCTGTCTCGAGTGTATGAATAACGCTTCTAGTACAATTGCTACTTACTCCCATTACAATGGGAATACGCCCGTTAACTCTTTCAATTACTAAATCTTTTATTTGATGTTTTTCGTCTTCACTAAGGGTGGGAGTCTCTGCCGTAGTGGCCAAAATACAAAGAAAGTCTGTGCTGTTCTGCAGCAAATAATCGACTAAACGTCTTAGCGCATCATAATCAACGCTTTCGTCTTCTTTAAATGGAGTAATCAAGGCGACCCCGAGTCCTCTAAGTCTTGTTTGTATCATAATGATATTATTTCTTTGTGTCGCAAAAATACGAAAAAATCTGATGTTATGAAATTAGTTTAAGGAAATCATCTTCACTTTTAATCTCTATTCCTAATTTTTGTGCTTTTTCATACTTTGCAGGTCCCATATTATCGCCCGCTAAAATGAAGGTGGTCTTAGCCGATATGCTTCCTGTATTTTTCCCACCATTCTTTTCTATAAGTTCTTTATATTCATCGCGTGAGTGATATTTGAAAACACCACTTATTACGATAACCTGATCCTTGAGCTTATCGGTTTGTTGTGTTGCGTCGCTCTCGCTACGGCTAAATTGCAAACCGGCCGAGCGAAGACGATTGATGAGTCGAATATTCTTTTCGTCGGCAAAGTAGTCGATAATACTTTGAGCTATCTTCTCTCCTACTTCCTCCACACTCATAAGTATCTCTTTTGATGCGTTGGCCAGTTGGTCTATATTGGCAAACGATTTACCCAAAATCTTTGCCGTTGTTGTTCCAACAAAGCGTATGCCCAATGCAAAGATTACTCTATCAAAGGGGATTTCTTTGCTTTGGGCTATTCCTTCTACAATATTAACAGCCGATTTGGTACCCATCCTATCAAGACCTTTTATCTGAATAGGTTTCAAATCATATAGATCTGCTGGATCATTAATTAAGCCAAGACGATAGAATAAATCAACGGTTTCGGGTCCTAATCCATCAATATTCATTGCTTTGCGACTGATGAAGTGCTCTATCATTCCTTTAATTTGTGGAGGGCATGCCGTCTGATTGGGACAATAGTGAGCCGCTTCTCCTTCGTATCTTACCAATTTAGTACCACATTCCGGGCATTGGGTGATGAAAGATACTTTTTCTCCTAATTCCGATGTTCTGCTATTCTTATCTACTCCTGTAATTTTAGGGATAATTTCACCCCCCTTTTCTACATAGACCATATCGCCGATGTGTAGATCAAGTCCCTCTATGATATCAGCATTGTGAAGAGAAGCACGTTTGACAATTGTTCCCGATAGTTGCACAGGGTCCAAATTCGCCACCGGGGTGATGGCTCCTGTTCTTCCTACTTGATAAGTTACTTTATTTAATCGCGTTAATGCCTTTTCTGCTTGAAATTTATAGGCTATCGCCCATCGGGGAGATTTAGCGGTATTGGCAAGATTGAGTTGCTGGCGACGGCTATTCACTTTGAGCACGATGCCATCTGTGGCAACCGGAAGATTCTTGCGTTCTATATCCCAATAGTTGATATAATCGAATATCTCTTGAAGCGTATGACATTTCTTCATATTCTTGGATATTTTGAATCCCCACTTTGCTGCTTCTTGCAAATTTTCATAATGACCGTCGTGTGGCAGATTTTCGCCCAAAACATAATACAAGTAAGAGTCTAGTTTTCGCGATGCAACCAATTGTGAATTTTGAGATTTAAGTGTTCCCGATGCCGCATTGCGTGGATTGGCAAACAATGGTTCTTCACGCTCTTCGCGTTCTTTGTTGAGTTGCTCAAATACGGTCCATGGCATCAACACCTCACCACGCATTTCAAAGGAATCTGGGTAATCGGTACCGGTCAATCTCAAAGGTATGGCATGAATGGTTTTGACGTTATTCGTTACATCGTCACCTTGTTCACCATCGCCTCGTGTCACCGCCTGAACTAATTTGCCATGTTCATAGGTCAACGAAATAGATATGCCGTCAAATTTCAATTCGCAGCAGATTTCAAAATCCTCTCCGCCAAGCAGGCCTTTCACCCTTTCATAAAATTCAGAAACATCACCTTCGGAGTAAGTATTTGCCAGTGAAAGCATAGGATATTTATGTTTCACCTGTTTGAATTCAGAACTCAAGTCACTGCCTACCCGCATCGTCGGAGATGTTTCATCCATAAATTCCGGATACTGCTCCTCCAAATTCTGAAGCTCGTGCATCATGTCGTCAAAATCTTTATCAGATATGGTCGGAGCATTGAGAACATAATAGTTATAGTTATGCTGATGCAGCGCTGTACGAAGCTGATCTATTCTGTCTTTTATAAATAAATTCATATTTCTAGAGGTGTTGATATCTGCCTACAAATTTACTAAATTATTGCACTATTTCCATGTTCTCTTTGAATATCTTTCGTTATTGTCGATCTCGTTATTCTATAACCTATGGTTGGCGATTATGGATATAAGGTAAACTAAGATATAGAGCCGTTGCAATAACTTCTATATGTTCTTCCGATGACATAAGGACGTAACTTGCGACTCACGGGCGTGAGTCGCAAGTTATATAAGGGAGAAATTTTATTTTCGTCCTTATGTAAATTTGAAAACATAAGGACGAAAACATTTTTAGGCCCTTATGGCATTTTGAAGCTATTAATTTTGTACTTTTGCGAAAAATAAACACTATGCGGATAGATATCATTACTGTTTTACCAGAGATGCTGGAGGGATTTTTTAATTGTTCAATCATGAAGCGGGCTCAAACAAAAGGGCTTGTAGAGATAAAGATTCACAATCTTCGAGATTATACGGAAGACAAGTATCGCCGTGTAGATGATTATCCTTTTGGTGGATTTGCAGGAATGGTTATGAAGATAGAGCCTATAGAGCGTTGCATTGAAGCTTTAAAGGCTGAACGGGAATATGATGAAATAATTTTCACGACCCCTGATGGGGAACAATTCAACCAACCTATGGCTAATACGCTATCTTTAGCTAAGAACCTTATTATTCTTTGCGGGCATTTTAAAGGAATCGATTACCGAATTAGAGAACATTTTATAACCAAGGAGATTAGTATTGGCGATTATGTATTGACTGGTGGTGAAATAGCTGCCGCTGCAATGGCTGATGCTATAGTTCGAATTATTCCGGGGGTTATTTCGGACGATCAATCAGCACTGTCCGATTCTTTTCAAGATAACTTATTGGCTGCACCTGTTTATACTCGACCAGCAGATTATAAAGGTTGGAAAGTACCAGATATATTGCTTTCGGGACATGAGGCCAAAATAAAAGAATGGGAATTGCAACAGTCTATAGAACGAACAAAAAAACTCAGGCCCGACTTGCTGAAAGATTAGTAATTCACCAAAATAGCATATAATAATAAAGGGGGTAAAAACAATCGTTTTTGCCCCCTTTATTATTATATGCTATTGACTATTTATACATTTTCTCTCTGATCTCTTTGATGTGATCTGAAGTAATATATTCGTCATATTCCATCATCTTATCGATAATACCGTTGGGCGTTAATTCGATAATTCGATTTGCAACAGTTTCTATCATTTCGTGGTCATGCGAAGAGAAAAGTATGACACCTTTATATGTCTTCAAGTTGTTGTTGAATGCCTGAATAGATTCCAAATCCAAATGATTGGTAGGTGTATCTAGAATCAAGCAATTTGCATTTTTCAATTGCATTCTAGCTATCATACAACGCATCTTCTCTCCACCCGATAGCACGCTGGCTTTTTTCAAAACTTCTTCGCCTGAAAACAGCATCCTTCCTAAAAATCCTTTAATGTAGACTTCGTTTCCTTCTCCAAACTGACTAAGCCAGTCGATCAGGTTGAGGTCTGTATTGAAAAATGCCGTATTGTCAAGAGGTAAATATGCTGTCGTAATAGTAACTCCCCAATCGTATGTACCTGCGTCGGCTTTCATATTGCCATTGATAATCTCAAAAAAGGATGTCATCGCACGCGGGTCGTGAGAAATGAAGATGATTTTATCTCCTTTCTCTGCGGTGAAGTTTACATTATCAAACAATACAGTACCGTCATCAGAAACTTTTTTCAAGCCTTTTACTTCCAATATCTGGTTACCGGGCTCTCTATCCATACTAAAGATTATACCTGGATATTTGCGCGAAGAAGGTTGTATGTCTGCAACGTTAAGTTTCTCCAACATTTTCTTGCGGCTAGTAGTCTGTTTACTTTTTGCCACATTGGCACTGAAACGACGGATAAACTCTTCCAGTTCCTTTCGCTTTTCATCGGCTTTCTGCTTCTGGTTCTGCTGTTGACGCAGTGCCAACTGGCTCGATTCATACCAAAAACTATAGTTGCCCGAAAACATTGTGACTTTATTGTAGTCTATATCGATCGTATGAGTAGATACCGCATCAAGGAAGTGTCTGTCGTGGCTTACTACTAATACGGTATGTTCAAAATTTGCTAAATAATCTTCGAGCCATGTAACGGTCTCCATATCCAAGTCATTAGTAGGCTCATCGAGTAGTAAGTTGTCAGGATTGCCGAATAGAGCTTGTGCCAATAAGACACGCACCTTTTCTTTATTACTTAATTCGCCCATCAAAAGTCCGTGTTTTGCTTCTTTAATACCGAGGCCACTCAATAATGTTGCAGCATCATTTTCGGCATTGTATCCATCCATCTCGGAGAATTGTTCTTCTAATTCGGCAACCTTTATACCGTCTTCTTCACTAAAATCTGCTTTAGAGTAAAGTTCTTCCCGACGTTTCATGATGTCCCATAACACAGAATGCCCCATTAGGACTGTATCTAGTACTGTAAATGCATCAAATTTAAAGTGATCCTGGCTTAAAACAGAAAGACGTTCACCCGGTCCTAGCGTTATAAGTCCTTTAGATGGGTCCAATTCACCTGAAATAGCTTTTAATAAGGTAGACTTACCAGCGCCATTAGCACCGATGACACCATAACAATTGCCATTTGTAAATTTTAGGTTTACATCTTTAAATAATACTCTCTTTCCAAATTGAATCGCTAAATCAGAAACTGTTATCATTCTATATCTTCTTAAATTTTGCGCAAAGGTACGAATTATTTTGGTATAAAAAGGTATCACACAGAACTTATCTTCTAATGTTTTAACCTCCCTTTTGAAATAAGCCAAATGGCTATGACGTATTTTATATGCTATTTGAAAGAAATCAACACAACAACGTTTCTGCTTTAAAGTAAGTAGCGTTTGCTTTTTCTCTAATCAATCCAATTATTTATATTTGCCCAATTATTATGGTAAGAGTCTCAATTTATTTATCTATTTTTGCAAAATATAATATTTAAATTCCGCTAGTGGCAAAGTTATTGTTTGATAATTTAAAACGATGAATATAAAAAATATATTTAGAAATATGGATTCAAAAGAAAAAAGGACAACCACTTCGAGTGATGAAAAATGCACTGAAGCAAAACAAACTGTGCAACAAAATACTGCTCAGGATAGTTCAGAGCAGAAGAATGCTTCGGAAGCAGACAAAAAGACTGATGAAAAGAATAAATGCCAGCATTCTGAAGATAACTCACCAGAAAATAATAAAGAAGATAACGCTGAAGAGGAAAACGCTCCCAACGAAAAGGAGCCTTTGACTAAAGAAGAAGAACTGACAAAACAGCTTGAATCGCTACAAAAAGAATTGGACGAAGACAAAGATAGGTATTTGCGTCTGGCTGCGGAATTTGATAATTATCGCCGCCGCACGATGAAAGAAAAGACAGAGCTTATATTGAATGGCTCTGAAAAATGCATAAACAGCATACTGCCTGTACTAGATGACTTGGAGAGAGCTTTGGCGAACATGCAAAAAACTGAAGATATAAAGGCTATAAATGAAGGTATTGAACTGATATATAATAAATTTGTTCAGATATTAAGTTCTATTGGAGTAAAAGAAATAGAAACGCTAGACAAGGCTCTTGATACCGATTATCATGAGGCAATAGCTCTTGTTCCTGTTCAGGACGAAAGTCAGAAGGGGAAAATTATCGATTGCACTCAGAAAGGGTATATACTAAATGAGAAAGTAATTCGCCATGCAAAGGTGGTGATAGGACAATAATACATTATGGCTGAAAAAAGAGATTATTATGAAGTGTTGGAAGTTAGCAAAACTGCCACACAAGATGAGATAAAGAAGGCATACCGCAAAAAGGCTATTCAGTACCATCCCGATCGCAATCCGGGTGATAAAGTTGCCGAAGGAAAATTCAAAGAGGCCGCAGAAGCTTATGAAGTTTTGAGCGATCCTCAGAAACGTGCCCAATATGATCAATTCGGTTTTGCTGGAGTAAGCGGAGCTGCTGGCAATGGTGGACCGTTCGGTGGAGGATTCAGCGGCGGCAGTATGTCTATGGATGATATCTTCTCAATGTTTGGTGATATTTTTGGCGGTCACGAAGGAGGTTTCGGTAGCGGTTTCGGCGGCTTTGGTGGATTCGGCGGGGGACGTAGCAACTCTTCGCAACAACGAATGTTCCGCGGTTCAGATCTTCGTGTTAAAGTAAAACTAAACTTGCAGGAAGTATCAAAAGGAGTTGAAAAGAAATTCAAATTAAAAAAATATGTACCTTGCTCTCATTGTAATGGCAGTGGAGCAGAAGGTTCAGGTGGCACGGAGACTTGTCCTACTTGTCACGGAAGCGGTACGGTAATTCGGAATCAGCAGACTATTTTGGGAACGATGCAGACCCGAACAAATTGTCCACAATGTGGAGGTGAGGGCAAAATCATCAAGAATAAGTGCAAAGTCTGCGGTGGAGATGGAATAGTATACGGTGAAGAAGTTGTGACAGTAAAAATACCGGCAGGTGTAGGAAAGGGAATGCAGTTTTCGATGACCGGAAAAGGCAATGCAGGAAAACATAACGGTATTTCAGGAGACTTGATTATAGCCATTGACGAAGAGCCCAACGCAGAGCTCGTAAGAGATGGGAATAACGTAGTATATAACTTATTACTTAGTTTCCCAACTGCTGCTATAGGTGGTAATGTAGAAATACCAACGATCGACGGGCATGCCAAAGTAAAGATCGAGCCTGGAACTCAACCAGGAAAAGTACTTCGTTTAAGAGGTAAAGGTATTCCTGATGTGAATGGATATGGAACCGGAGATTTGCTGGTCAATGTCAGTATTTATGTTCCTGAAAACTTGAATCGGGATGAAAAAGAAGCATTGGAAAGAATGGAAGCATCCAATAACTTTAAACCGACTTCTTCGGTGAAAGAAAAGATTTTTCAGAAATTTCGCAGCTGGTTCGATTGATTGAAAGATTGAGAAAATCTGTTTGTTCTAATAATATAATAAAGCCGACCTCGTAGTGAAGTCGGCTTTATTATTTTTTATTTTGGTTATATCTTTTCTTTTGGATAAAGAAAGAACTATGCTAATGCTTGCTTTTTAAGTCGAAATTCAGCACATGAGTATTCATCAACTTCTTGTGAGAAATTCTATATGATGAGAATTCCTTATTATCCAAAGTTATTTTGTCAATGTAGAGGTCATCCGCTTTTTTTCTATTAGCTTTTATTATCAAATCCCCATTAGGATAATATTTCTTATTCAAATGAATAGTGACTCTATCAAAAGTCGGGGTTGTAAGCGTATAATAAGGTGAACTCGGACAATCGGGGTAAAGTCCCATCATTGAAAAGACCACCCATGCAGACATTGTCCCAGTATCATCGTTACCTGATATCCCATCCGGTTTATCCGAGTAATATTTCTTCATCAGGCGTTGCACTTGGTATTGTGTTCGCCACTCCTCTCCCTTAAAGTAACTGAACAAGTATGGATAAGCAATATCCGGTTCATTGGCAGGATCATACAAATCATTATCAAATACGTATTGCAGCTTTTGCACAAAAGGTTTGCTACCACCCATCAATTTAGCAAGTCCCGGTACATCAAATGGCACGTAGAATGTATAATTCCAAGCACTACCTTCGTGAAACCCTGGGGCATTAGAAAAATTAGCACCTGCTTTCGCATCGAAAGGTTTGTAGAAATTACCATCTTTATTGATAGGTCGAAGCGTACCCGATTCTTTAGAATAATAGTGCTTATAACCCATTGATTGTTTCATAAAACGTTTGGCATCTGCTTTGTGACCCAAAGAGTCAGCAATGACAGAGAGCGCATTGTCTGCCACATAATATTCCAATGCATGAGATACTGAGTTGTCTCCCGAAAGATCGCCTGAAAAGACGCCCAAAGGAATATATCCTTTCATAAGGTATGGGTCAATATCAGGACGTTGTTTATTTGCAACAGCAGGAGTTGTTGCTGACTTTATGAACGCTTTATAAGCCGTCTCAATATCAAAATCACGTAATCCTTTAACCCATGTATCAACGATTGTTGGAATTGAAGGGTCTCCTTCCATAGTGAAAGTTTCTCTCCCAAAAAGTTCCCATTTTGGCAACCATCCCCATTCTTTGTACATATCGATCATTGAGCGCACCATTTCCGTTTGTTTTTCCGGATAGGCTAGCGTCATTAACTGACTCAGATTACGATAGGTATCCCACAATGAAAAGACCGTATAACGGTTACCTTTAGTATTACCTATTTCATAACTTTCCATCTTGGGATAATCACCGTTTACATCTTGCAATATGTTGGGATGAATCTGTGTATGATAGAGCGCTGTATAGAATATCCTTTTTTGTGCTTCGCTTCCTCCCTCTACAGATATACGATTCAAGCAAGATTCCCATGATGATTGTGCCGATGCAAGTACTTTATTAAAATTGAATTCAGGCTGTTCTACATCCAAATTCTTTCGAGCATTTTCTGTTGATACAAATGATACTCCTATTTGTACTTCAATTTGTTCACCTTCAGAACAGTCATAGCTGAAGTAATAACCTACATCATCGCCAGCCAATTCTTTACCGTAATGTTTATATAGTTTATAGTTTCCATCATCCGGATCCCAGTCGGCTTCTACTCCATGTTTTAATGGCTGCTTTTTCCAGAAGCCACATTCAACAGGCTTTTTAGATACACGCATTACAAAATAGATAGGAAATACGGCTTGCGGATTATAGCAGAAAGTGCCGAGCAATTTAGATCCTTCTATTTCTGTATCGCTCACACGACGTACCATAGCACCCGATTCGTTGGTCAATCCTTCGCCAAGATTGATAAGTATATGGCCTTTGCCTTTATGAAAAGTATAACGTTCGGCAGAAGTGCGTAGTGTTGATGTTACTTCGCATTGAATATCATATTTCGTCAATAAGTTGGAATAATAACCAGGTGTCGCTTTTTCTTCCTTGTATTCAGACCCGTAGCTGTGATAATCAACATTTAAATCACCCATTGTAGGCATTACCAACAATGTACCCATCTCGGGGCAACCTACTCCACTCAGAGTGACATGCGCAAACCCTGTGAAATATTTATTGGAGTACTCATATGGTGCCGACCACCAGCGAGCATCTTTATCATACTTATTAAGATCTGATCCCATTACGTTGAAAGGGACGACAGACATAAGTCCGTTAGGACACACAGCACCGGGATTACAAACCGAGAAATTGGTTGTCCCAATGAAAGGATCAACATAATCTATTGTCCTCTTTTGCGCCTTAACTTCTCCCATACTCAACAGAAGAATGGCAATAAAATATATTTTGTATTTTATGGAATTCATAAATATTATCTTTTACTTAAAGTAAATTGTTTCAAAGTCTTTACCATCAACATATTCAGCTACCATTTTTTGCATCATTTCTATGGCTTCAGGCAGATGTTTATCCCCATCATAACCATTGATAATAGTCAGAATATGTTTGGTCGATACATCCATTTTTGTACGTTCATTGTCACTCGTTGGTGTTCCAATTCCTCCTATTGCATCACGATATACAGGTAGATTCTCTATGTTCAGCATTCCCCTTCCAATGCCTTCGTATGGTTCTTCGCACCTGCCGATTCCCAATTCAATACGATTACCTTGAATTTTATCAGCATCGAATCCACCTATCGAATATCCCGTACGAAGAGAAACTAAATTCACCAAATCAACAAGAGTATCTATTTGATACAACTCCAGTCCACGAAGCAGACGCCTTCGTAGTGCTTCCGAAGATACTCTATATCTGGCTGGATCTTTTCCACATTTTTTATATCCATCACGAGTGGCAGCAATCGCCGGTTGTTGCTTTATATCTTCGATTTTTCCTGTGGACAACAGTGCTTTTGTGAAATCATTTATTTCTTTCCACAAAGCTTCACAATAAGTAGTATTATTTACTGAAGCATAAAGAGCAACTCCACGAAAATCAGGACACTTATCTTTGAATACAGATGATACCGTTATTTCGAACATGATACTGATTGGTTTATCATAATCCCCGACAATATACGGCCGGAGTTTATTCCAAGCCGACGTGCCGAGAAAAAATCTTCATTATTTGTAAACGTACATATTTTTGAAACTTCTATTTGATTTTTCGGAACGCCAAAATTCTCGAGTTGCATCATATTAGCTTTCCACAAGTCTATATGATACTTACGAGTTGATTCTTCCCAAATAGAAATCTGCGACATCGGAAATTCTGCTTTTTCGAAAGCATCGTAAACTTCCTCTCCTACCTCAAATGAATCGATAGAAATACTTGGCCCTATAGCAGCATAGATTTCACGACCTTCTGTACCATAGACTTGACTCATCTGTTCTAAAGAAAGCGAAAGTATACGTTGAACCGTACCACGCCAACCCGAATGTATAGCAGCTACGACTTGATGTCGTCTGTCATACAATAAAATGGGTACACAGTCTGCCGTCGAAACACAAACGGCATAGCCTGGTATATCAGTACAAATAGCATCAATACCCCGAAGTTGTTCTTCCTGTGCCTCTTTTGATAAATCAAGAAAACCGCTATCTATGATCTTCATTTTTACTCCATGTACCTGACGGGGACGAAACAACCCTTTCGGTTTTTGAGAAAGCGAAGATTTGAGCTTTTCGAGGTTCTTCTCTACTGTTTGCACATTGTCACCGCTATAAGGAGAAGGATTAAATGTAGCGTATTTTCCTTTACTATAGCCACCATGCCGTGATGTTACAAAATCAGTTATGTTTTTGCAGAATGGCTCATAAAGATCAAACTTCCAGATACTTTTATCAAAGCAAGCAGGTCTCATACGTCTTGATTGGGCTCTTCTTCATATTCAAACTCAAATTCATCGTCATCACTGTCATTATTGTCATCAGTCAATAAATCTTGATCTTCACCCATCACTTTTAATTCTTCGGGCAATTTATCAATATCTTTGGATTGATGCACAATACTATTTTCCAAACGATTGGAGTCATCATTTAGCTCTTTCCATAAAATATCTTTCAACTCAGTTATTCCCTGCTCCATCAATGATGAGATGAAAATATGAGGAACACCTTCAGGTAATGTTGGTTCTATTTCTGCAATGAGCTCTTCATCAAGCATATCGCTTTTGGTTATTGCCAGGACCCGCCCCTTGTCCAACATATCAGGATTGAACTTTTGGAGCTCGTTGAGTAATACTTTATATTCAGTAGCTATATCGTCAGCATCAGCAGGAACCATAAACAGTAACACTGAGTTGCGTTCTATATGTCTCAAAAAACGTAGTCCAAGACCTTTTCCATCACTCGCGCCTTCAATAATACCTGGGATATCAGCCATTACAAACGATTTTCCATCGCGATAGGAAACGATTCCCAAATTTGGTTCAAGAGTTGTAAAAGGATAATCGGCTATTTTAGGACGAGCAGCCGATACGGTAGACAATAAGGTTGACTTTCCTGCATTTGGAAAGCCTACCAATCCTACATCTGCAAGTAATTTCAGTTCTAAAATCACTGTCATTTCTTGCATTGGTTCACCTGGCTGCGCAAAGCGTGGAGCTTGCTGGGTTGCAGTCTTGAAAAAAGAATTTCCCTTACCTCCACGACCTCCTTGGAGTAGCACTATTTCTTGACCGTCTTCAGTAACATCACATAGATATTCACCGGTTTCGGCATTATAGGCTACTGTACCACAAGGTACTTCTATTATTTTATCATCGCCGTCGGCACCGGTACTCGTGCTTTTACCGCCCGAGCCTCCATGTCCGGCAAAGATATGGCGGTCATATCGTAGATGGATGAGTGTCCAATAGTTTCGGTTGCCACGTAAGATTACATGTCCACCTCTTCCACCATTTCCTCCATCAGGACCACCCATCGGAATATATTTCACCCGCCGCATGTGAGTAGATCCCCTACCGCCCTTACCTGAGCGGCAATGGATCTTCACATAATCCACAAAATTTGATTCCGGCATAATTATTTATTTTTTAGAATCTATAGCTTCACAAATTGAATCGAATATTGAATCGACTGTTCCAATACCTTTAATATATTGATATGTCCCCTCTTTTTTATAGAAATCTACCAACGGGGCCGTCTGAGTGTGATATACAACCAAACGTTTTTTTATAGTCTCTTCGTTATCGTCTGCGCGACCACTTTCTTTGCCTCTTAATATAAGCCGTTTCATTAACTCTTCTTCTGGAACTTCAAGATCAAGCATAACTGTAATATCCTGATCGCGTTCTTTCAACATTGTCTGTAGAGCTTCTGCTTGAGGTATAGTGCGTGGAAAACCATCGAAAATAACACCTTTACTATCTTTGAAACTGTCGAGCACACTCGCCAATATCTTAATCATTAACTCATCAGGAATCAGCTGACCTTCATCTATATAACTTTTAGCCAATTTACCGAGTTCTGTTCCACCTTTAATTTCGCCCCGGAGGACATCGCCCGTCGAAATGTGATTAATTCCGTATTTTGCAACGATACGTTCGCTTTGTGTTCCCTTTCCTGAACCGGGAGCACCAAAAATTACAATATTCAACATTTTATTTTATATAATAAGATTTAAATAACTACTCAACTACAGTATAAATATCAGGCAAATTTCTTCCTAGCCCGTCATAATCGAGGCCATAACCTACTATAAAGTCATTTGGGATAGATAAAACTTTATATTCTATATCTAGTTTTACTTTCAACTTCTGCTCCTTTACCAATAACGCTGCTATATGGATCTCTTTGGGGTTACGAGTGCCCAGTGTTTCGATTAGTCTTTCCATTGTAAGCCCGGTATCTACTATATCTTCTATAATAACGACGGTGCGGCCTGTTATATCTTCATTCAAACCGATAACCTCTTTTACAGTTCCTGTTGAAGTAATACCTTGATAGGAAGCCAATTTGACGAACGATATTTCACATGGAATCGTAATACGTTTGAATAGATCTGCCGCGAATATAAATGCACCGTTTAACACACCGATAAATAGTGGATTCTTGTCTGCCAAATCTTTATTGATACGTTCTGCAACTTCTGTTACACCTTTTAGGATTTCACTTTCGGGAATAGAAAGCGTAAATTTTTTGTCTTTTACTTGAACAATTTTCATACTTTTAATGCAAATTATTTGGGCAAAAGTACTATTTTTCTAGCACATTCGCCCATTGTATTTGTTTTTTTAATTTAAATATTAAATATTCTACGATAAAAGTGCTTACCTTTGTAGCGGAAACAATTACATATTTTATTGTTATGAAAAAAGTAAAACTATTATCAATTTTATTGAGTGCATTATTAGTTGTCAGTAGTTGCGGTACAACCAGTAATACTGGCAAAGGTGCAGGTATTGGAGCTGCAGCAGGTGCAGGCCTGGGTGCTATTATCGGTGCTATTGCCGGTCATGGTAAGGGTGCCGTAATTGGTGCTGCAATCGGAACAGCAGTAGGAGCTGGGACAGGTGCTGTGATAGGTAAAAAAATGGATAAAAAGGCAGCAGAAGCTGCAAAGATAAAGAATGCTCAGGTAGAAACTGTAACAGACAAAAATGGTTTGGAAGCTGTTAAGGTTACATTTGATTCGGGTATTCTTTTTGCTTTCAACAAGTCTGATCTGAATGCTGCTTCTCAAAATTCATTAACTCAGTTTGCTAAATTGCTCACCCAAGACCAAGATGTCGATATTGATATATATGGATATACCGACAAAGTGGGGACCGAAGAGGCTAATTTGAAAGTTTCTACAGACCGTGCTAATTCTGTTCGCAATTATTTGTCTATGAAAGGAGTTGCTCCATCTCAGTTTAAGAGTATTCAAGGATTGGGTTACAGCCAATATGATGAGACAAAAACTGCTGCTCAGAATAGAAAAGTAGAGATTTATATGTACGCCAACCAAAACATGATTAATAAGGCCAACAAAGAGGCGGCTAGCAATAATTAAGTATTAAAATTTATAGAAGTATCACTGTGACAGGGAAAATAATTTTTAGAATCATACGCGATTTACTAATCTTCTTTTTCATCTCGACTTTTGCAGCAGTAATATGGTATCGCTTTTTTCCGGTACATATCACTCCATTAATGGTCGAGAGATACTTCGAACAACTACATTCAGACGAGCCTGTTCGGTGGAAACACCAATGGGTCTCGTTTGATAAAATTTCTCCTCACATGCCTATGGCTGTGATTGCTTCCGAAGACAACAGATTTCCCTATCATCACGGTTTCGATGTCGTTGAAATTCAAAGGGCTGTCGAAGAGAAAATGGATGGCGGACGTAGTCGAGGGGCAAGTACAATCAGCCAACAAACTGCAAAAAATGTATTTTTGTGGCCTGCATCCAATTGGATTCGCAAGGGCTTTGAAGCTTATTTTACGTTTTTGATAGAGACATTCTGGTCAAAACAACGTATTATGGAAGTTTATCTTAATTCGATAGAAATGGGAAGAGGCCTTTATGGAGTTCAAGCAACTGCCAAATATAATTTTGGAACAACTGCATCCAAATTGACAACTGGGCAATGTGCTTTGATTGCAGCAACTTTGCCTAACCCACTCATCTTTGATTCAGCTCATCCCTCTCCTTATATGTTACGTCGTAAGACGAAGATTATGCACATTATGAAGTTGTTACCTAAATTTCCACCTGTAGAAAAAGGAGCTTCAACAACAATCTCCTCAGGTAAACATCATCATCGACATCATCATTATGAATAAACATTAATATCTCTCCATTCGAATAGAGATATAACGATGTGTAAATATTATATTGCTAATGGCGATATGGATATGTCAACCATTTCAGCATGAAATATCTGTAATTAACTGATATACAGATAGAAATTCATAAGGGAGAAAATATATTTTCATAACTATGAATTTTTATTTTCATAAGGACAAACTTTTATGTTCGTCCTTATCATTTTTTTTACGAATGGTGATAATACTTTAAGGTGTATAAGAAGTATCTCTTTTGTTTAATATATTTGCAAAAACTTTATCGCTATTTATAGTCTTTGTCACTTCAGTATGACACCATTATGCATTGTCTTACAGAAAGTTAATAATACACCGTATACAACGCCAGCGAAAAGAAGCCTCAAAATCTCACCAAGAGTATGTTGTAGGAACGCTATTTCCGGTAGGGGTCTATTTAGACTCGATCTAAACGATAGCCGACAGATAGCTGTAAAGGCTGTTTGTGCATAAATGAGTATGCCTTACTTTTTTGATAAGCATCTCCTTTTGAGAAAAGTTAGTAGACAAATAAATGCAATAATATATCAGAAATATTTTTTCACATTTATCTTTGTCAATATCAATATTAATATCTTTTCAAAGACTCCGCATACTTTCTCGAACATCATTGCTAAGTTCGACACTTTGCGCATAAGCCGTAATGATTGACCGTTATATAATGGCCGTAAATTTGTCGTATGTTAGTTTTTTCGGTGACGTCCATACGTTTTCAAAAAAACTTAAGGACGTTATCATTTCTAGAGACATATGTGGTTTTGGAAATATAATGAGATAAACAAAATGCATTTTCTTACATTGAATCAGCACTTCTTGATATAACAATCAATCCGTTTCAGGACATTACTGATAACAATGTAACAAATCTATTTGCTATTGTCTTCTTCATCATCAAAATCAAATTCTTCATCGATATACTCTGGGGCAGTGAACTCATCCAGCTCGCGGCGTTCTTTTTTCGTTGGTCTACCTGTTCCTCTCGATCTACCTACAAATCCGCTGATTTTGCTCATTTCCAAAAGTTCGTATTGTTCGCGAGAGGTAACATTTTCCATCACTTCGGGAACAAGCTTTGCTCCTACTCGATTTTCTATTGCTTGTAATACTTTAAAAGAATATATAATAGGAGTCTTGCGCACATTTACAATATCGCCTGGCTTTACAGTATGCGACGCTTTAACTGTCGAATCTCCAATTTTTACCCTGCCTATTTTGCAAGCATTAGCAGCAATTGTTCTTGTCTTGAAAATACGTGCCGCCCATAGCCATTTATCTATGCGAGCTTCTTTCATAACTTTTTATGATTGAATTGATTCATGGTAACTGCGAGTCCCGATAAACAAAAGCTTTTGATAATCTCTCCGCATGTATACTCCAATTCTGGCATTTTTTGCATACTTTCGTCGTCGAACTTACTCAGTACAAAGTCTATCTGACGGCCTTTTGTAAAATCATGTCCCGTTCCAAAACGAAGTCGGGCATATTGTTCGCTTCCAAGATTTTCGGCTATGTTTTTTAATCCATTATGGCCTCCCGCACTCCCTTTACCTCTCAACCGAAGTGAGCCAAATGGTAGAGCAAAATCATCTACAATAACCAATAGGTGTTCTATCGGAATGTTTTCTTTATTCATCCAATACCGCACAGCCATACCACTTAAGTTCATAAAGGTAGATGGCTTAAGCAAAAATATCTGCCTGCCTTTTAAAGAAGTTTTAGCAATAGAGCCGTATCGTTTATCTTCGAATGGCACTACATTAAGGCGAGCAAATTCGTCGAGTACCATAAAGCCTGCATTATGGTGAGTATTTTCATATTCGGAGCCGATATTGCCAAGACCTGCTATTAAGAACTTTTCCATAATTTGAAGTAAAAAAGTAAAAAACGCAGATTATTGCTCCATAGAACGTTTATGCGCTCCAGCAATAATCTGCGTTTTATATTATTATGTTAGATTACTGTTTCTACTACTCAGCAGCAGGAGCTTCAGCTTCTTCTGTTGTAGCTGTAGTATCAACAGAGTTACGAGTTGCTTTAATAGAGCATACGACAGCATCTTTCGGGTTGATCAGTTCCAAACCTTCGAATGACAAATCGCCAACTTTGATTGCTTTTCCTAAGCCCATCTTAGAAACATCGATAGCCAACTTTTCTGGAATAACAGTGTATTGGGCACGAACTTTAAGACGACGCATCTGATGTTGCATCTTACCACCGGCTTGAACACCTGGAGCTAAACCTACGAGTTCGATAGGTACATTCATTACGATAGGTTTAGACTCATCGATTTCATAAAAGTCTACGTGAAGAATTGTGTCTTTTACAGGGTGGAATTGAATATCTTTCAAAACAGCGTTTTTCTTCTCGCCATCGATAATCAAGTCGATAACATAAATATGAGGTGTATAAACGATTTTATTCAAATCTTTCTCTACAATAGAGAAGATGTAATTCTTTTCACCACCATACATTACACAAGGTACTTCACCATTCTTACGAATAGCTTTCAATGCTCTTGACTGTTCAGAAGAGCGCGCTGCAATTGTTCTTGCAGTTCCTTTTAATTCAATAGATTTCATTTAAATAAAATTTGTGTTACTCTAAATTAAGTAAGTTATTGCCTAATTCACCATTACACTAGCAAACTGAATTGCCTCATGCCGTAAAAAAGCATGCAAAATTATACTTTTTATTTGATATAGCAAAGGATATTCATTAAAAATCGATATCCAACTTTATCTCTCCACCCAAATTGTTTACTTCGGAATCGTTTTTCGGACCTTCTTCAATATTTTCGGTCTCCTCACTCTGCACGCTCTCTGTTACTTTGTCCGTATCACTCAATTTGTTTTCATTATTATAATAGTGCATTTCTTGATTATCATTGATATAACCAATTGCTTGATTGAGTCCCGTAATGAACTTCTCAAAATCTTCCTGATAAAGAAATATCTTGTGTTTTTCAAAATTCACTTGCGAATTGTCTCCATCGCCCATCACAATCTTTTTGCTCTCTGTTATCGTGAGAAACATTTCTTCTTTTCTGTTCTTCTTCACGTCCAGGTAATAAATTCTTTTACCGGCTTTAACAGACTTAGAGAAAACGATTTCTTTATCCATCATCTCGGCCGTTGCTGCTTTCTTCTTAAAATCTTCCATAAACAATTGTTTTAATTCATTAAAACTTCAATTCTTCGAAATCGACCCCAAATTTGGATATTTTTTTTAAGCTGTCAAAAGAAAAAGGCAAGAGATTAATATTTTTGCATTAAAAAATGTGATTTAGTTGTATAGATAATCTAAAAAGCCTACTTTTGTACTCCAAATACTATTTATCAATTATGATTAACAGAGTTCTTATACGTTTAAAAATTATTCAACTGATCTACGCTTTTTATCAGAATGGGAATAAAAACATTGATGCAGCCGAGAAAGAATTATTATTCAGCCTTTCAAAAGCGTACGATTTATACAACTATTTATTGGCCTTGATGGTAGCAATAAAAGATTATGCACAGAGGCGCATAGAAGTTGGAAAAAACAAACGTATTCAAACTGAAGAGGATAAAAATCCAAACACCCGATTTGTAGATAACATGTTTATTGCGCAATTGGAGACAAACAAACAACTCAATGAGTTTATAACCAACCAAAAGCGCAATTGGATTGATGATGACGAAGCTTTTGTTAAAGAAATATATGATCAAATCATTGAGTCGAATTTATATAAACTGTATATGGTAGAAGAAAATCCGACTTACGAAACGGACCGTGAATTTTGGCGTAAGCTTTACAAGACATTCATATATAACAATGATAGTTTGGATCAATTACTAGAAGAACAGAGTCTGTATTGGAATGACGATAAAGAGATTGTTGATACTTTTGTTATGAAGACAATTAAGCGTTTTGATCTCAAAAATGGTACCGATCAGGAACTTCTACCGGAATACAAAGACGAAGAAGATTTGGAATTTGCCCGCCGTTTGTTCCGTAGCTCTATAATGAATGCCGACGAATATCGTCATTTGATAAACGAAAGTATCAAAAATTGGGACATCAAGCGTGTGGCTTTCATGGATATGATGATCATGCAATGTGCTATAGCCGAATTAATGAACTTCCCCAATATTCCAATTAATGTAACGATGAACGAATATTTGGAGATTGCCAAATTTTACAGTACTCCGAAAAGTACAGGCTTTATTAATGGTACATTGGATGCTATCATTAAACGATTGCAGAAACAAAGTATGCTTGCTAAAAAATAGTTTGAAACTTGATGACTAGATAATTTAAAAAGATAATATAACCAATTAAAAATAGCTACTTATGAATTTAATGACAGTATTTCTTCAAGCTGCTGCCCAAGGTGGTGGTGCATCGATGATGTGGATCATGATGATTGCCATCTTCGTTATTATGTATTTCTTTATGATTCGCCCACAAAGCAAAAAGCAAAAGGAAATCAATAACTTTCGTAAAACAATAAAAGTAGGTCAGAAAGTTATTACAGCCGGTGGCATACATGGTGAAATCAAAGAGATCAATGATAGTTACGTAATGCTCGAAATTGCTAATGGCGTAAAAATAAAAGTAGAGAAAAGTTCTGTTTTTGCAGATCCTGCCGATGCAAGTGCCAGCATGACCAAATAATCTTTCTTTTAAAGGATAATATAGGTCAATGTTCACATCACGGGACATAAAGAACACTATAGGAATATTTACTAAAAAGATTAAGGATTTCTTGCTAAGTAATACAAGCAGGGAAGCTTTAGTCTTTTTGTTTTTTTTTGCTATAGCTTCGGTCTTCTGGTTTATCAGAGCACTAAATGACGATTATGTGGTCGATATCCAGATACCGGTTAGATTGTCGAATGTTCCGAATAATGCTATTGTCACGAATAATTTGCCAAGCCACCTTACTTTTCGTGTCAGGGATAAAGGTTCCGTACTATTTGGATATAAAGTGGGAAAGATCTTTGCTCCTATCAATATCAATTTTAATGACTACAGGCAAGACGGTCAGCAGGTCGTTATCAATACGGCTTCTTTAGATCGCAATGCTTTCTCGCAATTCAGCTCAACTACAAAAACGATATCCATCTCACCCGACAAAATGGAATTTATATATACCTTGGGTGAGAAAAAGAAAGTCCCGGTATCCATTACAGGCTCTATAAATGCCGATAGACAGTATTTTATAGTGGACACATTGATTCAACCGGAAAAAGTAATAGCTTATGCTCCAAAGAAAATACTAAATAAACTGAGAGTCGCTTATACAAAGCCTGTACTGCTTAAAGACATTAATAATACAACGTATTATCAAATACCGATTCGTCCGGTGAAAGGTGTTAAATTTGTTCCTTCAACGATCAAACTAGTATTCCATACAGATGTTTATAGCGAAAAGAAAATCGAAATACCTGTGATAGGAACAAACTTTCCACCCAATAAACATTTGCTTACTTTTCCCTCTAAAGTTAATGTTACATTTCAAGTAGGATCTACTCTGTACAAGCAGATAAAGGCATCTGATTTTGCTATTGAGATCTCATATAATGAATTAGAGCATTTCCGATTTGACAAATATCCATTGCGCCTCACTCGTATGCCTCATGGAATAAAGAGTGCACAGATTACTCCTAGAAAGATAGATTTTTTGATCGAGCAAAATTAGTCATCAATACAATGATACTCAAAATAGGCATAACAGGTGGAATAGGGAGCGGAAAGAGTGTCATCTCTCATTTGCTAAGACTGATGCATGTTCCGATATACGATTGTGATGCAGAAGCTAAACGCTTAGTTGTAGAGAACTCAGACATTCGTAGACAACTGGCTTATTTGGTGGGTGAAAATCTTTATGATGATTCTGGGCTTGATACGCAACTATTAGCCTCTTACATTTTTAATGACCAAACACATCTTCAAGCAGTAAACGGAATTATACACCCTGCAGTAAAATCAGATTTCTATGAATGGACAAAAATACAAGCAAAGCAATTTTCTATTGTAGGCATGGAATCGGCTATACTTATCGATGCCGGATTTAAGAATGCCGTTGATCTGGTTGTTAATGTATCTGCCCCTATCGAGATAAGGATACAAAGAGCAGTCCTTCGCGACCATTCCTCTGTCGAACTCATAAAGAAACGTATAGACAAACAAATGAGCGACGAAGAACGTTGTAAATTATCGGATATTACAATCTGGAATGACGATGTTCATCCCATTATACCTCAAGTTTTTTCGTTTCTTTGCCAATTAAAGCAAAATAATAAATAATGATATCAATGAAAAAAGTGACATTTCAGTTTCTATGTAGCAGCGTTTTGTTGCTACCCTTTGCGATGACGTCATGCCGACAATCCAAAGTATTGGTGGCAACACCCAAAATGGATGTAGATCCGCTAATAACTCATATCGATTCTACCATTCGTCCGCAAGACGATTTCTTTGAGTTTGCCAATGGGAAATGGTTCAAACAGAATCCTATTCCTGCAAGCGAACCGAGCAATGGTATCTTTCAAATAATTGAAGATACGGTCAATGCACAAGTTCTTCATATCTGCAAATCTGCTGCTAGGGAAACAAATCCAGAAGGCAGTAATAAACAAAAAATAGGAGATTTCTATTATTCGGGAATGGATAGCATAACCCGTAATCAAAAAGGAATAGGCGATTTAAAAGAATATTTGAATCAAATTGATAATATAAAAGACAAAGACGAACTTTTTAGCCAATCGGCTTTCATAAATAGTGTTTCCAATTCTACATTCTTTAACTTTGGGGTAGCACAAGACGATAAAAACAGTAGCAAGTATCAAGTATATATTACTCAAGGCGGACTAACGATGCCCGACCGCAATTACTATACCGATACCGATACTAAGGCCGAAGAGATCCGCAATAAATTTGTATGTCATGTAGAGAAAGTTTTCGCTATTATGGGATATGAAGAGAAAGAAGCCGTTATGCTCGCATCGAAACTAATGGAACTCGAAACGAATATGGCTCGGCTTTCACGGAAACGCGAAGATACTCGTGATCCATTTGCCAATTATAACAAGATGTCTGTAGATAGTTTGAAACGTCTTACTCCACATATCAATTGGGATGTATACATGAAAGGTGTCGGATTGCAACAGGTTGATAGTGTCGTTGTGGGACAACCCGAATATCTGACTGGACTAGATAAGTTGATTGCTCAATTGCCTTCGGACGATTTGAAAAACTATATAAAGTTCCGCTTCTTTGAAGGCTTGGATACTTTCCTCGACGATAAGACATACGATGAAAGTTTTGATTTTTACAATAAAACGTTGCGTGGAGTTACAGAACAGCGGCCACGTTGGAAACGTGTAGTGTCATTAGTGAATGGGAATTTGGGAGACCTGATAGGACAAGTATATGTTGATGAATATTTGCCTAAAGGTACCAAAGACAAGTTGATAGAGATAGGCAATGCTATTCGCAATGAATTTGCCGAACGTATTAAGAATCTGGATTGGATGAGCGATGCCACAAAAGAAAAAGCTCTTGTGAAACTAAATGCCGTGATGATGAAAATGTGCTCTCCCGATAAATGGAAAGATCTCAGCGCATTGAATATCGATCGTTCGTCGTACGTAAGGAATGCTATGAACGCCAATAAGTGGTTCAACGCATACAACATACATAAATACGGTAAGCCCGTAGACCGTACTGAATGGGATATGGAACCACAGACATACAATGCCTACTACAATCCTTCGAATAATGAAATAGTTATCCCGGGTTGCAACATTATTGTACCCGGTTTTGAAAAGAAAATGGCCGACGACGCTATACTTTATGCTATCATAGGAGGAACAATCGGTCACGAAATAACACATGGATTTGATGATCAAGGCTGTCAATATGATGCTCAAGGCAATCTGAAGAACTGGTGGACGAAAGAAGACAAAGCAAAATTTGATGAACAGACGAAAAAGATCGTAAATCAGTTCGACAACTACTTTGTAAGCGACAGTCTACATATTAACGGTTCTCTGACCCAAGGAGAAAACATCGCCGACCTCGGTGGTATTATCATGGCTTATGAAGCTTTCAAGAAGACCCCACAATTCAAACAAAACAAAATGATTGACGGGCTTAATCCTAGTCAACGTTTCTTCTTGGGATATGCTATGGAATGGATGGTCAATATGCGTCCCGAAGCGCTGATGACACAAGTGAAGAGCAACGAACATGCACCAGCCAAATGGAGAGTGCTTGCGCCTCTATCCAATATGCCCGAATTCTATCAAACATTTGGAGTAAAACAAGGCGATAAAATGTGGCGTAGCGATAAAGATAGAGTAAAGATCTGGTAACTATAACTAGAAACATTTATAGTGTAAATATGAACCCTCGTTACAAAAAGTTGTAGCGAGGGTTCTTTTTAGAAAAAGTATCAATGTGGGATAAGTTATTAGAATAATAAAGTAGTTTGATTTGTTCAAAGATACCTTTTCTAAGTGCTTTTTAGCTTTCTTTATCTCCTATAAAACAATCATATTGGTAGCTTTATACAAAATCGTTGACCGTATCAACAATTTGTCCATCAAACAAATTGATTGTGCGATGTGCGAAGGTAGCATCGTGCTTATTGTGTGTCACCATCACAATTGTTGTTCCTTCCTTATTGAGTTCGGTGAGCAAGTTCATTACCTCTTCTCCATTTTTGGAATCAAGATTACCGGTAGGTTCATCCGCCAGTATCATTTTGGGATTTGATATGACTGCACGAGCAATAGCGACACGTTGCTGCTGACCGCCGCTAAGTTGTTGCGGGAAATGGCCGGCACGATGACTGATACTCATTCTCTTCAATATTTCGCGTACACGTTCTTTGCGTTCGCCAGCTTTCACATTCAGATATGTCAACGGAAGCTCTACATTTTCTGCTACGTTGAGTTCGTCTATCAAATTGAAACTTTGAAAAACAAACCCTATTTCCCCTTTACGCACGCGAGTTCGCTCTCTTTCTTTCAGATTTCCGACTTCTGTTTCGTCCAACCAGTATTTCCCACTTGTGGGATTATCCAGCAAGCCAAGAATGTTCAACAAGGTAGACTTGCCACATCCTGAGGGTCCCATAATAGCGACAAATTCACCATCTTTTACTTCGAGAGACACATTGTTCAATGCAATGGTTTCTACTTCTTCCGTACGGAAGCTTTTGCATAAGCCTTCAATTCTAATCATAATTCTATATTTAATTGTTATTTTTTTGTTACGACTGTATTATTCTCCTTTGATATATTCTACTGGATTGCCATTGGCTACCTTATAGCAGTTTATTGCGACAGCGACAAGAATGATGCCCAAGATAAGCAAACCGCTTCCCAAAAAAAGGAAGAAACTTAAGTGAGCCTTATCGCTAAATTGTTCCAACCACTTACGAGCAATTATCAATGCTCCAACGCCGCTGACAATGAGCGATGGTATAGCTATACGAAGTATATCTTTAATAAATAAATGCAAGATATCTTTAACCTCTGCCCCATTCACTTTACGAATAGCAATCTCTTTCTGACGGCGCACTACTTCGTCGTTGGTGTAACCTACCAATCCCAACAACGCGATAATAAGTGTTACAACTCCTCCGATCAACACCGCTTCTCTGAAGTTATATTGTGGTTGGTATATCGTTTGCATTGTAGATTTGTAGCTTGTCAGATATATTTCTTTATCAGGATTGAGCTTTTGAATCAACTGTTGGGCTTCTCTCATATTATCGCTTGTCAGATTATGAAATTTAATCAATATATTATTGGGACAAACCTTTTTCGAATAAAACATCACACTAGCACGATCATCGGGCATTGAAATACTGCCGACCCGAATATTGTCGTATACACCGCAAATAGTATAAGTTGACGTTGGTGTCTGACTATGTTCCGAAATCAATATCCTGCGTCCTATTGCATTATTATCCCAATGAGCCAATAGCTTCATTTTGTCTACAAAACTTTTGCTCACCATTATTTCGCGCAAACTGTCGGTTTGTTCGGTGAAACTCTTCCCCTGAATAATCTTTATATCCATCGTTTTCAAATAGCCATCAGAAACAGAATATAGGTCGGCAATGTTCATATATTCTCTATCGTCACCTGGTAGACTGATATTATTTCCGCTCAAATGGTTGTTGGGTAGATAATCGGCTGAAGTCACACTCTCTACAGATGCAAGTTTCTTTAATTCTTCTATTGTTTTAGTACAATCTTCAGGTTTTATTCCAACCATATTGGTCATTGCCAAATTTTCATAATGATAACCGGGATTATCATTTATCATCAGACTATATTGTTTGTTTATCACAAATAGCAGGCTGACCAAGAATCCGGCTGCCACAAACTGAATGGAAAGAAGTAATAGTTTCCAATGACGGCGCGACTCATTGTATCTTCGGAATGCAGTAGCTACAGGAATAGATGAATAGAGACAACCGGGCACTAAACCTCCAATTAATAAAATGCCAATGCACACGGCCAATAATATCCAGCTTCCTTTATTGAATAGCAACGTTATAAGAGACGCATCAAGTAATTTTTCTATCATGCCTTTACAAGCAATTATCAAACAAGCAGCCAATATTATAGACAGTATCAAATGTACCAATGTTTCGCTGAAGATAATGCTGTGTATATTGTTTCTCTTTGCTCCGTAGCATTTTCGTACCGCCATTTCTTTCGCTCGCCCCACTATATTGCCAATAACGATGAGCAAATAGTTCATTACGGCCGAGAAGATGAGAATAAAAGCCAGTAATGATAATATCCAAGACATCTTTTTCACAGCCGGATCAGAAGTATGTATTTTGTTCAGCGGGGTGAACATATAATTTAAATCAGTACCCGCCTGTTTTATTTTTTTCAAAGGAAGATTTTCTTGACGCATCTTCTCTACCGACCTATAGATATCTTCTATCTTACAACCTTTTGCCAATCGAATAAATCCGATATACCGATCATTCCCTACCCAGTTATTCGACCCATCGATTTCCTTGAATTTCCGTATAGTAGCCATGGAGAGCACAATATTAAAATCTCTCATACTCGAATTAAACGGTATATCCTCATATATTCCTCCAATAATGACACGAAGACCACTTAGATCTTTCAATACCAACTCTTTTCCTATAATATTGTCTCCTAATTTGGCAGCTAGCTTACGATTTATCATGCAATAGAAAGGGCGTGATAATACTTCTTTCGGATTGCCTTGAATAATAGGACGATCGATAATATCAAAGAAACAACTGTCGGCAAATGCTATATTTGCCTTTATTTTTCTTTTATCTTGCATTTCGCAATTGCAGTCATCGGCAATGCCGGTATAGCGTGTTGCTACTTCAACTTGTGGAGCATATCGTTTTACACCTATAGCTACAGCTCCGCTGATTTGTGGATAAATTTCCAACTTCCCATTTTGGAAGATTTTTTCACTTATGATGTATGTTCTATCCCAATTGCTGAAAAAAGTATCGTAACGTTGTTCGATATAAACTTTTGCAATAAGAACAGAACCTACTGCCAACCCAACACTCAGACATAATATCTTAACAATGTTGTGTTGTCCTCGTCTTCCTAAAGAAAGGAAAGCTTTTGTTAGATTATTGAAGAATTTCATCGTTTATAGTTTTGAATGTTTATGATCAATTATCTTTCACACTGTCTACGGGATTGGCATTTGAAGCTTGATAGCTCTGAACGAATACGGCGACAAATGAAATAATGAGGCAGAACAATCCGGCAATAATAAATATCCATGGGCTCAAACTAATGCGGTAGCTATAGCCCGATAGCCAACGAGACATAAAGTAATATATCACAGGTATTGCAAGAACAAAAGCTATGATAACATACGTAAGGAACGCCTTTAATAGTTTCGTCCATATTTGTGCATTAGTGCTACCGAAGACTTTGCGTATTGCTATCTCTTTACGTCGTTGTTGAATGAAATAAGTACTCATAGCGATAAGGCCCAGCAAAGATACTAGCACAGCAATGAAAGCAAAGATTGAGATGATGTGAGAGAGGCGTATTTCTTTCTCAAAATTCTGTTCTATCTGTTGATCAATATAAGGATGATCTTCGTCCAAACTTAATTGGTATATCTTGCTGTAGGTCTTTTGTATTTGTTCGTAAGCCTCTACCGCATCACCATTTACTTTGATGAGAAATCCCCATGGCTGTGCTATACTCTTTTTGATGATGACACGTAGCGGGTGTTGTTCGGTAGTGATGTCGCCGATATGTATATCTCTAATAATACCATCGATAGTAGATTTGTCTTCAAAACAGGGTATACTTCTTGCATCACTTTTTAATCCGAGTTCGTTGAAAGCCTGCATATTATAATAGCGTTTCGTTGTATTGACCGTATGGTTGTCTTGTTTCAATTTCAGACCCAAAATATCCATATAAACAGTGTCGCCTATTAATGTTTGAAAACTGATGGTTTTTCCTTGATATGGAATCGTATTATTGTTGCCGCGATCAAATGGGATTCCATCACATGCCGAAACATTCGATATGCATGATTGATTGCGGAGTTCGTTGATGAAAGTCGTTGCTTTAGTGCTATCTCCCGGATTACTGATATATACCAGCCCTTTAGTATTATAGCCTAGTGGTGCTTTGATGAGATGATGAATTTGAAGCATCATTGTCAGCGATACAGCAATCATTACAATGGTTATCATGTTTTGAAAAGTAATGAATATTTTACTGAACACCATCTTTGTGCGACGTAGAAATGTGCCGCGTACTATCTCTATGGGTTTGGATGCCGAGATAACAATAGCGGGAAATACACCGGCCAGTGTCCCTACAACTAACAAAACAAAAAAGATAATACTCAAATCGATTACATGAAATATATTGCCCATCATCAATTTGGTATTTAATATTCCATTGGCATAAGGTGCTAAAGAAAATGCCAGTGCGAGTGCTATCAATAAGGAAATGAAACAAAGCAATATGCTCTCAAATATCAATCGGACGATGATTTCTTTGCGCTGACTGCCCAGTAATCTTCTGATTGCCATTTCGCGAGCGCGAAATCCACTTTGGGCAACTGTCAGATTTATATAATTCATGATGGCAAAAAGCAAAACGACCAAACCTACAGTGAACAGAATATTTACTAGCTTCAAATCTCCTCGAGTAGTAACTTCCGAGCAACTGTCTGTATTCGAAAAATATAATTTATTGAGTGGTAATAAGAGCACTCCATCTGCACAATCGGGCATTTTATAAAACCAAAAGAATGTTTTAAAGTAACTCTTCATATCTTTTGTTTTCGACATCAGGTCTGTGTTGGGCTTGGTAAGGATAAATACTGATGCCCCCGTTGCATTACCCATCCCTGAGCCAAGTAAAGCCGAATTGTAATTCTTTGCATTTTCAAACCGAATCAGCATATCATTATTACTCAAACAAGAGTTTTCCATTTTCTTTGCTACTCCGGTCACGACCAAATGAATGGAATCATTGTAAGTTATCGTTTGACCTATTGGATCTACGTTACCGAATATCTTTTTTGCATATTCTTGGGTAACAACAGCGCTGTTCTTTTCGTTTAACACTGTATTTCTATTGCCTTCTATCAATTCAAAGTCAAACAATTTGTAGAACGTCGAATCTACGAACAACGTTTTTGCTTTTAGTTTGCTTCCATACGGCATGTTGAGATACAACTCTGCTCTTGATACGGCGCAAGTCGATTCTATTTCGGGATAGCGGCTTAAAAGCCTAGCCTGAATATCGTGATGCGATGCTTCGAACGGTTGAGATTCTCCTTTCACTGTTCCTCCTAAGGCATATATCCGATCAGCTTTAGAATGCATCTTATCAATATTATATTCTTGCTGTGTATATATACCTATGAGTATGACAAACATCAAGCTGATGGATAGCCCGAAAACATTAATCAATGTATAGGCCTTGTTGCGTTCTAAAAACTTAAAATACGATTTGAAATGAAATAAATGATTCATCGTTTAAATAATATTATTGTAGTATTAATATTTCGTTGTCTTTGTATGCTTCGTAACCGCTAGTAATAACTTTTTCGCCGGGTTGAAGCCCTTCGAGCACTTCATAATATTCGGGATTCTGACGTCCGATGCGAATCTTCCGTCGATATGCCTTTTTACCACTCTTATCGACAACAAATATCCAATTACCTCCGGTTACGGAAAAGAAAGTCCCTTTTGGAATGATGACGGCCGGTTCGGACTGTCCCAATTGTAGATCTATATAGTACGTCTGCCCTGTACGAATATTGTTTGGACGAGTTCCGGTGAATACAAAATCTATTTTGAATTTGCCGTCGCGTACTTCAGGGTAAACTTTGCGAACTCTTAACCCATACGATTTACCTTCGCGTTCAAAAGTAGCGGTAAGTCCCTGGCGTATTCTATCTATATAATGCTCATCGATAGTAGCTTCGACTTTGAAATCACTCATATCGTTTATCTGACCTATCTTCTGTCCCGAAGCAATATTCTCGCCTAGCTCTACATCCAACAATCCGACTTCTCCATTTATCATGCTGCGTATGTTGAGATGTTCTTTGCGCTGACGCACCAATAACACATTCTTTCTCATATTATCCAAGTTCTCTGACATCTGACTAACTTGCGTATGTCTATACAAACTATCCTGACTCAGCCTCCTTACAATCAAACCATGCTTCTTCACTGCCAACTCATAATCTTCTTTTGCCTGAATGTATTCTTCTCTCGAATTAAGCTGTTCCTTATAAAGCTTGGCTTGTTGCTGATAAATACGACGTTTGCGAACAATATCCATATCCAACTGGAGTTTTTCGTTTTTGTTGTTCAGCCGGTCCTGTTCCATACTAATCTGGGTATTGCGAAGTAAATTTTGTTTCTCAGCAAGTTCAGACTCCGCACTCAGTATTTGCAGGTCGAGACTCGAATTGCTTAATTTGACTATCACATCGCCCTTTTTTACATGGGCACCTTCGTCTACCACTTTTTGCATTACAATGCCACCTTCTTCGGGACTAATCTGCACCACACTGATAGGCACCACTTGCCCGTCCAGACGAACATAGTCGTTAAACTGCTCTTTCTTAACATCGTCGATGCTCAATCCTCGCTTTTCAACCTTCAGCGTGCTCGAAAAGTTGCTTAATCCCAGCCATAATAATGCTGCGATCAGTACGACGCTTCCCACTATATATGGAATATATTTGCGCGGGATGATACCTTTTTTCTTTTCTATCTTAATATCCATTATTTTCTCTTTTTTGCGGTTAAACGAATATGTTTTATTGTTTTATTAAACTTTCTCCTTTATAGTAGTCTACCAAACGGCTCTTTATTGTATAGAGCATACGTTTCTGCAATAATGTAACGCGCGATTGCAAAAGCGTATTCGACGAAGTATGCAAATCCAGAGCACTTACCATCCCCTCTTCGAACTTCCGTTTGACAACATAATAAGCTAAGGAATCGGCGTTGACTTTATTTTCCATTTGCCGAATCTCTTTCACATAGCCATTGCAATCCAACAAAGCCTGTTCGATATCCGTATGCAGCTTGCGTGTCGTCTCATCTCTATCGAGCATGGCAATTTGAATATTGTTCTTAGCCTTCTTTATATCACTTCTAGTCGATCCGTTGAATATGGGAATTGATAATACGGCACCCACATACTCTCCCCTATTGTTTTTGAATTGTGTTTTGAAAGGAATGGTGGTGTCACTACCCGAAAAGTTTTTGTAGTAGTTGGTAGCGACACCTGCCGTGAGAGAGAAAGACGGCAATATTTTTCCTTTCATTATGTTGTATTGGTATTTTGCTTTCTGTATGTTGTAGTCTGCCGACTTCGCAACGGGATTGCCGTTTAAAGCACAGAGGTATACGTCAGCAGCATTTTCTATCTTGAACTCCGGTTGGGTACAATGGGTCAATGTATCTATTGTCAACGAGTCGGACGACGGATAGCTCATTGCACTTTTCAGTGTAAGTAAAGCCGTATTATATAAATTCTGCTGATGAGTGAGGTTATAATCGTCTTCGGCCACCTGTGCCTTGATTTGCGCTACATCGGGACGCCCCTTTATACCCAATTCTTCTTGCCTATTGGTTTTGAGCAGTGTCTGATTGCTATCGGCCAGTTTGTCTTGGGCAAGGCTGATACATTCTCTATAGTATGCAGCATCGATAAAGGCCTGCATCACTTCGATGGCTTTATCGTCGCGTGCTCGCTGTATTTCGTTTTCTCCTTGCATTTTGTTTATACGTGCTTGTTTGAATTGGTTTATTATCTGTCCTCCGTCGAATAAATAAACCGAACTATATAGGTTATAGTAGTTGTTGAAAGTAGTAATTGTATTGTAAGTATTGGTCGACGGATCGATGTTACGTCCCCAATTATATTGCGCACTGACTTCTGCTGCTAGTTTCGGGAAGAAAGAATTGACTGCAGCATGATAGTCGGCTTTACAATTTGAAGCTTCGAAAATCCTTTTCTGCACAGTAGTGCTGTGTTCGATGGCATATTTCATACAGCGGTCCATTGTCCACAACTTTGTTTGTGCCTGCCCCGACAAAACAAAAATAGAACCAACCAATATAAATGCGATATATCTTTTCATCTTTTTATTATTCTTTTTCCCATACTAATGCAATCCCTGTGCCAAACTTATTATAGTGCTGATTTACAAATGTATATTGATTCAAAAGAAAAAACAAAGTGTCTAAATATTGGACACTGCCGTCCAAAAGTTGGACACGATAATAATCCTATTTCTATTTCGTATGGTGGTTTTTGTTGTCTCACAGCTGTGCGACACTTATCTCACACGTGTGCGACAGGTGTATCACAAGTGTGAGACAAGTGTATCACAGCTGTGAGACGGTAATAACTAACAGATAAAAATGCTATAACATACAATAGTTTTTAGAAAAACATACAGTAGTGATCACTCAAAGTATCTTATCCTTTTTTCATACCACCCTATTATTTCATCGTATCACCCTATTATTTATGCCGAGATATTCTCGCAGTACTGGATGATTGAACTATTATTTCATCATACCATACTGTTATTTCATCGCACCACACTACTATCTCATTACACCGCAATGTTATCTCATCATACTATATGCTCTTTTATATTACTGGCATGCGTCATTGCTAATTGTCCTATCGGTAAAGTTTCATAGTAGGTTTTATAAGCAGAACAAGCGACTATTTTGAATACGTAATTTTATTGAAATCTTTTCCGTTATTCGACAAATAAAAGTAATTTTGTAGCCGATTTTAAGCAGTATTTTTGTTTTAGCATAACAACAATGGAAATATTATCATTCAATATAGTAGAAATCATCTTATTGTCCGTCATGGGCCTGTTATTCATCATCCAGTTGTTTTATCAATATGGCATATACAATCGTATTCACGCGCACAACAAGGCGGTGAAGAAAAACAATATTGATTTTGTAGATGACGATCTGCCTCCCGTATCTATCATTATTCGGGCATGTAATGAATCGGCCAATCTGAAAAAGAATTTGGAGAGTGTTTTGCAACAGGATTACCCGACTTACGAAGTTATTGTCGTAAACGATGGTTCTACAGATGAGAGCGAGACCTATTTGAGCGAATTGCAAAGCAAGTACGATAATCTGTACCATAGTTTCACACCCGAAAGAGTACGAAATCTGAGTAGCAAAAAGTTGGCTCTGACCATCGGTATCAAGGCGAGCAAATACGATTGGCTTGTGTTTATAGAAGCCAATTGCAGACCATGCAGCAATCAATGGTTGAGAGCGATGGCCCGAAATTTCACAACCTCGACAGATATTGTACTGGGATATAGCAACTATCTATATAAAAAGGGCCGGCAAAACAAATTGGCTTGCTTTGACATGCTTTTTCAGTCTATGCGCTATTTGGGTATGGCACTAAATTCGAAACCTTACAAGGGAATCGGGAGAAACATGGCTTATCGCAAAAAATTGTTTTATACCAATAAAGGATTCTCCAAATATCTGGAACTCTTCAGGGGCGAAGACGATTTGTTTATCAACGAAGTGGCCAACGGCGTAAATACCCGCGTAGAGACTTCTAAGGATGCTATTGTATGGATAGACGGAGCCGAATACACACAGCTAGACTGGAAAAAAGACAAAGTAAGTTATATGGTGACTTCGCATTTCTATCACGGTTCGCAACGTTTTGTATTGGGATTTGAAACACTTACCAGATTATTGTTCATCGCCGGCTTTATCGCTACGGTTACGGTAAGCGCCCTGAATTTTCATTGGTTGATGGCAGGCATTGCCTTTCTATTATGGCTGATAAGATTGTTGCTGGCTATGTCTGTAGTAAATAGGGCTGCCCGTGATATGAAAGAAGAGAGAAGATATTACTTCTCTCTCCTGTATTTCGAATTGTTGCTTCCGTGGCAATCAATGACGTATGCGCATTCGCGACTAGCAAATAAGAACAATAATTGTGTTTATATCAACAATCCTACTCATAACGCATGGAGTTAGCCGGATGTATTTTTGATATCAGATAGGACGGACCCAACAACATCATAAGCGATACCAGGAACGAGCAGACATTGATGATAATAAAAATCAAAATGTTGAACGATACCGGAACGGTATCAACATAGTAAGTAGCCGGATTGAGTTTGACTATTTTGAAATGTGCTTGCAGATATATTAGCGCAACGGCTATTATATCACCAATCAATATGCCCTTTCCGATAATAAATACCGAAAGCCACAGAAATATTTTGCGGACGGTATAATTGTTAGTGCCCAAAGCCTTGAGTAAACCGATCATATTGGTACGTTCGATGATGATAATGAGCAGTCCCGATATCATGGTGAATCCTGCAATGCCTATCATCAGTATCAGTATGACCCAAACATTCATATCGAGTAGGCCGAGCCAAGCGAAGAGTTGCGGGTTGAGCTGAACAATATTACGAACATAATAGACGCCACCATATCTGTCTTTCATTTTATCTATATTGGAAGCGATATCGTATGTCGTCTTATTGAGCAGATTATAATCTTTTATCGTTAATTCGACTCCACCGTATTGATCTTTTTTCCATCCGTTCAGGTGGTTTACCGTATAAATATCGGTAATGAGGAATATTTTATCGTACTCCGAGAAATTGGTCTGATAAATACCCTTGATCGTCAATCGGCGAGCACGAACATTATCATTGATATAATAAGTATATATTTTATCACCCAGTTTGAGTCCCAACTTATCGGCAATGTTTTTGGAAATAAGAACCTGATTGGTCGAAATGGTATCACTAAAATGAGGTACGATACCGGCTACCAAATGTTCTTTCATAAATGTAGGATCGAACTCCGGGCCAACGCCCTTGAGCACCATCCCTTGAAACGTACTGTCGGTCTTAATAATACCGGGCTTGGTAGAAAAGCGCTGTATATGCTTTACTTGTTTATAGTCAGATAGTTCGGCTAGCAAACTATCATTGACAACTACCGGGCGCATTTCATAAGACCGTGCATCGTCGAGATTGCTGATTTGGATATGCGATCCAAAACCAATAACTTTATTTCGTACTTCCGATTTGAATCCGATGACCACCGCTACAGATACCAGCATGACGATAATGCCGATTGCAATTCCAGCCATCGCTATAAAAACAGCAGGTCGGGATGAATTTTTCGATCCCGAACCGCGATATATGTGTTTGGCAATAAAAAATGATAACATCTTTTCGTTCTTATACCTTAGTTACATATTAAATGACTCTACCTGGATAAGCTTCGAGTGCTTTTTCTAAAATGAAAAGTGCACGATTCAAATCTTCTTTTTTCAGCACGTACGCTATTCGCACTTGGTTTCTTCCTACGCCCGGCGTAGTATAAAATCCGGAAGCCGGAGCCATAAATACCGTTTCGCCTTCGTATTCGAAATCGCTCAGGCACCAGGCGCAGAACTTATCGGAATCGTCTACCGGCAATTTGGCTACAGTATAAAATGCTCCCATCGGTATGGGAGAATAAACGCCGGGAATACGATTGAGTCCGTCAATAAGACATTTGCGGCGTTCTACATATTCGTCGTAAGTATCACGCAGGTAATCGTCGGGGGTATCGAGAGACGCTTCGGCAGCAATTTGGCCAATCAATGGAGGACTGAGCCGTGCTTGACAGAATTTCATTACAGCCTTACGAATCTCTTCGTTCTTTGTTATGAGGGCTCCAATACGTATACCGCATTCGGAATATCTTTTTGAGACAGAATCGATAAGTACTACATTTTGTTCGATACCTTTGAGATGGCATGCCGATATATAAGGTGAGCCGGTATAAATAAATTCGCGATAAACTTCGTCGGAGAATAAAAACAAATCGTATTTCTTTACCAAATCACGAATCTGATTCATCTCTTTGCGGCTATACAAATAACCGGTAGGATTATTTGGGTTGCATATTAAAATACCCTTTGTACGTTCGTTGATCAGTTCTTCGAACTTCTCTACTTTCGGCAACGAAAAACCTTCTTCGATAGTGGTAGCAATGGTACGGATCACCGCTCCCGCCGAAATGGCAAAAGCCATATAGTTGGCATAAGCCGGCTCTGGCACAATGATTTCGTCGCCGGGGTTGAGACAAGAGAGAAAGGAGAATAATACCGCTTCCGAACCGCCTGTAGTAACAATAATATCGTCTGCCGATAATTTAATGTTATACTTTTCATAATACTTCACCAACTTTTCGCGGTAACTGCGATTGCCCGCACTGGGACTATACTCTAAGATTTGACGATCGATGTTATGAATGGCATCAAGAGCAACTTGTGGGGTTGGTAAATCGGGTTGGCCGATATTTAGATGGTATACATGTATCCCCCTTTGCTTTGCCGCGTCGGATAGCGGAGCCAGTTTTCTGATTGGAGACGCTGGCATCTCCGTTCCTCTAATAGAAATTTTTGGCATTTTTCTCTTTTTACTTTTCTATTCAACAACTAAACATTGTATTCAGACATTATTGAAAATCGTGCAAATTTAAACATTTAATTGTATAATTGCACAAAAAATCAAAAACAATATGTCGATTTGAATCTTTGGCGTATTTATTTTGGTCTTGTTATTGATTTTTGTAAGTCAGACTTTTCGTTAATCGAATAGAATCAATTAACTTTGTGCGCTATTATATCCGAATATTAAAGAATAAGTAAGAAGACGAGAAAAGATAATGATGAAGAAAGATGATTATTTAATTAGGAATTTGGACGATTCAAGTAACGAACAGAATTCTTTTTCCTTTATTGCCGATATTGATAATAATGAAGATTTGGATTTGAAAATCAAAATTCAGTCCGGTGATACGGTACCTGTTCTGCCACTTCGCAATATGCTTTTATTTCCGAGTGTGTACATGCCTGTAGCCGTAGGGCGTAAAAGTTCTTTGAAATTGATACGTGAGTGTGAAAGAAAAGAAAAGAACATTGCCGTATTCTGTCAGAAAGACCAGAATACAGACGAACCGGACTTTGAAGACCTACATCATATTGGAACTATTGCCACAGTTGTTCGAATACTCGAAATGCCCGATCATGCTACGACCGTGATATTACGTGGCGTAAAGCGTTGTGAATTGGTTGATATTAGCGAGCATGAACCTTATCTGCAAGGCAAGATAAACTTGCTCGAAGATGAATGTCCCGAAAAGAACGATCGTGAGTTTCAAGCCCTTGCCGAAAGTTGCAAAGACTTGACGATTCGATATATCCGCGTGTCTGACGTTTTGCATCAGGAATCGATATTTGCTATCCGCAATATTAATAACTATCAATTTCTGATCGGATTTATTTGCAATAACTTGCCGCTAAAGAAAGCAGACAAGTTGGAATTGTTACAAATAAACTCATTGAAAGCAAGAGCTTATAAATTGTTGGAATTCTTGAATAGAGAAGTTCAATTGGCCGAAATAAAAGCTTCTATTCAGTTGAGAGCTCGTGAAGACATTGATCAACAACAGAAAGAATACTTCTTGCAACAACAAATCAAAACAATTCAAGACGAATTGGGTGGCAATACGCAGGAGCAAGAAATAGAAGATATGCGCCGAAAGGGCGAAAAGATGAAATGGAATATAGAGGTTGCCAAAATGTTTGATAAAGAACTTGGCAAACTGGAACGGACTCATCCTCAATCGCCGGATTATAGTGTGCAGCTCAATTATCTGCAAACTATGCTCAACTTGCCATGGAACGTTTACACCGCCGATAACTTGAATTTAAAGAATGCAGAGCGAATATTGAATCGCGATCATTACGGACTGGATAAGGTAAAAGAACGCATACTGGAGCATTTGTCGGTATTGAAGCTAAAGGGGAATCTTAAATCGCCCATTATTTGTTTGTATGGCCCTCCGGGAGTAGGTAAAACTTCGCTTGGCAAATCTATTGCTGCATCGTTGAAACGCAAGTATATCAGAATGTCACTGGGTGGAGTTCACGATGAAGCAGAAATACGCGGTCATCGCAGAACCTATATCGGAGCTATGCCCGGCCGCATCATTAAAGGATTGATCAAAGCCGGATCTTCCAATCCGGTATTTGTTCTCGACGAAATAGATAAAGTGGGTAATGACCGTCAAGGCGATCCTTCATCCGCATTGCTCGAAGTACTCGATCCGGAACAGAACAGTACTTTTCACGACAATTATTTGGATGTCGACTACGATTTATCTAAAGTACTGTTTATTGCAACAGCTAATGACTTGCACTCAATTCCTGCCCCTTTGCTCGATCGTATGGAGCTGATAGAAGTGAATGGCTATATTACTGAAGAGAAAGTCGAGATAGCCCGTAAGCATCTATTTCCAAAAGAATTGGATAATAACGGATTGGAAAAGAACTTTGTGAAAATGTCGAAAGCGACGTTTGAGGCGATTATAGAAAATTATACTCGCGAAAGCGGTGTCCGTGAATTAGAGAAGAAGATTGGAAAAGTGCTACGAAAGATAGCCCGCAAGTATGCTACCGACGGATATTTCTTGGAGCGCGAAATAAAACCCGAAGACCTAAAAAAATATCTAGGTGTGGCAGAATATAGTAGAGATAAATATCAAGGAAATGAATATGCCGGAGTAGTCACCGGACTGGCATGGACAGCTGTTGGAGGTGAAATATTATTTATCGAAACATCGCTGAACCGTGGAAAAGGTGGACGCTTGACATTGACAGGCAACTTGGGTGACGTGATGAAAGAATCGGCCATGTTGGCTTATGAGTATATTAAGACCCATGCCTCTCTGCTTCATATCAATCCAGATGTATTTGATAATTGGAATGTTCATCTTCATGTTCCGGAAGGTGCTATTCCAAAAGACGGACCTTCTGCGGGTATCACCATGACTACCGCCCTTGCATCGGCCTTCACTCAACGTAAGGTAAAGCCGAACCTGGCTATGACCGGCGAAATGACTTTGAGAGGCAGAGTATTGCCTGTAGGTGGAGTAAAAGAGAAAATTCTTGCTGCAAAAAGAGCAGGCATTACAGACATCCTGCTAAGCGAGGAAAACAGAAAAGATATTGAAGAAATACAAGATATTTATTTGAAAGGCTTGACGTTCCACTATGTGAAAGATGCAAAAGAAGTGCTTGAATTGGCATTGACAGATGAGTTGGTTAACGATCCGATTGATTTTACCATTGCTAAAGAGAATAAAGATAAAGAATGAATTTCGAGCTACAACATACGGATAGTAAAAGCAACGCTCGTGCCGGACTGATCACAACAGACCACGGAACTATTCAAACACCTATCTTTATGCCTGTCGGTACAGTGGGCAGTGTCAAAGCTGTACAATTGTATGAGTTGAAGAATGATATTGAAGCTCAAATCATTTTGGGCAACACTTATCATCTTTACTTACGACCGGGTATCGACATTCTTGAAAAGGCTGGAGGATTGCATAAGTTTAACGGCTTTGATCGCCCGATGCTTACGGATAGCGGCGGTTTTCAGGTTTTCTCACTGACGGGTATCAGAAAAATGACAGAAGAAGGCGTTGAATTCAGATCTCATATCGATGGAAGCAAACATCTGTTTACCCCCGAGCGAGTGATGGATATTGAGCGCTCCATCGGTGCAGATATTGTAATGGCTTTTGACGAATGTGCCCCCGGAACTTCCGACTACGAATATGCTCGTAAATCTACAGCACTGACACACCGTTGGCTTGATCGTTGTATTGAACGTTTTGACAATACACCCTCCAAGTATGGCTACGAACAATCCCTCTTTCCCATAGTACAAGGTTGTGTATATCGTGACTTGCGCATTCAATCGGCAGAGTATATTGCTGCTAAAGAAGCCGATGGAAATGCTATTGGGGGCTTGGCTGTTGGCGAACCGGTTGAAAAGATGTACGAGATGATCGAGTTGGTCAATGGTATCTTGCCAAAAGACAAACCACGCTATTTGATGGGAGTCGGAACCCCCGTCAATATACTGGAAGGAATATCGCTTGGCGTTGATATGTTCGATTGTGTGATGCCTACACGCAACGGCCGTAATGGTATGCTGTTTACCAAAGATGGCATCATGAATATGAAAAATAAGAAATGGGAAGACGACTTCTCTCCTATCGAAGTTGATGGTGCTTCGCAGGTAGATATACTCTATACCAAAGCTTATCTTCACCATTTGTTTCATGCACGCGAACTACTTGCCATGCAGATAGCCAGCGTACACAACTTGGCATTCTATTTGTGGTTGGTGGGAGAAGCAAGAAAACATATTTTAGCTGACGATTTCGCGATATGGAAAACGCGAATGATAGAAAAATTGTCTACGAGACTATAAAACGATGGGGCATATAAAATTAAAATTGAAAAGAACTAAAATTCGGAAGAAGAACAAGTTATTTCAGTTATCTATTCCTTTTAAACTGGTAACGAGACTGGATTGGTATATTATCAAGAAGTTCTTGGGAACATATATCTTCTCTATTTTGCTTATTATCTCGATAGCCGTTGTGTTCGATTTCAATGAAAATATGGATAAAATGATGGATCATAATGCGCCTTGGAAAGCGATCATTTTTGATTACTATATGAATTTTATCCCCTATTTCGCAAACCTATTCAGTCAGTTATTTGTCTTTATCTCTGTTATATTCTTCACCACCAAACTTGCGGAACATTCTGAGATTATCGCAATGTTTTCAAGCGGAGTCAGTTTTAAACGCATTCTTCGTCCCTATATGATATCGGCCGGTATCATAGCATTGGCAACCTACTACATGGGAGCTTACGTCATACCACGCAGCAGTGCCAAACGTCTGGAGTTTACGGAAAAATACATACGCCGCCAACAAACAAACTTTGCCAGTAATGTACAGCTCGAAGTGGGCAAAGGGGTTATTGCCTATATTGAAAATTATCAACGCGAAGAAAAGACGGGATTGAACTTCTCTCTCGATAAATTCAAAGGGAAAAAGTTGGTGTCTCATCTTACAGCCAGTTCTATCAGTTACGATTCAACGTATACAAAGAAAAATCGCTGGACTATTCATAACTATATGATTCGTCAACTGAGCGGAATGCGTGAAAAAATAACTCATGGAGATAAGAAAGATACGATTATCAACATGCAGCCTAACGATATATTGATCGTAAAAGGCCAGGAACAAGAATTAAAGACGCCAGAGTTAAGACGATATATCATACGGCAGAAAGAACGTGGGTTTGCTAACATTCAAACGTTTGAGATTGAATATTATCGTCGCTACGCCATGCCATTTGCCGCATTCATTCTTACATTGATAGGAGCTTCACTCTCGTCGCGAAAAACCAAGGGCGGTATGGGATTATCGTTGGGTATAGGTTTAGCGTTAAGCTTTTCGTACATTTTATTCCAATCGCTGTCTTCGTCATTTGCGGTGAATGGTAATTTCCCGCCGATGATAGCTGTGTGGATTCCGAATATTATATATGCATTCATTGCATTCTTTGTCTATAAAGAAGGTCCAAAATAATTTAAAGATAAGAGAGGATGGAAAAGAAGCATGCCAAACAAGAATAAAGAAAATATCATTGCCTTCGTATATGACTTTGACGGAACACTTTCGCCTAGTAATATGCAAGAATATGGCTTCATAAAGGCTATTGGTAAAGATAAAAACGACTTCTGGGAAGAAAATAAACGTCTATCGGAGAAAAATGATGCAAACGGTATTTTATGCTATATGTATCTGATGCTGAAAAAAGCTCAAGAAAGCAATATATCATTGCGCCGTGAATCTTTTCAACGTTTCGGTAAAGAAGTCAAATTGTTTAATGGTGTGGCCGAGTGGTTCGATCTTATCAACACATATGCTTCCCAACGAATGTTGACCATCCGGCATTATATCATCTCTTCCGGTCTGCGTGAGATGATCGAAGGGACAAGTATTGCAGCCAATTTTGACAATATCTATGCATGCTCTTATTTGTATAATATAGATGGTATTGCATATTGGCCCGCAGTTGCCGTGGATTATACGGCTAAGACACAATTTCTATTTAAAATCAATAAGGGTATAAAGGAAGTTAGCGACAATACTAAGATAAATGAATATATTCCCGAAGATAAGCGCCCTATTCCATTTGAACATTTCATTTATTTCGGAGACGGAGAAACAGATATACCATGCATGAAGATGGTGAAAGAACATGGGGGTAATTCTATCGCTGTTTACAAACGTTCAAAGAAAGAAGTGGCTGAGAAACTGATTCATCAAAATCGAGTAAATTTTGCATGTCCGGCAGATTATACTAAGGAGAAAGAAATTTATCATGTAGTGACAACCATACTCGATAAGATAAAAGCAGACTTGGAATATAAAGAACTGCGCCCTCGTTTGTAATTAATTAATGTAAATGGTATTTGTACGTACGCAGCAACCCTGTAATAGTCTTTCCAACACCAATCGAATTGCGAGCTTTTAGCTTCTACGATACTCTTTAGGAGACATTCCTACATGATGACGAAAATACTTGCCGAAGAACGATTGATTGGTAAAATGCAGTTGTTCGGCAATCTGTTGAATATTCATATCCGATGATTTGAGCAGCGCTTTTGCTTCGAGTATTACACGTTGATCAATCCATTCTCCGGGAGTTTTGCCACTGACCTCTTTGATGACTCCAGACAAATGCTTTGGAGTCAAGAAAAGCATATCAGCATACGCTGCTACTGTACGTTCGATCTGATAATTTTTAGATAAAGCTTTTATGAATTGAGTAAAGATCTCTTCTTTGCGTGATTGTGGTTTTATCTCGAGAGTCGATGCCAATTGCTGATAAAAATTATAAAATTCGAATAACATAGCTGTAAGTAGTCCTTGTATGATAGAGCGTTTGTATGAGTTATTATCATCAAAGATTTTTTTTTGCATCAAGAAATAATAATCCAATAACGTTTGAGCCTCTTCGTCGGTCAGCATAAAATTACGATGTTCATTAAAATAAAGCAATAATGGCACTACATCTGTCTGACGCGAAAAGATACCATCATAAAAATTGTTGGACAAAGCTATCGTATATGCATGATAATCATCGGTCATTCCATGATTCTGCAAAATATTATCGGGAGCTATTACCGTCAACGTGTTCTTGGTTATATTCCATTCTTTGAGATTGACGGAAACTTTGCACGAACCTGATGTACAAATATTAATAATCACTGCATTAGGCCGTGTAGGATAATCTACCAAATGATTAAATTCCGTATCGCCATTTGTCTCAAAAATAATAAAATCACCATCCATGTATTCTAATCGCTCAATGCCACGAATAGAATGTAAATCCATTTTTTGCAAAGTCGGTATAGCTTTATCCATGTTTTTTTATATCTGTTATTAAGCAATTATTTCTCAAGCAAATCTTTTAAAAAAGCATCCAATTCTTCATCAAGTCCTTTGAGTAGTTCATCATTAACAATCAAGGTTTCGCTATCTACTAACAACAACTCGGAAGTCGTCTCTTTATCATCATCAATAAGCGTAAAAGAATATGGCTCCATCAGAGATAAATGACTAAAATTTCCAGAACGTTTCAATCGACCTAATATGGATGTTAGTATTCTCTCTACTTCTTTATCAAAATCATCTGATTCGTAAGAGACCCATTCGTTGATTGTGCAGGATGCCAATTCAGTATCATCGTCGTCATATATTAATAATTCACCGGAAGTAGGATTCGGTTGCAAATGAATATCTGTAACGATACTGGGTTCTTCGTCCTCCGGAATTTGATATCTAGCGACAGCCTTTTTGATGGTCGACTCAATGGATAATAATGATTGCTGACTTAACTTCATATTCATAGTTTGATTAAAACACTCCAAAGGTATGAAAAATTTCTATAAATTCCACACTTTTATTTATTTTCATTCTTGAATCTTGCTAATTGAATCTTCAATTGGCCTGTTTTTTCTTTTCTCTTCTTTAAAATATCTTCATACTCTTTTATCAAATCATAGTAATAAGCACTTTTACCTGCCAATTCTTCTGGCTTACTGGCTTTGCATTTAGTCATAAGGTGCGTACGAGCCTTATCTATCCATTTGAGCGCTTCACTAAACTGACTGTTTACTTCGCAGTAAAGAGCCATATTGAACGACATCTTCATTAATGTGCCTTGGCCTTTCTTATTTTTGGAGATCGACCGCCATATTTTTTCGGCAGCTTTCCAATTGCCATGATCTACATAATAAGCTGCATTTTTAAGTTGTGAAGACATTTGATCGGAAAAATAGACCCTATTCTCATTCTCCCAATGAGGAATAAGATATTTAACAGGAATTGTTCCGGCATATTCACAAGATTCTCTTATCACTGTCGAATCAGGGGGCAACAATTGGTTTTCTACTTCTCCGACAGTAGTTCCCACTTCATTCCACAAAATACTGTCTTTTGGAGCTATAGTAAACACCGGACCTCTATGACTTGGAACGTAAATACTGACGATGGGTTGTATCCTCGAACTAATCGTACCCTCAATGCCATTCAAATCCGGTCGTGGAGTGATTGATTTTTCAGCAGTAATATTTAGTTCGTCAAGCGATAGTATAGCATCAACCTCCAGTCCTTCTGCAAGATCTTTCACCTCTGCAGTATCCAATGGAATTCGACGATAATATTCGTCTCTTGAACGAAGAGCCGAATCGCATATGACTACTTCATCGAAATATTTATTGTCGGCAAGCGCTTTAGCAAACGAGTCGGCAGTGCGAGAGCCGTCTGTATGAAAAGGTGAGTTTACTATTTTTTCCGATAACCTGTAATGTTTGCCTAAACTATCTGTACCAAACGTATAACGGAGATTATTTACAATGCCAACTTTTTTTATTTCGTTCGGGAAATTGAATATGCCGGGTGACATACAGCTTATAGTAACCTTATTTACTGTCTCGCAAGAAGTGACAAACAATAACAAGAGTAGAGTATAAAATAATTTTTTCATTTTTTTTTAATATTTCAATCCGTTTTACCTTTATCAATGGCTAGTATTTCTTTAGCACGTTCCAAATCTTTTTCGAATACAAGAATCTGAACGCCCATCCCAATGAAGCCTTGTAGGGCTACTGATGCCGAAAGTTCATTTTGAAGCATAGAAGGTATGCCTACATTCTTCAACGCTCCCTGCAGAATGTGTGCATGCATTGCATTTTCACACGTTGTTAATATGACAAGTTTATCTTCCATCTTTATGTATATTTAGTTAGTTGATTCTTCTTAGCGTAATAACGGAGATTTGAGGCCACGCCCCATAACGATAAGACATCAAAGCTCCGACACCGGTATCTACATATAATTCTCTATTGCCTACAGCATATAGACCATCCCATTCGTCAAAAAGCCATTGACAAGGAGAAAATGAACCGATTTTGAGTTGCATGGCATGTGTGTGTCCCGATAAAGTGAGCTGAATATCTGTTTCGGGAAGAACTTTGAGATGCCAATGTGTAGGGTCGTGCGTCAACAATATCTTATATATCCCTTTACCTCTGTTGGGAAGTGTAGCAAGTGCTTTATTTAAATCTCCATATTTATAAGAAGCTTTCTCACCATAGTCCTCACTACCAAGAAGTGCTATACAACTATCCCCCCGATGCAACATCACACTTTGGTTAAGTAATAAATGCCAGCCAAAAGAATGTTGAAAGGCCTTTACTCTATAAAAATTCTCAGCTTCAGCTTGCGGACTATCCCATCTTTTATATTTACCATAATCATGATTACCTAAAATAGAATAAACACCGTCCGGAGCATTAAGTTGCGACAACGTTTTCTGAAATCCATTTAACTCGTTTGCCTGAACATTAATTAAATCGCCCGTAAACACAATCATATTACCTCTCTGATGATTGATGAGGTCCACAATACGTTTAACGTTCTTATCATTTGCATTATGGAAACTTCCTATATGTAAATCGGAAAACTGAACAATACGATACCCATTGTATGATTTGGGCAACCCCTTAGCATATACCGTTATTTCTTTAACGACATAGCGCTTGTAACCATAAATAAAACTATATAGTACACAACCTATTATAAAAACGCTAAAGAGTACTGCTATTATATTAAAATAGCGCATAATCTCTTTTTTGCAATGAAAAAACAGTCTTCCGGGAGCTGATACTAAGAAAAAAGAGAATTTACCAAAGATAATGATAAAGATTGCGATAATTGATTCATGCATCCCTGTAGCACCCATCCGAACAGGATGTAGTAAAAAGAGTATGAGCGATACTACAATCAATACATCAAGCAACCAATAAGAATGTTTGATCCATTTAGAGATTTTAGTTTGTGCTATATAATACCGATAAATATAAATATCGGGTAGTAACAACAACACTGATAATATAACGACATACTTTAAAAAAGGCATAGATTCTATATTTAATTACTCAAAGATAGTTCTTTTTATTTCTTTCCGTAAATATACGACCAAATAATAATATCCTGTTTCGAAAAATATTGAATAATCGTTAATAACGAACGATCAGCCGATTATTCGGTTAATGAGCAATTCTTTTATTATCCACTTTTTTGATACTTCTCTTATATGCATAATTTACTACCAATGGCAACCCTACTCCAACAATAGCATAGAGTATCCAAAATAAATCAGTCTGGGCATAGTCATGTATTACCATGTGACACCCTATTTGTTTAAAATCAAGTCCATAGTACCATATCTTTATCAAACTAACCAACTTAAATGAAATCGTATGAAATACATATATTGGTAACGTATTATCTCCACAATAGATCATAAATTGCTTGAATTTATTATCGTATTTGTCAATATATTGACTTGCTTGATAAGTCATTACAAATCCTGATATAGCAGGAATAGGAAGTGACAAAAAATTTGTAAATGTAGAATTCCATGCCATACTTGCTCCTGCCACTCTCGAGAATACGAATACGATTATAAAACAACCGATGAAACTCCAAATATTTGCTTTTAAGAGTTTCTGATTTTGCCTGAATAAAAATCCGATACCAAAAAAGAATGTTCCCATCAGCTCGCGATAGCCACCCATAGGAAAAGCAGATATCGTGAGATGAGAATAAGTTTTCCATGCAGCAAGCAATAGCATCAGTATACAAATAATTGCACCTACCATATTACTTTTAATTCTTTCATTGTCAGAGCATAGATGCTTTATATTAAATATGAGCTTGAACAATACTAGATAGAGTATACTTGCTACCAACAAGGCTCTGAAGAACCAAAAGGCACCGGTCAGAAAGACATCATATCCTCCCATCTGAGTGATACACTGCCATATATATTGTTGCAGTTGATACCACGTGTAAAGATGAGCAACTCCTCCGGGACTGCCGTTTCCATATTGGTCATTGATAATGTTGAAATGAAACAGAACGTTATGTATAAGCAAAAAGAATATCGCCCATTTTATAAAAGGAATATACAGTCCTTTAAATCGTTTCACTATAAAATCTTTCTCATTATCAAGATATTTTGTACTAAAGAAATATCCTGCCGTAATAAAGAATAACGGCATATGAAATTCATATAAAAAAGCTCCAAGCAACGGCGGACAATCGGCATGCCCTATAACCATAAGTATTATAGCAAAAGCTTTACATATCGATATGGCTGTATTTCTTTTCTCCATAATGGCGCAAAGGTATTGAAAATTTGTGTATCTTCGCATCAAAAATCCAATCTAATATAATATAATTTTATAGCATGAGACAGATAAGTTTATTAATGATGGCAACAATGATGCTAACACTCAGCAATGGGACGAAAGCAGCGATAGTGGCAGATAATGGCCCCTCGCTCATCGGAAAAAATGAAATTAAAATCGAAGGACAGCGCATGACCCCAGAGGCTCTTTGGGCTATGGGACGTATAGGAGATTTTGATGTGTCTCCAGATGGTAAAAAGATTGTGTACACAGTGGCGTACTATAGTGTTCCTCAAAACAAAAGTAATCGAGAAGTATTTGTAATGAACGCCGATGGCACGGGCAATCGACAGATTACGCATACTCCTTACCAAGAGAACAATGTAAAATGGATTAAAGGCGGTTCTAAACTGGCATTTTTGAGCAACGATGACGGCTCCAGCCAGCTCTATGAAATGAATATCGATGGTAGTAGCCGTACCAAATTGTCTGCTTACGACGGTGATTTGGAAGGTTTCAAATTTTCGCCCGATGAAAAGAAAATTCTATTTATAGCACAAGTAAAAACAGTAAAAAGTACAGCAGACAAATATCCTGATCTACCAAAAGCCAGCGGTATTATTTTAAAAGATTTGATGTACAAGCATTGGGATGAATGGGTCACAACTGCTCCGCATCCTTTCATCGCAGACTTTGATGGTAATTCGCTCGCAAATATAAGTGATATTATGCAGGGCGAACCTTATGAATCTCCTATGAAGCCCTTTGGTGGCATCGAACAACTGGCTTGGAATACAACTTCTGATAAAGTGGCATATACTAGTCGCAAGTTGACAGGAAAGGCATATGCACTATCTACCAACTCAGACATCTATGAGTATGATTTGAAAACCAAAACGACTCGCAATCTTACTCAAGGAATGATGGGATACGACACTAATCCTCAATACTCGCCTGACGGCAAAAGCATCGCTTGGCAAAGCATGGAGCGGGACGGATATGAGGCCGATCAGAACAGACTTTTTGTGATGGACCTCAAAACAGGAGCCAAACATTTTGTAAGCAAAGCTTTTGAATCGAATGTCGACGCATTTCAATGGAATAAGGACTCTAAGTCTATTTATTTTACCGGAGTATGGCATGCAGAAGAACATATATATAATGTGAATCTTAAAACGGAGAAAGTAAAACAGATTACCACCGGACAATACGACTATGATGGGGTGTCGCTTTTTGGAAAGCAACTTATTGCCAAGCGTCATTCGATGAGTTGTGGAGACGAAATATATGCTATTAATCCTGCTACCGGAACAACCAAACAGCTTACTTTCGAGAATAAACATATTTACGATCAGGTAGAAATGGGGCGTGTTGAAGAGCGTTGGATAAAAACAACAGACGGTAAAGACATGCTCACATGGGTAATATATCCACCCAAGTTTGACCCGAATAAAAAATATCCGACTTTATTGTATTGCGAAGGCGGGCCACAAAGTCCCGTATCACAATTTTGGAGTTATCGCTGGAATTTCCAAATGATGGCAGCCAATGACTATATCATTGTTGCTCCCAATCGACGTGGACTACCCGGATTCGGTAACGAATGGAACGAAGAAATAAGTGGTGATTACGGTGGTCAATGTATGAAGGACTATCTTTCTGCTATAGACGAAGTATCGAAAGAGCCATTTGTAGACCGTGATCATTTAGGATGTGTAGGTGCTAGTTTCGGTGGCTTCTCAGTATACTGGCTTGCCGGACATCATGACAAACGCTTTAAAGCGTTCATCGCTCATGACGGTATCTTCAATTTGGAAATGCAATATCTCGAAACAGAAGAAATGTGGTTTGCCAATTGGGATATGGGTGGCGCCTATTGGGAAAAAGAGAATGCGACAGCTCAAAAGACATTTGCCACTTCTCCTCACAAATTTATAGACAAGTGGGATACGCCTATCCTGTGTATTCATAGCGAGAAAGATTATCGTATTCTGGCCAGTCAAGCAATGGCTGCTTTTAATGGAGCTCTTTTGCGTGGCGTTCCTGCTGAACTTCTTATTTATCCCGATGAAAATCATTGGGTACTTAAACCACAAAACGGAATCTTATGGCAGCGTACATTCTTTGAATGGTTAGATCGCTGGCTGAAAAAATAAAGAAGAATAAGACACGGGTGTAGAGTTTAAACTCACTCGTGTCTTATTTTGTAACTACCAATATACTAATTATAGTAAAGTTTCTTTCTTTATCTATTGTAGATGCTTGCTCCTGAAATGTCAATAGTGATATTCCCGTATTGTTTTATATCCATTTTAGATTTGCTTGGTTGATTGGACTTTTTACCTATGTATAATATCATTGTATGAAGAATCTTGAAGGAGAAATTACATCTCGTATAGATTTTGTTGATTTAGTAAAAGGAATTTGTATCATCCTAGTTGTGATGTCGCACGTAGGAGGCTTTTTTGACAAAATAGACTATCACCACATGTTGACATGCTTTCGTATGCCCCTCTATTTTTTTATATCAGGTATTTTCTTTAAGTCGTACGAAGGTTTCTTCGGTTTTCTGCTTCGCAAGGTCAACAAGTTGCTTATCCCTTTTCTGTTTTTTTATTTTTCGTCTTTCATCTTGATGTTCTTGTTTTCAAGATTTATTCCTGGGCTATTCCATTTGCCGTTGCGCATTGAGGAGTTACTATATATCTTTCAAAATCATGAACTTATCAGATACAATCCGCCTATATGGTTTTTGATCGCTTTATTCAATTGCAATATTCTTTTTTATATTGTTCATCTTTTGCGTCAGAATCATCTTCACCTTATGTTTATTGTCATATTTGTAATTGGGGTTATCGGCTTCTCTTTAGGAAAATTTGGTATCCCTCTCCCCTGTTATTTGGATGTGGCCATGACGGCAATGCCTTTTTATGTCTGTGGATTTTGGATACGCCGTTACAATTTCTTTCTATATCCCCACCACCGTTTTGATAAATCTATACCATTATTAGCGCTTGTTTGTATTATTGTAATGTATTTCACCGCTACAAATATAGGAATGAGAACGAATTGGTATCCAGGTAATATATTTCAAACCTATATAGCAGCTTTTTGTGGCATTATTTTTATTATGGTAGTTGGCAAATCTTTTCACTCTATTCCTTTTGTATCCTATATAGGTCGCTATTCTGTTATCACTTTGGGCATTCACGGTCCTCTCTCTCATTTTCTATATTTATTTGTCTGCATGTATATACATCAATCAGAATGGTCTTCTATCCTCATTTTCTTACTCATTATTGTAATCTGTAGGCTTGTTACTCCAGTTTTCGTGAAGGTATTTCCACATTTGGTGGCACAAAAGAACCTCATAAAGATATAACCAATGGAAGCAATAAAGCTATTACAGATACGAGAAATCCCCAATTGTTGAAAGTTTCCTTCCATCAACTGAGGATTTATATAAATGATTAGACTCTTATTTTGGGATGATTCTTCTATTTAAATTCTTTCAAGTTGAACCGTAAAGTGACGCATGATAGGTGCTTCCCATGCTATTCGTACGCCGTGATTAATTTGTTCTCTTCTATCGTATACATTTTTCAAAGCTGCAGCGATCACATTCATGTGATTGTCTGTATATACTCGTCTAGGAATTGCCAAACGTAGGAAGTCTAGTCCACCGAAGCGGTTCTGGCGAGTCATTGGATCACGGTCGGCAAGCAAATAACCTATTTCGCAACCTCTTATACCGGCTTCCAAATAAAGTTCAACCGTAAGTGTTTGTGCCGGAAACTCTTCTTTAGGAACATGTGTCAAAACCTTATCGGCATCAATAAAGATAGCATGGCCTCCAGCAGGACGCTGGTATGGAATACCATACTCATCCAATTTCTTAGCTAAATATTGTACTTGCTTGATACGGGTTTCCAAATTGTTGAATTCCGTATTCTCATCCAATCCGATAGCGAGGGCATTCATATCACGCCCATTCATACCGCCATAGGTAAGATAGCCTTCAAACTGCACACAAAAACCTTTGGCACCTTCATACCAATCCTTGCTATGCATTGCTATAAATCCTCCCATGTTGACGATTGCATCTTTTTTGGCACTCATTGTCATGCCATCGGCATACGAGAACATTTCCTTTACTATTTCTTTGATCGTTTTATTTTCATATCCTTTCTCTCTGGTTCTAATGAAATAAGCATTTTCTGCAAAACGAGCAGAATCAAAAACTACAGACTTGTGATATTTATCGGCTATACTGCGAACTTCTTTCAAATTCTGCATTGATACGGGCTGTCCGCCAGCAGTATTGTTTGTAATTGTAACAATGATGAATGGAATCCGATCGGCGTGTTCGGCAAGAGCTTTTTCTAGTTTCACAGGATCAACATTTCCCTTAAAGGGAACTTCCAATTGTGTGTCTTTTGCTTCATTAATTGTACAGTCCAAAGCGATAGCTTTACGTCCTTCAATATGTCCCTTCGTCGTGTCAAAGTGTGAATTTCCGGGAACGATATCTCCTTCATGAACGAGATACGAGAACAACACGTTCTCTGCTGCTCTTCCCTGATGTGTAGGAATAACATACTCAAAACCTGTCAAAGAAGTAATCATATCTTTAAACTTAAAGAAAGAAGTAGCACCGGCATAGCTCTCATCGCCTAACATAATGCCAGCCCACTGACGGTCACTCATGGCACCTGTTCCAGAGTCGGTCAGTAAATCTATATATACTTGTTCTGCTTTAAGTTGAAACACATTGTAATGTGCTTCTTTAATCCATTGTTCACGTTCTTCGCGAGTGCTTTTGTGAATAGGTTCCACCATCTTGATTTTCCAAGATTCGGCAAATGGTATTTCCATAGTTGTTATAAAGTTTTAATAATTAATATGCTACAAAAGTAAGCATTATTTATATAGAAACAATACATATGCTATCTTTTTGATAAATAAATAAGGTGCCCTATATAGATATGGCACCAATATACTATCTTTTTGAACATAACAAAAATACAATAAAAGACCTATAAGAGGAAGCATAAAAAGTTACAAATAGTTTATAAATTCATAGACATTTTTACAGAACGTCAGTCTATTTACAAAATATCATATATACGTAATTGTGATAATATGTATACGACACTTTCAACTCATAATAATGAGCCAAAAATGTCGTATATTAGTTTTTCTCGTGACGTCCTAAAGTCTTTCTGAAAACGTATGGCAGAAAATATTTTTAGGAGCATACGTCATCTTGAAAGCTTGAATATATTGTTATATAGTAATAAAAACGCTATTTCCAGAAGCGCGAAGTAATATTTTCCATCTCTCCTTTCGCATTCATTTTATAGAGCCGTTGGTTCGTCGTCCGCTTATTGAGAGGACCATACTTCTCTTGATACTCTCCTACTTTTATATAGTCGAACGAAGAGGCATTGACGACCACAGACAATTGTGGCTTACCCGAATACCATGCGGTCTTTATCAAACCGTAATTGCTCCGGATATATAATGAGAGCCGTTCCACTTCTTGCGGATTAGCATCTCCCCCCATAAAGCAGAAACAAGTAATTTGCCCCTTATATTTATCGACAAGCTCATCGATGGAGCAATTGTCGAGCACCTCTCCCCCATCTTGTTGAAGCCACGGACTATGGCAGCCCTTGCAATGGTTGGGACAACAAGTGATGTTGACAGCAAGGGTTACCTCGTCGGGTATTTCGGCAAATACGATATCGTAATTGTAATACTTTAGCATTGATTCAAAAATTCAACTTTATCATTAGGCATTAACAGGAACATGCGATTTGGAGATTGTCACTTTTTCTCCCAAGTTATCACTACATGCATTGATATAATACCGATGCGAAGCCTCTTCTTGACGGGCTGCAGAAAAGTTGCTTACTCGTTTCATATAACCGATAACTCGAGTCAGGTAATCAATATTCTGACTATGGCAGTGTGGACATTCTTTCAAGTATCTTTTATCGATATGACCGCAATCATTACATACAGTATTGGGGATATTGAACGTGAAATAGTTGCAACCTTCTAATGCCGATACGCGAAGCAGCTGTCGATATTGAGCTTTGCTTAAATGCTCCTCAAGATTAAGATGAAGTGCCGAACCTCCTGTCAAATGCTCAATATAGCGATGACCATGCAAGCGAAACTTATCTATCGCGTTGAGCGAATTGTCTTCTACCACATAAAAGTAGCTATTGTAACAATCACGTGGTACCACATAGCCATCCTCTCTATCCCATTTAGCATTTTTCACACCCACATTTTCGGCCGGAATCATTTCGCAATTGAACATCACCTCTTTGGAGCGATATTTACGGTTGTATTTTTCAATTATTCCGAGCACACTTTGCACGTATTCCTCGTAGCGGGAATTATCGTTGATGGGAATCTTCATAAACTCTGCTGCTTCGACCAATCCATTCACGCCGATGGTAAGATATTGACGCTCCATATTGATATAGCCTGCATTAAATAGAGGCAACATGCCTTTGTCGTACAACATTTTCAAATTTTCGTTATAACCTAGCTGTACCTTGTGTACCAAATCAACAATACCTTCGAGATATTCAAGATAAGGGATACCTTGCTTTACAGCATATTGTATGCAGCGATTAAGGTTTATGGTAAGTACGCTTTTCGAGCCCGTTGATACACCACCGGCACCTAGAGTATAGCTGAAACCGTTGTCTTGTATCTCGTTTCGCAAACGGCAACAACTAGACAATGAGTCGGCGTTATCGCTCATATAAGTAAAGAACGAATGTCCTTCAGAATACATTTCGGCTGTGAAATCACCGTATTCTTTGTCTTTCACATCTCCGTTTTCACTGAGCAGTGCCATCGTTTCTACGGGGAAAGTAAGCACAGTTTTAGTGCGTTCTTTGTTGAACCATTTCATGAAACGCTTCTGAAGCCAATTAAGCGAATTCCAATCGGGATGACTTCCGTCTGGGAATACAAAGTTGCCAAATAATGAATCAAAATAAGGATGATCATAGTATGCAATGTTCCAGAATACCGCTTGATAGTTGCGCGCACCCGTAGGCTGATTAATAGAGTATACGATCTGTTCGAAATAGTCGCATATCATCTTATCGAGCGAACGTTGGCGTTTGGACATATCTACCACTCTATCGGCATCCTTATAATAGTCTTCTCCATATTCTTTCTGGATGAAATAGTTCATATACATCAAAAACTCCGGGGTAGCACATGCTCCGCTGAGCATACTCGACACCATAAACACCATGTTGATAAATCCACCACAAAAAGATTTCAAATTGGTAGGAGCTTTTGAGTTGCCGCCAATAGAGATGGTTCCTGCGAGTAGCCACGGATACATGGTGATACTGGCACAATAGTTGGCCAAGCTGGTTTCGTCATTTTTATAAATAAAGTGATTGACAAGCAAATCGATATATCTATCCGAGAATTCTTTGCCGTACATTTCCTTTAATCTATCGGTGAGCAAACGTCTATTCAATCGAATAAAATTCTTTTTGGGAAGTTCTCCTATCAATGTTGCTATGTTTTTATTCTCAACATTGGCATTGGCATCAAACTTGCTGCCTGTCGCCGCATTTTGAGCTTCACAATAGTCCATCAAAAAGTTGAGTTTGTCGCGCACCTCACGATCTTCGGTGTGTTGACGGCGATAAAGCATATACGATTTAGACACAGCATAATACTGCTCAGCCATAAGTGCCACTTCTACCTGGTTTTGAATTTCCTCGACACTCATGCCATCTTTAATGTTCACCCGCCCCAAGATAGCGGTCAAATCACCCTCTGTAGCAAAGCTACCTATTGAAAGAAATGCCTTACGTATCGCATTCTTAATTTTGTCGATAGAAAACAATTCGCGTTTGCCATCTCGCTTTACAATTTGAATTCCTACAATGTCCATAATAGTATATATATCGTTTGTTAATAAAATATTTATCTTATCTAACTATATATACCCAAGGTTGAAAGCTGAGAAAAAACTTCTCGAAGCGGGAAAATTATAAGGAAATCCATATGAATAGCTATTCACATAAACATCTTTGAAAGAACTTTACTCCCGAAGTCTCAAAACTTAGATATAACGCCATGGCAGGTCTTCTGACTTATTCCGTTTCAACGCCTTCCCAACCTAGAGAGGTCAGTGGCTACAATTGTCGAATATATTTTCCCTATAAATACATATATAAGGTGGAACTTACAGCAGCGGGTACTGTTGCCGACTTTCACGGCATTCCCTATTAATCTTAACCAAGTAGTTTCTTGATAAAAGAACCATTTTGTGATGACAAAGATATAATAATTAAATATAAAGTGCATCAATTATAGCCACTTTTTTTATTATTATTTTTATAAGTTATCCGTTATACAGCGATACAATACACTATAAGGCCATTCTACAAAGCAAAAGTTTTCCATTTTTCACTCTTTCATTATAATACTATCGATCGATTCGTTTCCTTTTTAAGATCAGTATTGTCTTATAAGTAGTAAAATTAATAAATAAAAAGAAGAATATTATCTCTCATACAACTCAACTATCTATTCAACTAATAGATAGCATCAAAAACATCGCATAAGCAACTCGGCTATTAATATTAATCATATTCTCCTATCAATTTCATTATTTGCCTATCTGTTGCTTGTGGTAGTGTTTTGTGAAGATGAGTCAATATGCGCCGCAGGGATGTTTCTTTAGAATGTCGATTGCATGAAGCGACTAGCGATTTGCCAAATAATAATTCGGGAGAAGTATAGCGAGCAATACCCCATCCATAAGGTTGTTGATGTCTATTGAGCAAATATTCAAAATCGGCAATTATCAGATATGTATTCATCTGTAGTCTGGTCATCACAGCTTCGAACGATTCTCGGGGACCGACATAAGATCTTTTTTGTATAGGTGATTCTGCTTCGTCTACAAGCAATGAATCAACTTTCTTTTTCTTTCTTGGCGTATTAAAACCACAAAGAGCTTTGATCTCTTTCGATAATAAAGACTCATGAGTAACAACAGCGTCGTATATCAAATGATCGTTATGACCAAAATTAGTTGTACCGGGTATATTGAGAATCGGATGATCATATCGCCTATAGTTAACCAATTCGGGAAACCAATCCAGACTAACAAAACCGGCTTTGCCATTAAATAACTTACCATATACACACTTGCCATTACGAACGACAGGACCTTTCCATTCCCATGCCCCTTCATTCTCGTGAGAGAACCAGAACTCTGATGAAGTAACCTCTTCTACTGAGAAATTAGGTATTTCGTTTTTGAAGAAAGGCAAAAATCCCATTGTCATCACCAATCGTTCTAAATCTTCATGGCAGCGCAGCTGTATCATTCTATTCTGTTTTGGTTAATATGCAAATTTACGAATATTATTTATCGCAGTCATATTTGATAGTATTTTTTTGCATCTTCTATAAAACTATAATGCAGCGACAACCTGCTAATCAAGGGCAATGATTCAGAGAAAGATCGTCTCCGCTTTAATAGATTTTGAAGACAGAAGGTGCTCTCGCATAATATTGTTATACCGTTAATAAAAGTTCAACAAAATATTTAGACAAATAAATTAGCAATATTACTTATAATTAATTAATTTTGTCGAAGAGACTTGTGAGAATCAATTCTTTAGGATCAGTGACCAATACAAACCTGTAAACTGTCGCCAGGGCTAAGTTGAAACGACCAGTATTATAACGAGGTAATCTATGTTTATGGAGATAAAATAAATGCAAGTTAGAAGCTGTTTAAAAATGGATTAAAATAATTACTATATAAGCGCTTATTATATTGAATACCAGTTGGTTAATTGAGATATTATTCGTAACTTTATGGTTACTAAGACATTAAGTTATGGAACAATATTCAACCAACCTCACCGATAAACAGTGGCAATTTATAGAAAAAACTGTGAATACACAAAAAAGAAGACGAAAATATTCTATTCGCGGCATTTTTGATGCCATTCTCTACTTGCTCAAAACAGGTTGCCAATGGCGTATGCTCC
>JAYRGW010000008.1:0-93354 GCA_041907665.1 Bacteroidaceae bacterium
AACGTGCGCCAGCTAAATATTCTTCCACCACTGAGAGCTTGAACTCTTTCGTATAATGGACACGACTCTTTTTTGATAATTCCATTTTTTTACTTTTTAATGAGTCAACCTATATCAGGGTAAGACACAATGTTTATCTTAAAATATAGTATTAAATATAGTAAATAAGCAATGTATAACAATATTAAAAGGAAACAAGGTCTTGCAAAAATGAAAAACTATAACTATGTTTGTAACAGTAAAGTTGATCGTTTAATTTAAATCTTGTAACAATGAGTTTTTTAGATATAGCCCAAAATAGGTACACAACCAAAAAGTATGATCCGAACAGACAAATTCCGGAAGAAAAGATTCAGCAATTAAAAGAAATTATAAGGCTAAGCCCTTCGTCGATAAATAGCCAACCATGGAAGTTTGTTTTCATTAGCGATAAAAAAGAAAAAAAGAAATTGGCCGATGTCTCATTCTTTAACGAACATAAAGTGAACGACGCAAGCCATCTAGTGATATTTTATGCAATTGACAACATAACCAAGTTTGAAGAACAGATAACCCAATACTTACCTGAAGCAGCCGTTATGTACTACAATACACATATAAAAGAGCTGCCGGAATTCGAAATCAAATCGTGGTTGCAACACCAAGTCTATCTTTCTCTGGGATTTTTTCTCGGCGCCTGCTCATCAATGGGTATTGACTCGACACCAATGGAAGGTATTCAAAAGGAAGGATATGATCGTATAATGCATTTGGATGGCTACAAACCATTGTTTGCAGTGGCTTTAGGATATAGAGCGGAAGATGACGCCAACCAACCGACGATAACAACGAAATCGCGTTTACCTATAGAAAAGATCATTCAAACAATTTGATATAGATTCGTATTAAATCGAATGATATAAAAGATAGAATTGATCCCAACATATCTAAAAAGAACATGGCAATGCCAACAACTGATATTGCAACGTTTTAGCTAGTCTATAATCACCTTTTGCATTAGGGTGTAAACGATCAGTTACAGCATTATGGAAATATACCATGTTCGAGTCGTACAAAGGATAAAGTCCTGATAAAGAAAAAAGATCAATAACAGGTACAGACCAATTGGAACCAGCTTGCTTTATAGCTCTTACATAAGCATCTATATACAATCCACATTCGTTGCTATAATTTTCATCTGGCTGTACATTGTCTTCGCTGAATTTGGCAAAAGCACGATGTATTGGAGTTATTAGAATGACTTGCTTAGTAGGAAATTTTTCTTTTATATACGACAACACTTTATTAATGCATCCGCAGAAAGTAGAATCTGCCAGTATTAAGCTTCGATGCATACAGGTCACTGAGCGACCATCATGATTTACAGCTTGTCTCGTTTCGTCATAAAAGCGACCTATCGGAGTATTTTCATTATAATCATTCGTCCCTGCAAAAATAAAAATAGCATCAATATTGCTTCCAAGTTCAGCATGTACTTTTATAATCTGTTGATAAATTCCCATCCAGTCATCCCCATTCTGTCCATATACCATTGGTTTAAAATCTAACAAACGACACAAATATTCCCACCATACGCAAGTAGTGCCGACGCGACATTTGTCAGTCATCGAATCTCCCAATATTGCAATTCGCTTGTTTTTCCACTGGGAAGACATTTTATCAACTTTCATTATCCCTATAGGAGAAACAATCTGTGCATGTGCAACCGACAGAAACAAACTGAAGATAACGAGTAGAAGCAAATATTTCCTGTTACAAAAACAATTTGCTAAACATTTTTCTAAGACTTTCATTTTCGACCTTTTTCATTCATTTTTATATATGGCAAATATACACATTTTGTATCAACAACTCATACTTTGAAAACAAAAAGTATGAATTTACTCTACAAATACTGAATTAGCAATTATGAAATAGGCGAAGAATAAAAAAGGATATCATACAGTAGGCAAAATGAATCGATAAACAGAAGTGGAAGTTCAGACGACCTTATAAAATCGATCTTTAGACTAATGCAGAAGTACGTAAAACTCTGATATATTTGTTGTAACAACGAATTTAGTCCAATAAATTAGTTAGATAGACAATTAAATTTATATAATTACTTTGGTATTGAACGAGGGATGCACTATCTTTGCGTCCAGAATCATTAATGCGAAACGACATGGACGAAGCAATCATCAGTTTTAACAAACTATTTGAAGAAAGCATCAAAAAGAATTGGGATTTAGATGCATTGACAGATTATAAAGGCACGACATTACAATATAAAGATGTTGCACGCAAAATAGAAAAAATACATATTTTACTCGAAGAAAGTGGCATACAAAAAGGTGATAAGGTGGCTATTTGCGGTCGAAATTCATCACATTGGGGTGTGACTTTCTTGAGCGTACTTACCTATGGAGCTGTAGCCGTACCTATACTCCATGAATTTAAGGCAGACAATATTCATTCTATCATAAACCATTCGGAAGCTAAAATGCTTTTTGTCGGCGACGTTGTCTGGGAGAATCTTAATGAAGCGGTAATGCCCGCCCTGGAAGGTATCATTCTAATTAATGATTTTTCGATTTTAGTTTCTAGAAATAAAAAACTCGATTATGCCCGCGAACACCTCAATGAACTGTTCGGCAAGAAATACCCCAAGAACTTCAGAGTAGAGCATATATCATATTATAAAGATAGTCCGGACGAACTGGCTCTTATCAATTATACGTCAGGAACGACAAGTTATTCGAAGGGTGTGATGCTACCATTCAGGGCTATTTGGTCGAATGTTCAATTCGCACTCGATCACTTACCGCTAAGTAGTGGCAACGTAGTAGTATCAATGCTACCCATGGCTCACATGTACGGCATGGCATTCGAATTTCTCTATGAGGTATGCAATGGATGCCACATTTATTTCCTCACCCGAATGCCGACCCCAAAAATAGTATTCCAAGCTTTTTCTGAAATAAAACCTCATTTCATTGTAGCTGTACCGCTTATTATCGAAAAGATTATAAAAAAATCGATATTACCATATCTACAAACGCCCCAAATGAAAATTTTACTCAAAGTACCTATTATCAACGACAAGATAAAAGCGTCCGTACGCGAGAAGATTGTCAATGCTTTTGGTGGACGATTCTGCGAACTTATCTTAGGAGGCGCCCCTTTCAATAGAGAAGTAGAGAACTTTTTGCATAGTATCCATTTTCCATACACTGTGGGATATGGTATGACCGAATGCGCACCACTCATCAGCTATGCACCATGGGATACATTTGCCAAATATTCATGCGGACGGTGCATTGACAGAATGGAGCTAAAAATACTATCTCCAGATCCCTACAATACGGTAGGCGAGGTTGTATGTCGAGGTGCTAATGTAATGTTAGGATATTACAAAAGAGAAGACGCCACCAAAGAAGTATTAGACGAAAACGGCTGGCTACATACGGGCGACTTAGGATTAATAGATACTGATGGAAATCTTTATTTAAAAGGACGCTCCAAAACAATGTTGTTGAGTTCGAATGGGCAAAATATTTATCCCGAAGAAATTGAAGACAAACTCAACACATACCCGTATATATCAGAAAGCGTTATTGTACAACAGAATTCCAAGTTGGTAGCACTCATCTATCCCGATTTTGAAGATGCTTTTGCTCATGGACTAGATAATGCAGGCATTGAGAAAATAATGGAAGAGAATCGTTTGCAATTAAATAGTACCCTACCCAACTATAGTCAGATAAACAAGATAAAGATATACCCCGAGGAATTCGAAAAAACGCCAAAGCGGAGTATCAAACGTTTTCTTTATCAAGAAGCAAAAGGATAGCCTCCGGGCTATCTACCAAGTATGCAGGATTAAACTTTTGTAGTTCGGATTTAGGCCGAAATCCCCATGTTACACCGCAAGCCGTGACTTCTGCATTGAGCGCCGTCTCCATATCAACTCCAGAATCACCTACGTACAACACTTCATTGGCACTAACACCAGCAATATTCATAATTTCGAGCACAACGGCAGGATTTGGCTTACGTTCTACCCCATCGCGTTGACCGAACACCGCAACAAAAGGTATATGAGCAAAGTAATGGCTTATTAATTTGCGAGAAGCCTCTTGATACTTATTAGATGCGACAGCCATCATCACCCCACGTTCTTGCAAAGAATCCAATAATACAGAGATACCAGGGTATGGACAAGTATTGTCTGCACAATGCTCATTATAATATTCCATAAAAAATTTACGCACTTTGAGAATATTTATTTCTGTCCGTTCGCTCTCCGGCAAAGCTCTTTCAAATAGTTTGTTAATTCCATTTCCAACTCTAAAGCAATACGAAGGAATATCATGAGTAGGATAGCCCAATCTCTTCAATGCGTAGTTAGTGCTATTGCCCAAATCGGCAATTGTATTCAACAATGTACCATCCAAATCGAATATAACAAGTCTCTTCATCTTTCTACCTCTATAATTTTCGGTGCAAAGGTACGTCTTTTTACTATGCAGACAAATACGTTTCAATAATATAAAACTATTTTAGTTTTTCTGATCCCTATATTATACAAAAACACAACATAAAAAGTGATGGAGAAAAGAGGTTTAGACACAATAAATAGTTGATTTACGATATATTTTGAAAGTTTTTTCAAATATTTTCAGAAAAAACGAACCAATTAATTTAATATTAAGTATATTTGTCTGTTCTAAGAGATCTGATAAGACGAGAATTTTCTCTTTGCAGCAATGTGGATAGTCACTTTTCTCTGAGTGTTAGGCTTCTAGTAACGAAAGTTTTATTAATTTTTTATTTTTATTTAAATGAACATTTTTATTGCCGGATTGAACTATAACATTAGTGATTCCGAGTTAAGTGAGTTGTTTGCTGCCTATGGAGAAGTTTCTTCAGCAAGAGTTATTAAAGACCGTCAAACAGGTCGTTCTAAAGGTTATGGTTTCGCTGAAATGACAGATGACGAAGCTGCCAAAAAAGCTATTGAAGAATTGAACGGACAAGAAATTAAGGGCCGTGCGATTGTTGTTTCTGAAGCACGTCCTAAAACTGATGCTCCTCGTAATAACTACAACAACCGTCGCTATTAAGAGACGAAGTACCGATTATTTTTTAATCAGTAAAAGAATGAAGCATCCGATATCAATCGGATGCTTTTTTCGTATCATATATAGCTGACAATATTTTTTCGTTGCAGTTATTGTTCAATTGTATAATTTGTCGGCAACTCACAAGATTACTTATTTCGATACCCCCACAGATATCTATGCCCAACAATTTATTCGATTCCACTAAATATTGAAGCATCAGACACAAGGTGTACAAAGACAAAGAGCCATTCGACCAGTTGGTTATGATATATTCACGACTAAGCACATCTTTGTCGAGCGAAATATAAATAGGAACATCAAAAGATATAGTACGCAATAAGTCCATAGCTCGACCTTGTCTGACAGAAGTCTCATTTATAATTTTCACATTATATAATCCGACTTCTTGCTTATCGGTAAACTTATCGGCAACTCCGATAATAACAACTTCTCGCAAAAAAGGATGAGTATCAAGCATCTCTTTCACCCATGACCCGCATGACAATATACGTCCGAAAGCAGGAGGTTGCATATCGGGATGATGATCAAATACAATCAAAGCAAAAGGCTTCTGAATCTTCTCACACCATAATTTTGTCATATAGTGATAATCACCGGTATCAATATAGTGCACACCGCTATATGAATAAGGAGCTATAAGCGAACGAAGAACAGTCAAAGCAGTTTCGTCGCAATAACGTCTCACTCCAGACATATGACAACAGGATATATGAACACACGGATATGCCAAGCCGAAAGATTCATAAAGAAAGATTCCGGAAAAATCGGTAACGATTATCGGAGCATCTTTCAGCATATTATAGCTTATTCAAACACTTCGGCTTCTTTGAAAGTCACAGCTTTATCCAGATCTTTTTCAGACAACTTCACATCTTGCGGCGCTATAGGCCAATCTACCCCAACAGTCGGATCGTCATAACGAATAGACGCTTCGTGTTGCGGAGCATAAACATTATCGACCTTGTATGTAAAGACGGCTTCTTCGCTAAGCACCAGAAAGCCATGAGCGAATCCTCTAGGAATAAAAAATTGCCGTTTATTTTCATCCGAAAGTTCTACGCTTACATATTTTCCGAAAGAAGGAGATGACTTTCTCAAGTCGACAGCCACATCTATTACTCTCCCCGAAATGACTCGAACCAACTTAGCCTGCGAAAAGTCTCCTTTTTGATAATGCAGACCACGAAGTACGCCATAAGAAGACTTTGACTCATTATCTTGCACAAAATTGACTTTACCTACATGTTCATCAAATTCCTTTTGTTTAAAACATTCCATGAAATATCCTCTAGAATCTTTATAAACATTAGGCTGAATAACCCATACTCCATCTATTTCTGTTTGTACGTAATCCATATTCTTTCTTTATTTATAGTGCAAAGTTAGTGCAAGTCGAGAGTAATACAAAAATAAATCATAAAATTTATTTATATCATGCCCAAATGCAGACTAATAGAGGCTAATTGAATGTTTATACAAATCAAAACGACAGTTATCAACATGCATATAGTAGATATGCCAACATACCTGTTGAGAAAATGTTCATAACAAAAAGCATCTACATAGTTGTCTATTCACAAAAAGGAAGTATCTTTGCAGTATGATTCATTTAGCAAAACACATAGAATTACTGTTGTTGGACAACGATTGCGTAATCATTCCAAGATTGGGTGGATTTGTTGCGCATTATACTTCTGCCACTATTGAAGACAAGGAGCACATTATTATTCCTCCTTATCGCACAATAGGGTTTAATCCGCAACTCAAAATAAACGATGGCGTTTTAGCTGAATCGTATATGAACTTTTATGGCATCAATTTTTATGAGGCCAACAAAAGGATGAACAGCGAGATTGACGAATTACTTTCGATTCTTCACGAAGAAGGTAAATACAAATTTGTAAATATCGGAGAGCTACATTTTAATATATATGGTGTTTACGAGTTCAAGCCATACGATAATAAACTCATATCGCCCGATTTGTACGGATTGGACACTTTGCCTATCAAAGAACTATCTGGGCAATCGGCAGAGTTGGTAACTTCTACTCCACAACCGAAGCTAATCAATACAATTGAAAGTGAAGACGACGATGATCGGGATGCATATATTATCCGTTTAAACCGTACCTTTGTACGATCAGCAATAGCTGTAGCCGCAATGATATTATTGCTTTTTACATTTTCTACACCCATAAAAAACAATAATATCCTACCTGACAATCAAGCCAAAATGATCCCCGACGAAATACTGAATCAGTTGAAGAGCAAATCTATACTGAATAGGCTGGTCAGCAATGAAAAAGAGACGGCTCCCACTCAAATTGTACCTTCGACCAAACAAACGCCAATGAATAAAAGTTGCGCAAAAGAGCGAAAGGCAGAAAAATTGCAAGTGCAAGAAAGGCTATACCAGCTGATTGTAGCTAGCAGTATTTCAAAAAAACAAGCCCTGCTATTGGCAAAAGAGCTGAAAGAAAAAGGTTATGATGACGCTAAAGTTCTAACATCGGGCAAAATGGTCAGAGTGAGCATTGCACAGTGCAATGATGAACACAAAGCACAAAACATGCTCAACAAACTTACTAAGAAAACAGAATATAAAAATATGTGGGTCATGAAGGAAAAGAGTTCTCCGACTGACAACCACAATGAGCAATAGGTATGAAGAAAATACGCTGTCCTAAGTGCGACGAATTTATTACTTTCGACGAAACAAACTATTCAGAAGGACAAACATTAGTATTTGTATGTGATCATTGCGCAAAGCAATTTACCATTCGCATACTGAAGAAAAAACAAAAGAACAATCTCGAATCTGAAAAATTAGAACCAACAGATTTGGGTTATGTTAGTGTGCTCCAAAACGAATTCGGTGCTAAACAAGAATTCCAACTCCAACTCGGAGATAATGTTTTTGGCAGACGTAATAAAGGCACAGTTATCAACCAACCTATCGAAACGCGCGACCGCAGCATTGACCGCATCCATTGCATCATCAATGTAGCTATTGGAAAAAACAATCAAATAATTTACACACTTCGAGATGCTCCAAGCCTGACCGGCACTTTCCTAATGAACGAAATACTAGGGGATAAGGACCGAATACGCATTGAAGATGGAGCAATTATTACTATCGGCGCAGCTACGATGATCTTTCATGCCCCACCCGAATAAAATAAAAATCATTTAATAAATATTATTAAAGACTATCTCAGATAAGAACATTTTATATAACTTTGCACGTAAAATAATAACAAAAAAATGGATTGGTTACACGATTTAGTATTCGGGGCAAGCAATGGTCCGGGCATTGCCCATTCTATATTTTTATTGGCCATAATAATAGCAATAGGTATTCAATTAGGAAAAATTAAGATTTGCGGGATATCTCTAGGTTCTACTTTTATATTGTTTGTAGGTATCATCTGCGGACAATGCGGATTATCCATGGACCCCACAATAGTAAATTTTCTACGCGATTTCGGTTTAATACTCTTTGTATATGCCATAGGTATGCAAGTAGGCCCAGGTTTCTTTTCTTCATTCAAGAAAGGAGGCATCACGCTCAATATGCTTGCTATAAGTATTGTAGCTCTTGGCGCTATCACTGCCTTAGCCCTGCACTACATTACGGGAGTAGATATTAATACAATGGTAGGTATCATGTCTGGAGCTGTAACAAACACTCCCGGACTCGGTGCCGCTCAACAAGCTTTGAAAGATATGGGGCATGCAGCATCTAGCGATACCATGGCTATGGGTTATGCTGTAGCATATCCGCTAGGTGTCATTGGTATTATCCTATCCATGATTATTATCAAATACGTATTTAAGGTGAACTTTGATAAGGAGAACGAAAATATTGCCAATGAAGCTCAAGACTTGGTACACTCTGCTACGCCTTTATCACTCGAAGTTTTAAATCCCGCTATCTTCGGGAAAAACATCAGCCAGCTCACCGATTTATTAGGAGATAGGCATTTTGTCGTATCACGTTATTATTCCAATACTACCAACGAATTTGGAATTGCCGAACCAAATACGACATTAAATGAAAACGATAAAATATTTGTCATTGTCGATTCTACAGATGTAGAAACAGTGACTTCATTCATTGGAAAAACCATTCCAATGGAACGCAATCAATGGGTACGTTCCAATACAAAATTCATCAATCGCCGTATTTTGGTTACCAAACCCGAAATAAACGGTAAACGACTAGGTGAATTGCAACTACGCAAGCTGTACGGTATCAACATCACACGTGTCAATCGTGCCGGATTAGACTTGGTGGCTTCTCCGGGACTAATTCTTCAAATAGGCGATAGAGTCAACGTAGTTGGAACTGAATCTACCATTTCAGCAGTAGAAAAAGTTTTAGGAAACTCGATGAGACGCCTCAATCAACCAAATCTGGTTACCATCTTTATAGGTATCGTACTTGGTGTTATTTTAGGCAGCCTCCCAATAGCTATCCCCGGATTATCTCAACCATTTAAATTGGGACTTGCCGGTGGTCCACTTATCATTGCAATTATCATTTCACGCTTTGGCTACAAGTGGAAGTTGATAACCTATACCACACAAAGCGCCAACTTCTTGTTGAGCGAGCTAGGAATCTCTATATTTTTAGCATGTGTAGGTATCAATGCAGGACACGGTTTTTTAAATACAATTGTCAACCAAGGAGGTTTGGCATGGGTCGGATACGGATTTATCATCACCTTTTTACCCTTGATGATTATCGGATTTATTGCACGTAAGGTATTTAAAATCAACTATTTTACTATCATTGGTATGATTTCGGGCAGTATGACCGATCCTCCAGCATTGGCTTATGCAAATAGCACTACAGCAACCGATGCCCCAGCTGTAGGATATGCAACAGTATATCCGTTGACCATGTTCTTCAGAGTGCTGATAGCCGAACTTATTATACTCATATTCGTATAGAATAACCTCAAATATATCAAAGCAAACACAGACAGTGAAAAGCGAGATAAATTCGCCGACTCGCTGTCTGTGTTTTTTATTTTAACTTGCAAACAAAATCAAACGTATATCGTCAGGCTAACTGACAATGTTGTAGACAAACTATCAAATTATTCAGAGCAACCGCCAATCGCTTCTAACAAATCTGAGTGTATAGTGCTATTAGAAGCGACAATATTATCTTTGTTCAAGCAATCCTCATCCCCTACGAAATCAGTAACCCGACCTCCTGCTTCCCTAATAATCAAAATACCAGCCGAAATGTCCCAGAGCCCAATATAACGTTCTATCCACCCGTCTAGTCTACCGGCTGCAACATAACATAAAGCTACGGCTGCCGAACCGTTCATACGTATTCCACCTACTCTACCGTAAAAAGTCTTTATCAGATGAATTCCCAAAGGTGTATATTTCTGAAAATCATACGGGAGTTCCAAGCAAAGTAAAGCTTTGTCTATATCGTCTTCCTCATTCACTTTCAAAGACATTTCATTCAAATAAGAACCGCCCCCTTTCCAGGCATAAAAGCACTCGTTTGCACAAATTTCATACACCACTCCGAGCAAAATTTCATTTTTTCGACGCAAAGCAATCGAAATGGCAGAAGGGGCATAATGATGAATAAAATTAGTTGTCCCATCCAATGGATCAATAATCCAGCAATATTCTTCGCCCTGGTAAGAAACCGTTTTTTCCTCCGTAATAAAACCAGCCTTTAGAGGCAATTGTCGAAGAGCATCAACTAGTTGCTTTTCGGATTGTTTATCTACATACGAAACGTAGTCGTGACTATGTTTCTGCTCTACCTCATCCATCGAAAGGCATGCCTGCTGTTCTATAAGATACTGCCCTATGTTACGAGCTATTTCGCAAACGGATAAAGTCAAATTTTTCAAATTGTTTATCATATTCAATGCAAACTAAAATTTATAAATCACTATACAAAGTAACTGAAAAATTAATCAAAAGTCAACAACCAAGTCTTATTAAAAACTAGTAATAAGAGAAATACGAATAAAACAGGAAGAAAATGTTTGAATATCAAAAGAAAAGCCTTACCTTTGCAGCCGCTATTACGAGTTAATAGCATAATTCAAATCAATATAATTAAAAACAATTTTTTATGGCAACAAAAATCAGATTGCAAAGAAACGGCCGCAAAGGTTACGCTTTTTATGCTATCGTTATTGCAGACAGTAGAGCACCACGTGATGGTAAATTTATTGAGAAGCTGGGAACGTACAATCCTAACACGAATCCCGCCACAGTAGATTTGAATTTCGAAAAAGCCCTCAGTTGGGTATTGAAAGGTGCACAGCCTACCGATACCGTTCGCAACATTCTTTCTCGCGAAGGTGTTTATATGAAAAAACATCTCCTTGGCGGTGTTAAGAAAGGTGCATTTGCTGAAGCTGAAGTAGAAACTAAATTCAACGCTTGGAAACAACAAAAACTAGGTAAGTTGAACGATGTTAAGCTCAAAGCAGAGGAAGCAAAGAAGGCTGAAGCAAAGAAATTATTTGAAGCTGAGCAAAAAGTGAATGAAGCAAAAGCTAAAGTTTTGGCTGATAAGAAGGCTGCTGAAGATGCTGAAAAAGCTGCTAAGGAAGCAGAAGCAGCTAAAGCTGCTGAAGATGCTGAAAAAGCAGAAGAAAAAGCTGCTGAAGCTATCAAAGCAGATCAAGCTGCCGCTGCTGCAGAAGCACCTGCTGCTGAAGAAGCTCCAAAAGCTGAATAAATTTCAGCAAAATTTATGGAATAAGATATTCTATATCCATAAGAATCAATTAAAGAAAGACCTAAGTTTACAATTGTAAACTTAGGTATTTCCGTTTATGTTGACAATTTATTCATCTCCACACATGGAATTCCTCATTACTTCAATTTGCGATCATGACGTTCGATCAATAAATTTGCAAATCGATCCATAATCTCTTGATCTTTAATATTATGAGATTGATACATTTTGAGTATGGCATCGCCACCGCTATAATAGGCGATAGCCGAATTCTTAAAGACATCATTTTTCTCAAAATAATCCATATAAGCCTTCATTCTATTATAATAAGAATCTTTACAATCATATAAGGCACGTTCATCAAACTCAAACTCCATTCCCATGTTATACAACATTGCAGAATGACAGGCATCGTCTAGTCTCGAATCGGGTATGTTTGCTTCGAAAAAATGATTAGGCTGTTGATAGGCAATATCAAACCCCAACTCTTTCCATTGTTCAAATCCTTTTGCTTTCCAATAGGGTATCCAATATAAATATTTGTGTTGACCATGGACATAATCACTGATTGGTTTGGACAATCTTTTGCATGTGGCAACATCCTCATCCAACCAATAGAAACCAGCCAAACTCAAGTTCTTGTATTTCGCAGCCTTAAAATACTTTATCAATTCATCCACATACCATATCATCGCTTTAACTTGGTCTGGCTGTTTACTAAAGTCGAGTGACATCCCGTTAAGTTCCCCCCAATCTTTCTGATCGGGCAAGGCCATGGGTAGCCCTATCACTACTTGATGTTTAAAACCAGGCTTTCCTATTTCTTTTTTCTCCTGCTGAATGCACTGATCTAATGCCGACAATGCCTTATCTTTCTCAAATAAACGATTCAACAACCACAACCATTCTACTTTTCGAGCATTTTCTTTATTATAACCATAAGCATATCCCCTGCCCTTACCATTCGAAAAATCTAGAAATAAAAATCCATCAAAAAGCCAGCCTTTATGGCCATCGGCAAACTGATGCACGACGTATGGAATAAATTGATCTTTTGTCCAATCCAAACGATTTGCCCCTCCCTGATAAATCAAAGCCAAATCACTTATCTTATCCGTTTTGTATTGACCAAAAACTGATTGGCCACCACACAATAAAAACATGATGAACAACGTAACTTTAAAAGTTTTACGCAATAACTGTTCAACTTGTAAACCGTACTTCATTAATTTTTTCATTATATTATTCATTGCAACAACGTTATAAACTCTTGTCCTTACTCATCCTTTTGATGCCGGTCTACCCCTTTCATACTCAAAGCAATTCTGTTCCGCTTCAAATCCACATCAATTACCTTTACCCATATTTGCTGATGTATAGTAACCACTTCAAGCGGATTCTGTACAAAGCGATCGGCAAGCTGAGAACGATGTACAAGACCGTTTTCATGAATACCGATATCTACAAAAGCACCAAAATCGGTTATATTCGTCACAATTCCAGGAAGCTCCATACCTATAACTAAGTCTTCTATATCGTGCACATTAGAGTCGAAATGAAATTCATGAATCGTATCACGGGGATCAAGTCCGGGTTTGGCAAGTTCTTTCATAATATCATTCAATGTGGGAAGCCCTACCTTATCAGTCACATATTTTCTCGGATCAACATGAGCACGCAATTCTTTATTGCTCATCAAATCGGCTACCGAACACTGTTCATCTTTTGCCATTTGCTCTACAATATGATAACTTTCGGGATGCACAGCCGAGCGGTCAAGAGGATTCACTGCATGCGAAATACGCAAGAAACCTGCACATTGTTCAAAAGCCTTAGCACCCATACGAGGTACATTCATCAGTTGTTTGCGCGAAGTAAAAACACCATTTTCAGAGCGATAATCTACGATATTATGAGCCAATTGCGGTCCCAATCCCGAAACATAAGTAAGCAGATAGCTACTGGCAGTATTCAAGTTCACCCCAACCAGATTGACACAATATTCTATCGTACGGTCGAGCGAATTTTTCAATAATGTTTGATCCACATCATGCTGATACTGCCCCACCCCTATCGATTTTGGATCTATTTTAACAAGTTCGGCAAGCGGATCCATCAACCGACGGGCAATAGATACAGCTCCGCGAACCGTCACATCTTCATCCGGAAATTCTTCACGGGCTACTTTCGACGCAGAATAAATAGAAGCCCCTTGTTCACTGACAACATAAATCCGAACAGGATTCGCAAAAGAAATGCTTTCTACAAAACTTTGTGTCTCACGACTGGCCGTCCCGTTGCCTATAGCGATAGCTTCAATATGATATTTCTCAACCAGTTCACTGACCGTTTCCATAGCTTGAGCAGGATGACGAGCTGGAGGGTGTGGAAAAATAACATCATGATGTAGCAAATTACCTTGATTGTCCAAACAAACAACTTTACATCCAGTACGGAAACCCGGATCAATACCCATCGTGGGCTTCATTCCTAAAGGGGCAGCCATCAGCAATTGTTTCAAATTCTCTACAAACACTCTAATCGCTTCTTCGTCAGCTTTCAATTTACTCTGAGCAGCAAATTCTGTTTCAATAGACGGTTTAAGTAAACGTTTATAACCATCCCGTAAAGCACTTTCAACAAGGCGAGAACATTCATTGTTACCATAAACAAACATCCGAATGAGCCTATCAAGTGTTGCATCAGAGTCTGGACTAATATCTACTTTAAGAAAACCTTCTTCCTCGCCTCTCCGCACGGCAAGAAGCCTATGCGAAGATATTCGACGAATAGACTCGGAAAAATCAAAATAATCACGATACTTATCCGCCTCATCTTCTTTCGATTTCACCACTTTTGCAGAAATGACACCCGAGTTCATAAATTGACGACGCACACAATTCCGAGCATTTTCATCTTCACTGATCTTCTCCGCAATAATATCACATGCTCCTTGAATTGCCTCTTCTACCGATTTCACATCATCAGTAAGATAGCGTCTAGCAAAAGCTGCTACGTTATTCTCATGTTGCTTCCACAACAAATCCGCCAACGGTTCGAGCCCATGCTGACGAGCAGTTTCCGCCCTAGTTTTTCGTTTAGGCTTATAGGGTAGATATATATCTTCTATAACATTTTCTTCCCATGTCTCATTGAGCCGTTTCAGCAAATCATCTGTCATTTTACCTTGTTCGGTTATCGTTTTCACGATATATTCCTTGCGGCGTTGCAATTCGTGCAACTTATCATTCAGCTCCTTTATATTCTGTATAGTAACCTCATCCATTCCACCTGTCGCTTCTTTACGATAACGGCTAATAAAGGGAATTGTAGCACCTCCCTCAAGTAATACGATTGTACGATCGACCTCTTTCAACGAGAGATTTAATTTAGAAGCGATGAATTTAGAAAAATCTTCCATTATATATAATTAGTAATAAATTGACATATCAATATATATACGAAATGCCGAAAATTATACATTCACTTAATTTTAACAAGCATTCAAAGATAAACAATATTATCGAATAATAGTTCAATATACCCATAAAAAAAAACGCCTTAAAAGACGTCTTTTTTATCGTTAACATAAAGTTTTTTCTTTTCAAAAGTTATTCTTATAGTCCTCTGCCGTGACAATTTTTATATTTTTTGCCACTTCCACAAGGACATGGATCATTACGTCCCACTTTCTTCTCAGCAACAAATGGTTGATGCTTTTGTTCAAGGTTCTCACGAGTATCCTGATCAGCCGCTTGTTGTTGTCCTGAATTTGACAAATCTTCTTTGTGAGTTTCGTAATGAGTACGTCTTCTCACTTCTTCGGGATCAGCTTGTTGCAACTGCGAAGGATCTTGAACCGGTATCTGACCATGCATCAATATTGATACGGTCTCATCATTAATTTTGTCAACCATCGAATCGAACAGATTCACCGATTCCAATTTATATATCAATAATGGATCTTTCTGCTCATAACTAGCATTTTGAACAGAGTGTTTCAAATCATCCAGTGAACGAAGATTTTCCATCCAAGCTTCATCAATCACATGTAATATAATCGACTTTTCAAAATCCTTAACGACCTCTTTAGAATCACTCTTATAAGCAGCTTCCAGATTACAAGTTATGTTGTATACTTTCTTTCCGTCAGTTATAGGAATCAATATATTTTTATAAAGATTACTTTGAGTTTCGTATACCTGTTTAATAACAGGATTAGCCAAAAAGGCCATGTGTTCGGTTTTACGTTTGAAAGCAGCCATAGCAGCTTCAAAAGATTTCTCTGCCAAATCCTCTTTCTTCGCATTCAAATATTCTTCTTCCGTAAAAGGCGCATCAATAGCCAATACTTTAAGTAATGACATCTTGCAATCTTCATACGAAGATGTATTTTCAATCGCTTCGGCACTACGGTCCCATATCATATTGACGATATCCATTCCGATACGTTCTCCCATCAAAGCATGACGACGTTTGGTATAAACGACCGTACGCTGTTTGTTCATCACATCATCATATTCCAACAAACGTTTACGAATACCGAAGTTATTTTCTTCCACTTTCTTTTGTGCACGCTCGATAGACTTGGAAATCATTGGATGCTCAATCATTTCACCCTCCTTGAATCCCATACGGTCCATTACCCGAGCAATACGTTCGGAAGAGAACAGACGCATCAAATCATCTTCAAGTGAAACGAAAAATACAGAAGAGCCCGGATCACCTTGACGGCCCGAACGACCACGCAACTGGCGGTCTACACGGCGAGACTCATGACGTTCTGTTCCGATAATAGCCAAACCACCAGCAGCACGTACTTCAGGACTCAGCTTAATATCGGTACCACGACCAGCCATATTGGTAGCAATAGTTACCATACCAGTAAAACCAGCCTTTGCAACAATTTCAGCTTCCTTTTGGTGCAATTTCGCATTCAATACATTATGAGAAATTTTCCGCATATCAAGCATACGACTCAGCATTTCCGAAATTTCGACTGAAGTAGTACCAACCAATACCGGGCGGCCTTGCTTAACCATACTTTCAATTTCTTCGATAACAGCAGCATATTTTTCACGCTTGGTCTTATAAACCCTATCATTCATATCCTTCCTGATAATAGGACGATTAGTAGGAATAACAACTACATCAAGTTTATAAATATCCCACAATTCACCTGCTTCCGTTTCAGCCGTACCTGTCATACCAGCTAATTTATGGTACATACGGAAGTAATTCTGAAGCGTAATAGTTGCAAATGTTTGGGTAGCAGCTTCCACCTTAACCCGCTCTTTTGCTTCTACAGCCTGATGAAGGCCATCCGACCAACGGCGACCTTCCATAATACGACCAGTCTGCTCATCAACAATTTTGACTTGTCCGTCCATTACCACATAATCATCATCTCGCTCAAACATGGCATAAGCCTTGAGTAGTTGCAAAATTGTATGAACTCGTTCCGACTTGACAGAAAACTCATTCAATAATTTATCTTTTTTCTCTATCTTTTGGTCGTCTGTCAAACTAGTTTCATTCTCGAGTTCTGACATTTCCGATGTAATATCAGGCAAAACGAACATTGTCGGATCGGACTGTGTTCCAGCCAAGTAATCAAAACCTTTATCGGTGAGATCTGCACTCTTCATTTTTTCATCGATGACAAAATAAAGCGGTTCCGTTACCTCGGGCATCCTCTTATTATTTTGCTCCATGTATATTTCTTCGGTCTTCAGCATACCAGCTTTAATACCTTGTTCACTTAAGAACTTGATCAAAGCTTTGTTTTTAGGTAATGCCTTATGACTTCTGTATAATTCCAGAAAACCTTTCTCTACATCATCTTTATTATCCGAAGCAATCAAACGCTTAGCCTCGGCAAGATATTTGGTTGCCAATGCCTTTTGCAATCCCATAAGCTGCTCTACAAGCGGACGAAGTTGTTCAAACTGCTGATCATCACCCTTGGGTACAGGACCCGAAATAATCAAAGGTGTTCGTGCATCATCAATCAACACAGAGTCAACCTCATCCACAATAGCATAGTTATGTTCGCGCTGAACTAAGTCTTTAGGACTAACAGCCATATTATCTCTCAGATAATCGAAACCAAACTCATTATTTGTTCCGAAAGTAATATCGCAGAGATATGCTTTGCGGCGTTCATCCGAATTTGGTTGATACCTATCAATACAATCTACGCTCAATCCATTGAACTCGTAAATCGGTCCCATCCATTCGCTATCACGTTTCGACAAGTAGTCGTTGACCGTAACGACATGTACACCATTACCGGTTAAAGCGTTCAGGAATACAGGTAATGTAGCAACTAAGGTTTTACCTTCACCAGTCGCCATTTCGGCAATTTTACCTTGATGAAGAACTACACCACCAAAGAGCTGTACATCATAATGTACCATATCCCAAGTGATTTCGTTACCACCAGCCATCCAATGATTTTGATAAATAGCTTTATCGCCTTCAATACGTACAAAATCTTTTGTTGCAGCGAGCTCTCTATCAAAAGCCGTTGCTGTTACTACTATTTCAGTATTTTCAGCAAAGCGACGAGCTGTTTCTTTTACAATAGAAAAAGCGACAGGCATCACATCCATCAATGCTTTTTCGTATATTTCAAGAATATCTTTTTCTATTTTATCTATCTGATTGAATACCGCTTCACGATCTTCCAGTTCCAATCCTTCAATACTATCTTTCAGCTCTTGTACCTTGGCGCGTTCCTCCTTGGCAGAATCGCGTACATATTGCTTTATCTCCTCTGTTTTGGCACGAAGTTCATCATGGTTCAACGGATAAATATCCTCGTATGCAACTTTCACTTTTTCCACATACGGCTGAATTTCTTTCATGTCGCGAGTAGATTTGTTGCCTAAAATTTTGCTTAAAAAGTCATTAAATCCCATATATATTTCTTATGTATTAGTTACTAATAAAATTGATTGAAGCTGTCAAAGCATTTGCAAAGTTAAGCTAAAATGCTTAAAATACAGCATTTTGATATGCTTTTTTAGAATATATTCTATTGAATATTCTGTAAAGAAGCAGCCTTACTTGCATTAGGAGCCCTGATATGTAGACAAGAAGCTATTGTTGGGGCAATACAATCTACATTGACAGGAGTATTGATAATCGTCGGTTTATATCCTCCACCCAATATGATAAGTGGAGCGGGAATATATCCATTCCGGACAACTTTATTAATATGATGCTGTTCGTCTACTACAGACCAACCGGGCAATGCCGTAACAAACAAATCACCCGAACGAAGCCGGTAATAACCTTTACGTATTTCATCGAGTTGGGGACTCCAGGCGCCATTCATCAATTCATGAGCCGAATGAGCCTCGTCTACACCAGTAAACTGAACGAGGAAAGCAATAGCCTTTTCCTGAACAGTTTCCATATCCAATTTTTTCCGTTCAATCAGTTTGTGATTCAGAAAAAGTTGGTTCCCATAATATCCTTCAACATATTGTCCATTGCCATAAAGTGCCATAAGATACATGTTCAGCAAGGCTGAGCAATGTTTCATATTGAACTCACCCTGAGGGATACGATATGAAGGCATATCAGCATCTTCGGCATCAAAATAGCCAGTAGAAGTGATAAGAAACAGCACATTTTTCAAGCCAACTTGCTTATCAAGCATCGAAAGCAAAGAGGCCACACTAGTATCAAGTCTGACGTAGGCATCCTGCAATTCAAGAGTATTCCTTGATTGGTGTTCGTAATTACCTGCATAATAAGTCAGGCACAACATATCGGGCACATCATCTTTGCCTATTTCTGTATTACTGAGCAATATGCTAGTAAAACTGTTCACCTCGTCATTAATATACGGGCTGGTCAGATATTTGGCATATTTATCAGTTTTAGAATCTCCGAAACGGTGTTTGAAACCTACAGTATTCCACGTAGGAAGATATTTATAACGCCCTATATTATTATAATAAGGTCCCCATACGATATTGGAAATTCGATTATCAATAGACTTCGTATTATTATACTCAGCTGCCCAAGATGGCATTACCCCATAATAAGTAGTGCCACACCATTTTCCATTATCTTCATCAATCCAAAAAGCAGCATCTGCATTATGCCCTGCCGATAAGACAGCCGCGTCGCGAAATGGAGATACGGCATATATTTTAGATTTATGTTGAGTAAATATTTTTAATTCGTCAGTTACTGTCGATGCTAACAATCGGACAGGTGAAGAACTTTTGCCGGTAGAAATTCCCATATAGGCAGGATCATCAACACAATAAACCGGATGCATGGTAGAAATATCATACCAACTTTCACCAATAATACCATGTAATGACGGTGTTGTACCCGTATAAATAGTCGCTACCGAAGAGGCTCTATCTCGATCTTTATAACTGAATTGCAAATTACGAATAACCATTGCTTCACGCCACAAACGCTTAAATCCGTCTTCTCCATATAAAGAAGAGAATGCTTCCAAGTAGTCGGTACGCAATTGGTCGATAGTAAGTTGTACGATCAAGTGCGGAGATTCCAACGACTGAGCATGCAGTCCGGCAAAAGCAAAAAGTGTTATTAAGGAAGCAAATAATTTATTCATTTCTTATTTTTAAAAGCCAATACGCTATGACTTGTCAAACGTATCCACAAACTTAGGGCCAAAAGTACAACAGTTACTCCAAAATTTTGTGGTATAAATGCGCCAAATACTATAAATAATGTTAATACTAATAAAATGATCCGAGCAGGCAGGCTTTTTCGACCTATCCTTTCCGAGATAATGATCCAAGGTAGGCAGAAAAGATAGAAAGGATGAAATACCAAGATCAGAAAATTACTCCCCACCGTAGGATGAGTAGAAAACAACATTAAGAAAGCGATAATACATCCGGCAATACCTGTAACACCATAAAGGACAACATCATACATCCATATAATCTTTTTTTTCTTCACTTCATATATAGAAACAAAGATACTCAACGCCAAAAGAAGTAATGCACATTGAAATGGTGTAACAGAAAATCCTTCTTTCCGAGTTGTATTGCAAATAACTAATTTTTCTCTTTTTGTCACCAGTACCCGCTTACCCGATTTGCCTACGATAGAAGCTTTTTGAACAAAGTCGCGAAGATAAAAAGGGATAAACATCATCTGTCGTTGCGTAATAGGCTTATCAGCACCCGCACCAATCAACAAATCAATTCCAAATTCATTCCATGGATGTCCCGCAGTATACTCATGAATCAGCTCACGAAATGTTTTAGATGTTTTAAACGGTGTATACACCACTTTGCCGTCAATACATTCTTCTATTTTATCTCGAGGCCGCGTTGAGCAGTTGTCATAAAAAAAATTGTACCGATATGTCCGGTTCTGAGGCATATAGTTGATAAGAAGCAATTCATATAGTTTTTCTTTCTCTACCGAAGTCAAATTAAGTACTTGCTCTTCCACGCTACGCTCATGCATCGCATAGTTGTCTACAAACTCTTGATAATTTTCTACTCCTAGTTCATAATCGGTCTGTCCCAAGGTAAAGCGAAACACAAAATGAGGTTTACGGAAATCAAACATACCATAATTGAATACCACATCAATATTTTTCGAAACATTCCGGTAGCGAATAGCTGTATGTCCAAAAAGATTATAAATTTCTGAACCCGGCGAACAGGTGATCAAACTAACCTGAACACTATCTTCCATTTTTTGTTGCGTCACAGGCAATGCATTTGCCAGCAACGGGAAAAGGAGAATAAAAATAAGAGAAACTATTATTTTTTTCATTTTTACTTCAGTCTATGAGTCTGAATATCCTGTCTGTTACTTTCTATATCAGGGAAAGAATCCAAGCCAACAACATGCCCATCATAAAAATTTATCAGTATAATAATACGTTCATTGTTTGTATTATACCTACGGTATTCCCATTGTTCCCTACCGTCTTCAAACCGACGATAGTCGGGACCTCCTTTCATAGCCAAACTAACTTCTTGCGGAGTCATTCCCTTCTGAATATTATTCTGCAGCGACCTAGAAGTCACGAACCCCAATGATGAACACGAAACACACAGACATAAAATCAGTAAAAGCGATGCAATATTTTTTTTCATTCTATTTTTTCTATAATTTGCATACAAAGATAGTTCAAGTTATAGAGATTATAAAATCCTGAGACAAAAAAAAGCGCACCGTAATATTTTAATTACGCTGCGCTCATGTTTCATTTAATCTCGATTTCCTCTTTCATATCCATTTCTTCTCCATGCGAATCGTAAAATACGTATTGCAGAAAAGCCAGACTCTGATTAGGAATGATTTTGATACCCCAGCCGTATTTCACTTGCCATTTACGCTTCAGCGACCACAATCCCTGATTAATAAAAGAAGCAACATACGGGTGGACATGCAATGAGAATGATTTCATTTTCAGTTTATGGACCAAATAATCAATTTTACTTTCGAGTGTGTCGGTAAACAAAATTGATGAACGGATTTTACCTTTACCAAAACAGGTAGGACATGTTTCCATCACATTAACCTCCATAGCGGGGCGAACCCGCTGGCGAGTTATTTGCATTAATCCGAACTTACTGAGAGGAAGAATATTGTGGCGTGCGCGATCTTTTTGCATATTGGCACACATCTTTTCGTATAGTTTCTGCCTGTTAACGGCTTCGCCCATATCGATAAAGTCCACTACAATAATACCTCCCATATCTCTCAACCGAAGTTGACGAGCCAATTCGTCGGCAGCTCCAAGATTCACTTCAATAGCATTGGCTTCTTGCCCATTGGCATTCTTTGCACGATTACCGCTATTTACGTCGACCACATGGAGAGCTTCCGTACTTTCAATAATCAAATAAGCGCCATTTTTGTACGACACTGTCTTACCAAACGAAGACTTAAGTTGTTTGGTAATATTAAAATTATCAAAAATAGGTACTTGCCCTTTATACAGTTTTACAATATCCACCTTTTCGGGTGCTATCAAGGCGACATAATCTTTTATTTCATGATATTCAGCTTCTTGATTAACATAAATATTTTCAAATGAAGCGTTGAATAAATCGCGAAGCATAGCAACGGCCCTACTATTCTCCTCATAAATAAGAGAAGGATATTTAGTGGCTTTCTGAATCTTTATAACTGTATCTTCCCAATGTTTCAACAGAACTTTAAGTTCACTGTCCAATTCAGCAACTCGTTTACCCTCAGCAACTGTACGAACAATCACCCCAAAATGTTTTGGTTTGATGCTCATCAACAATTGTTTGAGACGTACACGTTCTTGCGATGATTTAATTTTTTGCGATACTGACACCTTGTCATTGAAAGGAATAAGAACAAGATAGCGTCCTGCGAATGATATTTCGGAAGTCAGGCGCGGCCCCTTTGTAGAGATCGGTTCCTTAACTATTTGCACCATTACTTCTTGTCCTACCTTGAGGGTTCCGGCTATAGTACCTTCTTTTTCAAGATCGGGAAATACGGTTGCTTTCGAAATGGCATTCAATTTTTTCTTATCGCTTAAAGTCTGTTTGACGAACTTCTCGAGAGAATTAAACTGAGGTCCTAAGTCCAAATAATGAAGAAAAGCATCTTTCTCATAGCCGACGTCCACGAAACATGCATTCAAGCCCGGCATCAATTTTTTGACGCGTCCCAAATACATGTTACCTACCAAAAAAGAAGCGTTCTGTTTTTCGTTTTGATACTCCACCAAGCTCTTGTCTTCGAGAAGAGCAAGCGACACTTCTTTAGGCTGTACATCTACTACTAATTCACTTGTCACAATGTTTTTCTTTGTTATTTACATTACAAATATAAAAAACAAACTCAAAAGACTGAGCTTTCAAGTTTGTTATAAGGCTTTGACAAAACACCTTGTCTATTTACGAGACTTATGTCTGTTCAATCTTAGTCTTTTTTTGCGCTTATGCGTAGACATCTTGTGTCTTTTTTTCTTCTTACCACTTGGCATAATTAAAAAAATTTATAAGTTGATAAAACAATTACAATAATTTACTTCTTAATAGAAATAGTGAAAGTTTTAGCCGGTTTAAATACCGGAATATTATGCTCCGGAATAATGATCGTGGTATTTTTAGAAATGTTACGAGCAGTTTTCTGAGCTCTTTTCTTTACGATAAAGCTACCGAAACCACGCAAATAAACATTTTCGTTCTTTGCCAAAGATTCCTTAACTACTTCCATATACGATTCAACAACTTCCAATACGGATGTTTTCTCAATTCCTGTCTTTTTTGCGATCTCGCTAACGATATCTGCTTTTGTCATAGTTCTTATTAATATATAAATTATTTATTCTCTATTATTTCGGACTGCAAATATATGAACTTTTGGGCTTTATTAAAAATATATTCGGTTTTAATTTCAAAAAAAATGGCATCAAACAGCGGATTGAGTAATATTTCCTATCTTTGCTACCCATATTTAGTTCAAAAAGCTATAATCAATGTCTCTTTTTTCCGAAATATTACATAAGTGGTATGGTGTCAACGGCCGTGATTTACCTTGGCGCAGGACATCCGACCCATATCTTATCTGGCTCTCCGAAATCATACTTCAACAGACCCGCGTTGATCAGGGTCTAGATTACTATCGGCGTTTTGTGAATCGCTTTCCCAATGTCCAATCACTTGCCGAAGCGGACGAAGACGAAGTGTTGCATTATTGGCAAGGTCTAGGGTATTATTCAAGAGCCAGAAATCTGCACGAAGCAGCTAAAAGTATGAATGGCAAATTTCCCAATATATATAATAAGGTATTAGCACTGAAAGGTGTTGGACCATACACGGCAGCAGCCATCTGTTCTATTGCTTACGGAATGCCCTACGCCGTAGTAGACGGAAATGTATACAGAGTACTTTCCCGGTACTTCGGTATAGAAACACCTATCGACTCGACCGAAGGCAAAAAGGAATTTGCCGAATTGGCACAGTCTTTACTCAATAAGGATCATCCTGCCGAATATAACCAAGCCATTATGGACTTTGGTGCCATTCAATGCACTCCGGCTGCCCCACAATGTTCCACCTGTCCTCTGGCAAGTTCTTGCTCGGCATTTATCCAGAACAAAGTCAATCTGTTGCCAGTCAAAAGTCATAAAACAAAGACTTCGGCACGCTATTTCAACTACTTATTGATACGTAACGATCAAACCTTTTGGCTACACAAGCGTGTCCATAAAGATATATGGCACAACCTTTACGAACTGCCGTTAATCGAAACACCCCGACAGTTCGACACGCTACTACTTTTGAAAGACGAAGCGTTTCACAAACTCACTGCATCTATTGACAATCAAGTACAACTATCACATATCGAAAGGGTAAAACACCTATTGAGCCATCGCATCATTTATGCCGATTTCTACATATTGGAAACCCAAAAGACAAATATTCAACTCTCCAACGATTATTTTTCTATCCCCATAGTCCAATGGAAGAACTATGCTATGCCCCAATTGGTCTATCGATTTTTGGAAAAGCATTTAGCGCTCTACTAATACTATTTTCACCTCTCCATTTTCCACACAGCTTATTCCACACTTTTGCTATAGTCATCAATATCGATTCAATTTGCTAAAAGAGACTACCTAAAGGCAGTTAGTCACACTTCAGGGTAAAATACATTTCATTGATAAACAGCAGCATAGTAAACATAAGACAAAACTATGAAATAAATGTAATAAGTTTTGTTACATTTAAAATTAGTTCTTATATTTGCCATCGTTATGAGTAATACACGATTTGCAACAGCGATACATATACTCACCCTGCTAACAGTAAGTCCGGGAGAGTATCTTAGTTCCGAATGGATCGCAGGAAGTATTGGGATAAATCCCGTCATAGTCAGAAAAGAGTTGAGCATATTGCACGAAGCAAAGCTTGTTTTTACGCGCAAAGGTAAAGATGGCGGATCGATTTTGAACAAGCCTGCTACAGAGATCTTTCTTGCAGATATTTACATTGCAGTGAAAAACTCTGAAGTACTGGGAAAAAAGAACCAATGTCCCAATCCGCTCTGCCACGTAGGAAAAAGAATAAATGAAAAGCTCGAAAGTCTATTTTCAGAAACAGACAAGGTCGTTATCAATTTTCTAAAAGACAAGACACTAGCGGACTTTGCAGAGCAATTCCGTTAAATGCCCCTCGCAAACGATAAAAATAGAAATTGAGAAAACAGTACTTGCTTACTGAATTAAATTGGGAGTGATATAATATAAAAGTAGAATTACAACTAAAAGACTAAAACAAGATGAAAATTGGAATCACAGGCGCTACCGGACAACTAGGTCGTTTGGTAGTAGAAAAATTGAAACAAAGAACAAACGCAGATCATTTAATAGCGTTGGTAAGAGCACCCCAAAAAGCGGCCGACATGAATATTGTTAGCCGAGTATTCGATTATAACAAACCAGAGACATTAGTCGAATCACTAAAAGGTATAGACTACCTTTTGCTCATTTCGAGCAATGAGATAGGTCAACGCAAACGCCAGCATGAGAATGTAATCGAAGCAGCTCAAAAGGCTGGAGTAAAGTGGATGATATATACCAGCCTCCTTCATGCCGATACATCCACTCTAAACCTTGCCGCAGAGCACGTGGCTACTGAGCAGGCTCTCATCAAATCGGGTATTCCTTTCACACTGCTACGCAACGGATGGTATACCGAAAATTATATGTCAGCGGCTACTGGTGCAGTCAAAGCGGGTGTTCTGATAGGTAGTGCAGGAAACGGAAAGATTTCATCCGCTGCAAGAGCCGACTATGCCGAAGGTGCGGCCGTTATATTGACCACCCCAAATAATGAAGGAAAAACATACGAATTATCAGGGGACGAATCGTATACATTGACCGACCTGGCAGCCGAACTATCGCGCCAAACAGGAAAAACGATCTCCTACAATAATCTTCCCGAAGATAAATATGCGGCGGCACTCACAAGCGCAGGGCTTCCTGCACCGTTGGCAGAAGCTCTTGCCAGCTGGGACTTCAGTGCTTCAAAAGGCGATCTTCATGACGAAAGCCATATCCTTTCAAAACTCATAGGACACTCTACTACTCCCCTTTCGGTAGTAGTAAAGAAAGCATTGAACGCTTAACTTTTTATTTTATCATTGGCCATCTCTGTATTCGGGTGGTCAATGATACATAAACAGTCTACATTTTATAACGATTACTCTTCTCGCACCAATCAACCCACCCAGATAGAGAAGCATACTCTATCTACACAGGGAAATAGTAATCAATCAGGATAAACTATTTTGCACAGCAAGCATCGCCTCGTCCTTATCAAATAGATAAGGATCGAAGTCCACACCAAGCCAGTCTTTCAGCTCCTTGTACCTTTCTGATTGTTTGTGCTTTGCAGCTTCCACCACACCCTGATAGCCCCATATACCACCACAATCTTCGGGTGGGCATGCATTTTCGCCAGCGATCAATTTCGGTTGATGACTTTCTCCTTCAGCATAAACGCGATGCTCCAACAATGTTATTGTATGAAACCATGAATCGCCCAAATCGTATTCATACTTTAACTGTGCACCCTTTTTGGGCAACAAATCGGATAAGCGAACTTTTTCATATGCCACCATTTCAACTCTAGACATACCCAAATTCTCATTTTCTTTCACATCTTGCTTCGACATATAAAGAACTTTGTTCAGCATAAATTGATGCAAGTGTTCATCCCACCAGCCCATTGCCGCTTGAATCACATGATGCAATTGCGGCAACAAAATATCCGAAGAGACCTCCACGGTTCTCCATACATTTACGCAACATTTATCCAACTTTATTTCAATCAGATAACATTCATTACTTATAGTCTTACTCATAACAAAAAAATATAAGTTTCCGGTTATTAGTCCAAATATAAAAAGAATATAGCTACAATATCCATTTATCTCCATTTTTATTTGCATTTTTGTGCCAGCAGAAAGATCAAATTTCAAGAACCTTCCCTTGCACCTATACAGAAAGGCTTTTTAAGCAGGCGCTACCGAAACAAAATGAAGACGAAGAAATAAAAGAATAATTTGCATAACATCCGATTTCTATTTAAATTTGCAGAAACAAACTTATTAATGTTATTAAAATGTCTGTCAACAAAGTCATCTTGTTAGGAAATGTGGGGAAAGACCCCGATGTGAAATATTTCGATAGCGGCCAGGCTGTCGCCACTTTTTCTATAGCGACCGCCGAACGTGGGTATACGCTTCCCAACGGGACACAAGTTCCCGAGCGCACCGATTGGCACAACATCGTTGCTTCCAACCGGATAGCCCAAGTTGTAGATAAGTATGTGCACAAGGGAGACAAACTTTATATCGAAGGCAAACTCCGTACCCGTTCGTATACCGACAAATCGGGAGCTCAACGATACATCACCGAAGTTTATGTTGATACACTTGAGATGTTGACTCCGAAAAATTCATCAACACCAGAAAGCAGTTCTGCTCCTTTCTGACTATTGTTTAACTAAATATTCTGTTATTGGACTCAGACGTATATTTATGCCTTTTGGGGGCAAACATTTTCAATACAACAACAATTACACCTCCTACCACATCCGCTCTTGTAGCAATTGTGTTGGCTGGTCTGCTATTGTTTGTTTCGGCTTTCGCTTCGGCATCCGAAATAGCCTTTTTTTCACTCTCACCCACCGATCTGAATAAAATCGAATCAAGCGAGTCACTTTCAGACAAGCGCATCACTACACTTTTGTCTGACAAAGAACAACTGCTCACTACGGTACTTATCACCAACAATTTGGTCAATGTCACCATCATTATGCTCTGCAATTACTTCTTCGGCTCGTGCATCCATTTTGCATCGCCCATTATAGAATTTGTCATGCTTACGGTGATTCTTACCTTCGTACTCTTGCTGTTCGGTGAAATAATGCCTAAAATATTTTCAGCACAGAAGTCTCTTGCTTTCAGCAGATTTGCCGCTCCTACCATCATGCTACTACGTTCTTTCTTTCGTCCGCTTTCGTATGCCATGATACACTCCACCGCATTCATCAATAAATATTTTGCTCAGAAAAGTCAAAAATACAATATTTCGGTCAATGAGCTTTCACATGCACTAGAATTGACAGATAAAGAAGAAATATCGGTTGAAAACAATCTGCTGGAAGGTATCATACGTTTTGGCGGAGAAGCTGCCAAAGACATAATGATACCACGCCTCGATGTAGTGACTCTTGACATTCATGCAACATTCTCTCAGGTGCTCACTTGTATCACCGAAAACATTTACTCCCGAATTCCGGTCTATGTCGATTCGTTGGATAACATAAAAGGCATACTCTATATCAAAGATTTGCTTCCGCATCTAACAAAAAATGATAACTTCCGTTGGCAGTCGCTCATACGTCCCGCCTATTTTGTTCCCGAGACCAAGATGATAGACGAACTGCTGCGCGAATTCCAAGCCAACCGTATTCATATAGCCATTGTTGTAGATGAATTTGGTGGTACTTCGGGCATAGTCACCATGGAAGACGTCATCGAAGAAATTGTAGGAGAAATACACGACGAATACGACGACGACGAAAACAATTTTATCGAGATAAACGACCATACGTGGATATTCGAAGCTAAAACATTGCTTACCGATTTTTATAAAGAAACCGACCTCGAAGAAGACACTTTTGAAGAAGTAGAAGGCGACGCCGATACTATTGCCGGACTGTTGCTCGAGCTGAAAGGAGAGTTTCCCACGCTCCATGAAAAAGTAACCTACCGAAACTACGAATTCGAGGTGCTTGCCGTTGATAGCCGACGCATCAAAAAAGTAAAATTTACTATCAATGAGACAATCCATCATAAGATGAAAGAAGCACCCGAAGAAGAGGAATAAAGACCATGCCCATACTCCAACAACAACAGATCGGTACAGTTCGATGGGCTGTATGGCAAATCGATGAAAGTGAAGCACAACTTCGACAGTTATTTTCTCTTTCACAAGCCGAAGAAGACCGACTCAAGGATTTCACAGCTCCTCATCGACGGCTGGAATGGCTTGCCGTACGCGCACTTTTATATCGCATATCGGACAAAGAACTGGAAATCTGTTATAACGAAAACAGGAAGCCCTACATAGCCGACGGCTCCTATCACATCGGTATTTCACACACCAAAGGGTATGCAGCGATTATTCTAAGCCCCAATATAGAAGTGGGCATAGACATCGAACAATACGGCACACGAGTAGAGAAAGTCACTAGTCACTATCTGCGGGCAGACGAAAAACCTACCATATACGAGGGAGAGCAAGTGTGGTCGCTTTTATTGCATTGGTCAGCCAAAGAAACCATATACAAATGCCTCAATCTACTTGAGGTAGATCTCATCAAACATTTACGAATTTTTCCTTTCCAAGTACAAAAAGAAGGCGTCTTTCGGGCTGTCGAATACCGAACTCCCCAACAACACGAATACGATATTCACTATCAACTGCATCCAGATTTTGTACTTACCTATACATGGATTGAGAAATAGAAATGCACACCCCATTGACACAACAAGTGGCTGAACAATAGAAGATTATCTGGAAGTCGCTTTTCGGAACGTATTTTGAAGTGAACATTCATCGACATTCTGATACTATTTTAACCATACCGAGAATGCACGCATCAATGAGTTGATAATAAAGTCCATACAGACAATCAGCGACAAAACAATGCGCATTCACTTTCCTTAATATATTATAAAAATAAAGAAGCCGACTTTGAATATGTTCGATAAATCGTGACATTTGTATTCAATTGCACATTAAAACGATAAATAAGTTACAAAAATGTCACTAAAATACGGAATAATAGGAACAGGTGCTATAGGCGGATACTATGGCGCCAAATTGAGTAAAGCCGGTCACGAAGTCCATTTTCTATTTCACAAGGACTACGAGTTTGTAAAGACCAACGGACTACGAATCGATTCAGTAGACGGCAATTTTCACTTGTCAAATATAGCAGCATACCAGCATACTACAGACATGCCCCAATGCGATGTAGTATTGGTTTGCCTCAAATCTATCAACAATGGCCTTTTGAAAGAAATGCTGCCTCCTTTGTTGCACTCAAACACAGTGGTCATCCTGATAGAAAACGGAATAGGACTCGAAGCCGATCTACAAGAACAATTTCCTGCGCTCCACATTGCGGCAGGGCTTGCCTTTATCTGCTCCGGGAAATTTGAACCGGGCGTTATCACACACCAATCTTTAGGCAGATTGGTAATAGCTCCCTATTCCTGTCAAGACACTGTCTTACTGAAACAGATTGTGGACGATTTCTGCGCATCGGGCATAGAGGCCGCCTGCAGCGACTATGCAACAGCCCGCTGGAAAAAGGCAGTATGGAATATTCCGTTCAATGGCCTTACAGTAGTACTCAATACTACCACAGACATGTTACTGAGCAACAAAGCCACTCAGTCGCTTGTCAAAAGCATAATGATAGAAGTTATCAAAGCGGCCAACAACACCGAATTGGAACAGCCCATCAGAGAGTCGTTTGCCGATACCATGATAGAAGTAACCAAGACTATGCCACCTTATTCGCCGAGCATGAAACTCGATTTCGACTATCACCGCCCCATGGAAGTATACTATCTCTATTCGCGTCCTGTCATCGAAGCCGAAAAACATGGATTCGACATGCCCTTGACGCGTATGCTCGAGAGGCAATTAACCTTTATAGACTCTTTACAATCCAAATAGTAACAATTTTATTTTAGCTTCCATTCGGCATCTTTGCCCAATACATATACCGAAGATGTAGTGCCGCCCATACGGCGAAAAATAGGAAACGGACCTTTACAAAGATCTTGCAACCGCCTATAGGCAGTTGCCCTAGTCAATTTCATTAATAGCCGGAATTCCTTTGCCGTAATGCAATCGTTCTCTTCAAAATATTGACGCAGCTTTTGCTTCATTTCAGCATCCGATAGTCCGGAAGAAATATTGTAGGCCTGCGAACGTTCGAAAGTCGTATTTTCCAACAGCTTATTCATCAGTTCTACATCCGGCTCAAAATGAATGGTTTTAACCGTCACCTGTTTGCCATTCAACTCCTCGGGATCGTCTACTCCCGGTGCAGCAATGCCGATGCTGAAATAACCGATTCCGGCAATATGCACGCTGCTACCCTCCGATAGTTTAGCTGTGAGCACATACGACAACCCATCTACAACACCTTTAACATCGCCTTTTGTAGGCGATGAAGCATGATTAATCATTTCGCACACCTCTTCGAACGACATGCGTTGTGGGTTGGATACTCGTACGTGATAGCGTTTCTGTCCGTTTTTGCGACTTGGATTGTCGTAAAGACCATACCTAATTTTTCCCATAGTATTGATTGTTAAGTTATTAATAAAAAGTTTCCAAAAGGCGTCTCACACGTGTGATACACTTGTCTCACAGCTGTGATACAGTTGTCGCACAAGTGTGAGACAGGTGTCGCACAGCTGTGAGACGGTAACTACATACTACAAAGATAACTCTTTTCCGGTGAATATGCAAACGTCACTTCAGTGCGATTATACCGCTATTGATCTACTCTCTTTTTTATTCGTGTAATCGAACCGCGCTCTCTATCTTTGCACTAAACAATTAATAACCAACGGCGAGAAAACATAAAAACCGCCTATAAAACAAGGAATAAAGATGAATGAAGTAAGAACCGAACAGAGTGCAAAAAGCGATCACAAGTTAAAAAGAATCATGCAACAGTTGGACAACTTTTTCAAGGACCGCTACGAAGTCCATTTCAATGTATTGTCCGAACGGACCGAATTCAGAGACATAGGCAGCAATGCACCTTACCAACCCATTGGCAGGCGCGATGTCAATCGCTTGATTATAGAAGCACTATACGATAATATAGACTGTATGGACCGCGATGTATATCGCTATTTGCAGTCGAGCTTCATTCCCGAAAGTCAGCCTATGAAAGACTATATAGACCAGCTTCCAGAATGGGACAGGCGCGACCGTATCGTAGAATTGGCAAAACGCATCAGCTCCGTTCCGACATGGATAACATTGTTCCACCGTTGGATGTTGGGTATGGTAGCACAATGGACAAATATTAATCCAGTACATGGCAACGCCCTGATGCCTATTCTAATCAGTAAAAAGCAGGGACATAAAAAATCTACATTCTGCCGCCTGATATTACCCGAGGAACTGCGATTGTACTATACGGACGAGTTCGATATTAATTCAAGAAGCAGCTACGTAAACAAAATATCGAAATTTGCATTAATCAACATCGACGAGTTCAACCGCATGGGTGAAGTAAAAGCCGCACGCCTCAAAAACCTACTGCAAATGGCAGATATAAAAGTAAAAGGTAATGGTGGAGGGTACGAACGCAAACAGCGCATTGCCTCATTCATTGGCACGTCCAACTTCAAAGAACTACTCACCGACCCTACCGGATCGCGACGTTTCATACCTATCGAACAATTTCAAAAAATTGCAAGGTTGAAAATCAACTACCGTCAACTCTATGCCCAACTGCGTCACGAATTGCACGAGCGTAAACGATATTGGCTCAACACACGCGAAGAAAGCAGTCTCACGAAGCACAACCTCTCCTTCACCCGCCGTCCCATCGAAGAAAACCTCTTTTTCGAGTGTTTTTCCATCGCACAGGAAGGAGACAAAAGCTATCAGAAACTATCCATATCGCAACTGTATGAGACACTACGCAGGAAAAGCCCCTCTACCATGCGCGATATTAAAATGGCAGCCTTCGGCGAACACCTTGCGATACTGAATGTGCCTAAAGTCCGTACCAGCGCAGGTTTCATATATATGGTTAAAAAAGTATCAGAATATTGATGAATGTTCACTTCAAAATACGTTCCGAAAAACGGCTTTCATATAATATTCTATTTTTCAGCGACTTATTACGTCAATGGGGTGTGTACTTTGAAAAACGAGACATTCACAATCGGAGCCTTAATGTTTATTGCTATTCGTTATAGGAACGAAATTATATTTAAATCTTTTAGAGAAAAAAGAGATTATCCGACCTATTGTCATAACTTGCACGCAAAACAGTTGAATATGTATTGATTTTTTACTCAACAATATAAAATGAAAAAATTATCTATTGGAGATTTAAAAATGCGCATTCCAATCGTTCAGGGTGGAATGGGTGTAGGGATCTCTTTATCCGGTTTAGCTTCGGCCGTTGCAAACGAAGGCGGTGTCGGTGTCATTTCATGCGCCGGTCTGGGACTTCTGTACAACAATATGTCTACTAATTTTCGCGAAGCATGTATCTTGGGGCTGAAAGAAGAACTGAGAATGGCTCGAGACAAAATAAAAGAAAAACAACAGAAGGCAAAAGGCTTTATAGGCGTCAATGTGATGGTAGCGATGTCGAACTTCACCGATATGGTGAAAACCGCCATAGCAGAAAAGGCTGATATCATTTTCAGTGGAGCCGGTCTACCGCTCAATCTACCGGAATTTTTGGAGAAAGGAAGTAAGACGAAACTTGTACCTATCGTTTCGTCGGCTCGTGCTATCGGTATTATTTGCGAAAGATGGCATAGCCTATACAACTATCTTCCGGATGCTGTAGTAGTGGAAGGACCAAAAGCAGGAGGACATCTGGGCTACAAAGAAAATCAGATTTTCGACGAGCACTATTCGTTGGAAGAGATTCTGCCACAAGTAGTGACAGAAACCGCTATCTACGAGCATAAGTATCACAAAAAGATTCCCGTTATTGCCGCAGGCGGTATATATACCGGATCTGATATATGCAAGATGATGGAACTGGGAGCTTCGGGAGTACAATTGGGTACTCGATTTGTAACGACAGACGAATGCGATGCTTCGATGGAATTCAAACAACAATATCTGGATGCAAAAGAAGAAGATATAGAGATTATCAAAAGCCCGGTAGGAATGCCGGGTCGTGCAATTGGCGGTTCTTTTTTACAGCAAGTGAAAGAAGGCATCAAACAACCGAAACGTTGTCCGTTTCATTGCATCAAGACCTGCGACATATCCAAGAGTCCTTATTGCATCATGCTGGCTCTATATAATGCCTTTAAGGGAAATTTTAAGAACGGATTTGCTTTTTCCGGTTCCAACGGTTACCGTGCCAATCGCATTATGAGTGTGAAAGACACTATTAAGGAATTGATGAACGAATGGAAAGAGAAAGAACTTTCGCTCAAGAAAAAATAATGTGATATCAATTTCAATGTAATATCACCCAAATAATAGAGGGTTGCCCATATCGCCATGCGATAAGTGTAACCCTCTATTATTTGGGTGGTACTTGGATAATGAAATATGCTATAAAAGCCTTAAATCAATTTACTTCTTTTATCAAATAAACGATAGTAGGTAAATGGTCACTATAGCCATTGAGCCATACTCCACCCGCATGAGTACGTTTGGGATACCCTTTATAGTTGCCTTCTGTTTGTATCATATAATCACGACGAAAAACTTCGTTCTTCAAAAACTTAAGAGTAGAACGATCGTCTCCCAATAAATTACCATTAACAACTATCTGGTCGAAAAGATTCCAATTACCCTTATATTCTAATGTACCAACACCTTTCGAACGAAGAGTATTCCACCACGGATTGTATAAATCGGATGGAGACTTCACCTCCTTTTGCTCACGACGAGCTCCTAACTCGGTTTTCATACTAGCATCGTCGGGATCATCATTCATATCCCCCATAATGATAATTTTCATCATGGGATTGAGCGTCATTAATGAGTCTTTAACACTCTTGACCTGACGTCCAGCGGATTCACGAAAAGGAGAACCAGAAAAGCGAGAGGGCCAATGATTTACTATTACAGCAAGATCTTCGCCCGCAAGCTTGCCTCTGACAACCAAAAAGCCACGAGTTTTGAAAGCAGTATCAGTAGTAGCATAAGGCACTAGGCGCTTTGTGTCAACTTGAAAGAAACGAGAATTATAGATCACGGCACAATCTACGCCACGACGATCGGGACCTTCGATATGTACAAACTGAAGATTACGCGAAGCCAAGGCTTTCTGATGTACTAAATCGTCGAGCACTTGGTCGTTTTCTACTTCAGAAACGCCCAAGATAGATAATCCGAGAGGTAACATATCTGTAGACATTTCTGATATTACCTGGCTCATATTCGCTAACTTAGCATGATATTTTTCTTCTGTCCACTTCATCGCACCATCGGGCAAATATTCGTAATCGTTCTTACCCACATCGTGATGAGTATCAAAAAGATTTTCCAAGTTATAAAATCCTACACTATAAACTGCATATCTTTTATTCTGCGCAAATGCGTTAGATAAAAATAGGGCAAACAAACAAAATGATAAAAATAATCTTCTCATATCTCTTATTATTATAAATACGTAACATATGGAATAAGTTACGAAACATCAAAAATATATTTTATTTTTCTCCTATTTAAATTTAGAGTAACATTTTTTTATTATTTTTGCATTACAATACAAAAATACAAAGAACTATTAATACAAAAAAGAGATGAGAATTAGGAAATCGTTTTTGCTCTGCGCAGTATTCTCTAGTATGGGAATAACAATGCATGCACAAGTAGCAGATACTTTGCGCAACATGCAACAAGACAATGCATCCTACACCTTTACTGAATCGCAATTAGGCGAAGATCAGGATGCAAATCAAAATGTCATTTCTGTGATGTCATCACGCGATGATGTCTTTTCAGGTATGGCAGGTTATGTATTCAGCCCTATGCGTTTCAGTACTAGAGGCTTTGACTCGCAATACAACGAGGTATACATGAATGGGATACGCTTTAATAATCCAGAATTAGGGCGTTTCAACTTTGGTGGGGTAATTGGCGGATTGAATGACGCAACTCGTAACTATGACGGGATTGTGGGATTGGCACCTTCACGTTTTGGCTTTGGTGCAGTAGGTGGATCAACAAATTATCAACTCCGCGCCAGCCAGTATGCTGACGGTCAGAAATTCAGTTTAATGGGAGCCAATCGTAACTATGTGATGAGAGCGATGTACACCATCTCTAAAAATTTAGGCAAAAATTTCTATCTTACATTTTCTACTTCGTACAGATGGGCTCACGAAGGATATGTAAAGGGAACTTTCTATAATGGTTTCGCCTATTTTCTTTCTTTAGAAAAGAAATTCAATGAACATCACAGTCTTTCACTCACGACATGGGGAAGCCCTACAGAAAGAGCACAACAGAGTGCCGTAACTGACGAAGTACACGATTTGGTTGGAGAAAGTCTAAGCTACAATTCATATTGGGGATCGCTAGAAGGCAAAAAACGTAGTGCAAGAGTCATCACTGATTATGAGCCTTCGGTAGTATTGAGCCACACATGGAATATTAATCATAATAATAAATTAGTAACTGGATTCGGATTCAAATATACAAATTATAAATCGAATAGGCTTGGATGGTATTATGATGCAGCTGATCCGCGTCCAGACTATTACAAATATTTACCAAGCTACGATGCGGCAAATTTAGCGAACTGGCAAAACGGTACAGCCCGACAAATAAATTGGGAAAAGCTATATACAGCCAATTACAATGCCAACAACGAAAGTCATGCAGGATACTATAATATGGAAGACCGTCATAATGATCAGTTGTACTATTCGTTCAATTCAACATTGAATACACAGATTGAACGCAATACCCACCTCACCGCAGGCATAGACCTAAGTACAACAAAAGGTATGCACTATAAAAGGCTAGCTGACCAATTAGGCGCCGATTATTTTTTGGATTTGGACAAATATGCCGAACAAGATTTCGGACTTGACAGCAAAGAGATGCAGAATGATTTGGATAATATAGGACGTAAGTTACACAAAGGAGACAAATTTGGTTATAATTATAATCTGTTTGTAAATAACGGTTCAGCATGGGCACAAATAAACAATAATAGTATCAGCCATATTTCTTGGTTTATAGCCGGCAAGGGAGGATTTACCACAATGTGGCGTGAAGGTTTAATGCGCAACGGACGTGCATCGGAAGGAAATGCATCCAAAGGACAAAGCAATAAGAAGAGTTTTGGAAATTATGCTTTAAAAGCTGGCATAACTTATGCCATCAATGGGAACCACCAATTAACCTTAAATGGAATATACGAACAAAGAGCACCTTTAGCATACAATGCTTTTCTAAATCCACAAATACGAAATGTATACATAAACGATTTGAAAGCTGAAAACATTTATGGAACAGATGCTACATACCGTTACAATTTCGGTTCGATATACGGACGTATTACAGGATACTATAACGTATTTAAAAATCAAACTGAAATAGAGAATTATTTTGATGACAATTTGGGTACATATGTATTTCAAAGCTTGAGCAACGTTCGGAAAGTACATAAAGGACTAGAAGCATCTTTAAGCCTAAGACTGACAGGACAACTTACTCTAACCGGTGTAGCCGCAGTGGGGAGTTATAAATATGACAACAATCCGACAACAACTCAAAGTAACGAGAACTCTACCAAAGAGTATGATTTAAAAGATGTAGTTTATTGTAAAGGATATCATGTAAGCGGAACTCCCCAAGAAGCCTATGACATAAACTTAAGTTACAACGTGTCTGGGTGGTTTTTCTCAATAGATGGCTCATACTATCGCAAGAATTATATCGATTTTGCTCCCATACGCAGAATTTCGGCATATACAATCAAAGATGCAGACGGTAACTACATCGTAAATAACACTCAAGAGAAATTGGCAAATGCTTTCTTGGCAAATGCCAGTATCGGAAAATTCATCCGTTTAAAAGGTGGTAAAAGTTTAAATATCAACTTAATGGCAAATAATGTATTGAACAGGAAAAATGTAAAGACGTCTGGATTTGAACAAAATAGAATAGACGGCAATACATATAAACCATATTACTATTATATGCAAGGAATCAATGGATTTTTGATGATAGGATTACGTTTCTAAACATACGGACAACTAAATAACTTAGACAAAATGAAAAATATTAAATATACAGTATTTGCATTGCTATCGTTGCTACTTCTCTTAATGGGCTGTATGAACGATAACTTTGATACGCCATCGAACGAAGGTTATAAACCTTACAGCGGTGATGCGGTTAATACGACCATAAAAGATTTGAAGACCAAATATGCAACAGCTATTGACAATAGTTCTATTGTTCTAATTGACAAAGGTACAATCATTGAAGGAACAGTAATAAGTACTGATGAACATGGCAATTTCTATCAGCAATTGGTTCTCCAAGACGCCACTGGTGCCATCCAAATAAGCGTTAGCGGTAAAGGGCAACATATCTATTATCCAATAGGACAAAAAGTAGTAGTAAAATGCGACAGTCTGTACATTGGGGGATACGGAGCGGCAGCTTTGATAGGTACGGATTACTATAATACCAGCAAGGGAAAACATCAAGTAGGAAGAATGAACCAAGCAAAAGAAGAAGCTGTTTTAGTACCCGACGGTAAGGCCGCAGCAAACAATCTGCCGACACCAAAGGAAATAAACAAATATAATGATTTGACAAAAGATGATATAAATACGCTTGTCACCCTAAAAAATGTATCGTTTGATGACGCACAATATAAGACATTTGCTCCTGAAGCAGAACAAGATGGAGGGTATGCTGTAGATCGTAATATATCTTTTGCTGGAGGCGGATATGCCATTGTTCGTACTAGCTCTTATGCCAATTTTGCAAATATCGTACTTCCAGGAGGTACAGGAGACATAACAGGCATAATGGGGTATTACAATGGTACTTATCAATTTATTATCAGAGACTATACTACAGATGTAGGAAAGACTTTTATTGCATACGACAAGACACGTACTCCACTTTATAATGAAACTTTGGCCAATTCGCTAGGCTCTATGACAGCCAACCATGTCACATCTGCAACCGCCACAGACATTGCAGACTGGACGTATAGCAGTAGCTATAAGTGCGCTGTAGCAACGGGATATGTAAACAAAACCAATCTAGCTGTAGAAAGTTATTTAGTATCTCCTGTTATAGATTTATCGAATATAAAACAGGCATTTGTTTCATTCAAAAGTGCAATTGCATATGCCACAGCAGCAACGGCAAAAGACAATCATCAATTACTTATCAGCACCGACTATAACGGAGATCCTGCTACAGCAACATGGACGGTCGTACCAGCTCGTCTACATTATTCAACATCTGGAAGTTTCGACTTCAGTAGTACTGGCAAAATAGGAATACCTAGCGATTTCGTCGGTAAAAAGGTATACTTTGCCCTAAGATACAAAAGCACGACAAAGGCTAGTACATGGGAAGTAAAAGATTTTATGGTTGATGAAGGAAAAGGATCACTAATATTATATGACAATGCCCTATACAATGACGACGGAGGATTTACATCATATAGTGTAACAGGAGCACAGACTTGGAATTTAAAAACAACTTATGGATTCAAAATCAGTGGGTTTAACAAAACCAACTTGGATAATGAGGATTGGGCAGTATCATCGGCTATTAATCTGGCGGGTACAACAGCTCCAAGTATTTCATTCGATCAAGCCATCAACTATGCCAAAGGTAACGACCTCACTTTACTACACACATTATGGATCACAGATAATTTCACGGGAGACCCTTCAACGACAACATGGACGCAACTGACCATACCTGTATATCCGACAGGAAATGATTGGACGTATGTCAATAGTGGTAGTATTGCAATACCAACATCGTTTGCAGGAAAGAAAGTCTATTTTGGATTCAAATATACAAGTAATACAAATGTAGCCACGACATGGGAAGTTAAAAACATATCAATAGTAGATTTATAAACAAACCTTTTAGCTTTATTTTACCCCCGGGTAGTCTAAGTATAATATATCTTCCCTACTCGGGGATAAATATAGATCTATGCAATATAAAACCGTATGACTTTTAAAGAACAGAAATGAAGAAACGATTATTTTTATTATTATTTTTACCAATATTATGGGCGTGTAATAGTTCCAATAATTCGGAAGTCGAACAAAAAAGCGAATGGGAACAAGGAGGAAAAGTCATTACCGGGCGAACTGAAATACCTAGATTAAAAAACATCTCGGGAATTGATCAATTTATTGACCACTCTACGATGCTGAACGGACAAAAGATGGAAACATATTGCATGGAATACAACTATATTAAATTCCATTCGCGATGGGTAGCATTCTATATCACTGCCTCAAATGCTTTTTCGGGAGACAATGTAGTACGTTCTGATTATGGTGGAGGTCCGGGTTTTGTTGTGGACCCCGAGATTCCAAGCATTTATCAAACGAACAAAAGTGATTACAACCCCAATTATGATAGAGGGCATTTATGTGCCAGTGCAGACCGCTTTTATTCGCAAGAAGCCAATAATCAAACATTTTATTACAGCAATATGAGTCCACAGTTGAATGCTTTCAACGCAGGAATATGGATGTACCTTGAAAATAAAGTACGAAAATGGGGGTATGATCGTAGTCTATGTGATACCTTATTTATAACGAAAGGGGGAACAATCAATTCGGAAGATATGATCATGTCGTATACCAAAACAGGTACTCATAAAGTAGCTGTACCTAAATACTACTTTATGGCATTATTGGCAAAGAAAGGGAATACGTATCATGCTATAGGCTTTTTGCTGGAGCATCGAAATAATTATCCTTCTTCAAAATTTGGATTTGAGCAATATGCTATGACCATTAAAGAATTGGAAAAACGAACAAAAATAGATTTTTTCCCGAATCTTCCGGATAATATTGAGAAGAATGTAGAAAATATAATAGACCCCTCTTTTTGGAAGAATTTAAATTCCGACAATTAAAAGCAAAGACATAGAGGAATATATAGTGAAATATGAATAAAGTGGAACAGGATAGTACAAAACGACATATTACAGCTCAATCTTTATTTGACGATATATTGGTAAATCATGAGAATAAAAGTATGTCCATCAATGAAAAATATGAAGCAATATATCTCGACTTTTTAATGATGTTAAAAGAAAAGACAAGAGATAGCGAAATCGTATTTTCGGGCCCGTTTCCACGTATGACTTATCTATTCAAAAAGCATCAACTTCCAGAAACGATTTACTTTCATATCAATGGATTCAGAATACGCGGTAGAGAAAATAGATCGAAAGACCAAGCGGAACTAAAAGAAACCTACAAATATGATTTAAAAGCATTAACCGAATTTATCTCGGCCGTATACGGAGAAGAGCCACAAAACAGATTAAAACAATTACTTCGTTTCCCTTATAAAACATCAGAACGAAAGAAGACATTAGTAAAAAACATACGAATTGCTGTAGAAAACTGGGATGAACAATATATATATGGTAGAAGTGAAATCAATGGACAGAATATAATCAAAATAGACTACACAACAAAAGGCATCGCTGAAAACAGTTTTGAATATTTCAAAGATCTATTTTCGGCAAACTGCCAAATAAATATAGTAAATCCCTCTTTTGAAGACGGAATCTATTATCCTGAATTAATGATTTTTGAACCGGACTACCTAATAGATATAAGTTCGATAGCCGCTTGTTTCACAGAATACAGCAATTCGGCAATTAATTATTTAGTCAATAAAATAAAACCAGCGGTAATATCGGCTCCTATCTTACTCGGTAACTTTGCCGGTCAACTACTAGATGAATTGATTAATAATAAAACAAAAGACTCTATTAAATATGCTGAAAGCGTAAAAAGGTTCTTCAAAAATCATGCTCTAGACCTGGCTACATGCAATGATATAAACCAGCATTTTCACATAAATGCCAAACAACAACTGGAAAATCTGACAAACCTTATTTCAAAAACGTTTAAAGAACTTGCTAATTTACAGTTTGATGAGCTCATTCTAGAGCCATCTTTCTTATGCGAGACACTTGGTATACAAGGACGTATGGATTTACTACAAGCCGACTATCGGATATTGATGGAACAAAAGTCGGGGCAACGAAACTTTAAAACAGGGAAACACAAAGAAGCACACTACATACAAATGTTACTTTACCAAGCTGTGTTACATTACAACTATGCATTAAAAAATGAACAAATAGCCAGTTTTTTACTCTATTCTAAATATCCGGACGGACTCATAGAAGAAGGCCCTGCTCCCAAACTACTCTTGGAAGCTTTAAAAATTAGAAACGAAATAGTGAAGAACGAATTATCATATACCGATAAAAAGTCAGTTAAAAAGATATTTGAGCAGTTGACTCCTGACTATTTAAATATGAAACACAAAAACGATAAGCTATGGAAAGAATATCAACAGCCGCAACTAAAAGAACTACTAGACTTCTATCATCAAGCCACCGAATTAGAGAAAGCATACTTTGAGCGTTTTTTTGCCTTTGTTGAAAAAGAAAATATTTTATCGAAGATAGGCAATCCAAATAATGAAAACGATGGCTTCTCAAGAATATGGAATGCGACGCTAGAAGAAAAGAAGCAAACGGGCGATATCTATCATAATTTATCTATTATAGAAAAAAAAGGTACACAACAAGATAGCGGATACGATGAAATAACATATCAACTACCAATAACAGAAGATTGTTTTATATCAAACTTTCGAGTAGGAGATATTGTTATAACTTACCCATATATTGAACAACAAGAGCCGAATGCATTGCAAACAATGGTATTGAGAGGTAGTGTAAAAGACATACAAAACAAACAAATCATTATCAAGCTAAGGGCACCACAACGAAATGAACAACTATTCAATAAAGATAAAAGATGGAAATGGGCTATCGAACATGATTTTGTAGAATCATCGTATGGAGCAATATACAAGTCTCTTTATTCCTTCTTTAGCGCTCGAATGGAACGAAAAGAACTATTGTTGAATCAAAGACAAGCAAAGTGTGACAAAAGCAAGACATTGAACGGCAATTATGGGCCTTTTAATGAATTAGTACTTAAAGCAAAACAAGCGCATGATTACTTCCTGCTTATAGGTCCACCGGGAACAGGAAAAACTTCTTTCGGATTAGTTAACATCCTAAAAGAAGCCCTTACTGATAAAACCACATCTATTTTACTATCCTCATTTACTAACAGAGCCGTTGACGAGATTTGCAGTAAACTAGTTTTGCATCATATACCTTTTATTCGTCTCGGATCTGAGCTTTCTTGTGATCCTGCATATAAAAAAGATTTACTATCAAACAAAGTAAAAGAATGTTCGAATGTTGATGCTATCAAACAGTTACTATATAACTCACACGTTGTAGTAGGCACAACATCTGCATTAACTTCTAAACTAAGTATATTTAATATAAAACATTTCGATTTAGCTATCATTGATGAGGCTTCTCAAATATTAGAGCCACAATTGCTCGGAATAATATGTGCACAGTATAAAGGAAACAATGCCATAGAAAAATTTGTCTTTATTGGCGACCACAAGCAACTTCCGGCCGTAGTACAACAATCGGCAAGAGAATCTAAAGTTGAAGATAATATACTAAGAAATATAGGACTGACAAATTGCCGTGAATCTCTCTTCGAAAGGCTCATCAAACTGCAAAAAGACAACTCAAACGTGAGTTATATGCTAACCAGACAAGGACGAATGCATCCTGACGTAGCACAATTTTCAAACAAATATTTCTATGAAGGCAAATTATGCCCCATACCACTAGAACATCAACAAAGAAAGTTGGATTATACGACATTTGATAAAAGTAACGAAATCGAAAGCATCATAGCTACCCGCAGAGTATGTTTCTTTGCTTCTAAAAGTAATTCCACCCCATCCGTTAAGATAAACATTCCAGAAGCTAAAAAGGTTGCTGAAATTATATACACCATTTGGAAACTCTATGGTAAATGTAGAAAAGCATTCGATGTAAATAGAACGATAGGTGTTATTGTCCCCTACCGCAACCAGATATCTACGATACGAAAACAACTTAATTCGTATAATATTGAAGAATTACAAAATATTACAATAGATACGGTGGAGCGTTATCAAGGTAGCGAACGAGATATTATTATTTACGACTTCACGATTCACAAAGACTATCAACTAGATTTTCTAACAAATAACTCTTTTGTTGAAAACGGCAACATAATTGATAGAAAACTCAATGTAGCATTGACCAGAGCTCGTGAACAATTATTTTTGATAGGCAATCCGAAGATACTAAAAGAGAATAAGATATTTGAAAGCCTAATTGAAGATGCAAAAAGATAAAGAGCCACATACAATTTTATTTTTTTAACATCACAATTTTATATTAATAAATATAAATTCCATCTCGTTTACGATAGATAAACAAAATATCTTCATTTTTCTGAAGCGAAAAGGATTATTGAACTTTAAACATCATATTATGCACTTCATATATATTTTCTTGCATAATAGACATAGTGAACAAAAATATATTTCCAGATAGTAATAAGAAAATATACTTTTTTTCATCCCAATAAATGCAAAAAGCATCTAAATCATGCTTTTCCATCGAAATGGATAAAAGGTAAAGAATATTGAAAGCATAATTGTTATGCGACTTTTTTTTATTAATTTTGCCAAGAATTTACAAAACAGTAATTATATATAAAGAAAAAGACTTATGAAAATAAAGCTGAATATCTTGCTCATCACATTAGCATGCATCGCTTTTACTTCGTGCCAATCTTATAAGACTATACCCTATTTGCAGGGACTAGACAGCCTTAACTTGACCAAAGTCCAAGCTTTGCCTCGCGAAGCTCGAGTAATGCCACAAGATTTGGTAAGTATTATTGTATCATGTTCTAATCCTGAGTTAGCAGTTCCGTTCAATTTAAGTGTACAAACAGCTGTTAACGTTGCACAACAGAACCAATACACAACATCACAACCAGTAATACAACAATATTTAGTAGATAGTGAAGGCAATATTGACTTTCCTATTTTAGGAAAATTAAATATCGGTGGGATGACTAGAATAGAAGTACAAGATTTAGTAAAATCAAGACTCAAACCATATATTAAAGAAGAACCGATAGTAACAGTCAGATTAGCAAATTTCCGAATTTCTGTTATTGGCGAAGTTACAGATCCGGGAACATATAATATTACGAATGAGAAAGTAAATATTTTTGAAGCATTAGCTCTAGCAAAAGATATGACTGTTTATGGACGTCGCGATAATGTACACGTTATTCGAGAAAATGCACAAGGGCATAAGGAAGTGGCGACATTAGATATAAGTAAGGCAAACATATTACAATCACCTTATTACTATCTGCAACAAAACGATATTGTATACGTAACGCCCAATAAGGCGAAAGCAACAACGGCTGACATTACTTCGAGCACGACAATCTGGTTCTCTATTGTCGGATCTTTAATGTCGCTAGCTAGTATCATGATCGCATTATTTAGATAAATATAAATATGATGAACGAAGAAATCAAAAATAGTAATTCGAACAATACAAGTCCGGAATACGAAGAAGAAAATATTGATTGGAAGGCCTTACTATTTAAATGTTTTCTACATTGGCCATGGTTTTTAGGATCGATTGCAATATGTATTATTTGTGCATGGATGTATTTACACTTTGCAACTCCAATTTACAAAACAACAGCTTCGGTTTTAATCAAAGAAGAAGACAAAAAGAATAGTAAAAATATGAATGGGTTATCGGATCTAACCCAACTAGGAATTTTTTCCTCTACCCAAAATTTTGATAATGAAATAGAAGTTTTACGATCAAAAACTCTAATTAAGAACGTTATAGAAGAATTAAATCTAAATACAAACTATTATCAAAAAAAAGGAATAAAAACGATAGAATTATATAACGACAGTCTTTTTGAGGTTATATTACCGCCAACTCAATCGGAGAAGTTAGGGAAAAGAGTAAAATTCAAAACTACCTATCATCCAAACGGTTCGATGGACGTAGAAGGCTTGATCGGCAAAAAGAAATACAGCAAACATTTTGCCCATTTGCCCGGCTTAATACCTACAGAAGTAGGGACTTTTTGTTTTCAACGGACAAAAGCTGTAAAACCATTTGTAGAGGATCAAGAATTTGATATAATTGTCCAGAATCCAATACAAGTAGCAGAAACGTATAGTAATAAACTAGACGTAGCTCCCAGTTCGAAGACGACAACTATTGCATTACTAACATTTAATGACAGCCAAAAAGAAAGAGCTGTCAACTTCATTAACAAATTAGTCGAAGCCTATAATAATAATGCAAATCAAGATAAAAACGAGATAGCTGAAAAAACTCGACAATTCATTGATGAACGAATTAAAATCATTAATGATGACCTCTTCAACACTGAAAAGGATTTAGAGAACTTTAAACGTCAGGCGGGATTAACAGATTTGAAAAGTGATGCCGAATTGGCAATTAAAGAAAATTCGGAATACAACAAAATGCAAGCGGAAAATGCTACTCAACTTAATATCATAAAATATTTGAGAAAAGCTATCTCGAAAAAAAGCTATTCTGTCCTTCCTACTCAAATAGGCGTTACAGACCAAGCCTTAGCAACGCAAATTGACGCCTATAATAAATTAGTAATTGAACGTAACCGCTTATTAAAAAATTCAACAACAAACAACCCAGTTATTGCAAATCAGGATATAACTATCAAAGCGACACAAGATGCTATACGTGCAACACTACACAGTATTGAACAGGGATTAGCAATCACCCAAAAAGGTATTAATGTCCAAACGGGAAAATACAATGAGAAAATTAGCAAAGCTCCTACTCAAGAGCGGCAATTTTTAAGTATTTCACGTCAACAGGAAATTAAATCACAACTATACCTGATGCTATTGCAAAAACGTGAAGAAAATTCCATAGAACTCGCATCCACCGCAAATAACGCAAAAATTATCGATGCTGCCCTTGCTGATGATTTACCTATTTCACCGAAACGTAGTATTATTTATTTGGTTGCATTGGTTATCGGTGTAGCATTGCCCATTGGAGGTATTTATGTAAGCGACCTGCTAAGATTCAGAATAGAAGGCCATGAAGATGTAGAGAAACTTACAAAATGTCCAATCATAGGTGATATTGCACTGACGCCGGAGTCTGAACGACAAGGTAGTATCGCAGTGAAAGAGAATGTAAACGATATGATGGCAGAGACATTTAGAAGCATCCGTACCAACTTGAAATTCATGTTGGGTGACAATAAAAAAGTTATCATGGTCACTTCTACGACTAGTGGTGAAGGAAAAACATTCACCTCTACAAACTTAGCTATAAGTTTCTCTCTTCTAGGTAAAAGTGTAGTATTGGCTGGATTGGATATACGTAAACCGGGTCTTAATAAAGTATTTAAAAGACATCATTTCGAAACAGGTTTAACTCAATTCCTGGCACATCCCAATTCAACAGACTTAATGTCATTGGTTAAACCGTCGAAGATTGTCGATCGGCTAGATATACTACCGAGTGGAACGATACCACCAAATCCAACAGAATTAATAGATAGCCCTGCGCTCCAAAAAGCAATAAGTATTTTAAAAGAAAAATACGATTACGTTATTCTAGACACAGCCCCAATAGGATTGGTATCAGACACACAACTTATCGGGAAAGTAGCAGATTTAGCTATATATGTATGTCGAGCCGATTATACTCCTAGAGCGGATTTCATGCTAATAGAAGAATTGAGAAAACAAAAGAGATTGCCTAACCTTTGTTGTGTTATTAATGGGGTAGACTTTACCCAAAGAAAATACGGATATTACTATGGATATGGTAAAAAGTATGGATATGGAGGATACGGTAAGCACTATGGTTATGGATACGGATATGATAAGACTAGTGATGAAAAATTTGACAAAAAAGACATTAATAATAACAAAGATCATACCCCAAAAACAAGGTAACTCTCTTCCATAAGAAAATAATAATGTGCCAAAAGTCGAAATAAAGAAATTTTTATATCGGCTATTGGCACATTATTAATTTATAAAAAAGTAAAATGAGAAAATAAAGAGGTAAACTAAATAAAGACAAACACTTTGAAAACACTGTTATCGTTACCACCCAATCTGGTAGAAAGTTTTTATCAGTTGGAAAAAGTAGATTCTGAGAAATATTTCTGTTCGTCTGACCCCATAGGCACCAAACTTGGCTCGGGAGGAGGAACAACATGGTTACTTGATGCTTGTAAAAAAGGAGAGAACGATACAGAACCTTTTATTGAATGGATTAGCAAAGAGAAAAGGATTTTAATTCATGCAGGAGGACAAAGTCGGAGACTACCAGCCTACGCTCCATCTGGAAAAATACTAACACCAATACCTATCTTTGATTGGGAAAGAGGACAACAGCTGGGACAAAATTTACTATCACTGCAATTACCTCTTTATGAAGAGATACTAAAAAAGACACCAGACAAAATTCATACATTAATAGCTAGCGGTGACGTATATATACGGACAGATGCATCGCTACAAGATATTCCTGATGCCGATATTGTATGCTATGGTTTATGGACCAATCCGGCACTAGCAACTAATCATGGTGTATTTGTAATGAAACGATCTAATCAAAAAGAATTGGATTACATGATACAAAAGCCCAATCCTGAAGTATTAGAAACATTATCAAAAAGCCACCTTTATTTAATGGATATAGGTATATGGCTGCTTAGCGACAGAGCAATGGAAATCCTAACAAACCATTCTTATTCAAATGTTTCAAAAGAGGTTAGCTATTATGATTTGTACTCCGAATTCGGATTGGCATTAGGTAAACATCCGAAAATAGTAGACGCTGAATTGAACAAACTATCTGTAGCTATTTTACCGCTACAAGGGGGAGAATTCTATCATTATGGTACAAGCAAAGAACTATTATCCTCGACATTGACTATTGAGAACAAAGAATTCGATCAACGGAAAATAATGCATCACAAAGTAAAACCAAACCCTGCAATCTTTGTACAAAATGCCATCACAGACTTTACATTTTCCAATAAGAACGAAAACATTTGGATAGAAAACAGTTATATCGGGAATAAATGGAAATTGGGTTCTTGCCAAATTATCACATGTATTCCTCCCAATAATTGGAATTTATCATTACCAGACAACATTTGTATAGATGTTGTTCCTGTTGATAAAAAGGGATTTGCCGCTCGTCCTTATGGATTCTTTGACATGTTCAAAGGCGATGTTTCGAGCGAAAAGACGATCTATCTAAACAATACGATAACCACATGGCTTAAAGAACGCGGTATAAAACCGGAAGAACTCGAAGGAGAGACTTCGGATATTCAATCGACAAAATTATTTCCCGTTACAGAATCAATTGAAGAATTAGAACTGCTTTTCAAATGGATGATATCAGAGCCAAAATTGGAAAGAGGAAAAGAATTATGGATAAAATCAAAAAAACTTTCCGCAGATGAGCTATCTAACCAAGCCAACCTTTCAAGACTTTACAAACAACGAGAATCATATAGAAAAGAGAACTGGATAGAGTTAGCAAAGAATCATGAAAGAAGTATATTTTATCAACTTGATTTAGTCGATGCAGCACAAGAATATAGCCGTTTGAATCTCCCCACTCCAGAAGTATTAGATGACAATGCATCTCCAATGACAAAAATACACAATCGGATGCTTCGCTCGTATATCTATCAATTAAAAGGTGATAAGACTGCTATAAAAGAGCAAGAGACTGCTTTCGGTCTGTTGCGAGAGGGGCTTATGGAGGAATTGTCGGGAAAAGAAAGTGTTCCACATTTGAATGTATACCCAGATCAAATTGTTTGGGGCAGATGCCCAGTAAGAATTGATGTAGCAGGTGGTTGGACAGATACTCCACCCTACTCGCTCTATGCAGGAGGAAATGTGGTCAATTTTGCTATCGAACTAAATGGGCAACCACCACTACAAGTTTATATCAAACCAACAACTGCACAACATATCCTATTGCGCTCCATAGACATGGGAGCGACAGAAATTGTCTCTACTTATGAAGAGTTAATGGACTATAAAATAGTAGGATCGCCTTTCTCTATTCCGAAAGCGGCTTTAGTATTAGCAGGATTTTCACCATTAAGCGCATTCAAAAAGTATGTTACACTCGAAGAACAGCTCAAAGACTTTGGAGCAGGTATCGAAATAACACTACTTGCAGCAATACCTGCAGGATCAGGACTTGGAACAAGTTCTATATTGGCATCGACAGTACTTGGCGCCCTCAATGACTTCTGTGGATTAGAATGGGACAAGAATGAGATATGCAAACGCACATTGGTATTGGAACAATTACTCACTACCGGTGGAGGTTGGCAAGATCAATATGGAGGGGTATTGCAAGGCGTGAAGCTATTGCAGTCCAATTCGGGGTTCAATCAAAGTCCACTGGCGCGTTGGTTACCGACATATTTGTTCACTTCTTCCGAATACAAAGATTGCCACCTGTTATACTATACCGGCATAACCCGAACAGCAAAAAATATCCTAGCGGAAATAGTCCGTTCGATGTTTCTTAATTCAGGTTACCATCTAAGATTACTCAGCGAAATGAAACACCATGCCCTATGCATGAATGAAGCTATTCTCAAAAATGACTTTAGCGAATATGGGAAGTTGGTATATCAAACATGGCAACAAAACAAGCAGTTGGATCGCGGAACAAATCCTCCCGCTATAGAAGCTATCATCAACAAGGTAAAAGACTACTGTTTGGGATACAAATTACCGGGAGCAGGAGGTGGAGGTTATTTATACATGGTAGCCAAGGACCAGCAAGCAGCACAAAACATTAAAAAGATATTATTGGAAAACGCCCCAAACGGACGTGCCCGATTTGTAAATATGACACTATCCAACAAAGGATTCCAAGTTTCTAGAAGTTGATACGACCATGAAAATAGTGAAAACAAAAGATGGACGTTCCTACTTATATCCATTTATATTAGTAACGTCGCTATTTTTTTTGTGGGGGTTCGCCCACAGTATTTTAGATGTATTGAACAAAGACTTCCAGATAGTCTTTCAAATGACTAAAGCCAAATCGGCCTTAGTGCAAATGATGGTGTATGGAGGATACTTCTTAATGGCTTTACCCGCGGGATATATAACAAGAAAAATGGGCTATCGCAAAGGCGTCATTATAGGGTTATTGCTTTATGCTTTCGGAGCTTTTCTATTTATACCAGGTAGCAAACTAGAATCTTTTCCCTTTTTTCTTCTGTGTTTGTTCATTATAGGATGTGGCCTTACCTGTTTGGAAACAGCAGCAAACCCGTATATTACAGTATTGGGAGATTCTAAATATGGTTCAAGCCGATTAAATTTTGCTCAAGCATTCAATGGATTTGGCTGGATATGTGGTCCGTTGGCTGGTAGTCTTATCATCTTATCCGATTCTACAAATATAGACAATCTAGCAATTCCTTATATGGGAATTGGCATTGCAGTTTTGGTCGTAGCCCTTCTCTTTGTATGTGTCAAACTTCCTGAAATAAAAGAGGATGAAGAAGATAACGATATACATATATCAAATGAAGCTACAAATTATAGTTTATGGCAACATCCACATTTTGTCTTTGGCCTATTCGCCTTATTCCTATACGTAGCTGCGCAAACAGGAATCAACAGTTTCTTTATCAATTACGCTACCGAATCGACTATTTCTTTTAGCCCGAAAGAGGCTGGATTGCTACTCTCATTTGGCGGTATGGGATTATTCATGATTGGTCGTTTCATTGGTAGCTGGTTATTAAGCCTAATCAAAGCCTCTACCCTACTTTTTATTTTTTCCATTGGCGCATTCATTTGTATGATATTGGTAATTATAAATGCCGGATGGGTTTCACTCATTGCACTTTTCACCTGTTACCTTTTCGAATCGATAATGTTTCCTACTATTTTCTCCATGTCTATCAGAAGCTTGGGCAAAAATACCAAACAAGCATCATCTTTCCTCATTATGTCTATTGTAGGAGGAGCCATAGCTCCATGGCTGATGGGATTAATAGGAGAAAAATCTACCAGCATCGGATTTATTATACCACTTCTTTGCTTTATCATTATTGGTGCTTACGCCTACAAATATCCCCAATTAATAGCAAAACACAATAAATAGACCATTATATGTGCAAAGTTTTTACTACATTTGCAAGAACTTATTAAAGAAAAAAACATGAAAAAGAAAATCGCATTAATTACTGGTATTACCGGACAAGACGGTTCATTCCTTGCAGAATTTCTATTAAATAAAGATTACGAAGTTCATGGCACGCTTCGCCGTTCATCATCTTTCAATACAGGAAGAATAGAACATCTTTACCTCGATGAATGGGTACGGGATATGAAAAGAAACCGTCAGGTAAACCTGCATTATGCAGATATGACGGATTCAAGTTCTCTGATTCGTCTTATTCAAGAAATACAGCCTGACGAAATATACAATCTTGCTGCACAAAGCCACGTTAAAGTAAGCTTCGATGTTCCCGAATACACAGCCGAAACAGACGCGACAGGTACACTTCGACTGCTCGAAGCAGTCAAGATGCTAGGTCTTACCGAAAAGACACGTATCTATCAAGCTTCCACTTCCGAACTATTCGGCTTGGTACAAGAAATACCCCAAAAAGAAACGACGCCATTTTATCCGCGTTCACCATACGGTGTAGCCAAACTATATGGATATTGGATCGTTAAGAACTACCGAGAGAGTTACAATATGTTTGCCGTTAACGGTATTCTTTTCAATCACGAGAGTGAACGTCGCGGTGAAACTTTTGTTACTCGCAAAATCACACTAGCAGTAGCCCGTATTGCACTTGGCTATCAAGATAAACTATACTTAGGAAATTTGGATTCGTTAAGAGATTGGGGATATGCCAAAGACTATGTAGAATGTATGTGGCTCATGCTGCAACACGATAAACCCGAAGATTTCGTGATTGCTACGGGAGAAAATCATTCTGTTCGCGAATTTACGACTCTTGCTTTTAAAGAAGCAGGTATTGAACTCCGCTGGGAAGGAGAAGGTGTTGATGAGAAAGGTATTGATACGAAAACAGATAAAGTATTGGTCGAAGTAGATAAAAAATATTTCCGCCCTGCAGAAGTAGAACAATTGCTTGGCGACCCTAGCAAGGCAAAGAAAGTATTGGGCTGGAATCCGCAAACGACTTCCTTTCCTGAATTAGTAAAAATAATGGTTGAACACGACTTGAAATTTGCAAAGAAGCTACATCTGAAGGCAGAATTGGACAAACAAGACGGAACATTTATGTAAAAGCAAGAAATGGAAAAGAATTCAAAAATATATGTTGCCGGACATCATGGGTTGGTAGGAAGCGCTATCTGGAAAATACTCGAAGACAAAGGATACACCAATTTGGTGGGCCGTACTCACAAAGAATTGGATTTGCTTGATAGTATAGCAGTCAAACATTTTTTTGATGAAGAACAACCCGAATACGTTATTCTAGCTGCGGCTTTTGTAGGAGGTATTATGGCTAATAGCATATATCGTGCAGATTTTATCTATCGTAACCTACAAATCCAGCAGAATGTTATCGGAGAAAGTTTCCGTCACAATATAAAGAAGTTGCTTTTCTTGGGTAGCACGTGCATTTATCCTAAGAATGCTCCACAACCGATGAAAGAAGACGCGCTACTCACCTCTCCTCTCGAATACACAAATGAGCCGTATGCTATTGCCAAAATAGCAGGACTCAAGATGTGCGAAAGCTTTAATATGGAGTATGGCACCAACTACATTGCTGTGATGCCTACCAATCTATATGGACCAAACGACAACTTCGATTTGGTAACCAGTCATGTCATGCCGGCCATGATTCGAAAGATGATTCTCGCCGATGCTTTACACCGTGACGATTGGAAACTTATTCGCAAAGATCTCAATAAACTTCCGGTAAAAGAAGTAAATGGAAGTTCTTCTAAAGAGGCAATAACAGAGATGATGAAACAGTATGGCATATTCAACGACAAGTTAGTACTATGGGGAACGGGCAAACCACTTCGTGAATTCTTGTGGAGTGAGGAAATGGCAGATGCTTCTGTATATGTACTCGAACATGTAGACTACAAAGACCTGAACGGGCTACCAGAACACATGCAAGCTAAAACAACGTTGCAACTCCATGAAGAAAAATACCAAATACCTGAAGTTCGCAATTGCCATATCAATGTGGGTACAGGAAAAGAACTGACTATCGCCGAATTGGCAGAACTCATCAAAAAGACAATCGGATATGAAGGCTGCATAGAATGGGATGATACCAAACCGGATGGTACAATGCGCAAATTGATTGACGTATCCAAACTGCATCATTTAGGATGGCACCACAAAATAGAAATAAGCGAAGGTGTACAGAAGTTGGTAGATTGGTATCAAAAAAACTAGAATATTTTCAAACGATAATAAAAGTGTGTTCCTAAACACACTTTTATTGTTTTATATCTGCCCTAAATGTTGTATTTTTGTAACCAAACCCATTAAATAATGAAATTATAATGAAACGAACTATTTTACTTAGCTTGGTTTTGATAGCGTTCGTATGCCCAATCGCTTTTGGACAGAAAAGCATTGACGAAACAACTCTTAACCAAATAAAGAAGTCATACAAAAACGATGTAACAGACAAAGCTATTCGTAATGCGATAGGCAACTGTGATCTGAAATCTTTGGCAACAAACGAAGAGAATCAGAATTCTATTGACACTCATTTTTCTATTGAACTCGACTCGAAAGGTATAACCGACCAAAAACAATCAGGAAGATGCTGGTTATTCAGTGGATTAAATACGATGCGTGCCAAAGTCATTGCCAAATATCATCCAGATAGTTTCGAATTCTCTCAGATATATCTTTCGTTCTACGATTTATTAGAAAAATCGAATATATTCTTGGAACGAATCATCGAAACGGGCAAAAAGCCGATGGATGATAAAACAGTAGATTGGCTTTTTCACAACGTGATAAATGATGGTGGCAACTTTACTGGCGTAGCCGATTTAATTGCAAAATACGGAGCAGTGCCTCGTGAGGCAATGCACGAAACAAAAAGCAGCAACAATACTTCCCAGATGAGTAGGATTTTGGAACTTAAGCTCCGTGAGTTTGCACTCCAACTACGCGAAGCTTCAACAAAAGGAACCAGTACATCTCAACTGGAAAAGCAAAAAGTAGAGATGCTCAAAACTATTTATCGAATACTTGTTCTAAACTTGGGAGTACCTCCCACAGACTTTGCATACACGATGAGAGATAGCAAAGGCAATATAATAGACAGCGGAACTTATACCCCAAAATCTTTTCGCGATAAATATATCGATAAAGATGCTTATACCGACTATCTGATGATAATGAACGACCCAACTCGCCCCTATTACAAGAATTATCAGATAGACTATGACCGACATATCATTGAAGGAAAAGATTGGACCTACGTTAACCTACCGATGGAAGATATTAAAGAGATGGCAATAACTTCGTTGAAAGATAGTACAATGATGTATTTCTCTTGCGATGTAGGCAAAGAACTCGATTCCAAACGTGGACTTCTTGATATGAACAATTACGACTATGCATCATTGCTCGGCATAACATTCAATATGGACAAGGCACAACGTATTCAAAGCTTAGCCAGCGGCTCTACACACGCCATGTGTCTTATGGCTGTAGACCTCAACAAAGAAGGGAAACCTACAAAATGGATGGTAGAGAATAGTTGGGGAGCTGATAGTGGATACAAAGGACATCTTATCATGACCGACTCCTGGCTGAATGAATACATGTTTCGTTTAGTTATTAAAAGCAAATATGCTAGTGCAAAGGCTCTCGAGATAAATAAGCAGAAACCGATTAAGCTGCCCAGTTGGGATCCAATGTTCAAACAAGAAGAATAGTAGAACTTAGCTTAATGCATTCTTGAAATTCCAATAAAAGAAAAAAGTTTTCATCCTTATATCGCTTGCGACTCACGCACGTGAGTCGGAAAAAACATAAGTACGAAACTTGCGACTCACGAGCGTGAGTCGCAAGTTTCGTACTTATCTAATATTTGTGAGTTCTATAATAAATTTCTATTTCATAAATGCAAAGTACACTGCCATGATCAAGCAAAAACAAGCAGCTAAATGATTCCAATGAAAAGATTGATTGCCAAACACAAAAGAAGTGATACCGGCAAACACGATCAATGTAATACACTCTTGCAAGACCTTTAGCTGAACTAAAGAAAAAGGACCACCATTGCCTATATATCCCATACGATTGGCCGGTATAGAAAAACAATATTCAATAAAAGCAATTCCCCACGACATCAGAATAATCAAAATAAGCGGCCAATGTGTCGTTATTTTCATTTCTTGTAACTTGAGATGACCATACCATGCAAAAGTCATAAACGCATTTGAAACCACCAGCAATAAAACAGTATATAAAGACTTCATATCATCATTCTTATAAAAACTCGGCAAAGATACTAAATTCAAATACTATAAAGCAAATAAATAGGCAGCATAAAAAGACAGAAATAAAAAGAGAGAATCATGTTAAACACGATCCTCTCCATACTTAAAGTTTATTCTATGAATAATAGAATTCTTTTTTATGAACAGTATTCTTTTTTCTATAATGGCATATACTGAACAAATGCTTCCATTGCCTCGTAAGAAGCCAAGCCTAACTTATCATAGATAGATGCAGTATTGCGATTGCGATCTTCACTACGTTGCCAGAACAAACGTTCGTCATTACCCAAGAATGGAGCACTTTCCATCTGAGACTGATGCTTAAGAATACTATTACGTTTAGCACGAAGTTCTTCAGGACTCAAAGGAACTGCCATTTCAATGTTCTCAATTTCCCATTCAGCCCATGCGCCACGATACATCCATATACGACAGTCTTTCAACCATTCAGCTTTAGCTTCCTTTTCCATATCTATAGCGGCAAGTACAGCATTGGTACAAACTTTATGCGTTCCATGAGGATCGGCTAAATCTCCGGCAACGAAAATCTCTTGTGGTTTGATAGCCTGCAGCAATTCAAGTACAATCTTAACATCTTGTTCTCCTATCGGATTCTTTTCAATACGCCCTGTTTCATAAAAAGGCAAATCAAGGAAATGAACACGAGAGAGTGGTATTTTGTTATATGTACATGCTGTGCGAGCCTCACCACGACGAATAAGACCTTTGAAAGTCAATATATCCCGTGTATCGATATCCCCATCCTTCTTTTTATCCAAGAACTTACGAATTTCGGCATATTTATCTTTGATGACTTTATCGGCACTATCGTTAAATAACTGATTGAAGCCGTTAATGAAATGAAGAAAACGAATAACTTCTTCATCACCGACAGCGATGTTACCCGAAGTTTCATAAGCCAAATGTACTTCGTGTTTTTGTTCTACCAAACGACGAATCGTACCACCCATCGAAATAACATCATCATCGGGATGTGGAGAAAATACGATGATACGTTTAGGATATGGTTTAGCGCGCTCGGGACGATACGTATCATCGGCATTTGGTTTACCACCAGGCCAGCCGGTAATGGTATGTTGCAGATCATTGAATATTTTGATATTCACGTTGTAAGCCGAACCGAACTTAGCCAAAAGTTCACTTAGTCCATTTTCATTGTAATCACGATTGGTGAGCTTCAATATAGGTTTACCGGTCAGTTGACACAGCCAGACAATTGCACTACGAATAAGCTTATCATCCCAATCGCATGAGGTAACCAACCAAGGGCGACGTATACGCGTCAGGTCATTAGCGGCAGAAAGATCTAATACGACATGAGCATTATTATGAGACTGTAAGTAAGAAGCCGGAATAGAATCATTCATTTCGCCTTCGACGCAGCGCTGTACCATTGCCGACTTTTCTTCTCCCCATGCCAAAAGATAAATCTTCTTGGCAGCAAGAATAGTAGAAACTCCCATTGTAATAGAACTGATAGGAGTATTCTCTATTTTACCGAATATCTTAGTCGCTTCGTTACGAGAGTCATTATCAAGTAAAATAAGTCGAGTAGTTGAATTGATACGAGAGCCGGGTTCGTTGAACGCAATATTTCCTACACGACCAATACCCAACAGCGCAATATCGATACCGCCAAAGCTTTCAATACGTTGCTCATAAAGGCGACAAGATTCATATATGTCAGTCTGTGCAATCGTTCCTTTGGGTGAGAATATATTCTGTTTGTCGATATCTACACGATCGAGAAACATCTCTTTCAAAGAATTCAGGTTACTGTTAACAGCATCGGCATTCAATGGGTAATATTCGTACATATTGAATACAATCACATTACTGAAGCTCAAGCCCTCTTTCTGATGCATGCGCACCAATTCGGCATACAGATTGCGCGGTGAGTTTCCACCGGGTAAAGCCATCACACAAAAACGTCCTTCCTTTTGTTTGTTACGAATAGTTTGTGCTATTTCGAGCGCTACGTGTTGTGTTCCCTCCTCTATAGATGCATAAATATCTGTAGGGATCTTTTCCAATCGGGTCAATACCGATTTCTCAAAAGCATTCTCTGGTCTATAATACTTAGGCGAGACATTTTTAAGAGTGATTTGAGAAGTAAGGTTTGTTTTCATTACAGTAGATATATTTATATTTATAAAATAAATTCTTTTCAATAAAAAAATTTGTTATTTATCCTATTTTGTCATGCAAAGTTAGTTATTACGAAATTAAAAAACTATTTTTGCGACTAAAATAGTGTTATATATGAGTAGAAAATTATTTATTATATGTATTTTTTCCTTAATTAATATTTCAATCTGGGCACAACAACAAGATTCTGTTGTAGGCTCAAGACTTCAAATCTATTTTTCTCAATACAAAAAGACTTTTGTCACGCCCAAATTATCTTCTTTCAATATCGATTATAACAATCGTACCATTAATATCTATGCATCAGAAGCTTTTGGATACCAACCTTTTCGGCAAAACAATGTAGATAGTATCTATTCGGAGATTAGAGGACTACTCCCCGGTCCAGTCAGATTCTTTAAGATAACGCTCTATACAGACAACAAGACAATAGAAGATTTAATACCCAATTATTATCGCAAGAAACAAAAGAAAGATAATGATCGTTTAGAAGTAGAACTAACATCAAATGTCAACCCTTGGGTAAGTAATTTATCACTACCCTATAATGTAACCAGAGGACTGCAAGAAAGGCATATAGGCTTATGGCAAAGCCACGGTAAATATTATGCCGGGACAGCGGGATGGGTATGGCAACGTCCTCGTTTGTTTTGCACTACAGAAGATTTGTTTTCACAATCTTTTATCACTCCCTTTTTAATACCGATGCTCGAACATGCCGGTGCCATAGTATTCACACCAAGAGAGAGGGACACTCAGACAAACGAAGTCATAGTCGACAACGACTCTCCTCAAGGCAATTCACATTATATTGAAAACAACTCTTCACGTCATCAATGGCAACGTGCTGAAGGAGTAGGTTTTGCTAATCGCAAGAAGACATACGAAAATGGTGAAAATCCTTTTTCAATGGGTTCATCAAGATATATTGAAACAGTTCATAAAGCCAATCGAGCATCTGCTGAGTGGATACCCGATATTCCCGAAGCAGGTAAATATGCCGTATATGTTTCCTACAAGACTCTTCCTAATAGCATAAGCGATGCCCGATATACCGTATATCACAAAGGCGAAGCCACAACATTCCGCGTGAATCAGCAAATAGGAGGCGGAACATGGGTATATCTAGGAACATTCGATTTTGATAAAGGAAATTTAGAATACGATAAAGTAGTTCTTACGAACGAAAGCGAGGAATCTGGAGTAATAACTGCCGATGCTGTACGTTTTGGTGGAGGCATGGGCAATATCTCGCGCGGAGGCAGCACAAGCGGACTTCCTCGATACTTGGAAGGAGCTAGGTATTATGCGCAATGGGCGGGAATGCCCGATAAAGTATACAACGGCAACAAAGGGACAAACGATTATAAAGACGACATCAATACCCGTAGCCTGATGATCAACTATCTATCTGGAGGATCGGTCTTTAATCCACAAGAAAATGGACTGAAAGTACCTTTTGAACTATCAATGGCCTTTCATACCGATGCAGGATACGATGCGAATAATTTCATAGGAACACTCGGCATCTATACCACGGATGCAAATAACGGAAAACTCAATGCCGGTACAAGCCGCTACGCGTCACGAGATCTTTGCGACATAGTGATTAGCGAAATACAACAAGAGCTAAATAATAAGTTTGGCATCGATTGGCAGCGTAGAGCCATGTGGAATAGAAATTATAGCGAATCCAGAGTCCCTGTTATTCCATCGACTATTATTGAGATGCTCTCGCACCAAAACTTTAAGGATATGCAATTGGCTCAAGATCCCAACTTTAAGTTTTCGATGGCAAGAGCTATATACAAAGGTATATTACGGTTTATCACTTCGCAACACAAAGAAAGTTATGAAGTACAACCCCTACCTATAAACCATTTCTCTATTCGTTATGGGACTAAGAAGAATACGTTAACGCTCTCTTGGAAAGGAGTAGAAGACCCTCTAGAGCCAACAGCTTCTCCCCGTAGTTACATCGTATATCAACGAGAAGATTCTGCAAGTTTTGACAATGGCACTCCTGTGATTCAGACATCATATACGCTAAAAGTGAAACCGGGTAAAGTTTATTCTTTCTATATTACAGCAGTCAATCGAGGTGGTGAAAGTTTTCCTTCACAAACGTTATCGGCCATGAGGTTGAAGAAAGAAAAAGGGCGAGTACTTATTGTTAACGGCTTCGATAGACTAAGTGCGCCTTATATTGTAGAAAATCCGGATTCTTTAGGATTCGATATCAATAAAGATCCAGGCGTATCCTATGGCAACAACATTTCTTTGTGTGGCAAACAAACGGTATTCAATCGCTGGGCAGGAGGACGCGAAGGCTCTGGAAGCTTAGGTTATAGTAGCGAAGAATTGGAAGGCAAAATCATTGCAGGCAATACTTTCGACTATCCATATATCCACGGCACAGCTATCCAAGCTGCAGGCCGATGGGGATTTGTCTCTTGCAGTCGAGAAGCTTTCGATGAATACATTGCCGAAGATGAACCGCTTATCAGACCGAGCCACATCAAGCAACTATCAGCATACCGTTGCATTGACATATTGATGGGATTACAAAAGTACGATAAATACGGACTCAAAAAATATAAAACCTTCGATGATCGCATGCAACGCATTTTACGTAGTTATTGCATGGCTGGAGGCAATCTTTTCGTCAGTGGATCATATATTGGAAGCGATATGGCAAACGATTCGTCCGATAAAATGTTTTGCCGTGACATACTAAAATACGCTTACGATTCTTCTCTTTCAGATAACAAAACCGAATCCTCTGTATCAGGAAATAAATTGCGCTGTCATTTCACGCGCAAGCCAAACAAAAGGCAATATGCCGTAACGAGTCCCGAAATACTAATGCCCCAGGACACCGCAATCCCCATCATGAAGTATGATGGAAGCGACGGAATAGCTGCCATTTTTTATGAAGGGAATCGCTATCGTTCGTGTATAATGGGCTTTCCTTTCGAAAGCATATCTGATCAATCGATGCGTAACTCATTGATGAATATGCTACTTAGAACATTTGAGAATAAACATTAAAAACTAAAGCAATAAGATAGAAACAGAATTTTTCCAAAAAAAATATATTTTTTCGACAAAAGCAGAACAATATTCGAATTTAATTCTATCTTTGCTTTAAAATAAAATAAAACGATGTACAATATAATATCAAATTTAAGCGGCACTCGCTCCATTGAAATATCGGACGAGAACCTAAAGACTATCGAAAAGTATGCCCTCTTCCGGTATCTGATAGATAGCAACGGTATCGTGGACGAATCCGTTCTCGATAAATTGAAACTAAATATCCGTTCTATCATCGCTGCGGATACAGATAATTGCAAAGACTTGTTGGACCTTTGCATCGACGTAATATACAACAAAAACATGAAAGCGTTCGGATTAAATGAATTAATAAAATTGTATTTAGCTTGGGTAGAACAGAAATCCGACGCTATCGACGTATACGACTGCTGCTCCAATCCATCTTAAAATGAACGACAAACTACTGACAGATTGGCTTCCCACAACAAAAAAAGAAATAGAATTAAGAGGATGGAGCCAACCGGATGTTATACTTTTTAGTGGCGACGCCTATGTAGATCATCCCTCATTCGGAGGAGCCGTCATTGGGCGCATACTTGAAGCAGAAGGCTTAAAAGTTGCGATCGTGCCCCAACCTAATTGGCGGGATGATTTGCGCGATTTTAAAAAGCTTGGTAAACCACGTTTATTTTTCGGAATCAGTGCCGGATGCATGGACTCAATGGTCAACAAGTATACTGCCAACAAAAGATTGCGCAGTGAGGACGCTTATACTCCTGATGGCCGACCAGACATGCGACCGGAATATCCGTCGGTAGTCTATACCACTATTTTAAAAAAGCTTTTCCCCGATGTACCTGTCATATTGGGAGGAATAGAAGCTAGCATGCGCCGCCTTACTCATTATGATTATTGGCAAGATGCACTTCGCAAATCCGTACTCTGCGAAAGCGGTGCCGATCTACTTATCTATGGTATGGGCGAGAAGCCCATTGTCGAATTGGCACAGCAGATGAATAAACATCCGGAGGCAGGAATACCTCACGACATTCCACAAACCGCCTATTTGATAAATACAGGAGAGTTTAAACAAAGCGAAAACGATATTGTCCTCTATTCTCACGAAGAGTGTTTAAAGGATAAAAAGAAAGAGGCTGCCAATTTCCGTCACATAGAAGAAGAAAGCAACCGCTATGCAGCAGACCGTATTACGCAGCAAGTCGGTAAAGATATTGTTGTAGTCAATCCACCATATCCACCAATGACGACTCAAGAGCTGGATCATTCATTTGATCTGCCATATACTTTTCTTCCTCATCCCAAGTACAAAGGAAAGAGAATACCTGCTTATGATATGATAAAATTCTCTGTAAACATTCATCGAGGATGTTTTGGAGGTTGCGCCTTTTGTACGATTTCTGCGCATCAAGGCAAATTCATCGTGAACAGAAGCAAAGAAAGTATTCTGCGCGAAATAAAACATATTTCACAGCTGCCCGATTTCAAAGGTAATCTAAGCGATTTGGGCGGACCATCGGCAAATATGTATAAGATGGAAGGAAAAAAGAAAGAGATTTGCAAAAAGTGCAAGCGTCCATCATGCATCAACCCACAAATATGTCCCAATTTAAATACGGATCACCGCCCGCTTATCGACATATACCATACTGTAGAAGCGTTGCCTTATATTCGCCATTTCTATATAGGAAGTGGCATCAGATACGACCTACTGTTGCGCCGTACTGGTGATATAGAGACAGATAAAGCAACTAAACAATATACCCGAGAACTGATAGAAAAGCATGTAAGCGGTAGGCTCAAAGTAGCCCCCGAACATACAAGCGATCGGGTATTGTCGCTAATGAGAAAACCTTCTTTCGAACAATTCAAAGAATTCAAAGAAATATTCGATCGCGAAAACAAACGACTTAATATGCACCAGCAACTTATTCCATATTTCATATCCAGTCATCCAGGCTGCGAAGAAGAAGATATGGCCGAACTTGCTATTATCACCAAACGCCTCTTCTTCCATTTGGAACAAGTACAGGACTTCACTCCCACTCCAATGACGGTAGCTACCGAAATGTGGTATACCGGTTTTCATCCATACACGCTCGAACCGGTTTTCAGTGCGCATACAGCACAACAAAAACTAGCGCAACGTATGTTTTTCTTTTGGTATAAACCCGAAGAACGCCAAAAAATCATACGAGAACTCCGAAGGATAGGACGAAGCGATCTTATATCTAAACTCTATTCGAAACAATAACTTATCCGGACTTAACTGATAATAAAAGATATAGAGTGATATAAAAATCAAAAATTATTTGCTGAAATCGAATATATAAATTATATTTGAAACTAGAATAATAATAATCCAGCTTTTATCTTTTTATCATAAGCAAAAGTCAAACTAATGTTATAATATTGAGATCGGATGAAAAGGTAACCAACCGTTACCAAGTATTATTAACTAATTAAAAAATAAGATTATGATCAAATTTTTATTCCCAGGTATTCAAGATAATAATAAATTATCGGCAGTACTACTCGTACTACGTATTCTCTTTGGTCTATTTTTAGCCTATCATGGACTCACCAAAATGATACATTTCAGCACATTATCTACACAATTTCCAGATCCATTGGGCATCGGAACAAGCTTATCATTATCCATGGCCATTTTTGGAGAGCTTTTCTGTTCATTGGCATTTGTCTTCGGTTTCCTATTCCGTCTCTCTACGCTCCCCATAATATTCACTATGATTGTAGCCTATTATGTAAGCAGAGACGAATTGGCACTGATCTATCTCATCTCCTTTATAATTGTTTATATAGCAGGTCCGGGAAAATATGCATTAGACACATTCTTAGCCAAATTCTGCCCAATCAGTAAAAGTAAGGAAGACTAAAATTATAACAATCCGAAACTTATAGACCGACTGAGAGAAGAATATATATCAACGATATGTAAGAGAATACGAATATTTCATCTGCCTTTTTGCAGAAAAAAGACTGTATAAACAGCCATATCGGTGTCGTTTTTAGTCTATTTAAATAGTTGGATGGCACACCCCATTAACACATGAAATAATTGAAATACAATATGTTGCGTGCAATCCGTTTTTTAGAACGTATTTCTAAGTGAACATCCGCCTACATTCTGATACTTTCTTATCCGAACCTAAGAGGAAAGGCCTTTTGGAGCATTATTTTCGGACTCTTTTCATCGCACGAGTGTAAACAGAATCAGGATAAAGCATAGACATATCACGTGCAATACATTGATATACAGCGAGAAAATCATAAGGACGAAACTAAAAGTTTGTAACTAGAAACATTTAGTTTCGTCCTTATGAATTTTTGTGTTCGTCGTTATCATTTTTCGAAAACTAAGTGTCGATTCCGCGCATTTGAAAGTATCACTTCGGTATGGTTAAAATAGTATCGGTTTTGCTCTCCATGTTCACTTCTGAAAACGAGGTCGAAAAAAGAATTCTCGCACGCCAACTTTCATCACCCCCTTGTATCGCCCATTATCAGGGAAAATTTGAGAGAAATCATAACGCATTGATTCTCTGAGAGAAGACGTGTTTTTCGTGTCCCATTTTGGCGTCATTCACACGTATGAGTCTGATATACAATCAGTAACGGTGACAGAAACGTTTTCGTAACTAAAATAGAAAAAACGAGGTTTTACATATCTACACGAGGTATCTTTAAGTATCGGTAAGAACCGGCGACTTCAACAAATCTGTATTGTCTTTGTCCTTCCAAAACGTCATATGCTCCTAAAATTGTTGTCGTATGTTAGTTTTTCCGAAAACGTATGGACGTCACCGAAAAAACTAACATACGACAACGACGGCTGTGACCTTGTTTTGCTTTGCAAAAAATCAACCGTATGTCGCAGCGGTAACTAACGGATGTTGTTGAAGAAACTAACGTTAGTTGTTAGGATAACTTCTGTTAGTTACCGCAGTAACATCCGTTAGTTATTGCGGTGACATACGTCTGTTTTTTTGTAAAATAAGACACACCTAACTTTTACTAGTAAGTTTCACTTTTTTCATTTCTTCCACCATATTCGAAATCCTTCTCATTTGAGTAGGTATTTGTATATGTTGCGGACAATGAGATAAACAATTACCACATTCGGCACAATTTAAAGCTTGCTTTTTTTCGGGTACACTCCGATTATATCCGTCTAGGAAAATACGCACTTGCTTTTGATAATCGGGCGATAGCGGATCAGTTGGTAAAGTTCCGTCATTGACACATTTATTATAATATGCAAAATTAGCAGGAATATCCAAGCCAAAAGGACATGGCATACAATAATGACAGCCTGTACATGGTATCATAGGATAACTACTATAAATTTTAGCTACATTTTCAAGCAGTGACAATTCGGACGATGTGCATGGATCTAAAGGAGAATAAATATGTAAGTTATCTTGCAAATGTTCCAGATAAGTCATTCCACTCAATACAGTCAAGACATTAGGCAACGATCCTGCGTAACGAAAAGCCCAAGAAGCAATACTATCATTGGGACGTTTTGCTTTCAATCTACTGCCCAAATGTTCATTTATCTTAGCCAATCGTCCTCCAAGTAGCGGTTCCATAATAATTGCCTGAATACCTTTTTTCTCAAGTTCGTTATAAAGATATTCAGCATCAGTATTGCGGGGATTCATCTGCTTGGCATACTTCCAATCCACATAATTGAGTTCTATTTGAACAAAATCCCATTGAATATCCTGTTTCAATAAATAGTCGAAAACTTCAACATCGCCATGATATGAAAACCCGAGATTACGAATACGTCCTTCTTTTCGCTCATTCAAAAGAAAATCAAGAATACCATTATTAATAAAACGCGCCTTGAAACTATCCATACCTCCCATACCAATAGCATGCAACAGATAATAATCAATATAATCTATCTGCAATCTCTTCTTAGATGCATTGTACATAGCCAACGATGCCTCTTTACTTTGATCTTGTGTTGCAAAGTTGGACATCTTCGTCGCAATATAATATTTGTCACGCGGATATTTATGAATAGCTATACCAAGTGCTGTTTCAGAAGAACCGTCACCATAGGCAGGAGCCGTATCGTAGTAGTTCACTCCATGTGCCATCGCGTAATCGACAAGTTGATTGACCTTTTCCTGATCTATTTGATCGGTGCCCTGTTTAGTAGGCCAACGCATACAACCATATCCCAGAAGAGATACTTTATCACTAGTATGCCGATTGATACGATAGGTTATGCTTCCGGTCCAATCACCGACAGACCGTATGCTTTTGCCATTCAACTTATCCTCTTCGTCCATTGTCGCAAAACTAAGTAGCGAACCTGCGGCCGAAAGAGTTGCAGCTGTAGTCAAAGCTCCGAAACCAAGCTTTTTCAAAAAGATTCTACGATCAATCATCTTCCTTTTAGACATATTTATGCGAGTTTATCTGTTATTACTCACAAAAATAGAATTTTTATATTAATAATAAGTATATATACTAATAAAATATTTCGGCATTACTAACCAAACAATATTGAATTGAACTATACAAAGCATCATGTCAATATCTATGTATCATTGCAAACATGCTCACTACAATCACGATCTTAAGGTTCATATTTTAATAAGCCAAAAGATATTTATGTTCATTGATATGGATAAAGTCGTAACTCTCAAAGCCCTTTCAGAGCAATAGATTAAGCCAAAAGCAGTATTGGTAAATGAGATTATTTAATTATTTTTCTCTATTTATTATAAATAAAAGAATTATATTTGTGGCAGAATAACAATTCCACATAACAATGGCGTTGTTTAACTGACTAAAGTATACCATGAAATCTATTTAACTATAATATATGACAACGAATCATGCAATTACTTCTCGTATTCAACAAGCGACCGAAGTCGATGTCGATTTGTGTTATCAGTGTGGCAAATGCACTGCAGGTTGTGTACTTGCCGACGATATGGAATTTTCTTCATCGTATCTCATCCGATTGTTGCAAACGAATAAAGAAGAGAATTACAACAAAGTACTAAAGTCAAACACTATATGGTTGTGCTTGAATTGCGAAAACTGTATCGGGAGATGTCCTAAAGAAGTGGATATTCCTCGGCTAATGGATTATCTGCGGGCCGAATCCATCAAAAGAAAATGTGTCTCGCCAAAAGCAAAACCGATTCTATCTTTCCACAAGTCTTTTTTGAATAGCATACGCAATACGGGCAAACTGAACGAAATCAATCTTATTGCCGAATTCAAACTTCGAACCATGCGTTTATGGCAAGATGTAAAGCTAGTACCTTCAATGCTTGCCAAAGGGAAGCTCAAATTTCTACCTGAAAAGATAAAAAATAGAAAAAACATTATTCGTATTTTTAATAGAACCATCAAAAACTCCAAATAATCAGTACTGTATGAAATTAGGTTTTTATCCGGGATGTTCATTACAGGGAACATCGCGAGAATATAACGAATCGGTAAAGGCATTAGCTCCATTTTTTGATATAGAACTGACAGATATTGAAGATTGGAACTGTTGCGGTGCCACCGCTGCCCACTCCGTTAATAAAGATTTATCATTGGCTCTTCCAACCCGAATACTGGCTTTAGCAGAAAAACAGGGGATGAAAGAAATAGTTGTACCATGCGCATCATGCTTCAACCGCCTATTGGTGACACAATACGAATTGGCACAAGACAAAGAACTTCGAAAGAAAATAACAGATACAATTGATATGCCATACGAAGGGACAGTAAAGATACTTAACGTCGTACAGTTTATTGATCGGTATATAAAAGATAAGCTTATTGAAAAAATAGTAAAGCCTTTCAATTATAAGGTAGCCTGCTACTATGGATGTCTGCTAGTAAGGCCTCACAAAATATTAAAATTCGACAGAGTTGAAGATCCTACTTCTATGGACAAATTAATGAATATGATTGGCTCAACTCCTGTAGAATGGGGATTCAAGACAGAATGTTGTGGAGCCGGATTGTCAGTATCTCGTACTGATTTGGTAGCAAAGCTATCCGGTAATATCATCAAAGATGCTGCTGATCGCGGAGCCGAAGCCATTATCGTAGCTTGCCCCATGTGTCATTCCAATTTGGATATGCGTCGTCCCGAGATTAATAAATATTTAAAAGAAGATGTGACAATTCCAGTAATCTACCTCACCCAAGCTATTGGATTAGCTGTTGGAGCTGACCCCTCCAAACTGGGTTTGCAACGTCACTTCGTCAAAGTAACTACCCTCTAAAAAAGCATAACGAACATGTCAAGAATAGGAGTTTTTATTTGTCATTGCGGTGAAAATATCAGTGCAACAGTAGACTGTGAACGCGTGGCACAAGAGACAGGCAAATTGGAAGGTGTAGAATTTGCAACCGATTATAAATACATGTGTTCCGACCCGGGACAAACACTTATTAAGAATGCTATCAAAGAGCACCATCTCGATGGAGTTGTAGTAGGTTCGTGTTCACCACGTATGCACGAAGCCACTTTCCGCAAGACATGTGCTGAGGCAGGACTTAATCCGTATATGTGCGAAATAGCCAACCTCAGAGAACATGTCTCTTGGGTGCATGAAAAAGGTGAAGCTACAACCCGCAAAGCAATCCAAATTGTAACGGGATTAGTTTCGAAAGTACAACGCAACAAACCGCTTAATACTATTAAAGTTCCAGTTACAAAGTGTGCTCTGGTTATAGGAGGAGGTATTGCAGGTATTCAGACAGCACTCGATATAGCCAATTGTGGCCAAAAAGTCATCATGATAGAAAAGAGTCCTTCTATAGGTGGACACATGTCACAATTATCAGAAACTTTTCCCACCCTCGACTGTTCGCAGTGTATTCTTACACCCCGAATGGTAGAAGTGGCGCAACATCCCAATATTACCTTATATACGTATGCCGAACTCGATAAGTTAGAGGGCTTTGTAGGCAATTTCAAAGCAACTATCAGGCTTAAAGCTAAAAGTATAGATTATTCAAAATGTACCGGCTGTGGACTTTGTACGACCAAATGCCCCAACAAAAAAATACCCAGTGAATTCAATGAAGGATTGGGTATGCGTACCGCTATATACGTACCTTTTCCCCAAGCTGTACCTAATAAACCGGTGATAGATAAGGAACATTGTTTATACTATCAAAAAGGTAAATGCAAAATTTGTTCTAAATCTTGCCCTACCGGAGCAATAGAGTACGACAAGCCCGACGAATTTATGACAATAGAAGTCGGAGCCGTAGTCGTAACTACAGGATTTAATGTATTGAAAACAGACTTTTTCCCCGAATACGGTTATGGTAAATACAAAGATGTGATCACAGGGTTGCAATTTGAGCGCCTTGCTTCGGCCTCCGGTCCTACCCTTGGCGAGATACGTCGTCCTTCGGATGGAAAGATTCCTCAAAAAGTCGTATTTATAGCATGCTGTGGTTCACGCGATCCGGCCAAAGGAATTCCTTATTGCTCAAAGATATGCTGTATGTACACAGCCAAGCATGCTATGCTCTATCAGCATAAAGTACACGATGGAGATTCAACCGTATTCTATATGGATATCCGTGCCGGGGGCAAAAACTACGAAGAATTTGTTCGACGTGCCATTGAAGAAGACCATGTAAATTATGTACGTGGGCGTGTAGCTCGAGTTTACGAAAAAGAGGGAAAACTTATTGTAAAGGGTGTAGATACATTACTTGGAGCTGAACCGGTAGAAATAGAAGCAGATATGGTAGTCCTTGCCACAGCTGGTGTTGCCAGCAAGGGAGCTGAAGAACTAGCACAGAAAATGCACATTTCATACGACCCGTATCATTTCTTTGCCGAAGCTCATCCAAAGTTGAAACCGGTAGAAACAAACACAGCAGGTATATTCCTTGCCGGCGCTTGTCAAGCCCCAAAGGATATTCCCGAAACAGTAGCTGCCGCTTCGGGTGCCGCAGTAAAGGTCGTATCACTTCTCTCGCAAGAAAATTTAGTGAGAGAGCCGGTCGTAGCAGTCGTCAACCGTTGTGCTCCTCCAATGTTCAGTACATGTGTAGGATGTTTCATGTGCGAAACGATATGTCCCTATCATGCTATTGAGCACGAAGAAATAAAAGATAGAAAGACAGGAGCAGTTATCAAAACTATTGCCAAAATCAATCCGGGACTTTGTCAAGGTTGCGGTACTTGTGTTTCATTCTGCCGCTCCAAGTCCATAGACCTCGAAGGATACACCAACGAAGAAATGTATACCGAAGTAATGGCACTATTGAATCATTAATCAGAAAGTATGATGGAAGAATCTAATAATAACTTTGAACCGCGTATCATTGCTTTTGTATGCAATTGGTGTACTTATGCGGGAGCCGATTTGACGGGAACCAGCCGCATAAAGTATGCGACAAACGTAAAAATAGTACGATTCCCGTGTACCGGCCGAATAGACTTCATGTTGCTCCTTAAAGCTTTTGCAGGTGGAGCTGACGGTATTATTGTATCGGGCTGCCATCCTAACGACTGCCATTACACAAGCGGTAACTTTCATGCACGCCGCCGTTGGATTGTATTTCGCAACATGCTCAATTTCTTAGGTATTGATGTACGGCGTATTCATTTCTCTTGGGTATCTGCTGCCGAAGGAGCCAAATGGGCAGATGTCGTAAACGATACTGTAAAGGAAATTAGGGAACTAGGTCCATATACGGAATATAAAAAAGTAGCGAACTATTTAGAAGAGGAGGCCTATACTCATGAATAAATTACAGGAAAGAGCAACCGAACTTCTTAAAGAAGGCATCGTAAAACTCATCATCGGATTCGAACAAGGCAATAATAAGATACGTCCTTTATTCTGCGAAAAGCCCGAAGATGTAGAGAAACTGATATATAGTGATGATTGCAGTACCAATAATGCTGTTTATCTGACCAAAAAAGAGTTGACCGATGATAATAAAGTTGCCATTATCGCAACAAACAAAGAAGTAGCGAGTATCATACAGCTGAACAAAGAGAATCAAATAAAAAAAGAAAATCTCATAGTACTGACTGTCGACAAAGACGGAAACATAATAGAACTTTCGTCTTTTGAAGAGATGGAAAAATTCTGCGCAGAAAATGCCCCTTCGCCAGATCCGGTTGTGGCAGCTCTGATAGAGAAAATAGACAAAATGAGCCGCGAAGAACGATGGGCCTATTGGAAATCCGAATTAGACAAATGCATTCGTTGTTACGCGTGTAGAGCAGCTTGCCCATTGTGCTATTGCAACCGCTGTATTAGCGAAGTGAATTGTCCCCAATGGCTAGATCCCTGGAAGTCGACATTAAGCAATATTGAATGGCAAATCAATCGAGTAATGCATATGTCGGGACGTTGCACCGGTTGTGGCGCTTGCGCCAAAGCCTGCCCACTAGACCTACCGATAGGAATTCTTACAAAGAAAATGTCGACAGATATCAAAGATATGTTGGGAGAAGGAGAAGGCGGGAATGTTCTGTCTACTTTCAATCCGAACGATAAAGAGAACTTTATTCATTGATAGAGGTTATGGAAAAATATATCATCAAAACAGAACAGATAGATACCTGGCTAAAACGAATAATCGAATCTGTCCCCCGTGTTTTAGCACCTGTATCATCGGGGACAAAAACAGAATTCAGAAGAATAAAATCTCCCGAAGAAGTTGATAATGGAAGTCTCACAACTACAGTTTCGGCCAAAGCAGCCGCTTTTCCTCCTGTAGAAACCTTATTTAAGTATCAAAAAGAGGGTAAAAACACAACATTAACAGAAGATTCTTTTGACAAATACCCAGAAACCGTTCTATGGCATGCGCGTTCATGCGATGCTATGGGATTCTCACCTCTTTCGGCCATTTTTGATTGGGATTACAAAGACAACATCTACGATGAGCGACGCAACAAACTAACAATCGTTACTTTTGCTTGTAATCAAAGCGATGAATGTTGTTTCTGTACTTCTGTTGGTGGCGGCCCGGGCAATGTAGAAGGTAGCGATATACAACTGACAATATTGAATAATACCGATACTTTGGTAGAGGTTATGACAGAGAAAGGTCAAAAACTGATAGAACTGTTACCTGACGTTTTCCAGCCACTCACAGAAGAAGTTGATAAAGAAGCTGTATTGGCCAAAATACCTATTCGTTTTACCAAAGAAGAAATAAAAGAACATGTATCGAATGCTTTCGATAGTCCCGTATGGAAACGGCAATCGGCACGTTGCCTTGGTTGCGGCGCCTGTGCATTCGTATGTCCGACGTGTGCTTGTTTTGATATTCAGGAAGATGCTCATGGTAGCCACGGCAGACGTTTACGCTGTTGGGATGCTTGTGGATTTTCGCTTTTCACCCAACATACTTCAGGCTATAATCCTCGCCCTACGCAAGCCACTCGCTGGAGACAACGGATTCTACATAAATTTTCTTATATGCCCGAACGACTCGGCGTATATGGCTGTACCGGATGTGGACGTTGCTCAAGAGCTTGTCCCGTCGATATGAATTTACAAGAACATTTAATCTCCATAGCCAACTCAAATCATGAATGAGAATATTTATTTACCACATATCATGGTAATTGATAAAATTACCGTTGAAGCCCCTGGAGTAAAGACTTTCCGCCTTAAATTTCAAAACGAAGAAGAAGCAAAAGCTTTTCAATTTCGAGCAGGGAACTTTGCCGAATATTCTGCTTTCGGCGAAGGAGAATGTACTTTTTGTATTGCTTCCGCTCCCACAAGAAAAGAGTACGTAGAATGTACCTTTCGCCATGCAGGGCGTGTGACGTCAGGTCTTGACCGCCTTGAAGAAGGTCAGACTATGGGATTTCGTGGTCCATTCGGCAATTCTTTCCCTATTGAAGAATGGAAAGGTAAAAATATACTTTTCGTAGCCGGAGGTATTGCGCTCCCCCCTATGCGTTGTGTAATTGATAATGTACTCGACTTACGAGATCAATTCGGCGATGTGACTATTGTCTATGGAGCCAAATCTGTTGCAGACCTTGTGTATAAAGAAGAACTTGAAGAATGGAATCAACGCCCGGATGTTAAACTTGTAACCACTGTTGATCCCGGTGGTGAGACACCCGATTGGAAAGGAGAGGTAGGCTTTGTACCTAATGTATTAGACAGTGTTGCCCCAAATAGCAATAATACTATAGCCGTTGTATGCGGCCCTCCCATTATGATAAAATTCACATTCCCCGTACTCGAAAAGCATGGATTTAAAGATGAGAATATTTATACTACACTCGAAAATAGAATGAAATGCGGTGTAGGAAAATGCGGTCGCTGCAATGTTGGCAAAATGTATGTTTGCAAAGATGGCCCCGTTTTTTCTAAAGTTCAACTTAACGATATGGTACCAGAATTCTAACACTATAAAAAATTCTGAAAACACAATGAGGTGCGATACTGTCGTACCTCATTGTGTTTTCAGTCTATACTTGACATCGGAAGAAAGAAAATTGCAAAAAGATATCTCAATCATTGGATATCAAATTATACAAACACCATTAATGTAATTACAAACTCATTGCACAAAAGCAGTATACTACAGATGACAAAACAAGACCAACAAAAGAGTATAATTACCAATTTCTTTTCTGACTATTTTGAGAGCTGCAGAAAGTTGGTTCCTTACCGATTGATCGGAAATTGAAAGTGATGTCGCTATTTCGGATATAGGAATATTCTCTTCTTTATTCATTTCGAATATCTGACGCTGACGAGGCGACAATTTATCTTTCGCTTTTTTCAATCTCTCAATAAATTTATCAAAATCAATATGTTCTTCTGTAGAAGGTTGTGTAGAGAGATTCTCGCTATTACAATAATTCATGTAATCTTCCATCAACGGATGTTCCAATTTGCATCGCCACTCTTTTAATACAAGATGATACGATATAGTAAACAAATATGATTTAAATGAATATCCGGTACGAAGATTCTCTCTATTAGACCATATTTTCACAAAACTCTCCTGAACAATATCTTGCGTCACATCTTCCGACTTTACAAGCGAAAAAACAAATCGATAAAGTGGGGAAACCCATCTATTATAAAGCAGAGAGAAACTTTCATAGGCTCCACCTCTAACTCCCTCTATCAATATTTTTTCATCTATATTATTCATCTGTTTGTATTCACACCTACAAATTTATATATTTTTTCATTGCAGTCCTGTAAAAAGCAGAAAAGAATTGCCCAAAAAGGACACTATCTTATTTAGCAATATACGACCAATCAGAAAGACTAACATATCTTTATATTATCAAGGAAACTATAGAAAACAACCGCAACAACTTAAAGAAGTTGGTGAAAGAAGAAAAGTATAAAGTGCCTCACTAATGTAGATATAGAGATAGACTAAAAAAGGAGACCGTTATCACAACGACCTCCTACGTTTAAATTAAGAGAGAGAAATATTTTATTTATTGATTTACTAAATATTGAGTAAAATAATCGCGCTTTTTCTTTTCAAAATACGATTGATAAGCGGGATCATAATGATGAGATTGCCCTGGCAACACTAGCATATCAAAGTCCTTATTATCCAAAATCAACTCATTGACTAGACGTAAAGTCTGGGCCGGATGTACATTTTGATCGGATTCTCCCGTTACCAGAAGTAATTTTCCTTTCAAATTTTTAGCTAGCTCCTGATTTGTCTTTACAGTGAAATGATTATCTTCACCTATTCCTTGATAGGTTTCTCCCCAAGTACGATTATAAATAGTATTGTCGTGATTGCCTGAAGAAGCAACTCCTACTTTATAAAAATCGGGATAAGTACACATTGCACTTACTGCCATTGCAGCTCCACCCGAATGTCCAAAAATACCTACTCGATTAATATCTATGAAAGGATATTTCTTTGCAAGTTGTTCCAAACCACACTTATCATCGGCAAGAGCATAATCTCTAAGATTTCCATAACAATAAGTGGCATATTTTTTATCACGGTATGGAGAGCCTCCTCTGTGTCCCATGCATACAACAATAATACCTCTTTGCGCCAATGCTGTATTATTGTAACGATCAAATACGGTAAAGTCCGTCCATACAGTCTCGGTAAACGGACCGGGATAAACTTGAGATACAATAGGATACTTTTTATTAGGATCAAAATCATACGGTTTCCACATAATGCCATAGAGGTTGGTTACACCATCTGCAGCTTTTACAGTAAACTGTTCGGGATATTTCCAACCATAGGCTAGAAGTTTCGACACATCAATATGCTCTATCGTTGAAAGCAGTTTTCCATCGGCAGAACGTACAGAAACCTGAGGGACTGTATCAATTCTAGAGAAATTGTCTACAAAAAAATCCGCAGAAGGACTTATAAATACACTATGAGTAGCATTTTCTGGAGTAAGGCACTGCAAATGCTTACCATTAAAATCCACCCCATAAAGAAAAGCATAATTCGGATTAATCCCCTTTTCGCGTCCATAACCATATAGATACAATCGATGTTTCTGAGTATCGACTTTCAGAATACGCCCAGCTGTCCAAGCACCCGAAGTAACAGGATTAAGCAACTTTCCCGTACCAGAATAGTGATAAATGTGTCCCCATCCGCTACGATCTGACCACACAAAAATATCATTTCCCTTATTTTCTACTTGAATTCGAAAAAGCTCCTCGTTTAGATAAGGTTTACTTATTTCTTTAACAATTGTATTCACCTCACCGGTAGCGGCATCAGCCGTACAAAGTTCAGCCTCATCGCGAGTACGTTTCGATCTTAAAAAATAGACCTTGCCCGATACATCTTTCGCTTTCACTATTTCTAATTGTTGCCAACGCCATTTACTTACATTTACTTTTGCGATTGATCCTTTTTGAACATCGCCCACAAACAACTCCTGCATAGCAACTACGGTGTCGCCTGGCAATTCGTACTTATAAGTAGATACTACCGGCCCGGGGTATCCCATTGAATGGAGAATAGAAAATGTTCTGACATTTCGTGAATCATTCCGAGTAATGTAATAACGATTGGCCGAAAGCCACTGTAAATCGGCAACGACATATTCATAATCTTCTGCTCCGTCAAACGTTAATTGTCTACGCTGATGAGTTACCATATCTTCCTGCCATAAATTATGATTTTCTGCTATTATCTTATATTTTGAGTCGGGAGACATGCCATATTCTACCATAGGATATTGCTTTGGAGATGATGGCACTAAGACACGAGAAGAATCGTTATATATATATATATTATTATTTATTGAGACTTTTGCTAATAAGCTTCCCCCTTCAAATTCAGGAGTATAACTAATCCGTGGATCAAATTCTTCATTAGGATACATTATTTGCGCCAAACTGTCTACGACATGTTCATTGTACAATTTGTATCTTCCTTTCTGAACGTCGTAAGCATAATAATGGCGTTTATTATTAGTGTCTTCCAACGAATACCAAAACAAGTCCTTCGTTGGATGAAAAAAGGGTATGACAAATGTCGAGCCTATCTTTTTCTCCAGATTAGGTACATCATATTTTTCACCCTCATAAGCTTCTTCAGGCTTTAACAAAGAATACAGATAATTGTATAAATTAGACTTCTTGCCACTCCGCACAATTTTAATGGCCAACTCATGCAGTTGAGAACTACTATAAGGTAATATACCACCAATAGCTCCAAATAATATTTGCTGATTTTCCACATCAAAATTCGGGAGTTTTTCACATAATAGTTGACGAGCAGTAATTGTATCTTTCAAACACAACGCCTTACAAATATCCATCATTGTAAGATAATCCTGCTGATTAGGCATCGTCGAAATAGTTGCCATACGTTGAGCATAATATTCAAAATCAGCAGGATCTGGCTTAAAGTCCCTAAAATACCAACCTCTGAGAACACTCTCTGTAATATCTCGATACAATAGTCCTATCTGGTTATAGACTTTATATTCACCTATTGGCTTTAAAAAGTCCGCCCAATGTTCCAAGAGATAATTGGAATCGAAAGTTTTTGTACCAATCAAATAGCGTTCGCTGTAAAGGAACCAGTTTTCGGGTAACGAACGGCGTTCAATAGGCAATCTTTCAATATACCGTTTTGCCAGCTCTTTCGCATCTTTCAATTCGAACATTTTTATCTTCTGCTTAATATACTCTTGCATAAAGGCATCGTTATATTTCCCAGAAGCATACGTTTTGTTCATAGCCAACAAGTGGTTTTTAGGATCCATACCACTTCTTATTTGTGCCATAAACTTATCAGCAGGTTGCCCGCCTACAAATTTATAAATTTCTTTGCCAGTACCATCAAGCAATAAAAAAGTTGGATACGCACCTACTTTATATACATTGGCATATTTCTTTCCATCCTCTGAGAGCATATCAAGCTTGATATTTATAAATGTTTTATTAAAAAAATCGGCCACGCTATCTGTTTTGAACACTGTAGCAGCCATGGCCTTACAGGGGCCACAATATTCGGTATAGCAATCTACAAAGACCGGTTTATTAGTTTCTGCTGCTTTGACCAGGACTTCCTTCAAAGTGGTATGTTCAAAAGCTATCTCTCTATTTTGTGCTTGAGACAAGCTGCATAATGCAACGAAAACAAACAAAAAGCATTGACGCAATTTCATCTTTTTCATTTTATTGTTGTTTATTAAAATACTCACGGTTCATACGCATCACCATCAAGAGATAATTTGCACGAGTAGATTCATCAACGTGCGTTTTGCTAAGTTCAATAATCTTATTAGCAATATCGATAAAATAAGTATGCAAAACATTGTTGGCCTCATTTGCCAGACCTGTCGAGATATTGTTTTGTGCTACAGTTCGAGCCAAATCTGAAATGAATACAACTTGTAAATGTTGTTTATAAGTCGAGACTGCTTTTGTACTATTAAAATTTTCAAAAAACACACGATTCAAATAGATAAACAAATCTTTCGTAGTAAAAGCTTTATCACCTAAATGATATTCAGCCGTGATAAGTGATTGTATTACGTTTTTATCTATATAATGTTTATACATTGCCACAGCAAGCCCCATCATCATATCATTGAAATCATACCCACTAGCTTGCATCAATTGCTTGTTCTTCACCCATTGAGGCATCTCGGTAAATATTGTATTCTCCATATACTTTAAAGCATCCACCTGTTGTTCTCGTGGCACAAAAGTATAAAGATTCTCACTTACACCTTTGATGATTGGATGTTTCATCATTCCACCTATCAAAGCATTTATATTAGTAAGATAATTTTGGTACAAAACCATAGCTTTGATAGAAAGATCTGAAACAGTCTCCCACTTATTTTGATCCTCCGGCAATTTACTGACGTTAGCATTAAGATTGGCGTATGTGTGTTTAAGCTGTTCAATGCAGCTCAAGTTGGCTTCCATCACATCATTTGAGAGAAATCCCACTTGAGTATAAGGGTTCAATTTATCTTCTGCGCTATAAAATGCAGCCTTCATAGAAGGATGAAGAGCGCCATTGGAATAAGCATAGCGAATAGCCTCCCAATCGTACACAGAGACACGTGGTAATAAATTCTTCACATCAATACCATCAGATGGACGTGCCAAGATATTGTAGACAAGAGGTGCTGTTACCGATGCCGACAATCCATATTGCTGAAGCCATTTCTCAGAACGAATCTGCTGAAGTGTAAATACTGTATTAGCAGCATAATTTGGTTTTAAACCCAAGACCTTACCCAATTCAGATGCCACCTGAGCGGTAAGGATATCCTTACGTACATCCAAACAATGAAGATCGTTCGCGATCCTAGAATCAACCTCACCACATTGCAAATAATAGTTTTGCAAGCGTTCATCAGCATCGGCATCCGTTACATTAATACGGGCAGCCAATATTTCCCCAGAAATAGGATCAATTACTTTATTGGAATATAATCCAGCATAAGCACAACCCCACCTTATAAGAATATGACGATAAGTCAACGACGCATCTTTATTGTCTGAAGAAATATGAAAAACGTTTTTCCATCCTGATTTGGAAAAAGCGTCGCTCCATTGCGCAATACTTTGGCGTATACTCTCTACAAAAGGTTTTGGTGTGACAGGATCTATATATATGACAATAGGCTCTATAGGCTCTATCGCTATACCTTTGCGTTGACGGACCAAATCAGCTTTCGAAGCAGAAAGACGCCATCTTTGAATATAGTTCATCTGACGGGCCATATACTCTTTGGAGCTGTACTCTGTACGAGTAATTGTATCAAAGCCAAAGGCAGGTTGCGCCTCTTTCATAGCCGTATAGGTTTCTGGTAATTGCTCGAATACAAATTCTAACCCATATGTCGATGCAACATTCATTTTCTTACCATCTTGATTTACCGGTACAAGGTCTACCTGATTACGAGTCACTTGGAAGACAACGCCCTTTGAGAACATTCGTACGCCATCAACTCCCGAAGACATCGGATCCGGATGTGATAATGAACTGTTAGAACTGACATTGAACAAACCGTTGGCCGTATTTAAGTCTTTACTGATATCAATAATATACGAACGTTTAGAGGGGCCCATTGCAACAAGTGGATATACATTGTCAATCGGACGCATACCCGACTTACTGATAGCATTCATAAGACAGGCATCTGTTGAATCGGAGAGGGCATCCAGTGAATAATGAGTCATCAAATAAAGACTATTTCCCTTTCCTTTAGAAAAGTTCACCACGGTAGATGCGTCTGATACATAAGCAGAAAGGCCCTTTACTACTTGAGTTGTAACCAAGATATTTTTATCAAGGCTTTCTTTGGGTATCTCCAGGAAATACTGTTCACCTAACTGATAAACATTAAAATATCCCTTATGAAGCACCATGCCCTTTTGTGAAGAGAAATGATCAAAATCATTTAACAAACTATCTTTCTTAGCAGAATGTGCAGGTACGGACAGCAATAGCGCTACACACAAAAATAAAAATATATGTACTGATTTCATTTTGTTTTGTATGATATTATTTTTTTTCAATAAGTGAATTATTTCTATCATTCTCCCATAAAGTAATGAAATGGAAGAGCGTTTTATAATGAGACACAGTCAGATAGTCGGTAGCTATATGAGCACCCTGTATCATCCGATTTTTAATGCGCGACAGTAATGTTTTAAGTTTAATAGCAACACCATTGGAGAGCCCTGTCGGATTCTCAGCATTGATAACCAACTGTTCTACCAATTCTTTTTGAACACTTTTTTCATAAAGCGTTAATTTTTTATGCAAATCAATATCTTCAAACGCATATTTATATATCAAATTTATATATTCATCTAAATCAAGTCCTTTGGCATCATATATTTTTTCTTGAAGAATAGACGTACACTTCACCACTATAAGTGCCATAGAAGATGCAATAGGACCATTCACATAGGTATCATAACTTATATTTGTTTTCTCCATCAACTTCTCAGGGAAAAGCCATTTTTGGTCTTTGAAAACATACTCATTGATGAACTTTAGAGCTTCTAGCTGTTGCTCACGAGATACAGGTCGATAAACTATTTTAGTTTCATCACGTTCAGGACGATCACGAAAATGTCCTGCAATAAACTTCATAACATGACCAATATAATTTATATATTGACTTTGAACAGAAAGATAGCGTTTACGCAAGACAAAGTAATCACGATCACTATTAGGAGTCCATTCTTCGAGATGCACCATAATACGTTTAAGATTCGCCATACCATAGCGATTAGATTTAATAATATCATTACCACTATCTTCTGACTGGACACGAGGATCACCAAGTTCTGTTTCTTGTAAATAGAACATGCGAGGATCTTTACGTTTCATATCAACCCAATGCCTCAAACTATCAGTTTGCTGAGTTAATGTCAAATTTTCAGGAAGCATACGATATCCCCATTCTATAGCAAAATTATCATAAGCACCGATTCGAGGTAAAAGATCAGCAGGAGCAAGTTTATCACCCGGTTGAGCTATATAATTAAATCTTTGATAATCCATAATTGATGTTCCCAATCCGTTCTTCCGAATAAATTCGGCACAACGAAGGCTATCTGTAGGATAGGCTGTACTACCCACAAAGTTATGTCGCAAGCCCAATGTATGTCCTACTTCATGAGTTAATACCGTAGCGGCCAATTCACCCATTATATCTTGTGGAAGAGGATATTCTCGTGCCCGTTTGTCTACGTTACCGCACATAACAAAATACCAACGTTGCACTAATTGAAGAACAGAATGATATAGAGCTATATGCGACGAAAGAATTTCACCCGAACGTGGATCAACAATCATCGGGCCATAAGCATTAGGGATTGGTGAAGCTTTATAAGAGACAAGAGAATAACGTGCATCAGCTTCCGTATAGAGTGAATCCTTTGGAGCTAACTCAGCATGAATAGCATTTTTAAAGCCTATTTTCTCGAAAGAAGGTTGCCAAGCATTGACAGCCTTAATTAAATAAGGCACCAAATAAGAAGGCGTAGCACGGTCAATATAATATACAATTGGTTTAATAGGTTCAACTAATTCACCACGTTTGTAACGTTCCATATCTTCGGGCTTTGGTTCAAGTCGCCAATGAGCAGCAATAGGAATAGGTTCCATTCCACCATTCACACCATTTACTGTATAACCATAGAGTGGATATGTAAAATATCCTACCCTATTATCAGCCAAACGAGGACTCATCGGATGTTCGGGCAGCAACAACCACGAAGCGCCTACTTCCCAACGAGAATTTGGGAAATCTTTCTGCCCCTCAGCAGAAGACTGCAACAAATAGCTTCTTGTCGAAAGAAAATTCACATTGGTGGGAAAAGCCTTCACATCTATCAAATCAGTTTGTTCCGGTTGATAAGCACCTAGCTTTAACTCGTCGGAAGCCGCATGCAAAGAGAACAAGTCATCATCGTTTTTAATCATTTCTGTGATATCAATCAAAGATGACGAGGAAGAAACGGCAACAATAGGTAACGAAGCCAATACAGACGCTATACCTTGTTCTAAAAATGATTTGTAAATAGAACTACTGTCATTTGAATAATGGTAATTAGGTTTCGTAAATTCAATACACTTACCATGTTTAACGAGACGTATCATCGTATCGAACACAGAATCACCTCCATAGCCGAAACGCATATTCGTGGTACGTTCTTTACGCGCTGCACCTTTTAATATTGTAATAGTAACTAATATATCGCGTTGCAACTTATCATCGGGTATTTCCATATAATACTTGCCATTTTGAATATAGACATTGACAAATCCAGTAGTAGAATAAGTCGGACAATTTAAAAAAGTCTTAATATCAGGAGTCACGGTTGACACAGAGTCGTCTATCCGTTTGTTAGTTGCTTGACTATGCTGAGCAAAAAATACGCAGCACAGTATAATCCATAAATATCGCATATATTAATTGTTTAAATGATTTCCAATTTCTTGTAAGTCCATATCATAGTTCTGCTTGAAATAATTACGCACCATATCATAACGCTTCTTTAATATTCCATTTGTATCTTTGACCGAACTTAGTATACCTTCCCAAGATGCTTCCGAAGAATCATAAGTATCGATGTACGATGGCGTTGTAGTTAGAAATGATTCCGAATGTGTCACCATCATCAACATGAAAATTCCCCAGTCACGAGTTGAAGTTGCCGAATAGCCACTAGGGAATGTTCCCCTTGCCCATAATTCCGCATTGTCATACACACTTGATACTCCTGTATAATTGGCTGCATTAGTAAATTCATCAGTAGGTGTAATAATAGCACGATCTACGATACTTTGTACAAATACTCTATTAATTTTATCCTCAAATATCCGTTTCTCATTGATAGAAAGTTGAGAAACTGTAGAATTGCCATAACCTACACATATATTATAATAATTATACCAAGCCCCCACTTTAAACCCATTAACCATAAAAGGATACGATGACCAATCATAGGCTATAGAATCAACTTCCGAACAAAGTAACACTTTCACAGGAAGAAAAGATTTCAAATATTTTTCAGAATAGTTATCAAACCACACTTCTTTAAGGAGTGCCAATTGTTGTTTTACATAATTTGGTTCGGCTTTTACTACAGAAAATCCCGTTTTCCCTTCAGACATTGTTCCTTTTTTACCATTTTGCCAACCAGAAGGTGTCCAATAAGCTTCTTTATCTTCAAAATCGTACAACATATAAGTACCATACTTTTGAAGATAGCCCACTATTGTCTGATCGTAATCATTATTGCCTTGAGGAATTTTATAGGCCAAAGCATTGCCCGACGGTTCCAAAGAATCTTCAGAATAACCGCAAGCCGTTACAACGCAAGGCAAAATGAATGCTGCCAAGCAAATCGCTATGTTACAATATAACTTTTTCATCTTTTCAATCTTTATCTTGGGTTTTGCTCTAATTTATTATTACGATCAATGGCATCATAAGGAATCGGCAAAGCATAAAGCAGAGAGTTAGATTCCAACGTATAAATCTTCGAATTACCGCCAACATCAATATAATTGTGTGCTACCGATAATCCTAGACGTTTGATATCATACCAACGGAAGCCTTCTTCCCAACAGAGTTCGCGTTGACGTTCTTTCAGACAAAAATCTAAAAGTTTATCGGCATCAGTAATATTGATATCGGCATATGTCTGACTTGCATAACGTGAACGACGCAATGTATTCAAGTCACTCAGAGCTTTCGTACATTTTGAGGCATCACCATCCACTTTATATTCACGAATTAATGCTTCTGCACGATTCAAATATACTTCAGCCATACGAATACCGTTGTCACCATAATTTGTATTTACTGTTCCTTTCTTATATGTATAATGAATACTAAAATATTGATTCGGCTGAAAATACGATTTGTATCTCAAATCATTATTTTCATAAAGACTCAACAATGAATTGGAAACAGTATAAGGATGCTGTTCTGTATAACTTTCTGTGACAAAATAAGCAGAATTTTGAAAGCTAGGAGTACCATAAGCCCATATAACTTCCGAACTGACATCCGGATCGAAAACACCTTTACTGCCATATTGCGATTCGAAAGATGCAAAATTGGTAAGAGCAGGACCTTCGGATATAGCTAAATCAGCATATTTTACTGCATTGCCTAGATCTTCCGAACGCCCCATATATAGATATAATCGCGAAAGAAGTACATAAGCAGCCAAGTCGTCTACACGAAATGATGAATCGGCTTTATAATTGTCTTTAAGGAGTTGAGCAGACTGCAACAAATCGCTTTCTATCTGGGCATAAGTTTCATACAAAGTAGATCTTGTAGGAAAATTGTCCGAAACAGTCATGGTAAGCTGTAAAGGCAATCCTAAAGTTGTGTTAGGATTCACTCCATTACCACTATAAGCCTGACAATAAATCATTGCCAACTTGAGATAATAGTATGCACGAAGAAAAAGGACCTGCCCAAGCATTGCGTTTTTCTCCTTTTCGGTACCAGATACTTCATCGAGATAGTCTTTCACGACATTGCATCCCATTATTTTCTCATAATAAAGTTTCCACGAATTAGCAACATCAGGAAAAGTAAGCGTTCCATCAAACATATTGACATTATAGGTAAACAGAGGCATACCATCAGCATGTTGTGTCGAATAATGGTCGTTGAGCAAACCGTTACACTGTGCCTCGTCGGTAAGAAGATTTAAATAACTGTCTGACGCAAGTAGGTAAGGATACGCCTCTTTGTACATCACACCTTGCAAATCTTCAACAGTTGATGGTTTTATTTCGTCTTGACTTGATTCATCGAAAAAATTACCGCACGAAGTTAGGCATAGCAGCGAACCAAGAATTCCATAAAACATCCATTTATATTTAAATATTGAATTTTTCATCTTTGTATCTGTTATTAGAATGAAACACTGAGATTAAATGAATAAGATTTTGTCCGTGGCTGTTGACCGGATGCAACTTCAGCGTCACGTCCATGAAAGTCTTTACTAACAAAGGCAAACGGATTGGCCACACTTGCTGATAAGCTGAGAGACTGACATTTCAACTTATGGGCAAATTGCTGAGGAAAAGAATACGAAAAAGAAATGCTATTACATCGCAAGGTTGTAGCACTAACAACTCGCGCTGTCGAATAATTATACATTTCATAGAGAGTTGCATATGTCGTACCGTTAGGCAATAAAATACTATTATTAGCAATATCTTTATCCGGGAGTCCTGGGAAAATAGCATTAGTATCCCCCGGCCTCCATCTGTAATTCAATTCGGATGACAAATTTTCATATTCATTAGGGAGTACAGAAGAAGCATAGGCTTCTTGCAAAAATCTCTTGCCGCCCATCTGCAAGTAAAAATTGGCCGATAAGGTGAATAATTTATAGCGGAAAGAAGTAGAAAGGCCACCTGTAAAATCAGGATCGAGTTTCCCTACATATTGCATATAAGCCGTCGGGTCACTTTTGGGATCGCTCACACCATCAGTAGTCAGGTCAATAATAGGTCGCCCATTTGTCTGATCGATACCTGTGCATTTGAATGCCCATAAAGAACTCGATGCATAACCAGTCTTATAAAAACTGCCAGTAGTAGCAGTCTTCCATGAAAGGTTTTGAGTATTTACTTTTGTGACTTGATTTATGTCTTTAGATGTATTAAGTGATACATTCCACGTAAAATCACGAGTACGTATCGGAGTAAATCCTAAAGTCAATTCATAACCTTTATTAGTCATACTACCACCATTAATAGGCATATTTTCCACACCAAACTCACGAGGAAGTAACAAAGTGGTAATCATATCTTTACCATTCTTTATATAATAGTCGAACGATAAATTAATTTGATTGTTGAAAAGACCCATATCGATACCATAGTTCTGTGAAAGAGTTTTCTCCCAACGAAGATTTTTATAAGGCAGTGAACTGATATCCAATAAATAGTCCCCTGTATTTCTATCAACCGCACCAGATGATGCTCCTGTTGGAATCTTCACTATCAAAGAAGAGCTATAATTGGATGCCATGTTACGTTGGAAGCCAAAGCTGGCCCGCAGACTGACATCAGAAAATATATGCTGACGACTGAACCAGCTTTCAGATGCCATATTCCAGCGAAGGCCACCAGCCCAAGCCGGGTTGAAATTTTCATTGGCATAGCGTCCGAAACGGTTGGATGCATCAATACGGACACTCATGTTCACTACATACCGATTATCGTAAGCATAATTTAATGTAAAATAGGTACCCATCGTATTCGTTTTCCTATCGGTAATAGTAGGAACAGCAACATCCTGAAGTAACGAATTAGCAGATGTATAGCCATAAGAAGTTATAGTAAGAGGCACCTGGGCAAAAGACTTTCCGCGATCACGAAGATAACCGTAACTAGTAGAGCCATTGCCTGTGTAGTGTATACTCGATGCTTCTACACCCAACATCATAGTCAGCGCATGCACATTGTTGAATATATGATCATATGAAATGGAATTACGCCAATTCCATGATGTTGAACGATTACTGTTGTATACATATTCTCCACCAACCGGAAGACGTGAAGCAAGGTAAGAGGCATCTGTTGGTTTGGCTGATCCATATTCATATCCTCGAATAGCAGCAATATAAGCTGAACGTTCAGTTGCATAAGATTCACCATTAGTATTACTCACTGCCATACTGAATAGTGACTGAAAACGCAATGATTTAGTAACATCATAATTTAAGTCAAGACTCGTATTAAGTGACATCAATTTATCCTGTGTACCTGTCTGATTGCGTTCGTTAATAACATTATACAAATATCTTGAAGAATTCTTATAGTATGATAGACTACCATCATCATTATATGCAGAAATAGCCCTGTTTGTAGTTGTAGCGTAAGTATAAGGACTTATTTGATAAAAACCATCTGTTACATTATAGGAACCTGCCAAATGGGCAGACAAACGAAACTTATCAGAAAAGTCTAAATTCATGCCGACACTTCCATTATAACTTTCTGATTGATTTCCTATAGCAGTACCATTATTGGATGAATAGCCCAACGAAGAATAATATCGAGCTTTCTCGTTACCACCAGAAAAACTCAGACTATGACTATGACTCACGGGATTACGAAATAATATTTTGAACCAATCAGTATTGACTGTTTCCAATTTGTTGACTTGACTTTGGAATTCATCAGCAGTAATCTGCTTATTCATAAACTGATTCAAAGCACCGGCATAGCCGATCGTATTGTTCGACCAATCAGCCGAAAGTCCACGTTCAAATATTTCTTTGGACACGTCAACACGCTCTTTTGAATTCATTAGCTGCAGTTTGTTATATGATACGCGTTCACCAATATTGAGATTTCCTGAATATGATACAGACATTGAACCGATTTTACCTCGTTTTGTCTTAATAACAATAACGCCGTTAGCAGCACGAACCCCATATATGGCTGTAGCAGAAGCATCTTTTAGTACTGTAATGCTGGCTATATCCTGCGGATTGAGCCATGAGATAGAATTTCCTACAAAATTGCGCATATAATCAAAGTTGTCTGATGTAATCTCACCGATAGCATTAAATTTTTGTGCATCAAACGGTAATGGATCCTCTTGAATAATACCATCCACGACCCATACAGGTTCCTGACTTCCCATTAAAGTAGAAGTACCACGTACACGGGTCTTCTGTCGCACACCAACCAAGCCACTTGTATTAGCGACAACAACGCCTGCCAGTTTACCTTGCAATGATTGCTCCAATGTATTCACGCCATTCAAATATAGATCTTCAGCCTTAATAACGCTTACCGCACCAGCCACATGCGTCTTGTCCAGATCTTGATAACCGGTAACAACGACCTCAGCAATCTCAGTATTGTTGACAAGCGTTATATTCTTCTGCAAATTTGCTTCTCCTGCTTTTATCACAACATATTGTGTTTTCATTCCTACATACGAAAAGCATACAGTACAAATATCTGTCGGGATATAAATAGTATAATGACCATCAACATCCGTAACAGTGCGATATAGAGAATTTCTTACTTGAATATTGGCACCCGGTAATACCCCTCCATCGCTATCTTTTAAAATACCGGTCAACTTACGTTTTTTCTGTGTATTTCTTTGTTGGGTTACGGTTACAATACGTCCTTCAATCTCGTAATTGCATCTAATATTTTGCATGACCTTATCGAGCAATTCTCTTACAGGTTCTTTTACCCCACGAACTGTAATCCGAGGCATTCCTTTGGCCTGATCTGAATTGTATATGAAATTCAGTCCGGTTTGTCTCTTAACGACGTCAAAGAATTCTTTTATAGTTACCGAATTCAAATTGACTGTCACTCTCATCTCATCTACTGTCTGCTGCGCCGCCACTGCATGTGCTCCCGGAATCGAGATCCATAAAGCTAGACAAACGAGCATAATAGTACGTTTCATTACTTTAAACTTAAACATCTCTTTTTCTTTTAGTCATTATTACTACTTTTCTTTACTATAATTTTATTTTGGGTATTTTCTATTTCTAGTCCGGTGACATTTTTGATTGCTTTCAAAACCAATGATATTGAACTATAACGATCAATATCGCCAGTATAACGCATTTGTTTTACATCATTCGACATGAATACGATATCCTTACCATACCACCGAGCAATCGTTGTCATCAATTTCTCAAGAGGGCAGTTATCAAATATAAACCTGCCGCTATTCCATGCTATATACGCGTCGACATCAACTTTGTTGATCTGAACTTGTTGAGAGGCCGATTGCATAACAGCCATCTCTCCCGGTTTTATCTTGTATTCATTGCCTTGACCGGTAATCACACTAATCGATCCTTCTACCAATACAACTTTTGTTTTGCCTGATTCATCATTGGTATTCACATTAAACGAGGTACCATATTCACGAACCGTACCATTGGGAGTCTCTACATAAAATGGACGTTTACTATCTTTAGCCACATAAAAGTAAGCTTCGCCTTCTAGGTACACAGTACGTTTATCATCCGAAAAATGTACCGGATATTTCAATGTTGTGCTGTAATTGAGATGCACTCTAGTACCATCATCTAGTGTTACCCAATATTCACTATCACCCTGCGTCATCAATCGATTACTATTCTCTACAGAAGCTACTGTTTGAGAATTATCGCTTGCAACCTCAACCTTTTGCATCGTTTTATCAACAGACGACAGAGTTTTCAAACTCACTTTCTTACCATTGGGTAATATGAGTGTTGCATGCTGCTTACCCATATTTTGACCTCGAAGCATTGCTACCATCGTTTCATGAGATATTTCCGGTCTATATATCACCTTATTATTTTTCAACAGCCAAATGCTCGCTCCGACAATAACCAATAATAATATAGCCGCATACTTTAACGTTTCATGCCATAGCAATTGATAAGAACGATGATGGCTCTTATAAAATAATTTATGCGCCCGTTCGGCATCTATAGCAGCATATTGACGATACCTATTAGACAGTTCCGTTTCGTTCAACAATTGGTCATAATTTGTTTTATTCTCTGGCGAACTATTAATCCACTCTTGAAACTGTTTGAGTTCATCATCACTGATCTCTCCGGTCAGCTTATCATGAATTACTTTATTTATGCTTCTTTTATATTTAGTCATACCCATTTAAAATTAGTTTATATAAAAGAAACGATTGAACGAAAAAAGTGAGGGACAAGAAATAGAAATATTTCTAAAAAATCTTTTATCTAGCATATAAGTGACATTAATTCGCATATATATCTAATATAATATCAAAATAATAGATATAACACACAATTAACGATATTAAAGTTTAGTAATACTTCGAGAATATTGCACTTAATTATCAAAAGTGGAGAACTTTGCAACTCAGTTGCAAAGAGATATTTATAACTTTGCAACATAAAAATTAATAGATAAAGTTATGGAAACATTGAAAAATAAAGATCATCATCACGAACATGTACACCAAATAAATTCATTAAACAATATATTTATCTTTTCGATTATCTTAAATTTATTGTTTGTAATCATAGAAGCAACTGTCGGATGGATGCAAGATTCGCTCAGCCTCTTGTCCGATGCTGGACATAACTTAAGCGATGTATTTTCACTCTTATTGGTACTTATTACTTTTAGGTTGGCAAAAGTACATCGTTCGAAGCATTTTACTTATGGCCTAAAAAAGAGCTCCATTCTCATCTCTCTCCTTAATGCCGTTATTTTGCTTGCTGCTGTAGGCGCTATAATTATTGAAAGTATTCATAAATTCCACGAACCAACCACAGTAAATGGCACTGTCGTGTCATGGACTGCCGGTGTCGGTATCCTAATTAATGGTGCAACAGTTTTAATGTTGATGAAAGGACAAAAGGGAGATTTGAATGTACGAGGTGCATTTTTGCACATGGCCGCAGATACTCTTGTTTCAATAGGGGTAGTAATATCTGGCATCATTATTACTTATACAGGATGGAACATTATCGATCCGATTGTAAGTCTTCTTATAGCCATAGTTATTCTTGTATCCACTTGGCAGTTACTTTCAGAGAGTGTCAAATTATCACTGGATGGCACCCCACAAGGTATTAATCTAGACGAAATTAAAGCTATTATGAAAAACTGTGCACATGTTGTAGATGTACACCACATACATATATGGGCAATGAGCACAACAGAAAACGCGCTGACTGCACACATTATATTGGATGATATAAACCAAATAGAAAAGGCAAAAGAGGAAATAAAGAAAGAATTAAAAGAAAATGGAATTATTCATTCCACATTGGAAATGGAAACACAAATGTCTGCATGCAAAGATATGGCATGCGAAGAAGACAACTGACCGAACGCCCTCAAACTGAAATTATGGAAAATCCATAACAAATTAATCGGGTTCAATATAGCTACAAGAAATTTGTATTTAGAGACTTTGTCACTCCCGCATGACACCATTACGCACTATCACACAGAATGTTAACAACACACCATATACAACGCCAACGAAAAGATGTCGCTAAATCGACTCGAGAGCATACTGTAGAAACGTTATTTCCAGTAGGGGTCTATTTAGACTCGATCTAAACAGTATCCTACAGATAGTTGATGAGCCGTTTTTTAATGGCCAAGTGTACTCATTCTCTTTTAACAAAGGCCTCATTCCAAACGAAATAACGAGTAAATTAATACAACAACTACCCAATAAGCGTTTTTACATCTACCTCTTTTAGCCTCAATACTTTCTATGTTCTTCTGATAATTTATCTCATAGTTCTTCGTTATCGTATTCGACACTCTTACGCATGATATGCTTTCTTTCCTTCTTTGAAACTAGATGTATCGTGTCAACTATAATTGGTTATTCGCATAGCAAGTCTGTTCAGAACAACTTTACAATTAGGGTTCAGAAGTCTCACACGTGTGCGACATCTGTATCACACGTGTGAGACAAGTGTCGCACAGCTGTGAGACGTTCGTCGCACACGTGTGAGACTTCCACCTTGTTATAGAATGCAGGGCTGACGCATTAAGAATTTAGTTTTCTTTCCATTTAGAATCCAAAAGTTCTATCATGTAATTTTCATCCCATCCAGCCAGTTTTCTTTTCATCTTGAAGCTACCTTTTCTTATGCTATTTTTTATTTGTGCAAGGGCAATCTTGTTGATGAGAG
>JAYRGW010000009.1:0-92039 GCA_041907665.1 Bacteroidaceae bacterium
TTTTTCTAATAATATAGCCAAGAGGATTGCGAGCTTTCATGGTTATCACCTTAAAAACCACTTTACCTTTCAGCCGTTGACCGAAATGAATAAAGCCAATAGCTTTTGCAACTTCTGTGGCTTTATAGAGGATATTGCCGGCTTCATCCTGTGTGGTGATAATCTTGCCAAATAGTGGATGATCCACTTCCTTGAATTTGTATTCTTCCATAGTTACTGAACCTCCATCTCATCAAAGAGTAATCTTTCCATTGGCTTTTGCTGTTCCTTTTCAAAAAGAGGGATAATGCCCTTTTCCTTTAGAAAACGATAGAGAAAAAGTCGTCCTGCCTGTGTCCACATCGAACTTAGCTTAAATCCGTATTCTGTTGTTGCAGTGACGGACTTCATGTAGTTATATGGCGCATATTTCGTTTTTGGCAACCATTGATCGTTTACCTTCTTCTGGATTCCCCAATCGTAGAGTAAGCTGTTTAGTCTTTGTGCTGATATACCATACTCAGAAGCAATCTGTGAAATTCTCACGCATTTCTTTTCAGAGAGGATGTAGTCCACAAAGGTTGCACGTTTGGTCATCTCTTTCATCGTATTCTCCTGAGCAACGATAAGGGCGTGCTGTTCAGTGACCTTATCTTCCGCCAATTTGCGTCCTTCCTGTTCCATCTTTAGGTTGGTGGCCAACTTGATTAGGAAGTCAGGTTCTGTGATGGCACGCTGCAATGTCTCTGGAGTCATATAGGCTCCTTCTTTACGGATTGAAGGAAGGACTTCTTATACGACCCAATCTTGGAAAGTTTCAGCAGCAGGTAACTTGCTACGCATAACCAATCTGTAGATGTCAGCCTCTGTTATAAACTTAGTGAGTTGCAAGCCTTTAGCGGAAGGGGTGCCCAAAACGTTCACCCCTTTACAGTGTTCTCTAACTGCTTTTTGTGGATTGCTATAACCTAATGCTTTTGCTACATCGTTAGCTTTAAATAGCACTTTACCATTCTCAGATCGTATGATTGTGATTTCACCAAACTGTTCATGGTTGAAGATTTGAATCTGATTTTTCTCAATTGTCTGATTTTTCATATTTGTGTTGTTTTTATTATTTCCCTTTCGTTATTCATTACTTGTTTTGCTGGCAGTTAACCATCCGGCTTCTCGCCATCTGTTCAGAGAACTGATTGCTATAGTTGCCGTGCGACTTGGTTTCTGATAGGTAGCAGCCAATAGTTCGGTTGTACCTTTCGCTCTTGTCAACTGAGCAATGTACTTTACCAAAGTCTCATTCTGCCTACAGATGTCTGCATAGATTTGCAGATACTGTTTCTTGCGTTTAGCATTAGGCATGTAGGCATCCTGAGTTGATTTGATGGCACTCTTGAACATATTATAGAGGTAAGTCCATCGTTCCTTGCTGTCTCTGGTTCCACCTGCTACCATAATCCTTTCAATGTTTCGGTGGAAACGCTCCAGTCTATCAGTTATCTTACTTCCTTCTGCCATCCATGCCACATCAAGTGCGCCGCCTTTGCGGTCAGCCATATTCAAAAGCTCTATCTCTCCACGTTTTACCATAGCTGAGTCCATTTGCTTCGACATATCCACCTGCTTGTAGGAAGCAAGTCCTGCGGCAGTTCGATAGCCCAGTTTATTTTTCTGAGCGGCTGTCTTACGATAGCTGTTGTGTAATAGCCAGTAATAGTATTCCGGAGTAAGCGTACCTGAACCGATTTCCATCACGGTTATCTGATTCATCTTAGAGGCATCATGTGAATACGTCACCTGTTGGGCTTGAATATTCAGTGAAAAAGTCGTTGCCATTCCAAGGATGAGTACTGTTATCTTTATTCTTCCATTCATTTTTTCTCTGGTTTTAGGGTATCGCTACAAGCATTAAATTTGTAGCGATACTAGTATTTTAATTGTCCTGCTTCACGCCATCTTCCGAAAGCTCCATCCAAGATTTCCCGTCTGGTTTTCGAGCGATAGATGGATTCTTTCCAATAGCCCATTCTTAACTGTACATACTGCCAAGTCTTGAAATAAGCTCTGTTCAGATAGAGTTCTATTCGGTCCAATGAGTAGTTGATGGAGTTCATCACCATCATCAGTTCCGAAGTGGAGCAAGCAGCTGCACCCGTTGCATACAGCACAAGGTCGGATAGCGATTTATACAATTCCTGGCCTTCATTGTAGATGTTATCAATCATTCGGTAGTTCACCGAGATAATCAGCGTATCTGCAATGGAATATTTAACTCGTTTGAGCACTTTTTCATTGTAATCCTCCAATAGCTTTTTATAGTCTCTGATGCGTGTTGATACGGTGTTATAGGTATCATAGGCATTCATCGAGGTACGCAAAGAATTGTACAGAACGTCAATCACATCAAAAGCTCTGGTGTATTTATCCAAGTCAACATTCAGTTCCTTGTATTCCACGGCAGCTGTTTTGCTGTAATCGTGCAACAGGGAATTGCTTAGTTCTAGCGTTGAACGTGCCAACAACATACTGCGAACACTCTTATGGTCATTGATATAGGCCTCCAAAGTCGTTATATCCTGTTGGGCATACGTCAATGATGGAATGACTATCAGCAATGTCATCAAAAACAGTTTTATCTTCATTCTCATGGCTCAGCATCTTCTTCCGGTTTAAACTCGATTGGGACTTGTTCGATGATTCCACCTTGCGGCACTCTGTTATCGGAGTTTCGATCATCATCCTTCTTTCCCTTTTCTTTAGCTGTTCTGGCATTCTCCATCCACTGCTCATGGCAGGTTTCCAAGAGGTTCAGTCGTCTGCCTTGGTCTTTATCCAATTGGAATCCTTGTTGGCGAAGTAGATCCATGATGGACACTTTGTAGTACATCATCTTTTCCATGCTTACCAAATCAGCATAGATTTTTGTGATTCGTGCATCTATCTCGCGAGCAATCTCCAATCTGTCGGATGACCATAACAGATGATAGGTGTCCTCTGTATCATCGGGCGATTGTGGCTCTGTTCGTATGTATCCAGTGCTGATCTGACAATTGGGATATTGTTTGGCTACATCTGAAATGTGTTTGTTTACAATGTTTGTTTTGGTAGATTCATTATCGTTCGGATTAAGTTCAACCATATCTACAACCTGTGTATCAGAATACTCTCCGGTCAACGACCATGAAATCTGCACAATGGCTCTGTGAATTTTGATACCAAGGAAATACTTAGGCTTTCTGGCAATGCTGACGTTTGCCTTGAAAATAATCTCACCATTGATGTTTGGCATAGATGCTTTTCTGCAATAAGTATTGCCTTCCCACCATCCGTTACCGTTCCAAGTCAGGTTATAAGCGATTTTGCAATCATTCATAATGGCCGGAATACGATAGTAGTCATCGGTAGCTGTGGCATTATCATTAGCGGCTTCTGCCTTAGCCTGCTCAATATCATCCAGTTTCTTTTGCCATGTTGCCAACTCTTTTTGAAGGGCTTCAATCTGAGCCTTGTTCTCATTATACATCGTGCGGTATCTACCCAAGTCGGCATAACTGCTTGTTGCCATCAGTTTAACTAGTTTGGCATTTTCGGCTTCCAGATAATCTATCTTGCTTTGAATGGCTGTGATGTTATTTCTTGCTTCGGTTTCCTGGGCATACAACTCTGAAAGGTCGAGGTTATTGTTTGTGGGTAAGGTCGTGAGCATAGCGCACTCCTTGGTATGGGCATTCACCGAACCGCCACAACTTCCACATTTGTACTGCGTTGTTCCTTCGCCAAGAGATACATTGTCATGGCAGGTAACAGAGATAATGGCCATCTCGCATCCTTTTAGTTTATTGGCATCTGTTGCCTGATAGTAGTTCTTGCTGTCATAGCCTATATAATAGGTGTAGCCTTCTTCGTTATCATTCAACTCATTCACTCTTGCTTGTAACTGGGCCTTGAAAGTATTCAAATCCATAGAATAGGAATCGAAATAATCCTCATAGACTTCTTCTGTACGGTTCCAGCTTTTCGTCACTGTTACAGAGTAGGCATACGATTTCTTTGTTTGCTTTCCACCTTTACTGATGATATAGGCATAAAGTGAAAAGTTGATATAATAGTCGTTGCCATCGTTGGCTTGATTGAGTTGGGCTACACGGCTTCTTGACCAACCGGCATATCGTTCTGAGTTCTGTTTGATAGCCTCGTATTGGCTTGATGACGGGTAGAAGTTCTTATCACTGGTTGAGATACGATACCATTCTCCACCATTAATAACGCTGTTATCATCTGTTGGTGGAATGTAGTTGCACAATGTCTCACTGCCGGCATCTCTACGATAGATGTACCATCTTTGCGTGTAGTATCTGCCGATAGATTCCTGATTGTAATCCGTAATCCATGAGGATAGGTTGTAATTGTAAACATTGAAGAGATTACTTACATTATCTCCGGCAAGACCTATAAGTTTTCCTCCTAGGTTATTATAGGCACTGCTGAAAAGTCCGTATGAGTTTTTTGCAACCTCGGTGATTGCAGAAACCTTGCCATTTACAAGGTCATCAAACGAGCTTTTGCCCATCAGCTGATTACCCAAATTACTACCACCTCCCGAAATAAGGCTTACTCCGTTGTAGTATAGCGTTTCCAAATCTGATTTCAGATTGTCTTTGGTGAAGTTGCCTGATACGTTACCGAAAGAGTTCATTCCTGTGTCCCAGTCCATATTACCCATTTGCGTGAGGTCAAAGATGGCTTTGGCTTCCGGGCACATTTCAAGAAAGGCTATATCACGGAATGACAATCGGCTGTTTGTAACAACAGATTCGAACTGCATACAGAGATTTTTGGTGTCTTCACAAGCCTTAAACAGGTATGCGCCATTGTAGAAAGCATTCTGAGGTCTTTTGAGCATTAAACCTGACAAGTCCCAAATCTTTGGCATAATCTTAGCCGATACCATGTTGTAGATACGTCGGTAATAGTAGTTCTCTTCTGCCGATGCCCACAAACCGAGGTCTGTGAGAGCCTTTCTATCCATATATTTGGATGAATAGATGGTAGCTGCTGCGACCTCTGCCGAGCGGTAATGCTTTAGAATATCCTTAATCTGCTCATTGTAATATGCCTCAGAAGCTGCCTCTGTACCGTATGCTCCGGCCATGGCAGCTATTGTCTTCGCATCATAATTGATACGATAATACTGTGCCGACATCTCTACGATGCCGACAAGCAGAACAATGATGGTACAAAGAAACTTCTTCATGCTTACTTTTTTAGGTTCAATACTTTACCTTCCTTATTTACTTTCTGTGCAAATGGTAATGATTTGTCAATGCCTGACAGGTTCCAATCTCGGCAATATGCCTCGATAGCCTCTTGGTGTGTACATTTCAATTCACTCTTATAGAGCTTCAGGGCTTCTTTCTCCGCTCGTTCTGTGGTATAGGTCATATAGCACTCACGAGGTTCTTCCACACCAAAGACTCCGCTGGTTGTTCCTCTTCGGATGAACACTTCACGGAAGAAGCTTCGTCCTGCCTTGTTCTCAAGGCGGTTGATAGTGAAGATCTTCTTGCAGTCCACATCTGTAAGTCCAAGAATGGATTTGATGTTATCGAATCGCTCTCTGAACTTACTTTGATCGAGTAGCATCACCACATCTGAGTTGTTGATGATGGCTTCCTTAACTACAGGAGAGCCGATGATGTCCTGAATTTCTTGAGTGACTACACCGACACTTGCCCAGAACTTACGGGCTGTCTTATACAGATACTTGATGTATTCCGCCATCAAGGGGGAAGCGATGGCTTTCCATGCTTCTTCGATTACCAAGACCTTACGGTTCTTTTTGATACGCATCTTCTGCAAGAATACATCCATGATAATCAAGGTGACGATAGGGAAAAGCACGGGGTCGTCCTTAATGGCATCAATTTCAAACACGATAAATGTTTCATCGAAGAGTGAGCCGTCCATATCCTCATTGAGGGTCTTATCATGATTACCGCCTCGATAGAAGTCTTTCATCATATAGCGATAAGTGGATATATCCACACCACTGAGGTTATTCTCATGACAGATGTCTGGAATACGCTGGACGGAATACTCGTAGAAGGTGTTGAATGAGAGTGTTTCCACCTTCAAGTCTTTTCTACGGCTTTCAATCTCATCAATTTCCTTGTTGATACGTTCTTCACGTTCCTTATCGGTCTCTTTTGTACCTCGGTTATTGCTTCTGTCATCAATCAACAAACTTTGGCGCAAGTCCTCCCTTTGTGGTGGAGTAAAGCCGTTGAAGCCATTGAAATACACGTCATAGTATTCTGTGATTACCTGGTCTATCAATCGGTCTTCTGTCTTTGTTATTTCGCCTTGCGTACCTTTCCATATAAGCAGAGTCAGGTTCTTCAAGAAGCCGGTCTTTTCTACGTTCAACTCTTCACGCTTAATACGGAATGGGTTCATGGTAATTGGTTTTTCCTCGGTGTAGGAGATATATTTACCGCCGACGTATTCACAAAGTCCTTCATAAGAGTTACCCGTATCGACCATTACAACATCGGTATTCTGTTCCCAAAGCTGGCGAACAACGCTGTTAATGTGGAAACTCTTGCCACTTCCCGAAGGACCGAGGCAAAAGAAGTTACTGTTGTCGGTCAGCTTGTTACGTCCTTCCTTACCTGTAATGTCGATTGCTACCGGCACACCTTGACGGTCTGTATAGCAAATTTTCAAAGGTGTTTCCTCACTATGTTGAATCTGTTCTTTGTAAAACAGACAGCACGCTGCATCGCTCAGAGTAAGGAATCGGTCGTAATCCTCATTCATTCCATAGCAGTTGCCCGGAAATGAATTGACGAAGAGTTCCAACTGATTATAGGCACGCTTACTGATATGTATGCCCATTCGTCCAAACTGATTTTCCAGATGGTTGGTGCATTTCTGCATGTCGGCATCCTTTGGAGTACATACCATCAGGTTGTAGTGAGTATAAACTAACTGCTTGCTTTCTCTTGCAATGACTTCCTGCACACGCTTAATATCTTCCACAGCCATTTCGTTGGATGGGTTAGGAATACTGGCATGTCGGTTTTTCTTCTTATCCAAAAGGGCTAACTCTCGTTTCTGATTCGGCATGTAGATCATCTGATTGTAGATGACGGTTTCAGCACCCGGGATGCTGTCGATATGCGAAAGCAAGTCGACAGGCATACTGGTGTTGTTTACTTCAATGTTGGTGTATGGTCGTACAAAACCGGGCAAGCTGGCATAATCCACATCTACCAAACTATAGACCTTGCAACGCTTATCGCCAAGTTCCACGCATTCTTCATCCACCTTGAAATTGTTCATCGAGATGGTTTTGTCGGTGAAGTTCATGGCAAAATAACGGTCAACATACTCGCTTGCCTCCTGCTTTGTCAGGAACTCAGCTTTTACACCACCATCTTTTAGCTGGTCGTGTACTTTGCGAATCTTTACCTGAAAATCTCGCCATGTCTTACTATCGTAGGAGAACAGACGGCTTTTCTTGCATTCTTGTGTGATGGTCAGATAGCAGATGCTGTCAGTGTAGGTTCTTCCAGTGAAGTACTTGAAATAGGCATCAGAAAGAAATTCCTTCTTGCTGTCATCATCAGAAGCAAAGTCTTTACGGATAAAGATGTCCTGCTTATGGACGGCATAACCTTCACCCAAAGTCTGAATGACTGCACTCATCAATGTCGTGAAATCATAGTAGCTGTCTATGTTCGCAGAGTATTTCTGCACAGGGTTCGCTATTTTCAGGATAGCAGAGTATTCGCCTGTCTTTGTGTACACAACACCAACACCTTTATTGTCTTCCACGGAAAAGTATATATCCTGAAAGATTTTCTTGCGTTTACCGCCCGTGCCAAAAACAGATACAGAGATTGCCATACCTGCAAGAATTGCAAAGAATATGAGTATTACGTATAGGGTCATCAATTATTGATTAGTAGTTGTGTTTTCTTGTTGTTAAAGCAGTGGAGTAGATTACTCCAACTCTTCAATCCAGTTCTCAAGGCATTCTTCCCAATGGTCTCGCCAGATGTCCAAGTCAAGATTTCGCACAGGATTGTAGCTGTTGTTATAGTCCTTACCCGTTGTGAAGAAACGACTGATTTCTGACAGGATGCTGTCACGCATATCTTCATCCAGATATTTTCGATCCTCGACTGAGAGACTACGCATGGAGGTTTTCAGTTCATCGGTTCGTGGGTAGAGCGTGATGTAAATCAGCTGTCCTGTGCGGTCATTCAAGCTCACGCACATCTTGTCAGATTCCTGTGGTGAATGTACAATCAAGCGGAATGTGCTTGGAATGATGGCTACGTGAGCCTTTGTCTTGCCGGGAATGGCGATAGTTGCTAAGTATTGTTTCATGATTTACCAATTGATTTATTTCTTTTCTGACTTTTCCTTTTTTTCTGCGTCCTCTTTGTTTGCAGGTCGTCTTGTATAGGTCGAAAGTTCAAATACTACGTCTGTGTACCATTCTTCTGCTTTTACGCCAATATCAAATACACCGGGTTCATAGTCAACATATTCATCTTCATCATCAGAGTAGTATTTGCCGTTTGCGATGAAGTATGAAATGTCGAATGCTATGCTTGCAGTCAGTGATTCGCCCAATTTCATGGCAAGTTCATATGTTATGCCATCAAATGCCTTTTTGTATTCTTTGGGTGGGCAAAGAGTTATGTTGTGTATGAGTCCTCTGTTGTTATCAAGGAATAAGATGGTAATATGACCATCACGTTCCAACGTTGCATCGATGGTGAAGACACGAGGCATAATTGCAATCTTTCGAGTTAGACCATATGCGATTCGATTTGTTTCTGTAATTACTAGATGTTTCATTTTTGTTGTTTGGTTTGTTTTTAGAATAAAAAGAATAGTCTCAGCTGTTGGCTGGAGTACTGTTTCGATAGTCCGCCTGCTATGATGCCGTTGGTAAAGTCAATCATATAGGTTGTCTTATCTGTCTGTTCGCTACTGGTGATGTACTCGCCAATGGGAATATCGTATCCTATTGGTAGTTTCATCTTCTCACCAACAGGATGGAGCTGATAGTAAAGCTTCACCATTTCTGAGAGTGAGGGCACATAGCTTCCGGGATGTCTTCGTACCTCAGTCAGCATATCAGTTTTCGAGATTAGTCCCATAGATGGTTTGGCTTTCTCTTGTGAGGCTATCAACTTTGAGGTCAGGAAGTCTCCCTTAGAATAGCCTAGAGCACAACTTTCTGTAAAAGGAATCTTCGGCTTGTAGATAATGATATTCTCATTACCAATGCCATCGGTATGGGTGGGATTAATCAACCCTTCCTTTCGTTTGCCGTCCACCGTTGGAAAATACTTGTGTGATGTTGCACCATGGCTGCTGAAACAGAATCGGCCTTTGCAGTCATTCAAAGCAATAGCCTTACCATGTTTACCATCGGTCTGTAATATGTAAGCCACAGAATTGCTATCCCTTACAGCACTGATATATCCTTCTTTCTGTAGGTAGTGACCAACTTTTACAGTGTCCACTTGGTACACAAAAAGAGAGGTATTGGCTCTTTCGTTTTCAACCCAACTGCTGACAATGGATAAAGCATCGTTATTCTTGCGAACATTGAGCTGAATCATCGAGCCTGCATTTAGATGTGGCAGCATGGTATTTACTGCATAGTTTCTGCTGTTTACCTTGGCAAAGACAGTCATCTTACCCGATTTTTCTGTTGGTATCAGGTAGATATCGTGCTTACGGCCATTATTCAACAGGCAACCTGCTTGGGTAGATTTTAAGCTTAAACCTGCATTCTTACTCAGCCATTCTCCATTATAAGGATTGTACTGACCGGAAGTGTAGATTTCTTCACCCGTAATCTTCAACTCATCAAGCATATCACGTACATCGTTGCTTTCCATGACAACACGGATCATCGCCATAGAACTCTGCATCTTAATCTTGATATTGGTTGTAGAACCGAAAGTTCTGGATAGTTCCTTTCCGTACAGATTGTCAGTGAATGGTGCTTCAAGTCGAATGACATTGCCAATCTTCAAGCCTTGTCTGTATGGATAACAGGTAAAAACTTTTGCTGTGGAGTCAGAAGTAGTGGAAGCACGATTATCAGAGATGAAACTCATTTTGTTTCTGCTGAATCGTACATTATCAAAAGCTTGTACTTCATCTTCTGTGGCATCGGTAAGTATCGCTGTTACACCCATATTTGCCATCTGAGTGGGTTCGTCCAATGTGATGACAAAAGGTTTCCTAGTCTTTTCCCAATTGGAACGAGCCATATTTGCTGTTTCCTGGGCTGAGATATTCTGTTGTTTGGTTTCATTTCCTGCACAGGAAGTTATCAATGGCAGGATTAGAAACATGAGAATTGCAAATAGAGTCATATTGATTAAAAAATTAAAAGACAGGTCCGCACTCAGTTTTCAGTCCGATTTAACTGGTTGACCGAGGTGAACCTGCCTTGGTTAGACATACAGATGTTTTGTTACGTCTAGTGTCATTTTTGCATTGTGTTGTTTTCTTGTTTCTATACTTTTTTTGAACGTGCATAGATAAACACGCCTTTGTCCTCTTTTTTCGAGTGTAGGCCTTTACGTTGTTTCATAAAGATGAAAGCGGCACCGATTCCCAATGATACGACCAGTGCAATAAGGCCAGCTAAGAAACCTAGAAGACAATAGGCAAGGATGAATCCTACGATAGCTCCACCAATTGCACCTGCCGCCCAATAGATGTAGCGACCTTGCACTCCCATAAATTCCAAAGGCTTTTGAAGGCCCTTGAAAATTGGAAATTCTTGATATTGTTGTTCTTCGGACATCCCTGTTTATCGTTTACGCGCCAACGCCAAAGAACAATGGAAGTGCCTGAGCAGCGGCCACCAAAAAAAGGCAAGCACCTACAATCATCATGATTGATTTCTTGACATCCTGCTCCTCATTATTCATTTTTATATAGACGGAAATTGCACCGACTACAGCCACAACACCCGCGATCGCATAAACCAATTTCACCACATAAGGGATATATTTGGCAATCTGAGTCGTTACCTCAGACAAGGCAGTTGTACCAGCGGTATAGTCTCCGGCTGCGTTCTGAGCAAAAGTTGCAGTTGTACCGATAGCCAACATCAAGGCCGTTGTTTTAAGTCTCTGAGATGAGCAAACAGCCTTGCCGAAGCTCTTCATTTTGTTTGTGATTTTCTGAATCATTCTTGTGTTTTTGTTGTTCTATATTTACTCGCCTGGCCAGTTGAGTTCTTTTTTTGTTTTTAGATACGATATCCGAAGAATGCCGGGAATACGATAGATGCACCAATCATAAAGAGGCAGGCTCCGACAACCGTCATAATGTCTTTCGTTACTCCTTCTTCACCTGTATTCATCTTGATATAGATTTGCAAACTTGCGTAAATTGCTACAATTGAGGCGATTGCATATATAAGATATAAGCAATACAACATCATTGTCACTATATAATCGTGGGCATTTGCAAGGGCATCAGCCCCCCAACTGTAATCAACATTACCACACTTTGCATAGCTTTTCTGCACACAGGTCGCAAGAAATCCTAGGGAGAGCAAACGCAAGCTGTTCTTATACCTCATTGCGCTTCTCTTTTACTTTAATGAGATTTCGAAGAGCGCCTTTTGAAAGCAGGGCATTCTTAAATTCCTGTCTCTCTAGCTGAACTGAGTATTCAGGATTGATTTCATTCAGATTATCGAAGAAGGTAATCTTCACGCTATTATCTTCATCCGTTACCTCCTGTGGTTCATCAGGATTCTCTGCTTGCACAGTCTCAGGTTGTTCAAAATCCTTTGGCCTGGATTCTTGATGGGGCAACGCCGTTATATTTTGAAGCTGGTCTTTGAACTTTGTGAGGGTGAAGCCATCGCCATCCTCTGAAACTTCAATAGGTTCATCATTACCATTCATCTGTGATACGTCAAAGGATTCCACCTCGTCGGTATTCTGGGCATCTTTCTTCTTGCGCATATCCAGCGTGATGTTTGCTGCATAGTAGATGATATAGATGATTGTCAGTACGGAAGCAAAGATTAAAAATGGACTCATATTTCGTCTGTTTTGTGATTGTGTTTTGAATTTCGTCTGCAAAGGAACAGCAGATTTATCCCCAGAAGAAATAAGTATTCTTTTAACCCTCTGATTTTAACGGTATTTCAATTATATCGTCAAACTGAACTTTGAAACTAAACTCTGTATAATTGAAAAAGGCCCTTCCGCAGTTGGAAGAGCCTTTCGTAATGCTACAAAGTCTGTATTACTTTTCTTATCCGTCAAATTGGAAAAGATTTTTTGAATGTAAGGTAGTTATTTTCCTAAATATGTTCTCAATTTAGTAATCCCTTGATTGAACTTCTTAATATTGCTCTTTTTAAGTGTATCAATATTGAGCAACTTCCATTGTACCGAAGGATATTTCGATAAATCACCCACGCTACATTTATCCCAATCTGGTTCACCCATTTCGAAGGACAAAAGGAATTCTTTATCAGTATCAGTCAAACTGGAATTGACCATATCAAGCAAGGCAATTCTTGCAGATAAATAGTCCGTATATTCAAATGGTATATCTGACATTCCTGCAAATTGATTTTCTAGAGCATCAGTTTGGTCTATATTGTTTGGCTGTAAAGACTCTATCAAAGGTTTATCACTGCCTAATAGACATAGCATAAAGCCATCTTTCACTAAGTTGAATGAATCAATATTCATGTATTTGCAATCAAACAAATCACGTGGATGCTGACGGCTTAAAGCTGCGGTGATTTTACCTCCATACAATTGGCTAAAAGACACTGTGCGAGCCTTACATCCCATACTAAATTCAGCTCGTGCCTTTTCGCAAAGAGGCATATCGACAGTATCACCAATTATGCCCCTTTTTGTACCATTCACTTCAATCTTTACCATTGCTTCTTCATAAGTACAAAGCAGTTTCCACACGTTTGGTTTATGCACAACCTTACAACCAGGAATACTTTTCTCGATGCTTTGTTTTACTTCAAGAAGCTTTGAGTTAATGGCTTTCAGGCTCATTTCACGAGATTCAATAGGGGTATAGGTAATATCAATGTCAACGGAGTACCTAGGCATATTTTTGTGAAATAGGTTTATAGCTGTGCCTCCGTGCACTGCAAACTCTTTTATTTTGTAGACAGATGGCATGATCCTAATCAGTAATGCCACTTGCTTCTTGTATTTATCCTTCATAATCACTTAATGATTTGGGTATTGTTATTTTATACTTTGATATATATGTACCGTCTGAAGACAGTTGCAGCTTGGAAGAACCTAAGTCTAACTTATCAAGACAAATCTCTTCGAACCAATAGTGCCCTGCTTTTTCTGCCATATATAAAAAAAGTCGTTTTACTCGATAATTATTGGTGGTCTCCAAAAGATGCTGAACAATGTCGCTTCTTAGCGTTGTTAATTGTTCCATTATATAATACAAATCTACATAATCGTAATATTTCGGTGCCAATAGCAGACACTCCAAGAATGCTAATTCTGGAGATGATATTATCAGTTTACCACTATCCGTGTTTTTTGTACTAACTTCTATGGAGCTGAAAGTATCTGTATTAAAAGTCCTGAATGTCATATCAAACTTGTCATCTATCATCCATGCCGGACGTTTACAGAGGTCTGCCAATGCAACAGTCAACACAGGCTTGCCCATTGGTACATAATGATTGAAACCTGCAAACTCTAGTGCAGAATGGGCTGCGATACGCAGATTCGTACCTGTTTGAACATTGCAGGAAGCTAACGCTGCAAAAGCCGACAGTCTGCTTCCGGTCCTATACATAACGCCTCTTGTCAAGGATGTTAGCCATTTAGAATCCCGATAGCGCTTTTGTAACTGTTCGGAATATCCCTGTGACTTCAACCATCCAGAGAAAAGTAAGCCTGAATGGTCAACGGTCGCCAGTAATTGGTTTATTTTAGTTCCTGTAGTTATACTCATAGTTTATATATTTGATATATAATTCAACTGCAAAGATACTGTTTTTATTTGGAGTATAAGAATAAAAGTTTATTTTGTTGCTTGTAGATATACTTTTTGTTTATAAAGTATCCCATTTTCTTATATAACAACCCCATTTATATAAACTAAGCATTAAACTTAGAAAACCAACGCATTTATTACGCTGGTTCTCTAAACTTATTATATCGGTATTAATTCGGCAATGCTCTATACCACATTTAACGAGAGCCCTATAAATTTATCATCCCTTGCGCTTTCTCATTAAAAAGTCGTTCAGATCATTATAATCATTGTATCTGAGTGAAACATTGTTTACCTGCCGGTCTGCAAAACTGCCTGCGATTAAGTCTGTAGCTGCAATACCTGACTGGTCATTGTCTAGATAACAGTTTATCTGCTTGTACTTTTCAAGCATTGGAAGCGCCTTGTTTATCTGCGATACAGAGTTGAGAATGATGTAGTCCGTTTCTTTCTCGTTCATCGTGAAGTCTGTTATCTGCTTTTTGAGAGTTAGATAGGACAGGTAGTCAACGAATCCTTCAAAAACACAACAGTTGTCGCATAGTGCTTCTTCGTGAGCCATTCTGACTGAAATGGATTTCGGAGATATGCAACCTTTGAAATAGGGATTGCGAATTTCATATCCTCCCTGGATATTCTCAAAGGCCACTGCATAGTATTGATTCATATTGTATCGGTAATGGATTTCTTTGCATTGTTCCATAGCAATCTTATAGTCTATGCCCCGAGATGTGAGATAAGACAATAGTTGTGGAGTTGTTAATGGAAAAACTTCTACGCAGTTGAATGTGGGTTGACTGTCTGTACGATATGATTCTACTTGATAACGCTGAGAGGGTATAGCTGGCGCATACTTCTCAATCTGTTTTAGCAGATAGTGAATGTCATCAGACTGGTATAACTCCATGGCGAGGTCAATAATATTGCCACCTTTACCCAAACCATGGTCATACCATACACGTTTGTGTATGTTGACATTAAACGATGGCGTACTTTCCTTGCGGAATGGTGAATAGTACCAAAGACTATTCTTGTCCTTTTTAGTCGGCTGGTAGTCTAATTTAGCCAGGAAATCTTCTAGCTGTATCTGTTTTGCTTGAACTATATTCATAATTAAAATTCAATTTACTCTTATATTATATACACACAAACTAAAGTAAAGTCGTTTATTCTTCCGTTTGCAATGAGTCAAAATCAGGATTGTAATGGTATCCGACGGCTGTTTTCTCAATGATATTTCTTCCTGAGAGGTATTTCAGTAAGTCATTGATTTTATTTTTGCCACGCTTGTAGTTGACTTTTGAATAAGACCTTTGAAGCATGTTTATCAGCTCTTCATACTTGGCAATGTCTCCATTTGAAAAGACTTCTTCAAGAGCTTGACGATGCAGTTCCTCAGGAATAGTATCGACTGTCAGTTTTCGCTCTATGTTGATGGAGTATTCACTTACAATCTCTGGCAACACTTCGCTATTAATGCAGAAGGCAAATGGTTCAAACTCTTTGTCTCTAATGTGCATCGCTTTTACTTCACTGATGTTGTTGTCATTTTGGCTCTTGGTAATCTGCAATACGGTTTCAGCCTTATTATTCAGCTCAGTACCAATATGACCACGAGTGTTATCGTCGCCTTTATTAAGATGAAGCACGGTATGAACATGAACATTGTAATGACTAGTCCAACGCATTAGGTCTCCCATAACATCCTGTGATTCTCCCGGACTGTTGATGTCTCGAAGCAAATCACGAATACCATCAATAATTACCAAACTAATACGCTTGTCTTCTTCAATGGCACAAGACACAATCTGTCTACGTTGATCAGGAGTGTACTCTCTTAGCATAAGAAACTTTAAGTTCTCCGGTTCTTTGTCGAGAGGTAATCCTGCAAGTCTCAGAATACGAGCCATAACCTTATGACAATGGCATTTACTTTGTTCTGTATCGACATATAGAATTTTTTCTTTGCCAACTGGAAGGTTCGCTTTGTAGTAAAGCACTTCCTTACCACTTAGGGCAGATGCAACAATAGCAGAAACGTTGAATGTCTTTTTGCTTTTGGGTTTTCCAACTGAGGCACTGATGTTTCCGAGTGTAGCAATAGTGGTATCCTTTATTCTGATAATCTCAGGTGGAACTTCATATTTATCAGTTATCTTGAGCTGAATGAATCTCAGCATCTTTCGAAAAACTGATAAGTCCATGGCTCCTGACATTGAAAAGCTAAATGCGTCCATATTTATTTATTTGCTCCTTTCTTTCGTTTTTGTTCAGACAATTCTCCTTTGAAGATTTCATACTCTAGCTGTTTTCTTCGCATTTCTTCATCAGAAATAATACGGTTTGACTTAATCCAATTATTTAAATCGTCGCGATGGATAAAAATTTGCTTACCCCCGGGTTTGTAGCAGGTGATACGATTACTTGCAGTCATCTTATACAAACAGCCTTTTGTAATGCCAAGATATTGGGCTGCTTCGTCCATGTGCAGAAATTCTTTTAGCATGTAAGTAGACTTTTCTATCTTCTGAAGATGCATAATAAGATCACCAAGTTTTTTGAATCGATTAAGGAATATTTCCATGGAGTGAACCTTTTGGTAGAGTAGCTCTAAGTCGTCGAGCTTTGCTACTATATCCTTCAGTTCCTCTAATCGTTCAATAGTGCTGAAAAAATCAAAATCCCTCATTCTTCGAATAGCATTTCTCGTCAATAAACTCAATTACAGTCTCGATTTTGTTCTTTAGCAACCAATCATTAAGCTCGCTCTTGTCGAAGAAGATGGTTTTGCCATTGGGCTTGCTGTGTGGAATGGCTCTGGTACGTGTGAGTACATACAATTGTGCCATTGAGAAGCCTGTAAACTCTGATGCTTCTTTCATAGTCATCACTTTTTTGCCTTGACCTAGTCTACGCTCTAGACTATCCATCTTTCTGAATAATTTCTTGATAGAACCAAACTCTGAAAGAATTGCTGTGACCTCAAATAGAGTCATCTCAATCTTCTCAACTCTTTTCTGTAATGCATCTTCAATGCTGTTGTTGAAGTGCGATTTTTCTGGAATTGCTTCTGTACTAATGTCTTTGTTCATTATGATAAATTTTAATAGTTTATGGCAATAAAAATGCCTCTCGTCGGCGGTAGTTGTCCGCTAACGGGAGGCAAAATTACAGGGAGCTTATCCTTCTGGCACCATGCTCAGATTCATCTCAAGTGTATTCTCAAGTGCATTCTCAGGTGGCTCCGTTATAATTGTTGGATTACCTATTATTTTTTCTTATTCTTGGTATTTGTTCCACCAATGCAAGAATCTTGGCTTCGATGGATTCTAGCTCTTGATAACTGCATTCGTATACGCCCATTGACATGTTTCCTTGTTTCAATGGCTCTTTGGTTTTATGACTGGCTATCAACTCATGTTCAGAAATGACTTTCTGCCATGAGTAGGTGATATGTTTGAAATGATGCAAGGTGTGAAAGAAGAAGGCCATGCGTTTGATATCTCTGGCCATTAGAATTTGGGGTTTGCGTGGAATGCAATTAAACAGATCTTTCATATCATGTGGCGTAACAATGTCGGTGAAGATATGAACCTCGTTTGCAATTCTGGCTATAAGCTCCAATTTGTAGTTGTCGAATAGACATTCAAAATTGAGAACTGGCGGGATTGGGGTTTGTGGGTCTAGAATGAACCCGTTTTCAAGATGGCTATCTGCCAATAGAACGGATGGTGGCATTGCCATCATACCATTCATCATGTCAATCATCTGTTCAATGCTTTTATCACTGAAGTCTGTCTGATTGAAGAAATACTCTGTTAGAGCTCGGTTATTAAGCAGTAAATCTTCAATCATCCCAATATTGAGATTATGAAGATTTTTACTGTGTGCATCGTCCGCATCATGATGGAAATGGACGTTAATGAAATCTTTAGCAAACCTGACGTAATTCTTTTTCAGATTTACTACTTCGGCCAAGTAGATGACCCTTGCCTTGTGGCAAAGCTTATTTAATCCTGCCTTCCCACAATAAGGTTCCATCTTATGCGTAAGATGGTCCTTCAAATCTCTTTGCAAAAAGAGAGATAGAGAAATGATTTTTTCTCATGACGTTAATAATTTAAAATTAATATATTCTATCGTTTTGATAGATTCTATTTTTGTCTCATTGGTCTATTGAAGTGTTGTGCAATACTCAATATTTCAGGAGCATACGTTTCGTATATTCTTTTTTCTTTTACTGCGCCAAGTGCGGATTTAAGACTTCCTCTGTTCGGCGTTTCACCTTTTACGACAAAGCAGCATGATGTAGCTGCCCAATAGTCTTTGTTGGTAGGAGCGATAGCTGTATCTACAAAGTATGCTAGTTGGCGAAGATCTTTTAGCCAATTAATAGGTTGGTCGAATTCTTCTTTGCCAAATATAGCTAGCATCTGTTGTTCTGTTGTATCAGGGTCTACATATCCTTTTTTAATCAGTGACGAAAACATTGTTTTTATTCGTCGTGAACTAAACGGAGTTTTAAATTTTATGTCCTCGGATGGGCAAAATAAATCTGTGAAGTTTACATCGCTATAAAAATCTAGCATTTCTTGTATTGACTCAAGCTTTGGGTTTGGAATCTGAGTGGTATTCAGCATTTTTATATTCCATTGTTCCTCAAAAAGTACCCATCTACGTCGAAGAGGTATATTAATCCTAGTTCCAATGGCAAAAGCCAATGTCTTTAATTGGGCTCTCGACATGCCTTCTATGGGTTGGAATTTGTAATCTAGGTAGCCGGCTTCTTGTGCGTTGATCATTTCTTTTTCTGCACCAAGCTCATTCAGTCCCATTGTAATATTAAGGTTTCCACCGATAGACTGTTTCAAAACTCTATCAGCTCTGTCTTTCATATCACCCATAAGCGAAGTGTATTCATGAAGGAGTATTTGATGCTTTGAGGTTAGCTTTTCAGATTGTTCATTAAGGTAGTTTTGAAGAAAATCCAGGTCATCAACCTTCTCAATTTCTGCCCCTAATATTGGCTCAGAATGTGAAAGCCAGTATTCATAAACATCGTTAGCCCATTTGAGCATATCAGGCATAAGTTCTGCAATAGCAGATGGAACCAAGTCCATCTGCGTATTACCGTAATATCTTAATTGTTTTGAACTTCTGTTCATGCGTGCTAGTAATATAGCAGCTTGTCCACGGTGCTGTATCATACTATTTTTCTCCTAAATTTGGAATGAGTGATACGGCATCTTGTTTTCTCTTATCAAGCACTTTGGCGTAGATTTGAGTAGTGGCCAACTCTTTATGACCAAGAAGTTTTGATACAGTGTAGATATCTGCACCAAGCGACAACATCATGGTTGCGAATGTATGACGACCTGTATGGAAGGTGATATTCTTTGTAATCCCGGCAGTGAATGCCCACTTCTTCAATTCAAGAATAGTCCAAGCACTATATTTGAATGAACTGAACACTCTGTCGGTTGGTTTTCCTCGTTCGCCCATATATTGAACAGCTTGTTCATTTATATCAAGGTACTCTTGAGCCTTTGTCTTTTTCTGACGGAATACGATACGAGTGAAGCCATCGAAGTCTTGAACCTCTGACCACAGTAGCTTTTCAATATCACTTTTACGTAGACCTGTAAGGCAGGAGAATAGGAATGCTCTTTTAAGCCATGGATACATACAAGGAGTGGCAGTCAGATTTTTTATTTCTTCAACTGTCAAGTAAACACGTTCAACTTCCTCTTGCTTGAAGCCTTCAACGCCTCGCATTGGGTTAAATTGAATAATTCCATCTTCAAAGGCTTTGTTAATACAGCATCTTAGCTTATTGAAATAGGAGAGCTTTGAATTTTGCGAAAGACCTTGAAATACACTCTTATCCTTTTTATGCGTTACTTTATGACTATCCTTTTCTACTGTATTTAGGAAATCTTTGAATCCAAGAACCCATTCTTTGTTTATGTCTTTGAATGTTGTTTTCTCATCAGCATAGATTTCAAGGTATTTTAGACAGCTATGCCAGTTTCCCCAATTACCATCTGAATCGGGAGTCTTGTGTCTTTCTTCACACATGCTTCGATAGAATGATAGGAATGGGGTTTCTTCTGCATAGGGCTTTGGTAAGTCGTATTCAGTTCTAGAAAGCTCCAACTGTCTCTTTGAACGAATCGAAACAGCCAAATTATATGTCTGTCGGTTTTGTTCCTTGTCGGCAGGAGTTTTCTCTGGAATAAGGTACAGCTTCAAGAACTCGCGTGTACGCTTTCCATTGTAATAAATGTCTAGGAAGAGATGGACATTTCCATTGGCCAATTTCTTCTCACGGATTTTCACCGGTTCTTTTTTTTGCACGTTTTTGTCACTACTCATGGTTGCAAACTTTTAATAGTTTATAATCTAAAATGGCCTGTTTTGTCACCGGTGACAAAAATTGGCCTGTTTTGTCACCGATAACCGGGTCTGGTGACAAACTGGTGACAAAATTACGCCCAAAAAGGTAAAACGCCAAATTCTTTAAGATAAAATAAGAAACAAGCCGAAAATCAAGTAGTGTTGATTATCAGCATGTTACTTGCTTTATTAGTGTTTTGTTAGTGCTTTGTTTTCCCCTCAAAAACCCACTTCACTTTCCAATTGATAAAGATAGAAATATGCTCCGGCGGAAAGGTAATTGTCCTTCATCAAAAACGTAGAATTATAACAGGATTCTGCTTTTTTAAATTCTCCCATATCCATATAAAGCGAACCTAAATCCAAAAAATAGCGATAATGATCATTAAACGTTTTTCCAGCGTCAATTGCAGCTAAAAGATAGCCAACTGCTTCATTATATCTTTTTTCTCGTTTAGCCAAAGTAGCTTGTAATGACAGAAGTGACGACCGCACATAATCTGTAGTATCTTTCAATAGAGATAACCCTCTTTCCAAGCAATATCGCACACTATCATTCTTTGATTCCACTAAATAGACATTCGCCAAATCACGATAAACATAGGACATCGGCGTTGACTCCTCCGACATTTCATATAAGTTTATTGCGCTGCGGCAATGATTAGCAGCATCAGCATATACGCCTTGATCAAAACTGACATAAGACATGTACTCCTGCAGCATTCCTCGCAATTTATATGCATCAGTTCCTTCAAGTAATTTATCTGCTTCAAGATAAGCCCTCATAGCATCGGGATATTTATGATCTAATGAATTAAGCTTACCGGCATAAAATAGAGCTTTGCCTGCTTTAACTTTATTGGCAACACCCTTATAATATTCAACAGCTATAGCGATAAGGGAATCAGATTGCAAACTATCCAAATAATTTCGATCCCTTGCTTGCGTCATCAATAAAGCATAATCTGCCGCCACCATTCCACGAAGTTTCTCTGGATGTTTTAATGTTTTAAGTAGAGCCAAAGCACTGTCAGGGTGATTTGTCATACATTCCTCGACTCTATCCAGCAAAATCCGGTTATCATCACGCGTTGTGCAAGAAAGAACGCTCAACCCAAGAAATATATAATAAAAGAATAGCAGTCTTTTCATTCGTTTTTTATTCAGAAACAAGGTACTCCAATGGTACTTTTACATATTCAAAGAGATATGTTTTTTGTTTTATTGCCTAAAAATAAACTTCTTTGTCGAAAAAAACAAGTTTCTAGGGACAAAATAGAAGCTGCATTCAAAAGAATATTATGGAAGAGCTAATATCTAAATGAGATTTATTTCATGGGGTTTTCATTAAATACACAAAAACAGAGAGATTCATTACAATTTAATAAAAACAAAAGCCATACATAGAATTTTTAAGTTCCATATATGGCTTTAGTTTATTGTATTCTTTACTTTTACATCATATAATCATAATTATCATCTCGAGCGTAAAACTCTGAAAGACGAATAAAGGGATTATAAAATCTAAAAAGAAATCTTATTTCAGCAAGGAATCGGGATCAAGATGATCAGCTTCAATATCCTTAAAATAGCGATATGTGCCTACCTTAAGTTCATCGGTCGCAGCATCATCACAAACAATAATACCCTTCTCATGCATCTGCAAAGCACTAATAGTCCAAATTTGTGTAATACCACCCTCTACCGCATGATAAAGAGCACGGGCTTTATTATGACCATTCACGATGATCAAAACTTCTTTGGCAGAAAGCACCGTCCCGACTCCCACAGTAAGAGCCGTCTTTGGTACTTTATTGACATCACCGTCGAAAAAGCGGGAGTTAGCAATAATCGTATCAGTCGTCAGTGTTTTTTGGCGTGTGCGTGAGGATAATGAAGACCCAGGCTCGTTAAAAGCGATGTGTCCATCAGGTCCAATTCCACCCATGAATAAATCTATTCCACCATAAGATTTAATCTTATCTTCATAACGGGTACACTCCGCATCAAGATCAAGCGCATTACCATTCAGGATATTGGTATTTTCAGGTTTAATATCAATATGACTGAAAAAGTTGTTCCACATGAATGAATAATAACTTTCAGAATGACCCTCAGGTAAACCGACATATTCATCCATATTAAAAGTTACCACATTACTAAATGAAACAAGACCTTTCTTATTTAGGTCAATCAATGTTCTGTACATACCCAACGGTGAAGAGCCGGTAGGACAGCCCAAAACGAAAGGTTTCTCAGGTGTCGGATTGGCAGCCTTGATTTTAGCAGCGACATAATGCGCAGCCCACTTGGATACGGATTGATAATCCGGTTGGATAATTAATCTCATGGTGATTGTTTTTATGTGTTAATAAATAAATTAGGGGGAATATTATAATTACTATCCACGATCTTTCTTTAAGCGATTAGCCATAGCACGCCCCAAGTTTTCACATTGGGTATAAGTGATCTCTTTCATCGCTTGTTTCATTTCAACAGGATCACCAACTACCTCAAATCTACTTTTCTCTGCAAACTCCGTCATACGTTTTACAGCGGCACCGGCCCAACAGAATGAGCCGAAATAACCGAGATAGCGATCTTTTATATCACGTACCAATATCTTGGACAATAAAGATTCCACCTCAGGATAGATCTGATTGCTATATGTAGGTGCACCGATAATGAGTCCACGATACCTAAAGATATCCGATATAATATAAGAAGAATGACTCTTGTTTACATTGTGCATTACAATATGCTTAATACCCTGGGCACAAAGTTCTTCTGCAATTGCTTCTGCCATTTGCTCGGTATTGCCGTACATTGTTCCGTAAACTATTACCACTCCCTCATCAGCATCATATCTACTCAAGCGATCAGTCATATGCATCACCTTTTGTAGATGCTCACCTGTCCATACCGGACCATGAGTAGAGCAGATCATCTTCACATCCAAATCATTTAATTTCTGGAGAGCCTTTTGAACAGCAGAGCCATATTTACCTACAATATTGGAGTAATAACGTATCATCTCATCCCAATGGCGCTCCGTATTGATACATGAGTCTACAAATCCTCCATCCAATGTACCAAAACTACCAAAGCCATCACCCGAAAACAAAACACCCTCAGTCTCATCAAACGTCATCATAGTTTCGGGCCAATGAACCATAGGAGTTAAATAAAAACGTAATTTATGATGTCCTAAAGCCAAATAATCTCCATCTTTAACGAGATATTGTTCACCGGTTACACCATAGAAACCTTCAATCATACCGAAAGTTTGTTTATTTCCTACAATGACAATATTGGGATAATGCTGCTTAATAAGACGGATAGAACCGGAATGATCCGGCTCCATATGATTTATGATTAAGTACTGAATAGGGCGTTCGCCAATTATATTTTTGATTTTACGAAGAAAAATTTCAAAATAGCAGATATCTACCGTATCTACCAACGCAATGGTTTCATCATCAATCAAATAAGAATTATAGGAAACTCCATAAGGTAACGGCCATAACCCTTCGAACAAAGGTTTGACCCGGTCGTTGACGCCTACGTAGTGTATTTTCCCTTTCACAACACTTTTACGGTTCATATTTTTGTTATTTGTATTTAGTATGAATAAGAAACAGGTGCAAAAATAAACCTTTTTTCTCAAACTTCATATTTCTTTCCTTGATAAGCACCCGATTCCAACATTCTTTTTTGGACTAAATGATTGAATTCATAGTTCTTTAATCCCCAATCGGGAGCAATCAACCACTCTTTAGGAGACTGCGAAACGAATCGTTCCAATACAATATCGGGGCGCAAGTGCTCAATATATTCTATGATTAAACTTACATAATCTTCCAGTTCAAAAAAGTGGAAATCTTCAGGATGATGTAGATATTCACGAGCCATACGGGTTCCCCTTATAAGTTGCAATTGGTGCATTTTTAACGTTGTCAACGGGAGACGGGATAATATTCCGGCCTGATGTATCAAATTCACATGTGTTTCACCTGGCAAGCCCAAAATGACATGTCCACCAACTGGTATTCCTAATGCGGCAGTGCGCTGAACGGCATCAATAGTATCCTTATAAGAATGTCCGCGATTAATTCTTAATAAAGTATCATCATTAGTCGTTTCAATTCCATACTCAACTAACAAAAATGTTGTTTTATGAAGTTCCTCAAAATAATGGAGTAATTCATCAGGCATACAATCCGGACGTGTCCCGATAACAAGCCCTACTACATCTTTAACGGAAAGAGCTTCTTCATACTTCTGTTTCAGTATATTCAACTCATCATAAGTATTGGTGTATGCCTGAAAATAGGCGAGGTATTTCATGTCGGGATATTTACGCGAAAAGAAGTTTTTCCCTTCTTCCAATTGCTGGGTAATGCTCTTGTCTGTCCGACAGTAGTCCGGGTTGAAAGTCTGATTATTACAATACGTACACCCCCCATGCCCTTTTTGTCCATCTCTGTTAGGGCAGGTGAAGCCGGCATTAAGTGATATCTTCTGTACTCTATACGGAAAATTTTCTTTCAAAAAGGACGAGAATTCATTATATAATAAAGGCATACTTTATAGTTGGCGGTATTTAATGCATGCAAATATAAGCATATCAAATCATAAGAACAAGATTGTTCGGAAGAACAAAATGAGAAACTTCCTGAACATTAATCTAACTCAATGGGTTTATTTTAGTGCAAATGGTTTCAGTCAAACTTGCCGTAAGCAAAATCGGACAAATCCCTTTTGTTAGAAAAAGAAAGCTTTCATTGCTTCCTTTAAGGCAATTGGCTATATTTGCTGCACAAAAAATTAAGATTGGATTATGAAACGAATCAATATTATTGTATTTCTCTGTTTGTTCACATTAATAAGCTTTGCACAAAGTAGGCAAGCACTTGACTTAAAAGATATTACATATAATAAATTTAGGCCGGAAAATATTTACGGAGTTATACCGATACCCGGGGACGGAGAGCACTACTCGCAAATGAATGCGGGAGGTACGCAAATTATCAAGTATTCGTTTAAAACAGGGAAACAAGTGGAAGTATTATTTGATGCTGCTACTGCACGGGAATGTCCTTTCAAGAAGTTTGACAGTTACAGCTTTTCTCCTGACGGTACTAAGATATTAATTGCTACAGAAACCAAACCCATTTATCGTCATTCCTACACGGCTGTGCACTATATATATAGCCTAAAGCGTAATTTGGAAGGCAAAATTAATAATGTTATCGAAAAGTTATCTGATAAAGGGCCGCAGCAGGTCCCTATCTTTTCACCGGATGGAAATCTGATCGCATTTGTTAGAAATAACAATATATTTCTTGTCAAATTATTATTTGGGAATAGCGAAAGCCAAGTCACTGAAGATGGTAAAGAGAACACAATTATTAACGGAATACCTGATTGGGTGTATGAAGAAGAATTCAGCTTTAACCGAGCATTTGAGTTTACTGCAGATAGTAAAATGATTGCTTTTATTCGTTTTGACGAGACAGAAGTACCGACTTACTCTTTTCCTCTCTTTGCTGGAGAAGCTCCTCACACGAAAGATTATGAAAAATATCCGGGAAGTTACGTGTATAAATATCCTAAAACGGGAGAAAGCAATTCAAAAGTATCCGTACTAACCTTCGATATCAAGTCAAAAGTAACTCGTCAGGTAAAGCTACCGTTGGAAACCGGTGGATACATTCCCCGCATCATACCGACACAAGATGCGAACAAACTAGCCATCGTAACCTTAAACCGTCAGCAAAATCGTTTAGACCTTTATTTTGCGGACCCTCGATCTACTGTTTGTAAATTGGCTATCCGTGATGAGAGTGATACATATATTAGTGAAAATACATTCGACAATATCAAATTCTACCCCGAAAACTTTAGCTTCTTAAGTGAAAAGAGCGGCTTCAACCATTTGTATTGGTATACTATGGGAGGTAATTTGGTTAGACAGGTAACTTCGGGTAATTATGAAGTCAAAGAGTTTCTAGGATGGGATGGTGCCGAGAATGCTTTTTATTATACGAGCAACGAAGGAAGTCCATTGCAACAGGCTATTTATAAAATAGACAGAAAGGGGAAGAAAATAAAGCTTTCTTCGCAGACAGGTACCAATAATGTGCAATTTAGCACGGATATGAAATATTTCATGAACCGTTATACTAACTTGCAAACTCCGCTTATAATCACATTAAATGATAATACCGGAAAAGTTCTCACAACATTGGTTACCAATGAAAAGCTAAAACAAAAACTTTCTCAATACGATATTCCACAAAAAGAGTTCTTCACTTTCCAGACCGCAGATGGTACCACGCTCAATGGTTGGATGATGAAACCAAGTGGTTTCTCTTCTACAAAGAAATATCCCGTATTAATGTACCAATATAGCGGACCAGGTTCACAACAAGTCCTCGATTCATGGGGAATTAGTTGGGAAACTTATATGGCCAGTCGTGGATATGTTGTAGTATGTGTCGACGGACGTGGTACAGGAGGTAGAGGCGCAGCTTTTGAAAAATGTACTTATATGAAGCTTGGAGTAAAAGAGGCTCAAGATCAAGTCTCTACAGCCCAATATTTAGGAACTCTACCTTATGTTGATAAAAACAATATAGGAATTTGGGGATGGAGCTTCGGAGGTTATATGACCCTTATGAGTATGAGCGAAGGAACTCCTGTATTTAAAGCCGGGGTTGCTGTAGCTCCCGTTACAGATTGGAATTATTATGATACAATATATGGTGAGCGCTATATGCGTACCCCACAGGAGAATGCCGACGGGTATAAAGCATCATCAAATTTTACTCGTGCCGAGAAATTACATGGAAACTTATTAATAGTACATGGTATGGCCGATGATAATGTACATTTTCAAAATACAGCCGAATATGCAGAGCATCTCGTTCAGTTAGATAAACAATTCGACATGCAAGTCTATACTAACCGCAACCATAGCATATTTGGAGGCAATACGCGTTATCATCTTTACACCAAACTAACTGATTTTTTTGATAGAAATCTAAAAAAATAAGATCAAAGAAATTTAGTTTTAATCGCTTATTAAAGAAGCTTTTTATTCTTTCCACATTAATTAATATATACAATGGATAGAGTACGTAAACCGGAATGGCTTAAGATTAGAATTGGGGCAAACGAACGTTATTCGGATACCAAGCGAATTGTTGAATCTCACAATTTACACACTATATGCAGTAGCGGTCGTTGTCCCAACATGAGTGAATGTTGGGGAAGAGGTACCGCAACCTTTATGATTGGGGGCGAGATATGCACCCGATCGTGCAAGTTCTGCAACACACTGACCGGTAGGCCTCACATTCTTGACCCGAACGAACCCACTCATGTGGCAGAATCCATAGCCTTAATGAAACTATCGCATGCTGTTATTACATCAGTAGACCGCGATGATCTTCAAGATTTGGGAGCAGAGCATTGGGTCAAAACAATTAATGAAATTAAGCGAATCAATCCGGAGACAACAGTAGAAGTACTGATTCCTGACTTTCAAGGAAGAGAGGAGCTTATAGCCATGATCATTAGTGCAAAACCGGAAATTATTTCTCACAACATGGAAACTGTTAGGCGCATTACGCCCTTAGTGCGTAGTGCAGCCCGCTATGATACAAGCCTTAAAGTGCTGAAACAAATAGCGGAAAGCGGATCTACTGCGAAGTCGGGCATAATGGTCGGCCTGGGAGAGACGCCATCGGAAGTAGAAGAATTGATGGAAGACTTAGCTAAGTCAGGATGTTCAATCCTGACGATAGGTCAATATCTTCAACCCACTCATAAGCACTACCCGGTGAAAGAATACATTACCCCCGACCAATTCGTGCACTATAAGGAATTAGGGCTCTCCAAAGGTTTTGCAGAAGTGGAAAGCGGACCATTAGTTCGTTCTTCCTATCGTGCCGAAAAACATATCCGTTTTCATAAAAAGGATACCCAATAGAACCAACCATAATCAGATTTGTTATAAGTAAAACGACTGAGTAATACGTACATGGGCCATAAAGGAGTTCTTTCCTCAAAATTCAACATGTCTTTGGGATTTATCCCGGTTATCGTATCCATTTTGTTGTACGAAATCATAACAAAAGATATCTCTATATACATCGGAACAGGTGTAGGCATTTTATATAGTGTCTATACTTTTCTTAGTAAAGGAAAATATATACCGCATTTCATCCTTTACACCACCACCATCATGTTGATTATCATGACACTTGCAACTCTCATTTTTGGAAGTTGTTGCCCCAATTCATACTTTCCCATAACACTTGAAGTTTGTGCTATTATACCGACAAGTATCTTCTACTTAAGGAAAAAAAATGTCATAGGAGAGCAAGAACACCAACCGAAGTGCTGCATGGAAGAGCTTTCTCCAGGAGCTATATCAGCAATTGTATCCATAAAAGTTGTGCTTATCATTGCAATTATTCATTTCATAGCTATAACAATAGCTCTTATGTTCTTCCGTCCTTTAAGCGAACTAACCGAAAATATACTATTCCGTTTCTGCCCTCCGACTGTCTTCCTCGTAAGTATTCTCTTCAATCAATGTGGCATCCGCTTTTTCAATAAGGCTATGGAACATAGTGCATTTGTGCCTGTTGTCAACATAAAGGGTGATGTCCTGGGAAGAAGATTAGCTTCGGATGTGCCAAAAGGGAAAGGTATATATATTCATCCCATCATACGTATTGCCATATCCTATAAAAGCATGCTTTATCTCCAACCCCGTTCACAATATTGTATTGTAGAGACCGGGAAAACTGATATTCCGATGGAATGCTACTTACTTTATGGAGAAAGCTTGGAAAAGGGTGTGAATCGCTTAATAAAGAAAACATTACCGATCTCATGCATAAAAGATGTCAAGTTCAACATCATGTATCATTTTGAGAATGAAGAAACAAACCGTTTAATCTATCTATTCCTCCTTGAACTTAATGATGATAGCGTCTTACTTGGTAAAAAAGTCGGCAACGGAAAACTTTGGACACCAAAACAAATAGAACATAATCTGGGCAAAAACTTCTTTTGTAGAAGTTTTGAGCACGAATATGAGCACTTAAGAGAGGTTATTGATACAAGAGAAAAATACAAGGAATTTTAGATAAATCGGGCACATTTCCACGCCATGCCTTTATTGTTTTTGTTTTAATAAATTCCCCTTCACATGTTATATTAGCAGCGATACAAAGTTTTGTCTGAGGACGGCAAGTATGCAATATTTCTTCTACAAGCTTATTATTACGATAAGGCGTTTCAATAAATAACTGAGTCTGATGTTCTGCATAAACACGCTGTTCCAACATTTTAAGAGTTTTGGTGCGCTCACCTTGTTCAATAGGAAGATAGCCATGGAAAGCAAAACTTTGTCCGTTAAAGCCCGACCCCATGACAGATAAAATAATAGAAGAGGGCCCCACCAAGGGGACCACTCTCATATTTTCACGCTGAGCAATAGCCACTACGTCGGCACCCGGGTCAGCTACGGCTGGACAGCCTGCTTCTGAAATCACGCCCATGGAGTTACCCTCTTTCAAGGGTTTCAGATATCCGGATATATCTTCCGACGAAGTATGTTTGTTCAGCGGATAAAAAGTCAACGTATCAATATCTATTTCCTTTTCCACTTTTTTCAAGAAACGGCGGGCAGAGCGTACATCTTCCACTATAAAATGCCGAATATTTAATATGACTTCCTTGTTATATGAAGGTAGTACTGTATCGAGTGAAGTTTCACCCAAAGTGACAGGTAATAGATAAAGTGCTGTTTCCATTATTATCCGTAGATGATTTTTCCGTTTCCGTCTCTATATTCGTCGTCTATACCTTTCTCATAGGTAGTCATGGCTCTCAAGCTCATACCGATACTAGAGAATCCTCCATCATGAAACAAGTTTTGCATAGTAACCTTGCGAGTAAGATCAGAGAACATCACAATGCAATAGTCAGCACAATCATCGGCAGAAGCATTTCCTAATGGTGACATTCTATCTGCAAAATCGAACAATTTATCCATTCCCTTAACACCAGAACCGGCAGTAGTCATCGTCGGTGACTGAGATATGGTGTTAACGCGAACATTATGTTCACGACCATAAATGTAACCAAAACTACGGGCAATGGACTCCAGCAATGCTTTAGCATCAGCCATATCGTTATAACCGAAGAAAGTACGCTGAGCCGCAACATAACTCAATGCAAGAATAGAACCATATTCAGCAATAGCATCTAGTTTTTTAGCTGTTTGAATCATCTTATGGAAAGAAACGGCGGATATATCAAATGTTTGGCTTAACATCCCATAGTCTAAATCATCATAAGGACGTTTCTTACGAACGTTTGGCGACATACCGATAGAGTGAAGAACAAAGTCGATTTTGCCACCTAAGACCTCCATAGAGCGTTTAAATACTGTCTCTAAATCTTCTACACTTGTTGCATCGGCTGGTATTACTTCACAATTCAGTTTATCTGCCAAAGCTGACACTTCGCCCATACGAACTGCCACCGGCGTATTTGATAAGGTGATCATAGCACCCTCTTGAACAGCCTTTTCTGCTACCTTCCAGGCAATGGATTGCTCATTCAGAGCACCAAAGATTATGCCTCTTTTTCCTTTTAATAAATTGTAACTCATACTTATTTTATTCTAGAATTGAATTGCAAAGATAGATATTTCTGCATAAAAAAGCCGAAAGTGTGCAGAAAAAGGGGCAATTACGACAAAAAATGCACTTAAACCAACAAATTATACACATCTATTCGGTGGAACGGGCTTACTTTTGCAAACGGTAATTAAGAGGTTTTTTCATAGTATTTATTTAAAGTTAGAATTAGGTTAACATGAATCATTAATTATTATTTTCACAAGTTGCTCGGGAGAGTCGCTTGTGAAAGTATAATTAAAATAAGTCTGAAGTTAAGGCTATTGAAAGACGCTAGAGATAATAACCATATAATAATACCCTAAAATTTGACGAATGAACACACTTGCAAAAAGGCTGATTACAGCTGCAATTCTTATTTTCCCATTGCAACAAGTTGAAACAAGCGTTTATGCACAAAGCACAAACCAAATAAAAGAGGATATATATAGCAATTTGCCATTTGAAATGCCTGTCGTCCAACAACCACATTTCAGCGATTATTCTGTCAATATCAAAGATTTTGGAGCAAAAGGGGACGGAACTACACTAAATACAAAAGCAATAAATAATGCCATAAAATCGGTGAATGCTAAAGGCGGCGGTAGAGTACTCATTCCTGAAGGCATTTGGTTGACCGGTCCAATTGTATTATTGAGTAATGTTAATCTTTACACCGAAAAGAATGCTCTAGTCCTGTTTACAAATGATTTCAATGCCTATCCCATTATAAAGACATCTTTTGAAGGAATGGAAACCAGACGTTGTCAGTCTCCAATTTCTGCATGGAATGAAGAAAATATAGCAATCACCGGAGATGGAGTTTTTGATGGTTCAGGAGATAGCTGGAGACCCGTAAAAAAGGAGAAAATGACGGAGATACAATGGAGTGATTTAGTAAAATCAGGTGGAGTACTTGATAAAGGCGGTAAAATTTGGTATCCGACTGCAGGTTCTTTAAAAGGGGCCTTGGCTTGCAAAGATTTTAACAACCCCACAGGAATAGAAACAGACGAACAATGGAATGAGATACGTCCATGGTTACGCCCTGTTTTATTAAATCTGGTAAAATGCAAGAAAGTTCTATTAGAAGGAGTTATTTTCAAGAATTCCCCAAGCTGGTGCATACATCCGTTATCTTGCGAAGATATCACAATCAATAAAGTAAAAGTCTTTAATCCATGGTATTCACAGAATGGAGATGCACTCGACTTGGAATCATGCAAGAATGCTTTAATCACCAATAATATTTTTGATGCCGGAGATGATGCAATATGTCTTAAATCGGGAAAAGATGAAGATGGGCGTAAGCGAGGGGAGCCTTGCCAAAACGTGATTGTCAAAAACAATACAGTGCTGCACGGACATGGAGGATTTGTTGTCGGCAGTGAAATGTCCGGAGGGGTCAAGAATATATATGTTGCCGATTGTACCTTTATGGGTACCGATGTTGGACTCCGTTTTAAAAGCAACCGTGGGCGAGGTGGTGTAGTCGAAAATATTTTCATTCATAACATTAACATGATTAATATTCCTCACGAAGCACTTCTCTTCGATCTATTCTATGGAGGTAAAGGTGCAGGCGAAGAAAGCGAAGAAGATTTGGCCGGCAGAATGCGTGCTACCATTCCAGCTGTAACGGAAAAAACCCCAATATTCCGAAATATTCATATCTCCAATATTGTCTGTACAAGTGTCGGAAGAGCAATGTTTTTTAACGGATTACCGGAAATGCCCATTCAAGGCATCTTTATTAACAATGTGAATATAACTAACGCCAACAAAGGTATTGCTCTCAGCCAAGTAGAAAACGTATCGATCGATAATATACAGGTATCGACAAAAGGGACATCTGTGGAGCTTAATCGCGTGAAAGACGTCAAGATAAACAAGAAAGTCTATAACAACGACACAGCCAAACCCTTGAAAATAAATTTATAGACAACATAACTTACAACGTTACTTTTTTTGATTTGAAGGGATAAAAGAGCCTATGCGATAGCATTTGTGTCAAAAAGATAAGAGAATATTCCAAAGATTTCTGCTATTTTTGTCACAATCAAAAAATAATGAAATATGAAGAACTATCTATTTATCTTACTTCTTGGAATTAGTATTCCCGGAATACTAAAAGCTCAAGCAAAAGAGAAGACTTATAACGTAGAGATATCCAATACCTGGGAAAAACCAAAAAGCAACGAACCGATTGTCATTAAAATAAGCGAACTGCAATCTCCGTTCCTAATTCATTCAGCTGTTGTAATGGACGGAAATAAAGAGATCCCATCTCAATTGGACGATTTGAACGGAGATCGCAAGTATGATGAGTTGGCTTTTGTCATCGATATGCCTGCCAACAGCAAAAAGACATTATCTGTTACTTTTTCTTCTGTAAAAAGTAATAAAACGTATCCAGCACGCGTATATGCCGAAATGCTGATCAGTGATAAGAAAGGCAAACACGTACCGGTTACTTCTGTTACTATTCCCGGAACAAGTAATGTCTACAACCAGATGCACCACCACGGACCGGCATTCGAATCGGAGTTAGTGGCATATAGACTTTATTTCGACAAAAAGCAGACTGTAGACATTTATGGTAAGTTCAATAAAGGCTTCGAAATTAAAGAATCTCAGTTCTACCCGACTGATGCACAATTGGCAAAAGGTTTTGGCGATGATGTATTAATGGTAGGCAACAGTTGTGGTGTCGGTGCATTGAAAGGATGGAATGGAAAGCAAGCGACTCATATTGAACCGATAGCAACACAGACCGAACGTATCATTGCATACGGTCCTATCCGCACAATCTGTGAAATAGAAGCGAATGAGTGGAATTATCAAAATTCCGATCTCAATATGACCAACCGTTACACTTTATATGCAGGCCATCGTGATGTACTAGCCGAGACAATCTTTGAAGAACCATTAAAAGATGAGACTTTCTGTACCGGGGTACAGGACATAAAAGGTTCGGTTTCTTACTCGGATCATAAAGGCTTAATAGGCTGCTGGGGAAGAGACTGGCCTGTGAATGATACGGTCAAGTATGCAAAAGAAACAGTAGGACTTGCAACCTATATTCCACAGAAATATGTGAAATCAGAAGTTAAAGACAAAGCGAACTATCTGTATACCGTCGGGGCAAAAGGATCATCTTATTTCAAGCATTATCTGACTTTTACTTCAATGAAAGAGACATTCGGATACAAGACTCCGGAAGCTTGGTTCGCGTACATTCGTGAGTGGAAAGAAGATTTGGAACATCCTGTTACCGTAAAGGTTAAGCTTTAATAGCTTCTTTATATCAATAAGAGTTCGCTCAATCAGTAAGCAATATCATGAATCTTTCGAAATTATTTTTCTGCATCTTTCTATCGGTAGGCACATTCCTGTTTGCCCAACAGAAAAGTTATGTTTCTCAAGTCTGGGTAGCCGATAAAGGAAACGGGACATATCATAATCCTATACTTTATGCCGATTATTCCGATCCGGATGCATGCCGTGTTGGAGAAGATTTTTATATGACATCTTCCAGTTTTAACTGCCTGCCCGGACTACAGATACTTCATTCGAAAGATTTAGTAAATTGGTCGATTATTGGAGCTGCCATACCTTATGCCTTACCCCCCGTGACAACTCCTGAGCGACCCGAACATGGAAATAAAATATGGGCTCCGAGTATAAGATATCATAATAATTTCTTCTACATCTATTGGGGAGATCCTGATCAAGGGGTCTTTATGACTAAAGCTTCTAGAGCTGAAGGACCTTGGATGGAGCCTGTTATGGTTAAGGAAGGAAAAGGTATTATCGACACTTGTCCCTTATGGGATGAAGATGGAAAGGTCTATCTAGTCCATGCATATGCAGGAAGCCGCGCCGGATTAAAGAGCGTATTAGCCATCTGCGAACTGAATGCCGAAGGTAGTAAAGCAATCACTCAATCCCGCATTATCTTTGATGGTCATAATAAAAACGAAACGAGCGAAGGTCCCAAATTTTACAAGCGAAACGGCTATTATTACATCTTTCATCCCGCCGGCGGAGTTGCAACGGGATGGCAAGTCGTTCAGCGTTCTAAGAATGTGTATGGACCTTACGAGTGGAAGAAAGTATTAGCTCAAGGGAAAAGCCCGGTCAACGGACCTCATCAAGGAGCATGGGTGGATACTCCGACTGGAGAAGATTGGTTCCTTCATTTTCAAGATATAGGTGCTTATGGCCGCGTTGTACACTTGCAACCGATGAAGTGGATAAACGACTGGCCTGTTATCGGCATGGATAAGGATGGTGATGGGTGTGGTGAACCGGTAATGGTTTATAAAAAGCCAAATGTGGGTAAGAATTATCCGATATGCACTCCGCAAGAAAGTGATGAATTTGATGGATACACACTTTCACCTCAATGGCAGTGGCAAGCAAATATCAACGAGAAGTGGGCTTATTTTGCGGGTGATAAAGGTTTTGTTCGCTTATATTCTTACCCCGTGGTGAAAGAGTACAAAAATCTATGGGATGTAGCGAATCTATTGTTGCAGAAAACTCCTTCGAACAATTTTACAGCGACCATGAAACTAACATTCCGTCCTTGCCGTTCATATTACGGAGAACGTACCGGTTTGGCAGTGATGGGAATGAATTATGCCGGATTGATTTTGGAAAATACAGAAAAAGGCATAACTCTCTCTCAAATAACCTGCATGGGTGCCAATAAAGGAAAGCCTGAAGCTGTAAACGAGCAGATAGTATTAGAAGACAATACTGTCTATCTAAGAGTGCGATTCAACAACAACGGAGAGAACATTAAAGGCAGTGAGGGAGGATACGATCTGTTGGCAAAATGTGATTTCAGCTATAGCATGAATGGGGAGAAGTTCACATCCATAGGAAAAACATTTCAAGCTAAAGAAGGTCAATGGATCGGAGCGAAAGTCGGCATGTTCTGTACCCGCCCTGCAATTACAATCAACGATTCCGGATGGACCGATATTGATTGGTTTCGCATAACGAAATAGCACACCTCACTATCTAAAGCTATATTCACAAAATAAAATAGAAACCTCTTGCAATAAAGTATCTTTGCAAGAGGTTTTTTGATTTTATATCTTTGCAATAAATATAAAAGAAACAGAATGAAAAAGCTAATTATATTCGATCTTGACGGGACACTCATAAACACCATAGCCGACTTGGCACAAAGTACAAATTATGCATTGGCACAGTTGGGATACCCTACTCACGAAGAAGCCGGTTATAAATTGATGGTTGGAAACGGCATAAACAAATTATTCGAAAGGGCCTTACCGGAAACCGACAGGAACGAAGCGAATATATTGAAAGTACGTGAAAAGTTTGTGCCTTACTACGATGAACATAATACGGATAAAAGCCACCCTTACGAGGGAATAAAGGCTGTTCTCGAGCAATTGAGCCGAGATGGTTTTAAGATGGCGGTAGCTTCGAACAAATACCAAAGTGCAACATCCAAACTTATTAAATTCTACTTTCCCGAAATTCATTTCGAAACTATATTGGGACAACGTGAAGGTGTCAAACCCAAGCCCGACCCAACGATCGTATATGATATTCTAAAAGCAACAAAAGTGGACAGAAAGGATGTTTTATATGTCGGCGACTCGGGAGTAGACATGCAAACGACCCTGAATGCAGAAGTCACCTCATGCGGAGTTAGTTGGGGATTCCGCTCCCGCAAGGAGTTGGAAACATTCAATCCTGATTATATTATCGATCAGCCCGAAGACATCTTAAAAATCGTGCAATACTGATTTAGGATATAAAGCTTCCCTATTCATAATAATTACCTATATCATCTATCTCTCATATAAGCTATAGTCATGACATTGCCAAGCTATTGGCAATGTTTTGCCTCCCTGTTGGCAAAGTTGTGCCAAGCTATTGGCACAACTAAGAAAAGGCCATCCCAACATCTACATCTTCCATAACGTACAAATTCCTCTTTCACTATCATTCACGCTACTAATAGCAAACAATAAACTGGTATTTATAACATAGCTTCAATAAATCCTAGTATCAGGTGTAGGTTTTATTTGAGGAAAGTTCTTATTTGAACAGTAAAAAAGAACCGATATATTTCACTCCATTTGTTTAAGAAACAGCCTGCTATAATATATCTTTACTACAAAAACAAAAAATACCACTTTAAAAACAAATATTACACATGCTTATTTTCACATAACAATACATTTGTGTCAAAGAATTCGCACAGTGTGTCCGAACACACTATCGAAAAACACATTTTTAAATCAATATCATGCAAAGGAAGTCTAATAAATTGAAAAACATGTGCGCTACTCTGCTACTATCTTTAGCAGTATTTACATCGCTTAGCGTATCCGCGCAGAATGTGACCGTAAAAGGCACCGTGAAAGACAAGACAGGAGAAGCTATTATCGGCGCTTCTGTAGTTCAAAAAGGGAAAGCCGGTAATGGAAGTATTACCGATATTGAAGGCAATTTCAGTATCAATAATATTCCGACCGATGCTACGTTGATTGTCTCTTATGTGGGTATGAAAACTCAGGAAGTACCACTAAAAGGGAAAAAAATGGTTGAGGTCATTTTAGAGGAAGATGCACAGGCATTGGAAGAAGTTGTGGTTATTGGTTATGGCACTGTAAAGCGTAAAGACATAACCGGGTCGGTATCTTCTGTTAACGCTGACCAGATTGCAGCCGTTCCTGTAGCCTCAGCAACAGAAGCCATCACCGGTAAAATGGCAGGTGTCCAAATCACAACAACAGAAGGTTCGCCGGATGCTGAAATGAAGATTCGCGTACGCGGTGGCGGGTCAATAACTCAAAGTAACGAACCCCTCTTTATAGTTGACGGTTTCCCCGTATCATCCATTTCGGACATAGCAACCAGTGATATTGAATCCATTGACGTCTTAAAAGATGCATCCTCAACTGCTATTTATGGTTCACGTGGAGCAAACGGTGTAATCTTAGTCACCACTAAATCGGGAAAACAAGGTAAATTCAGTGTAAATTATAATTCGTATTACAGTTGGAAGACACTTGCCAAGAAGATGGATGTGCTGTCACCAAAAGACTATGTGAAATGGCAGTATGAATTGGCTGCTCTGAAAAGTTCCACAGATTTGACTTCATACACCGATTTCTATGGTAACTACAGTGATATAGATATGTATAATAATGTTCCGAGTAACGATTGGCAAGACTTAACCTTCGGACGGACAGGGCATACTTTTAATCAGAGCTTGAGCATTAATGGAGGATCGGATAAGATCCGCTATGCTTTCAACTATTCTCATGTTAACGAGAAAGCCATCATGGAACAATCCAGTTTCAAAAGAGACAACTTTAGCCTGAAACTGAACTCAAATCCAACCAAGAAGTTGGCTGTGGATTTTTCTGTAAGGTATTCGAATACAGATATCAATGGTGGTGGCGCAAACGACACCAAGAGTACTTACGATTCCGACAAACGTCTGAAATATTCTGTAATATATACTCCGATACCATTACGCAACCTTACAACCGATAGTGGAAATTCAGACGACGACTTAGGAAACTTATACGATCCGCTAGTCTCCATTTCAGATAATGCACGTGAGCAAAACAGAAAACAGCTAAATATGGCAGGTAGTGTAACTTGGGAGGTTATCAACAATCTTAAAGTAAGAGCCGAGCTTGGATTAGATGATTATCATTTTACAGATCAACGCTTTTGGGGATTGACAACTTATCTCATCAAAAACGAACCGGCTGTAGAAAATCAAGGTAAACCGGCCGCTCAATTTGTGAATACGGCACAGAAAACGTTCCGTAGCACCAATACTGTGAATTATGACTTTAAGAAATTATTGGGAGAAAATCACCATTTAAATTTGATGGCGGGTCATGAGTACATCATCATTAAGCAAACTACTTTAACTGATATGATGCATGGCTTTCCTGTATGGTTCACCGCTAACGATGCATGGTCCTTGTCTACACAGGGTGTTCCTTATTCCATTAACAAGAATCTAAGTCCGGATGATAAATTACTTTCACTCTTCGGACGTGCCAACTACGATTATCAAAGCAAGTATCTACTTAGCGCAACTTTCCGCGCAGATGCTTCATCCAAATTCAACAGCCAAAACCGTTGGGGTTACTTCCCTTCGGCAGCCGTTGCATGGCGTATCTCTTCCGAACCGTTTATGGAAAAGACCAAGAACTGGCTGGACGATTTAAAGTTACGCTTTAGTTATGGAACAGCCGGAAATAACAATATCCCCTCTGGACAACTTACCCAAGTATTCGAATCCAAAGCTACAGCGTGGGTTAACGGATTCAGCAACTACTGGGCAGCATCTAAAACAATGGCCAACCCTAATTTGAAGTGGGAAACAACCGTAACTCGTAATGTCGGTGTAGACTTTACATTACTTGGCGGAAGATTGAATGGATCGGTTGAAGGCTACATCAATACCACTAAAGATTTGTTAATTCTATTTCCTGTTTCGGGAACGGGCTATGACAACCAATACCGCAACATGGGCAAAACAGAGAATAAAGGTATAGAAGCCACTTTAAATTGGACGGCTATCAATACTAAAAATGTCGAACTGAGCTTTAGCGGCAATATAGGTTTCAATAAAAATAAGATAAAGTCACTGGGGATTATGAACGACTTCGGAGCAGAGTCACGCTGGGCATCTTCCGAAATAGGATATGATTATTGGATTTCTGTAGGTGGAGCTGTAGGACAAATGATTGGCTATCGTTCGGACGGAAGATATGAAGTATCCGACTTCGAAAATTATGATGGTAAAACATGGACACTAAAAAAAGGAGTCACGGATTCTTCACCGGTAGTTGGTACGCTACGTCCGGGAGTAATGAAACTAAAAGATATCAAAGGTAATGACAATATCGTTAATTCTGACGAGAAAGAAATCATTGGCGATGCCAATCCTTTGCATACAGGTGGTTTCTCAATCAACGGCAGATTATATGGTTTCGATCTTTCAGCAAACTTTAACTGGAGTTACGGCAACGATATCTACAACGCAAACAAGATAGAATTTACCCAAACCGGTAAATATCAATACAGGAATATGATTGATATCATGGCAGACGGAAAACGTTGGACTAATTTAAATGCAGATGGAACCATTTGTAATGATCCCGCACAACTTGCCGCAATGAATGCCAATACAACAATGTGGTCTCCAAAAACAGATCGAATGATATTTACCGACTGGGCAGTAGAAGACGGATCTTTCCTGCGACTCAACACGTTGACTTTGGGTTACACCATTCCGTCATCGCTATTGCAAAAATTCAAGATAACCAGCTTACGCTTTTATGTTACCGGATATAATCTTTTCTGCTTGACCAGTTATTCGGGATATGACCCGGAAGTATCTACAATACGTAATACTAATTTAACCCCGGGCGTAGATTATTCTGCTTACCCCAAAAGCCGCCAATTCGTAGTTGGTGTGAACCTTAACTTTTAAAACTATACGAAAATGAATATAAAGAAATTTACATACTTAGTCAGCGTCTCATTATGTCTATTGACATCATGTGACATGGAAGCACCCAGCAAATCATCGTTGGACGAATCCCTGATCTTTTCGACACCTTCTCTAGCCGAAGCTGCCGTGATGGGCATTCATGTATCTTTTGGAGAAACAAATTCTTATCGTGGCCGTTTTTTACCGTACTACGGCATTAATTCAGACGTTGAGTGGATTAATGGCATGTCGACAACAACAAATGACGATGCCAAGTATTCATTAACAGGATATGCAGCCAGCCCTACAAATACGCAGATGAACGATGCCACTAATGCTTGGGCTAAATTCTATGAAGGTATTGAAAGAGCCAATTTGGCTATACGCGGCTTACGCACTTACGGTAATGTGAGTACCAACTCCGAATTGGCGCAATTGTTAGGTGAGGCTTTAACCCTACGTGCTGTAGTGTATTTGGACTTGGTCAAAGCATGGGGGGATGTTCCTGCACGTTTTGAGCCCGTTACTTCCGAGACAACTTATGTACCACGCTCCGATCGTGATATCATATACAAGCAACTATTGGCAGACTTATTGGAAGCGGAGAACTTAGTTCCATGGCCTAATGGTTCCACTGTAACGTCGAGTGTGGAACGAGTTAATAAAGCTTTTGTAAAGTCTTTAAGAGCACGCATTGCTCTTTATGCCGGAGGCTATAGCCAAAGGAAAGATGGTATTCGTCTAAGTACCGATCCCGAACTAAGTCGTGAAAAAATGTACGCAATAGCCAAACAAGAATGTGAAGACGTAATCAATCAAAACGTATGTAAACTCGGTTCATTCGAAGATAACTTCCGCCGGCTTTGTTTGGAAAAAACGGATGCAGGACAAGAATCAATATGGGAAATACCTTTCGCCGCGGGACGCGGACGGGTATTGTACACATTTGGTGTTAAACACCAAGCTGCCGACCAATATACCCAACAAGCACAAGGTGGGGTAAACGGACCATTACCTTATTTGTACTACGATTACGATGTACAGGATGTTCGACGTGATATAACCTGCGTACCTTACGAATGGTCAAAAGCTAATCCGTCAAAACAACAGTTACGTTCACTTAAGAACTGGTGTTTCGGAAAACTCCGTTACGAATGGATGACCCGTATTGTGACTTCTACAAACGACGACGGCATAAATTGGCAATATATGCGCCTTGCCGACGTGTATCTTATGGCTGCAGAAGCCATTAACGAATTGGAAGGGCCTGCAAATGCTGCTAAATATATGAAGCCTATCTTAGACCGGGCATTACCGGCTGATAAAGTAACGGCTTATATGACTAAAGCAACAGCAAATAAAAGTGCATTTTTCAATGCTATTGTAGAACAGAGAGGACTGGAATTTGCCGGCGAATGTCTACGTAAGGCCGACCTTATCCGTTGGAATCTGCTCAAGACCAAATTGGACGAAGCAAAAGCTAAGATGGCACGTTTGGCAACACATACCGGTGAGTATGCAGACCTTCCTGTCAAGCTCTATTATAAGACAGCTAGTAATGGCGAAAGCTTGGTTATCTATGGGCTGAACCATGGCGACACAGATTCAGCAGGCGCCATACTTGGCTATTCGGGTAGTACAGATTGGATTAAAGCCGATGGTTCATCATTGCCTCAAGAGCTCATTGATGCATTATACCAAAACAATCCGGATGAACATCAATATTGGCCCATTTGGAAAACATTTATCGACAGTAGTAATGGAACTTTAACCAATGACTAAGAATGAAGATTATGAACAGACTATTTAAAAATGCCATACTCGCCATCAGCTATGCATTGGCTGTAAGTGCATGTTCTGATCAAAGTGAACAGATCACAAGCATTGACTATGAACGTTTATTCTCTCCCATCAACATGAAATCTGAAATCAAGAATGACACTGTTTCTGATGTGACTTGGACTTCAGTAACAGGGGCAAGCAGCTATGACGTGGAGATCTATGAAGAAGATGCAAATATGGCATTTAGCGGAACTCCGCTAAGAGTATCAAATGTCACGGCAGCAGAGATTTTATACACAGGGCTTGCATGGGATACCGATTATTCAGTGCGTGTCAAAGCAAAGGGCGAGAATATTACTGAATCTAAATGGACAGCTTTGACCTTCAAAACCAATCATGAACGGTTGCTTACAATTGCTGATGATACAGAGCCAAGGGAAGTCACTTTGCAATGGCCTATAGGGCAAGTAGCAACCACTATCACTGTCACTCCGGGCGATATTACACACAACATTACTGCAGAAGAATTGGCCACGGGTACAGTCAGAATTACCGGACTTACGGGTAAAACAGCCTACACGGCTACACTGAAGAACGGAAAGAAGACACGTGGCCTGGTAACTTGGACAACACCTATTGATCCTTTAGACGGCGCCACGTTAGTAACACCTCAAGATGATTTGGCAGCAGTGCTTGCAGCAGCTAACAATGGAGATATTATAGCGCTGGAGGAAGGAACTTACAACATCGCCACACTCAATATAACAAAATCTGTTATCATTGCCGGTGTTAGTGCCAAGAGGAAACCTGTGTTGCAAAGCACAATCGTCAAACTGGATAATAATGCAGGAGTGGAATTGAAAAATCTTATCTTGGATGGAACAGGCTCAACAGGTGATCAAACAATTATTTATGCCGCCGGTGATAGCTTTGGAGCATTAGCCATTGATGGATGTGAAATTAAGAACTATACCAAAGGTGCTTTATATGTGAACTATAAAACAAAGATTAAGTCAATTAGTATCACAAACTGCCTATACCATGAAATAGAGTGTAACGGTGGGGATATGTTCGACTTCCGTAATGGACTGGCTGAAACATTTAAATTTAGTAATAATACGGTATATAATAGTGCTTTGGCTCGTGATTTCTTCCGAATGGATGCTCCAGGCTCGACGAATTATCCAGATAGCAAGAGTGTGATCACCATTGAAAACAATACATTCTATAAAGTAATCAATGGAGCTACCAGACGTATGCTATACATTCGTTTGGGAAACCAAGAAATTCATTTCAACAAGAACATTCTTGCAGGAACTCTAGGCTATTACAGTAATCAACCAAGCACTACCATTACAGAGATGAAAGATAACAATTATTTCAACGCTCCAAACTTTACGGCAAGTACCCAAGCCAGTGCAAAGAATGACACAGGTGTCTATACTTCGTTAGACCCGGGTTTCGCAAATGCAGATGCAGGAAACTTCAAGGTCGGCAATGCGACGTTGATTACAAAAATTGTTGGTGACGGAAGATGGCTTAAGTAAACCACAAATCTCATTATAATAAAAGCAGTATATTGAATGGAAATATCCATTCAATATACTGCTTTTTGTTTTAAGAATATGCCATACAGAGATCCATTCAACCAACTAAAAACACAAAAAGGAAAAATCGGTGCAACAAAACACAGATATTTCAATTTGAAGATCTATTTTTGCACAAAATAGCAAATTGATGCTTCAAATGAGAATAATAAAGACTTATGCATTTACCATCTGCCTGATCATTGGAATTGTGATAGGAGGAATTAGTGGAATAGTATTTGGTGAAAAAGCCTCCGTGGTCAAGCCGATAGGCGATATTTTCCTTAACATGATGTTTGTACTTATAGTCCCGTTAGTCTTTCTCAGTATATCAACGGCTATTTACAACATGAAGCAGATGAACATGATAGGCAAAGTCATGTTTAACATCATTCTCGTTTTCCTCGGCTCGGCAATAATAGCAGCAACGGCAGCATATATTCTCACCAGTTTTTATAATCCGCTTAACGGCGTGGATAAAGCCATGATAATGGCAAATCTGCCGGAATATAGTTCAACGGCGCATTTAAACAGCGGGGATATGTTTGTAAAGACATTCAGTGTCCCCGATTTCTTGCAATTGTTTACCAAAGCAAATTTACTTCCTCTCATTCTTTTCTCAGCATTCTTCGGCTTAGCCACTGCATATAGTGGAGAACATGGCAAGACCGTAGCCCAACTATTGAATTCAGGTATGATGGTTATTTTACGAATGATGAAGATTTTCATGTACGCTGCTCCTATAGGACTCGGATGTTATTTTGCAGATACCATAGGCAAAGTCGGCGTTCATATATTAAATGGCTATGCTAATGCTTTTGCGCTTTACCTGGTGCTTACCGTAATTTGCTACTTCGGACTTAATTCTCTCTATATCGGATTGGCTGGTGGCGCAAAAAGTTGGCGTACGTTTTGGCGACACATCATCACACCGTCACTCACGGCTATTGCGACTTCATCAAGTGCTGCCTGCATCCCTATTAATATTGAAGCCTCAAAAAAGATGGGTGTTCCTGCAAATATCGCAGAAACGGTTATTCCCTTAGGAACCAATATGCACAAAGATGGATCGGTCATGGGGGGTATCATAAAAATCGTCTTTCTATTGACAATATTCGGACAAAACACGGGTTTCTCTAGTAATGTAGTCTTCATTATCGGCGTGGCTCTGCTTGTCGGAGCTGTTATGGGAGCCATCCCAAGCGGAGGTATGACCGGAGAATTATTAATCTGTTCGGTTTTCGGTTTTTCGCCACAACTTGCGGGAACACTTATGGTAATCAGTACAATTATTGATGTACCCGCCACATTACTCAATTCTACTGGTAATATTGTAAGTTCAGTACTTGTTGCCCGACTGACAAAGGGTAAAGAATGGGCGGAAAATAACAGGGAAGAAAATGATATGCTTTAAATAGATTCAATCAAGAATCGTGACAGCTTCCAACTTGGATAATATTTGCAAAAATCAAAGTTATCATGTAGATTTGTAAATCTTATCCATCCCAAAAGTCAAAGCTATGAAATATATTCTTGTATTTTTATTTTTGATACCTTTCGCATTTACTACCAATGCCCAGTTACCATATCAAAATCGATCTCTCACTCCCGAAGAGCGGGCTAATGATTTGCTATCGAGACTTACATTGGAAGAAAAAGTCGGATTGATGCAGAATAACTCTCCTGCCATCCCTCGACTCGGAATTAAGCCCTATGAATGGTGGAACGAGGCACTACACGGAGTGGCACGTTCGGGACTTGCCACTGTTTTTCCACAGGCAATCGGAATGGCAGCCTCTTTTGACGACATACTCCTTCAGAAAGTATTCGATGCAGTCAGCGACGAGGCCCGTGCTAAAAACCGTATAGCCAGGGAACAAAATAGTTATAAGCGATACCAAGGACTGACATTTTGGACTCCTAATATCAATATATTCCGTGATCCACGTTGGGGAAGAGGACAGGAGACCTATGGAGAAGATCCTTTTTTAACTTCAAAAATGGGAGTAGCAGTAGTCCGCGGATTGCAAGGACCTGAAAATGCAAAGTATAGCAAGGCTCATGCATGCGCTAAACATTATGCTGTACATTCCGGACCGGAATGGAACAGACATAAATTCAATGCTGAAAATATAGATCCACGCGATTTATGGGAGACATATTTGCCAGCATTTAAAGACTTGGTGGTAAAAGGCAAAGTAAAAGAAGTGATGTGTGCATATAATAGATTTGAAGGTGCACCTTGCTGTGGAAGCAATAAATTACTGACTCAGATATTACGCAACGAATGGAATTATAAAGGGATTGTTGTCAGTGACTGCGGAGCAATAAACGATTTCTACGAAAAAGGGCATCACGAAACTTATGAAAGAAAAACTGACGCAGCAGCAGCGGCTGTTGTTACAGGCACGGACCTTGAATGTGGAGATGTATATAAATCGCTACCGGAAGCTGTCAAAAGTGGAGTCATACAAGAAAAAGAAATCGATCGTTCTGTATCGAGATTACTCCTAGCACGATTTCAACTTGGTGAGATGGACAATAGCACGCCATGGGATACTATTCCGACATCAGTTATAGACAATGAAGCACACAGACACCTTGCCCTCCGTATGGCACGTGAATCAATCGTTTTATTGCAGAATAAAAATAACATCTTACCCTTAAAAGAGAACATGAATATTGCATTGATCGGGCCGAACGCTAACGATTCTATCATGCAATGGGGAAATTACAATGGCTTCCCTTCGCATACTACCACCCTGCTGGAAGCTATGAAACAAAAAATACCTGAAGATCAATTCAGCTACTATCCGGCATGTGACCGTATCATCGATCGCAATTTTGTCAGTCTATTCAATCAGTGTTCTGCCAAAGGGAAAAAAGGATTTAAAGCTGTGTATTGGAATAACAAGGAATGCAAAGGAAAACCTGTCGTAGAGAGAGAAGAAAAAAATCCACTTCATTTTACAGTAAACGATACCACAAGTATTGCACCCAATGTTTCCCCGAATAATTTTTCAACGATTTATAGTGGTGAAATCTCTTCTGGGAAAAGTAAATCTATAGCATTTCGTATATCGTCAGAGGGAGAATACAAACTATCCATCAATGGAAAAGTCGTCGTATCAAACAAGGCTGTCTCGGGGCAAACCAAAGATGTTTATATGCTTAAGACCCAACCCGGAAAAATCTATAAAATAGTACTTGCACTCCTATCTCCAAAGAAAGGTGCCACTCTTAGCTTTGATCTAGGTGAATATAGAAAAATAGATTTCAATCCAATAATCAAACAGCTTGAATATGCCGATGTTGTTCTTTTTGCAGGTGGTATAGCTCCTTCTCTTGAAGGAGAAGAGATGGCTGTAAGTGCTCCCGGATTTAAAGGTGGGGACCGCACAAATATAGAACTCCCCGATATACAACGTCAACTTTTGGCAGCGCTCAGAAAAGCAGGAAAAAAAGTGGTGTTCATTAATTTCTCGGGAAGTGCCATAGGTTTGGTTCCCGAAAGTCAAAATTGTGATGCCATTTTACAAGCATGGTATCCAGGGCAAGCTGGCGGGACTGCTATTGCAGATGTTCTTACCGGTTCTTACAATCCTTCCGGAAGATTGCCGATCACTTTCTATAAAAGCGTTGCCCAACTTCCCGACTTCCAAGATTATTCAATGAAAGGGCGTACATATCGATACTTAAAAGAGAAGCCATTATTTCCTTTCGGGCATGGATTAAGCTTTACCTCATTTGCATACGGGAAAGCTAAGATAGAACACAATGAATTGATCATACCGGTAACAAATGCAGGCGGCAGAGATGGAGAAGAAGTGGTCCAATTGTATGTACAACGTCCCGAAGATCAAAGTGGCCCAAATAAAACTCTGAGAGGATTTAAGCGTGTTTTTATCGCAGCGGGAGACACATGTCTGGTTAGCTTCCCACTAAACGAAGAGACCTTCAACTGGTGGGATACTTCTACTAATACCGTACACCCTATGAGCGGGCAGTATAATTTAATGTATGGAGGAACTTCGGACGACCAAGAATTAAAAAGCTTATCATTCCATAAGGAATAGTTATGAATAAAACCATTATTATATTTCGAGGAAAGAAAAGTCCTTTAGCTTCATTTCTTGATAATATTTTCTTAATACCATCTCTATACATTTTCCACTCTTTTGCGCTTCAGCTGAGGCAGATTAGGATAAAGAAATAGTGGAGATGGTATGGACTTGGTATGGAGAAGGTATGGAGATGATTCGGCATTAGAAAGGCTCATACATGCACCTATAATCTATCGTTTTTACTTTACAAACACTTCTTTCTATTTATTGAATATTCTTATTAAAGATGTGATCACGGAATTCAGTAGGAGTCATCCCCATTTTCTGCTTAAAACATTTGCTGAAATAACGGGGATCGTTAATTCCCACCATATAAGAGATCTGAGTCATAGTAAATTCTCCCGACTCAATCAATTTTATAGCATGCTTAATGCGCATCTCCTTTATAAACTCGACAGGAGCCAAACCGGTTAAAGATTTCAGCTTTTTAAAAAACACTGATCGGCTTACGGCAAGTTCCTGTACCAAATCGTCCACAACCAAATCACCATTATCCATATTCTTCTCCATCAAGTCAGTCAATTTATCCATAAACTCTTTATCCCGCCGCGATATGCCAGGAACATGTTCTTCCATTGAAAGAGGGTCCGCCTGATTCAAATCCAAGTCTCCCTCGGGATTAGCATGATACTTCTGCTGCAATTTTCGGCGCTGTTGAAGCAGGTTCTTAACGCGCACTTTTAAATAAACAGCGCTAAAAGGCTTAGTAATATAGTCATCAGCCCCATATTCTATTCCTTCCAGTTTGCTCTCCTCAGAAGTTTTAGCTGTAAGTAATACAATCGGAATATGACTGGTGTTCATATCAGCTCTAAGTTCACGAGTCATTGAAATCCCATCTTTTTCGGGCATCATCACATCACTGATTATAATATCGGGAAGATATTTCAATGCTTTATTCCATCCTTGCAACCCATCTATAGCCTCAACAACCCTATATTCAGAAGAAAAAATACTCCGTAAGAACAATCTTAGTTCAGCATTATCTTCCACTATCAGCATAAGTTCCTTTGACGTAATATCTTCATCGTAAAGGTCTTGGTCAGCCATTGCTTCTGTTGTTTCACAACTATCAGAAACAGGCTTCAGTTCCAACTCAACAGTCGAATCGTCCTGCAAGAATTCCACTTCGCTTTCATAATGTTCCTTACCTTTCAGGAAGCTGACCATGAAGCAACTCCCCTCTCCTAATCTGCTATCTACCGTTATGTTTCCTTTATGCATTTCCACCAATTCCTTCACCAAAGACAATCCGATACCGGTACTAGCCTGATGAAACAGATTTTGATCAATCAGATTTTCAAAACGGACAAAAAGAGATTTCTTCTTATTTTCGGCTATACCAATCCCTTGATCCTGAACCCCGATTGAAACAGTGGTCTCATCTTCCCGAATGAAAACCGTAATCATTTTCCCATTAGGAGTGTATTTGAAAGCGTTTGAAAGAAGATTAAATATGATTTTTTCAAATTTATCCGAATCAACCCACATATAAAGTTCCTTGCTCTCCGTCTCAAATAGAAAATCTATTTGATGCTCTTCAGCCGCAGAGTCAAAGTTCTCCATTATCCTTTGGATAAAAGAGACAATGTTGACCCGTTGCACCTTCATTTTCATCTTTTTGTTCTGAATTTTACGAAAGTCTAATATTTGGTTCACCAATCGTAACATGCGACTCGTATTGCGTTCGACTATCTGTAGCTGCTCACGGGCTGTCGGGGGGATTTGTGGATTCTGCAGCACACATTCTACCGGTCCCGCTATCAATGTAAGAGGGGTACGTAGTTCATGGGATATATCGGTAAAGAAACGAAGTTTCATATCTGTCATTTGCTGTTCCATTGAGACGCGATGTTTCAACCGGTAAATAGTAAAGAGAATATATGCCGTAACGACAATTATGGCTATAATAAAAAGTACATAAAGTAGATAAGCCAAAGGAGTCTCCCAAAATGAAGGCAATATCTCGATATTAAGCGAGCGAATATTGCTTGTCCAAACGCCATCACTGTTAGTTGAACGGACTTTAAACACATAATGACCCTTCGGCAAATTGGTATAAGTGGCTAATCGCTGGTTGCCAACATAGTTCCAATTCTTTTCAAATCCCTCTAGCATATAAGCATATTGGATTTCAGAAGGAGCCGAATAGTCAAGAGCTGCAAATGAGATAGAAAAGATATTTTCTTTATGTGACAAACGCAACTCCTTCACATCATCCAATGTTTGTTTTAGTATGGATTTGTCCCCTGGCATCACATCCTGATTGGCAATTAGCAATTTGGATAAAACAATTGCCGGAATGTAGTTACTTTTCTTTATAGAATCCGGATTAAAGGAGAATATACCGGTATTGGAGCCAAAAAGCATTCCGCCCATCGAAAGATAAGCTGAAGCTGCTTCACTAAATCTGACAGGAAAGGAAATTGTCTTATCATCATAATTTTCAAAGCGCTCAGTTGAAGGAATAAATTTACTAACTCCGTTTTCCGTACTTAACCATAGATTCCCATGATTATCCTCCTGCATGGACAAGATTATATCTGAAGAAAGCCCTTCATTCACGGTATACGATTTAAACTCGGCATTGCCTCTCTTATCTAGAGATATAAGTTTGTTTAATCCTCCACCGAACGTGGCAGCATAAAGTTCTTTCTTTTTCGTCACAGTAATCCAATGTACATCATTGTTGCTTATGCTGTGATATTTTTCGGGTACCCGCGAATAATGGTGAAAAACAATATCTTCGGGATTCTTAAAACTTTCATCAAACATTAAAGCTCCGACAGTTGTACCGATCCAAAGATGCCCACTCCTATCACTCGTTATAAAACGAGCCTTATAGCAGTTATCTATAGGATAATTTTTCAAATTGTTTCGGTGATTAATAAAGACTTCTTTCCCTTTTTGATCCCGAGTTAAATAATTTATTCCACCCCCATAAGTAGCTACCCATATCCGGCCACACTTGTCTTGATAGGCGCAATACACATTATCATTGCTAAGGCTATATATATCATTTTTATCATATTTGTACCGCTTAATCTTATAGTGAAGGCTCTGCCGTTCGGGTTCCGCTTTTATTAGTCCCTCCCCTTTTGTTGCAATCCAAATGTTTCTCATGCTATCTTGCATGATAAAATAAACCGTACCGCGTATAGGTAAACCGGAGTTAGAGACGGCTCCGGTTTCTGTAAGGTATCCACAATATCTTCCTTGCTTATACACCCTTAATTTACCATCTTTCAAGCCTACCCACAAGTTACGCTCACGATCTTCACATAAAGCGCGCACTTCATTACTTAACGATTCATAAGAATGAGGCTCAGGGGTTATCATACGAAACTGTGGATGTCGAAATGTTATCTTCTCAAGTCCTTTTGAATGGGTACACATCCACAAATTACCTTGCCTGTCGGAAAAAGCACTGTGAATTTTGTTGGAGAAGTGCCAATTATCACCGGACAAGCTATTATAAAAAGACTTTAAGCTATTGCTCTTCCGGTCAAAATAAGAAAATCCTCCTCCATAAGGGTGTACCCATACCGTTCCATAAATATCTTCATGAATATGAAAGGCAGGATGAGAACGGTCAGTTGTCGTAGCCTCAACTGCTAACTCTTCACATTTCAATATCTTCGTACGAGGATTAAAGTGAACCACTTTACCCGGTACATGTTGTTCAAACCACACTTCTAATGATTTATCCACATAGACCGAAATGATTGGAGAACCCGGAAAAAGAGAAGCGGGATAGTGCTCCATCAATTTTGTTTTAAGCGTATATACAAAAAAACCATCTTTGTCAGTAACAAAAATCATTTCTTTAGTTCCCAATCCAGCAATTGCAACAATATGCGAATTCGTCGGCACTTTTAGTAAATTAAATCGCCCTGTATTCTTTTGATAACACCATATTCTTCCTCCATCCGAACCAAAATAGAGTTGGGAGCCAGACTCTAAACAAGAATAAAAGGACTGACCAGCCGCTTTTTTATGCAATTCATCATTTTCAGCAAAATAAAAAGCTGGAGAGTTTTCTCCAATGCGAATCTTACCGAGCCCATTATTGGTAAGTACCCATTCATTGCCTATCAAATCCTGATATACTTTAAATGCTCTCACGATGGGAAAAGACTTCTTTTGAGATGAATACCGCTCAGAGGTCAATTTATAGTTTTCCGGATTGGTAATCACTCTAATAGCTCCATCAGAATCCGTCAAAAGCCATACTGTACCATTATCGAGTATAATTATTTTAGTAATGGTTATATTACTACCTTCGTGATTGTCAGCCGGAACACGTTCAAAAAATTCAGTCTTAGGATTAAAGCGATATACATGGTTGTCATAAGTCAATAACCAAATAAAACCATACTTATCCTCTCCCATATAGTCTATTCTATTATGACTTAAGGTTATCTTATTATCCAGTCTGGCCTTATACTTTCTGAAAGAGTAACCATCAAATTTATTAATACCATCCCAAGTAGAAAACCACATATTCCCTTTATGATCCTGAAGAATCGACATAATGGTGTTTTGAGACAACCCGTTTTCCGAAGAATAATGAGTAAAAATACAGTCATGCTGCCCTTTGACAACAGTCGAAAACAATAATATATTTAATATGAAATATAAGGTTCTTTTCATAGCGGAAGATCTATTCTATTGGGGTAAAGATACATAAATCAGCTTTATATTACTTATCTTTGTGAATATTTTAATCGCTTTAGTCTATGAAACAATCTATTCTTTTTATTTTTATATTACTATCATGCTTTTTTAATGTATTAGGACAAAATAAAGACAGCATAAATTATGGAATTACCAAAAATATGCCCCTATTTTATAAACAACTGAAAGAACAACTATCCTATCCAATGGCATGGGAAAAATCTCCTATTAGAAACTTCAACAAATGGAGGAATAAAGCGAGAAAACAAGTTTTTGAATGTATGAAGAATGTTTCGCCGGCACCAGATAGCTATAATATGGAAATCATTGCCACGGAAAAACGTAATGGGTATGAAGTACAAAAAATAACATTCAACTTGTCCTCTTGGTATAGAGTCCCGGCTTATTTGCTAGTACCGCAAGGGAAAGGTCCTTTTCCAGCGATTGCAATGCTGCACGATCATGGCGCTCACTTCTCTATTGGTAAAGAGAAAATGGTACGCCCCTTTGAAGTTAAGAAAGAAGTACTTGCTGACGCCGACGATTGGAGCACACGTTGCTATGACAGCCAATACACCGGAGATTATTTTGCAGAACATGGTTATGTCGTATTATCTGTGGATGCGCTGTTTTGGGGAGAAAGAGGTCAGAAGGAAGGGCCAAACTATGAAGGACAGCAAGCTTTAGCATCCAATTTTCTACAAATGGGTGCATCATGGAGTGCCTTTATTACCATGGACGATATACGAAGTACAGACTTTTTAGCTTCCTTATCTTTTGTCAATGCAAGTAAAATCGGCTGTCTAGGCTTCTCAATGGGAGGTTATCGTTCATGGATGCTTTCGGCACTGACTGACCGTATAAAAGCTTCCGCTTCTATTTGCTGGATGAATACCACCGAATACTTAATGGATTTATCAAATAACCAGAATAAGGGGGGATCAGCTTACTCAATGCTCATTCCAAATGTACGACTCTACCTCGACTATCCCCATGTAGCTAGTATAGGCTGTCCCAAACCATCTTTATTCTTCAACGGAACAAAAGATAAGCTTTTCCCGGTAAAAGGCGTGGAAGATGCTTACTCAATCTTGCACAAAGTATGGAGTAGTCAGCATGCTTCTGAAAAGTTGGTGACCAAGCTTTGGGACGAAAAGCATTTTTTTAATAAAAGCATGCAGAAAGAGACCTTGGAATTCTTTGATAAATGGCTGAAGTAATTTTTTGACAAGCCTTCTACCCGCGATCTTATCTTTTTATATCCAACAAAGCATTCCCGTTTTTAACAGGATCCCAATTATCTTCCCCGGAAAGCACAGTTTCTATCTCATATCCGTGAGTAGACTTCAACTGACTTGAAAAAGGAACACGCTCTTTGGGATTTGCACCATCTCCTTTGCTTTGAAACTCGGCGTAAAAGACGGTCTTCTCAGCATCTTTCTTTCCCCAGTTATGCCACCCGGCAGGAAGAATATGTTTTCCAAGATCACATCTAATAAAGACAGCTTTTGCATAGGATCTCCAAGGCCTTGATAAGTAAACGTCATCGACTCCTTCACTGGCTGTAAGTACACAATCATAGAATGCATAGCCATATTTCTGTCCCTGATCGGTAGAAGGTGCGTGACATACCCATTACCCTTACTATGAATATGACACCGGTTAAATACCGCTGTCGACCATCCGAAAATAAAATCAACAGTACCTTCAATATAACAATCCTCATAATACTGACGGCATCCTTTTCCATAAGTGTAAAGAGTGTCCTGGAATCCGATAAAACGACAATTTTTGAAATAGGCACGATCGCCACTCACAAAGCATGCGACAGCTTGCCCCACGGGACCGGAAGTGTTTTCAAAAGTAATATGCTCGGCATAAAAATCCGGAGCATAAATATAACAGGAAGAAGATCCGGAAGTACCTTTTGTCTCTCCGAAAATATTCTTTTTATCAGCATAATCATCATAAGAAATAACAGCACCTTCTTGTCCTATCAAGGAAATATTTATTTTACTCTCCTGAATGATTAGCTTTTCATAATATACACCTTTACGAACCAGAATAGTTGTACGCATATTCTTGCGAAAATCGGGTACAGCGTTTATCGCTTCCTGCACACTAAAGAAATCACCGCTACCATCCTGTGCCACAACAAAGTCATAATGTCGCACATACTTAGCTAGCTCAGGCACAGCCTTTGCTATGGCATCCATTGCCAGGCCGGCAACAATACGCCCGCCATGTATATTGAGATGGGTGTCATCTTCTCGACCTTTGGAACAAGCAAGATACTTATTTGCCGGTATCCACATAAAGAGTTTCTTCGATTCCATGGCACCCATCCCCTCAACCAAATCATGAGTCATTTTATTCATATCGACAAAAGGGACATTCAACTCTTTGGCTACATTGCGCGGAGAATTCAAATATGCCCCATGAGTATCGATCAATTTTACCTCTTTTGCAAAAAGGGTTTTATTGATAGCTTTATATGCTGTGTCTTGATTAATATTTTTTCTTACATTATCTTGAGTTATTGCATTCTTAATCGCATTACTCCCGGGCAATCCGAAATTTCGCCTAACAATCGAGTTAAATAATACGGGAATCCCCCCTCTTGCACGGGTTTCGTTTACAAAACGTACTAAGTTAGCATCAAAAGATGATCCCGGATCAGTATGACGTTTAGGGTCATCCTTTTCATCATTATGTCCGAATTGGATAAAGACATAATCGCCTTTCTTTATACGCGAAACAACAATGCCCCAACGACCTTCATCAATAAAGCTTTTAGAACTGCGCCCGTTTACAGCGTGATTCTCGACCCTTATTCCCTCCGACAAGAATCCGGGTAACATTTGCCCCCAACCTCTTTCGGGATTATCTCCAGCCAGTTCTTTATTAGCCATGGTTGAATCGCCAATCATAAAAATCGTAACAACCGGTTTTTCTATTTCAAAAGAAGAAAAGAGTAGCAATAAAGCTAGAAAAAAAGTCCATCTATATTTCATAATTTTATCCGTTTAATTCCATTTTTTTATATCATCATAAAATAAATTCAAGCTTTGCTTTTAAAACAGACAGAGCTTTAATTTGCCAGTTCAAGATTAATCCTATAAGTTTGCTCCTAAATTATCAAACTCAAATTGATGAAAAAGACTCAAAGCAATACTTTCATTTTTGAAAAAGAGACAGCATGGGAGCCAGCCGGTGAAGGAGTAGTCAGGCAAATTATGGGTTATGACGGTCAAGTCATGCTTGTCAAAGTAAAATTCGACCGTGGAGCCATCGGTAGTCTGCATACTCATTACCATACCCAAACAACTTATGTAGTCAGTGGTAAATTCGAATTCACTATCAATGGAAAAAAGCAAATCGTAGAAACAGGCGACGGCATTTACATCGAACCTGATGCAGAGCACGGCTGTTCTTGCCTTGAAGAAGGCATATTAATTGATTGCTTCAGCCCAATGCGCGAAGACTTTCTACGGCGTTAATATGATTCTATAGAGATTACTAAAAGGTAATCTCTATAGAATCATAACTTGATCATCTAACAGGAAGCCAATTTGAACACATCTTAAAAATATACTCCAAATTGCCATATTTCTCCGCCTCTTTTTTAGACAACTGTTTAGCCCACTTCACACGCCCGGGAGAAGCTCCTTCACCTATGTTGCCATATTCTGCATAACGCACCGTCTTTTCATTTTCTACATTTTTCCAATTATCCCATCCTGCCGGACAAATGTGTTTACCCATCTCACAATTAATAAAGATTGTAGCTGCATACGGACGCCAAGGGCGACCCAAATACACTTTATCAACACCCGACTCAGCTGTTAATTTACAATTTTTAAACACATAACCTACCTCAACATCCTGCGGAGTTGAAGCTGCAGTTATATATGAATTTCGCTTGCTATGGATAGTACACCTTTCGAATAAGGCAGTTGAAGGGCCGAATATAAAATCGGTAGTCCCCTCAATATAGCAATCGAGAAAGTACAAACGCGTTCCTTTTACTCCCGTATAAACGGTGTCTTGATTACCCAAAAATCTACATCCAATGAATCTAAGCCGATCACCCTCAGTATGGAGAGCTACTGCTTGCCCCAGTTGTGCGGCATTATTTTCAATAGTCAAGTTCCTAAATGTCAAGTCGTTTCCTTCGACTTTCACGGTATAAGTTCGAAAAGTCCCCATCTTATCAATATTAGCGTGATCATCATAAGTGATAATAGTCCTAGCCGAATCTTCACCTATAAATTCTACATTCTGAAGCCATGATGGAATCACCAATTTTTCCTTATACACCCCGTTCTTTATCAAAACAGTCACTTTGTAATCCATAAAAGCTCGAATGCCTTCCATTGCTTGATTCAAAGTCCGGTAATCACCCGTTCCGTCACGTGCTACTACAATAGTATCTTTCCAATTTTCACTATAAACGGAAACAGTACATAAGCACTGAATCATAAACAATGAAAATAAATAGCGGCTAATTTTTTTCATCTCTATTTTTGATTAACAACTGTTCTTACTTGGTTCAAATTCTCCCACTCCAAACTAGCCATTATAAAAGGTGCAACAGCTTTCGCATCGTTACTGCGGATTTTTTCACTAATATAATAATCATAATCGCCCATACGATAATCCTTACCACCTAGACCGGCAACGGCACAAGCTTTCGTTATAGAGACCAAACCATTTTTGTCTACTTCAATAAAAGTCTTCAAAAGTCCCTTATAGCCTTTTATGGCTACATTTAAATATGATTTATCAATATAGCCTTTCCTGACGGCCTTAAATAAAGCATAGACAAACATACTGGAGCAAGATGATTCCAAATAGTTACCCTTATCACCGCTTCTATCAAGTACTTGGTACCAGACTCCGCTAGCCGGATCTTGCAAGCGCTTTAATTGTAGGGCAATATTATTCAAAATGACTAACATCGAATCGCGTCCGGCTTCATGTTTGGGAATAAAATCGAGAGCATCCACAATAGCCATAGCATACCATCCCATGGCACGTCCCCAGCAATGTTGAGACTGCCCTGTCAGCGGATCGGCCCAGCGTTCCTTGCGACTTACATCACAAGCATGGCGATAAAGACCGTTTTTAGGATCGTAAGTGTGCCGTGCCACGGTAATAAACTGATTAATAATATCAGGATAGTCACTTACGCTATTATTCCGATAAGCATACTCTGCATAAAAAGGAGCTCCCATATAAAGTCCGTCCAGCCACATCTGATTCGGGTATATTTTTTTATGCCAAAAGCCACCATCTTCATTACGAGGATGTGTATCCAACTGACTACGAAGCAAAGCTAGTGCTTTCTTATACTTCTCGTTTTTGGTTTCCTCATAAATACGGAACAAGAACTTTCCCGAATTCAGGCGATCAATGTTATATTCAGCCAATTTATAAGTTTTAATCTCACCATTATCATTGATCATGGTATCTGCATAAGCCAGAACATAATTAAATACTGAGGAATCAGGATACACATCATACACGTCAAGCATAGCTTGAAGTTCGAGTCCATGGCAATAATCCCATTTCAGTGTATTTTGAAAATCAAGTTGCCATGACTGAGGGCAACGGATCATTTCCGACTGTACCATACGCACAGACCAGGGTAGATTAGTAGCAACATTTTTAGGCTGTGCCAAGCTTGTAAAAGCACAAAGTAAGAGCAATCCACATCCTATTAATCGACTTTTCATTTCTGATGAATTTATGTTATTCAATGATATTATTCGAAGCAAATATAAGAGAAACCAACGTTATATATAGTGCAATTTTCGTTCATAAAGGTGCACTATTTAATTAGAAAAAGAGAAAAGGGGAGTAATGCAATAACATTACCCCCCCTTTCAATCGATTGTAACGCCTATCACATTATAAATCAGTGATAAGCTTATATTTCGGAACCAGTGATTTCATGATAACCCAAGCAATTACATATGCAAATGCACAAACCGTAAACATTATCATATAGGCCGTTTCAGGCTTACTAGCATAAAGGTCGGTGATAAAACCTGCTAAAAGCTGTACCAACACGCCACCAATACCACCAGCAAGGCCGCCTATTCCGGTTACCGAAGCAATAGCCTTTTTAGGGAACATATCGGACACTGTAGTAAAGATATTTGCAGACCAAGCTTGATGGGCAGCACCCGCTATACAAATAACGGAAGTAGCCAGATACATGGAATAAGAACCAAAGACTGCTTTATCACCAAAAAATTGAGTCAACAATAATAAAATAGGGAAAAGAGCGATCAGCAACATGGCCGTCATTCTTGACTTATATACATTCCATCCTTTGCTCATAAAGAACATAGGCACACTTCCACCAAACACACTACCAATAATGGCAATACCAAAAACAATAAATGTCGGCCACATTACTTCTTGAGTTGTCATTCCAAACTGTTTTTTCAAGTAGTCAGGTAACCAGAAGAGTAAGAACCACCAAATACCATCAGTCATAAACTTACCAAAAAAGAACGACCATGTCTGTGGATATCTCAATAGCTTACTCCAAGCCACTTTTTCTTTCTTGCCCTCAGCTTCAGCCTTTCTTTGTTCCGGAGTAAGTTCAACGTCATCACTATGAATATAGTCAAACTCTTCAGCATTGACTTTCCCTTTTTCCTTTAATTTTTTAGGACTATCGTAAAGAAGGAACCAGAATATTAACCACACAAGTCCAATAGCGCCTGTTAGGATATAAGCCATCTTCCAGCCCGATGCGTCACCAAAATGAATCAAACACCATGGAACAAATAAAGCAGAAATCATAGCACCAATATTCGAACCACTATTGAAAATACCCGTGGCCAAAGCTCTTTCTTTTTTGGGAAACCATTCCGTTACCGTTTTGATAGACGCAGGAAAGTTTCCGGCTTCACCAACTCCAAATATGCTTCTTATAATTACGTGCACGGACACGGAAGTACCGACAAAAGCATTCCCGATACCGCTTATAGACCAAACTATTAATGATAATGCAAGACCCAATTTCGATCCGATTTTGTCAATGATCATACCAGAGAACACTGTTACACCGGCATAGGCTGCTGTGAAAAATGCAGTAACATAAGAGAACTGCGAATTAGTCCATCCAAATCCAGCCGGAGAACAAAAATATTCTTTTAGGAAAGAGATCACATTACGATCCATGTAATTAATGGTAGTAGAAAAGAAAAGCAATGAACAAATTACCCATCGGTATTTGGTCATCTTTTGATTTAAGTCATTTAATGTACTCATGTGATTGATTAATAATTAATATTTTGAGCTTCAAAAATACATATTTGCGGCTACAAAATAGTACAAATAATGCTTAAAATGTTGCATTTATTGATTTTTTCACTTTTTAGAATGAACAAAACCAATGGAATATGAAAGAATAAGATATTATGCGAAGAAATTACACCGAAAGATGAACTATATGAAGGGAACTGGTAAAATAAAAAAAGGGAAGTCTCACGACTTCCACAATTCTTCTAACCTTAAATCTAAATCTCTATGAAAAAAACGTGGTACAAAAGTAGAGTTTTATATGATACCAAGGTATTAACAAAAGATATAAAGGGCAAAATTATGCTTAAGAATTACTAAAGTCCGTGTCTATTTCTGAAATATGAGTTAACAATTTGCTATAAATAGGATCTTTTTTCATCAATTCAGGGACTCCAGTAATAAACATTTGCTTGCGTGCCCTAGTCAAAGCGACATTTAGTTTACGATCTATTAATACCCCGTTTTCTTCGGTTATGTTAGAAAGATATTTTAGCTGATAAGAACGATTCACGCAAAAAGAATAGATAATCACATCCCGTTCACTACCTTGGAAACGTTCTACCGTATCAATCAAAACTTCATTTAATACAGGTATTTCTAATGCTGCTATTTCTTTACGAATCAATGCTATCTGACTGCGATATGGAGCAATGACACCTAAAACAGAAGGATTAAAATCATTTTCGATACATCTTTGGTCTTCATCATCTGTTATACCATCCTTTATATATTGTTCATAAACAGCCTTAGCCAAACGAGCTACAATAATAGCTTCGGAATGATTCACTTTCGGAGAATAAATAAAAGATTCGGGCACTGAAGGGATAAATGAGACGCGACTGGATAATATTTCTTTAAATGCGCCTTGGTTACGACCCACCACAACCGGAACGGAAGACTGTTGTTGATGAGGAAGACCGACAGATTTTAACTTACCCCCATAAAACGCCTTATTTGGAAACGAAGCAATAACCGGATGCATACGCCCCTGTTTACAAAGCATATCACAAGCATGAGCGTTTGATGAAACTGTTTTATATAACCTCTCGAAAAGAGATTTTTTAAAATTCGCCAAACCTGCCTCTCTCAAAGATTTGTCAAACACCTCACATTGCTCATCAGATTGTAACACCACCGCCGGCAACTGCTTATAGTCTCCGATAAGTATAAATTTGCCAATAGCATTTTCCCCGGCATCAGTCCGGTGGCATAGCAAGCCAAGCAATTGTGGCTCGAGTATTTGTGTAGCCTCATCTATAATTGCCACATCAAAAGTTTTCAGCCTGAATATTTCGGTTTTAGAAGAAAGTGTCGCAACCGTTCCGACAAACACCGTACATTTTTGAATACGCTTCTGTACTTCACGGCGGGTAGAACATGAATCCAGCACATTCTCTATTAGATATTTTCGGTAGGCAGGCTCACAAGACAGTTCGCTACCTATGCGGATAAAATCAAGTTCGGGAGTTATACTGACCAAAGCCTTACAAATTTCGTCGACAGCACGATTGGTATACGATAGTAATAGCAATTGTTTTTCCTCACAGTGAAAAGCTTCAACCATTCCACGCAAAGCGTGGGATGTCTTACCTGTTCCGGGAGGTCCAACCAATAAAAAAAAGTCTTTTGCTGCACGAGCCTTTAATATCACACGTTCAAAATCGTTCGTCGCTGATTCTATTTTAGTATCAAGCCCCCGGTCAAAATGAGGTTCACGCTGTGAAAGCAATAAATCGCGCCTGTCTTTATTTGCTGAAAGGAAACTGGCAAGTCCATTATACATACCTCTAAATGCAGTATCCATATAGTCGTGTTCAATAGCATAAGAACTATCCTCAGGTAACACGGTAATATTTTGCTGGGAAGCGCGGAGCCGGACACGTATATCGTCGTTATTCATCCGCTCTATATTACCTTTAAACACCATTCTATTGGTCACATTATCGGTAGACTTATTCCTTTCGTACAACACAATAGCATCACCTTCGCGAAAATTCGGTAATGCCGTAGGCTCTTCTAAAGACGATGTTTTTTTCAGTTTTAATCCAATATTATCAAGGCTTTTCCCCGATTGCATTTCAGTCTGAAGCTGACGATTCGAAGTGTTTTCAGCTACTGTATTTTGTAAAATGCGGGTAAGTGTGATATAAGGTTTATGAACTTCAGCAGCATGATTTTCTTTAATGCGGAGATCATATATAATCTCTCCGGCATCCAATTTTTCATCTAAAGTGGAAAGCCAAAGGGAAGATGCTCCGGAGCAACCTTCACGATCCACATCACCCGTCTTTGAAGTATAGAGCTCTTTGGTTATGAAATTATAAAGTGAATAAAAATAGCTTCGCTCCAAAGAGGAAAGCGCCTCTATCCGCTCTTTAATCCTATAAATTGATGGATAAAGATACCTTTTCCAAAGTACATTATCCAATCGGCGCTCATTCAAAACTTCCGGATCTAATTCTTCCAAACGTTCCGCAGTATAGGATATCGCATTTCTCAACTGAATAGAATATTCCGTAGCAACAATACGGTTACGAACATTCATCACACGGCGAACCATAGCCCAGGAAGAACGTGCTGGATACAATAAAGGATAACGGGTGTAAAGTAAGTAAGCTCTGACTTTACGATGATCCATCCCCATTGAATATTCCAACACAGCCTGATACAACAACATTTGCACCCTGTTATTTTCCTTAGGTTCAACCTTGCCTTGTATGGAATATTCATCGGCTTTGCCCGATTTCATTTCTATAAAAGCAGACATATCTTGCTGCATATAGTCCAAACGCCCTTGCAATCCTAAAGCTTCACAAATATATGAAGGTTCCAACACCGCATTCGCCTTATCGAGATCATAACCGGACATAGAGAATGTATCCTGTACTGTAGCGCGAATATGCTCAAAATGACGTTTGCAATCATCGAAAAACTCTTTTTCCTTCTGGTGATCCAGTAAGTCCGGACATGCAGCCAATTCAATAGGATAAGTACGAAATGCCTTTTTCATACAAGTCATATAGTCAGGCTCGGCTTTTGAATGAATCCATTCATCCAAAAAGAGATTGGCAATATTACCCAGCAAGAGTGGTCGCGTATTATCAGGACTCTGAAAACGTGCTAATAAATAATTAGCAGGATGATGTCCATACTCTCTAAAGCATTCCGCCAATGAACTGATATCAATCAGGTAATCAGGTTCCAGTATAATGAAAGAAGGAGTCAAAATACCATTCCGGTCAATGGAAACATCCAATAAGTTCAATTGGGCATGTTTCCATAATATTTTGCAGGTCTCGCTAAACTCTTCATTAATCTGAGGGATATTATAACGAACCTTTAGAAAGTCATCGGAAATCGTTTCCGAAGGTTGTACGTATAGATATTGCTCATCCAAATATTGAAAACAGACACGCATCTGCTTTACTCTCTCACTAGCAGGAGGGTTGACAAGATAAGTTGCATCCGCTCGTGGAAGCAAATGATAAAGTTCATCTGGAATTTCTTCACCACTTAACTTTTTAATAAAAAACGCCAACGTTTTGGCATCCCGAAGCACAACTTCAGGAGAAAAGTTACCTTCGCCATTCAATAAGACATTCGAAGTCAACCGGACTGTATGAAGACGGTTTTGCTCAGGAACGGAAAGATTTATTTTCGACGATACAAAGCTGATACGTGCAGACAAGTCGGTGAATTGCAGGCTGCCTTCAGGAATTTGTGTGCGACAAAGGTGCTCCAATAGTCCACGAAATTGGCGATATACAGGTATGAGTGGAAGATCTTTCTGCCGTATGAGTGCAGACAATAAAGCATAATATTCTTGTACCTCATTATTCATAGAACAAAGATAAAAGATTATCGCCTAAGACTCGTCATGAGCAAAAGATTTGTAAACTAAGAAATGATATTATAGCTCCTATATCAGCTCTCATTTATATTCAAGGTCTCCATGAAGCGTTTGATCACTTCAGGTTTACCGGTATGTTTACCTTTATCTTCACTTATTTTACAAGTATCATTATAAAAGGTCCATAATTCGGTGATCTTTGCCGCTACAAGTTTGATCACAATATTCATCGGTTTTACACCTTCGAAGTCGTTTGTGAAATGTGTCCCTATACCGAATGACGGCTGACAATAATCTTTTGCATATTGCTGTATTTCTATAGCTGTCTCCGTATTAAGAGCATTACTAAAAGTCACTTGCTTCGACTTGGGGTCTATCCCGAACGACTTGTATTTTGCCACAATCTTTTGCAATTGCTCATAATTGTCGCCACTATCTATTCTAAGCCCTTTAAAGAGGTTGGCAAAGTCCTCCGAAAAATTGAGACTGAAGATATCCCAGCCAAAACTATCATACAGATACGTTCCCAGTGCACCTCGAAAAGTGTTTCGCCATGAATTCATTGCAATATGATTGGCCATCGGAGCCCCATACATACCCCCTATTGCACAGACAAACTCGTGCGCCATAGTTCCTACCGGCAACAAATCATACTTCATAGCAAAATAAACATTGCTCGTCCCTACGAATTTCCCTTCCCACTGACGGCTATCGTAGCAATCTCTCATAGCCCTGACAACTGTGTCTTCCGCTTCAAAAGAAGCCCGCCGCCGAGTTCCGAAGTCACTATATATACAGCCCGTTTCAAGTAGTCGCTGTGCTTTGGTATATGATCTATGATAATAATCATCGTAATCAAAACCACTACATTCTCCGGTCATAATATAGTAAAGCTCAGAAATAATAGCCAAAACTTTTACTTCCAATAATATTGTATCGGCCCAACTTCCTTCGAACTCTACATGCAAATGCCCTTCTTCATCTTGCGAAACATTCACCCATTTACGATTAAAACGATATCCTTTCAGATACTTGTAAAACCAATGAGGAATATAATAACATTTCCGAATCATGAAGTCGATCTCTTCATCGGTGATAACAACCCCCTCAAGCAAGACAATCTGTTTCATCAATTCATCGGCAAACCCGACAGGATATACTGTATTGTCCCTATCGGTAAAGGAGTATTTCACCTGTGCTCTGGGAAAATTGTCGATAACCGCACAGCACATTGTGAACTTGTATAAATCGTCGTCGGTAAAATGATTAATTATCTGTCTCATGTAAATCCGTTTTCTTATCCTTTATCATCAGGATGCTCAACTCATAGAGCAGGTAAAGAGGAACCGAAACCACAGTTAATGTAAAAGGATCGCCCGTAGGTGTAATAACTGCCGCCACAAAAACAATAAGAATGACAGCATGGCGACGGTACTTACGCAGAAAAGATTTATGTACAATCCCCATCAACGAGAGTAACCAAGTGACCAAGGGCAATTCGAAAGCCAGCCCCATACAAAGAACCAGCATCATAAAATTATCGATGTAAGAATTCAGAGATATTTGGTTTTCAACTTCCACACTCAACTGATAGGTGGCTAAGAAGCGGAGTGTCAGAGGATAAACCATAAAATAGCCCAGCAATACCCCTATAAAAAACATTACCGTACCAATCCACAATGCTTTCATAACTCCTTTGCGCTCATTAGGATATAAAGCCGGACTAATAAAACGCCAGATTTCAAAAAACAAATAGGGAGCAGCGGTAACCACCGACATCCAAAAAGCTGTGGATATCTGAATAAAAAAAGGAGCTGCCAGATTTATATTAATCAACTTGACATGAAAGTCTTGCGTAAAGAAGTCATCATCCATGTGAAAAACCTGACCTACATAACGCAAGACATCGTAAAAAACAAAATCGTTGTGGCATGGTGCCAATATAACTTTATCAAAAAGCCATGGCATAGCTATAAAATAGCCTACCGCCAACACAAACCACACCACGAGTATGCGCATAAGCACCCATCGCAGTTCATCCAAATGATCCCAAAAGGTCAGTTCTTTTTCAGCCATACTACAGAAGGATACTCAAATTGACATCATACATAGAAAATAAATCCGTGAAGTCCGGATAATCTTATTCTTTTTTAGCTGTGTTATCAGCTGGTTTATCTAAATCTTCTTTAGCCTTATTGATTTCGTCTTTAGCTTCGTTTACCCCTTCTTTAAAGCTTTTCACTCCTTTTCCAAGCCCTTTCATTAATTCCGGGATTTTTTTACCACCGAAGAATAACAAAATAAGAGCAGCGAGAACGATCCATTCGGATCCGCTGGGCAAAAAGCCCAATAAAAGTAAATTTGTCATAGTACTTGTTCTTTAATTTGGCTACAAAAATAGAGTTTTATTATGAATAGCCAACAGAAGATGAACTAAAAGTAACCTATCTTGAAAAGAAAAGAACAATTGTATAGTTCTTCCTCTTCTAATCTTGATAGTAAACCCTCTTCACGCGCGTAGATACACTGGTCAATACTTCATAAGGAATGGTCTCCAGCACATCAGAAAGTACGGTTATCGGCAAATGATCACCGAAAATCTCAACAGAATCTCCTTCTACGCAATTTATATCGGTCACATCAATCATGCAAACATCCATACAGATATTACCCACGTAAGGAGCACGCATTCCATTCACTAGACAATAAGCATGTCCGTTCCCCAAATGCCGGTTCAGCCCGTCGGCATATCCTATAGGAATGGCAGCTATACGCGAAGGACGATTAAGTAGTCCTTTCCGACTATAGCCCACCGTATCTTCGGCAGGAACATCACGTATCTGCAAAATAGTTGTACGCAAAGTGCTGACATTGTTTATTATCGTATTATCAATAGGACTAACACCATATAGACCTATCCCCAAGCGCACCATATCAAGTTGTTTGTCAGGAAAACGTTCTATGGCAGCAGAATTACAAATATGTCGTATGATTTTATGGTGGAATGCAGCCTGCAAAGTTAACGAAGCTGCATCAAACATTTCGAACTGTTGGCGGGTAAAATCATCGAATTTAGGTGAATCACTACCCACGAAGTGAGAGAAAACAGAACGTGCAATGACAGCATTCTGCCCTTTTAGCCGTTCAATCAAGCGAGGCATGTCTTCCCCCGAAAAGCCTAAACGATGCATTCCGGTATCTAATTTAATATGAACGGGGAAATTCGTAATACCTTCTTTTTCCGCTTCACGAATGAGTGAGTCGAGTAAATGAAAACTATATACTTCGGGCTCAAGACTGTAATCAAACATAGTCTTGAATGCCGTCATTTCGGGATTCATAATAATAATGCTCGCTGTGATACCCGCTTTACGCAATTCGGAACCTTCATCCGCCACAGCTACGGCAAGATAATCGACATGATGTTCTTGTAAAGTCTTGGCTATTTCATACGATCCGGCTCCATAAGCAGAAGCTTTCACCATGCAAACCATCTTTGTCTCCTTCTTCAACTTACTCCTATAATAGTTTAAGTTGGCAATCATAGCTCCGAGATTGACCTCGAGAATTGTTTCATGAACTTTCTTCTCTAAAATTTCCGTCAAAGCATCAAACCCGAAACGTCGTGCTCCTTTTATGAGAATAATCTCATTCTCTAAATGCAAAACTCCATGACTGATAGCAGTCAATAAAGATTCAGTATTGGGATAGAATGTTTTTTCAATATTAAAGCATGTTTCGCATGACGCAATTTCATTCCCAACACCAATAATCCTTTCGATACCACGGTTGCTGACCAACTGTGAAACCTGTCTATACAGATCGGGAGGTAATTGTCCGGTCTCCAATATATCGGAGAGTATCAATGTACGTTTCAGTCCTTTCGACAAAGAACGACGGTACAAAAAGTCCAGCGCAATATCCAAAGAAGCAAGATCCGAATTGTAGCTATCATTAATCAACAAACATCCGTTTTTCCCCTCTTTCACTTCCAAACGCATTGCTACAGGTTCAAGCTTTGCCATCCGATTGCTAATGTCTTGGGGGGAGAGCATTAAATAAACACATGCTCCGAGGCAGTTGAGTGCATTCTCGATGGAGGCCTCATCAATAAAAGGCAGAGTAAAGGTATTCTCCATCCCCAGGTAGCGATAAGAAACAACCGTGCAATCGTCCTGCTTCAAAACTTTGCTGATATATAAAGGGCGCTCTGCATCTTTCCTGCTCCATGCTATTTCACGAGCACTAAGCATCGCTTGTGCCACACAGTTACTAATAAAATCATCATCGCCATTATAAATGATGACATCACAATCTTTAAACAAGCCCAGTTTCTCCATACATTTTTCCTGTAAAGAAGAAAAGTTTTCCTGATGTGCTCCGCCTATGTTCGTTAATATTCCTATTGTCGGACGAATTATGGTTTGCAATGCCCGCATTTCTCCAGGTTCGGATATCCCGGCTTCAAAAATCCCCAATTGTGAATTCTCATTCATTTGCCAAATGGATAATGGAACACCGATTTGAGAGTTGTAACTACGCGGAGAACGGTTGATCACACGATCGGGACTAAGTAATTGGTGTAACCACTCCTTTACAATGGTCTTACCATTACTCCCGGTAATACCTATTACCGGAATTTGGTATTGCTCACGATGCAATTCCGCCAGCTTTTGCAATGCTTTTAGCACATTGCCTACTATCAGGAAATTAGCATCTTTATAATAATCAAAACTAAAAAAATCTCGTTGAGTATTTATTGAAACAACTTCACTGATTACAAAGTTACGCACCCCCCGTGAATATAAATCCGCAATATATCGGGCACCATCACTACGCACAGTGGTTAAAGCAAAAAATAATGTTTCTTCGGGAAAACACAAGGAACGGCTATCTGTCAATAGCCAGTCAATAGTTGCAGGCGTGTCCCCCACACGTTGTGCACCTATCCTTTCGGAAATTGATTCAATCGTATAAGACATATTTCTCTCTCGTTTTGAAAATCTAAGTACGGGTATTTTTTGTTAAGTCGATCTATTTTTAACACAATTTGTCCTAAAAAACTTTTATACTGAGATGACTCCGGATGGAAAGGTTTATGTTGCAAGGCCTTACGTATATCCTCACTTTCATTCATAATTGCCAACGATTCGGGAGACATACAATATTCTATAAACTTTTCCCAAACATATTTTACCGCCAGTTCAGATGGGTGTACCATATCTTCTGTATAAAAGCGATAATCCCGTAACTCATCAAGTACGATTTCATAAGCCGGGAAATAGTAGATACTCTCCGGGTATTTTTCTTGAAGCAAATCTATAGCCAGCAATAAAGTCGACTTACTCAATTGATTTTGGTGCATTCCATCGCGCACATGACGGATAGGGCTCACGGTAAAAAGAAGTTTTAGAGATGGATTGATCTGTTTCAATTGGCTTATTAGTGAGCTATAATCTTGCACAATATCTTCTACCGAAAGTTTACGGCGATTAAACACCTTTTCAGGTTGTTTGTGACAGTTACCGACAATTTTACCGTTCCCTTTTTGTTCATACACCCATGCCGTACCAAAAGTAATCAACAAATAGCTCAACGAAGTCATCCTTCGATGTGCTCCGTTTATACGATCATTAATACGGGACAAAGTCTCGTCAATGTCGGGTGCTGAAAAATCACTATGATGCATGGCACTGTGCCAACACTCCCCATAAAAGAATAAATCATCCCTACCATACATCTTGCCTGCCATTATCTCACGCAAAGAAGCAGAAATAGAAGCCGGATTATAAAGCACTCCGTAAGGATTAACATCGCAACGGAACTTAGCATCATTAAGCAAGCGCCCGATGTTCGTTGCAAAACAAGACCCCATAAGCAAGATTTTGTCTGCATGGGTCATAGGAGAAAATACTGTGGAAAATTCCACCGGAGTAATCAGGTTCATAAGCAACTTGTATCTTCTATGATACAGAAAGATTTTATATCATGCGAATATAGCAAAATCCGTTCACTTCTCAATAATATATTAACTGCAATCACAACAACCCGTAGAGTAGATGGGAGCTTACCAAACTAATGCCACCAGAGGTTGTAACAGTAATAACAACTAATCGTAACGGGGGTGCAATCAAGATGCTATGTATAGTCTCTAATTTCGCGGCAGTTTTTAATCATTATTAATTCGACATGAAAAAGGTAATTAAATTATTGTTTTGGATTACATGCTTAGCAGGTATATTAAACTGCTCCATTGCCCAAGCGGCATCCCCCAATAGCTATGTGATCAAGGGAAAGGTAACCGATAAAAACGGTGAATCCATCATTGGTGCCAATGTTTTGGAGAGAAACAGCACAAACGGTACTACAACCGATACGGACGGCAAATTCATATTGACGGTACAAAATGAAAGAAGCACTCTGGAAGTATCATATATCGGCTATATCACTCAGAATGTAAAGATCGGAAAAGGAGAAGAGTTGCATATCATATTAGCAGAAGATTCTAAAATGATTGATGAAGTCGTAGTGGTGGGTTATCAGACTTTACGGAAAACCGACCTGGTGGGTGCCGTAGCGAGTGTTAAAGCCAAAGAATTGAATATGAGTGCCCCTACACTTGGACAAAGCATAGTCGGTAAGGTGGCAGGTGTACAGATATCACAAGTAACCGGAGCACCGTATAAAAGTACGAAAATCCGTGTTCGCGGCGTAACCTCTATCAATGCCAGTTCAGATCCGCTGTATGTCATTGATGGCTATCCTTCAAACGCCGACTTGATGTTAAGCCCTGAAGATATTGAATCTATAGAGGTATTGAAGGATGCTGCTTCGGCAGCTATTTATGGTTCACGTGCAGCTGGTGGAGTTATACTCATTACTACCAAGCGAGGTAAAGAAGGAAAAGCAAAAGTTAGCTATGACTTTCAGTACAGTGTCACCCAGCTTGCAAAGAAAGTAAAACTACTCAATGCAGCACAATATGCCGACTTACATGTAGAAGGTCATAACAATGCCTACAAAAACCTAATGGTTTCAGCCGGAAAGACTTGGGATGATAGTTATTTTGGCGATAACAATGATGTTCGCGCCCAACGCCTAGGTTCAAGAAATAGCGCTGCTATGATTCCAGAATTCTTGTACGACTTCGCCAACAAAAAAATAATTACTCCCCAATATGACACCGACTGGCAAGACGAGCTTTATCGTAATGCTCCGGCACAACGGCACCACATTTCCGTAAATGGTGGCAATGAAAAAGTTCATTACGAAGTAAGCGCAGCATATCAGGACCAAGACGGTATCATACTTTCCACCAGTCAGAAACGTCTGAACTTACGTTCCAACATTGATGTCCAAGTCAATGATCATTTTAAAATGGGAGCTAATTTTTCCAATACTTCCAATTGGAACAGAGAAGTACAAGAAGGACGATTCGATCAAGGACCCATATTGGGAGCTCTCATATACGCACCCATTTTCCGCTGTTATGATGAAAAAGGGCAACTTGTGAAAGGAGAAATGACATCTTACTCATCCGGATACGGCATGCAACAGATTGAAAACTCGGTTGCATTGGCAACAGAAACCACTATCCGCCGCAATGGCAACCGTAATACCTACAATCTGACCGCACAATACGAAGCTCTTAAAGATTTATTTTTTAAAGCTAATCTTGGTATGTATTCTTATAGCGAGAAATATGAATTCTACAAGCCGACCAGCCTTTCCAGCGGTGCTTACCAACCGGAAAGCGATCAAGCCAAAGCTGCTGCTTACTCCATTGCAAGAACTACGCTCCAAAATGATTATCTAGGCGAGTTCACTGCCAACTATAATAAGACATGGCAAAAAGTGCATAATTTTAGCGGTGTAGTCGGCTACTCCATACAAAAAGACACCAAAGATGTTCTTGGAGTGAAAGCTACCGGTTATGAGGATAATCATATCACAGAAGTTACCGGACATGGAGCAGACCCAAGCGACATTGGATTAGATGGTACCTCAAAGTCCAACTGGACAATGATTTCCTATTTTACTCGCTTAAACTATAATTTCAACAACAGATATTATATCACCGCATCATTCCGTGGAGATGCCTCATCCATGTTCGGACCGGAAAACCGTTGGGGATACTTTCCTTCCATATCGGCAGCATGGACAGTCTCTAATGAAAATTTCTATAAAAACATGCTTGGAAATAACTCTTCTTTAAAATTGAGAGCAAGCTGGGGTATGAGTGGTAATAATAATATTGGTAATTATCAATATACAGCAGAAATGAGTTCTCCTTCCGGAGTGGTATTCGGAAACGGTTCCATTTCATCGGCCATGTACCCAGGGGGAGTAAAAGACAATACCATCGGTTGGGAATCAACTTCTCAATACAATGTTGGCCTCGACCTTTCCATGCTCTCCAATCGCCTGTCTATCTCAGCCAACTATTACATGAGTTATACCAAGGATTTATTATTCAGCCAACCCGTATCAGCAATCTCTGGAGCCACCTCAATGATGACCAATTTACCTAATTCAAAAATTCGCAATACAGGTTGTGACATACAAGTGGATGGTCGTCTCATATCAAACAGAGACTTCAACCTAAATATCGGAGGCAATCTCTCTATAAACCGCAATAAAGTATTGGAATTGGATGGAGGAAACACCATTATCACCAACGGTGCCGAACGTTCTTATAAGACCCACATCACCATGGAAGGACAACCCATCGGAATGTTTTATGGTTTCAAGGTAAAAGGTATGGTAACCGAAGCTGATATGGCTGGTCTGGCAGCTGATGATGCCGTTTACAAGGCTAACAACAACAGTTTCCCAAAAGGCTATAAACTGCAAGGTCCAGCACGATCACTGTCGCAATCGATAGCATTGCAACCCGGCGACATTTATTTTGAAGATGTAGACGGCAATGGCGTAGTTGATGACAATGATAAAACCATTATAGGAACACCGCATCCGAAATTCACGTATGGACTAAACATCAATGGTAACTATAAGAATATAGATTTTACAGCATCTTTCAACGGTTCATACGGTAATAAAGTACTGGACGGACAAGATTACTACTTGTTTAATATGGAGGGATCGGGTAACCAATATGTAGAAGTGGATCAACGCTATCGCAGTGCTGCTAATCCGGGTAATGGATCGATATACAAAGCATCACGCGGCGGTACACAAAGCAATAGCACCCGTTTGTCTACTTTCTATTTACAAGACGGTTCATTTTTCAGATGCACCAATCTTAGTATTGGTTATACTTTCAATCGTATCAAGCAAGTATCCAAGGGGCTCATCGGCAATTTGAGAGTTTATGCGTCAGTGGATAATCTGTTTACCATCAGCAAGTACAAAGGCTACAATCCGGAAGTAGACTACAATGATGGTGCCAACCTGACACCTGGTGTGGATTATGGAAAATATCCGTTGGCCAGAGCATATAACATGGGAGTACAATTAACATTTTAAAAGACAAAGAATAAAATGAAAAAATCAATCATATTCATATCAACCCTCGCCGCTTGTTTAGGTCTGTCGTCTTGCGAGGACTTCCTCACGGAAAAAAATCCGAATGCAATTCCTGTGACCAATTACTTTACCACAGAGAATGATGTAGAAAGAGCTGTTAATGGCGCATATCTGGCTTTACGTTCCAATTCATGCATGGGCGAAGGTAGTACAGCCTATACTGAAGAGCGTTCCGACAATACCGGCCGTCTAGACAACCAGTCTAATTCTGGCGAACCTTTCCAATTCACTGACTTTTCATTGCTACCCAGCAATACTTATTTGGAAAGCCACTGGAATGCCATGTTTAAAGCAGTCAATAACAGTAACTTTGCCCTTAAAGGAACGCAAGAAATCACTTTCAATGACGAAAAAGAGAAGGTCAATTATGCAGCTGAAGCCCGCTTTATGCGCGCATTGGCTTACTTTGACATTGTCCGTAAGTGGGGCGACGCACCGCTTATTGATACTTACCTCTCTACACCGGCAGAAATTACAGCCCATACTTATAGAGAAGACAAAGCAAAGATCTACAATTTGATTGTCACAGACTTAAAGTACGGGCTCGAACAAAGCACTTTGCCCAATCTCTCTGCTGAAGGCAGTAAAGGACATGCTTGCAAAGCAGCTATGGCAGGTCTGCTTGGAAAAGTTTATCTTACAATGGCTCACGTATTAAATGATGGCAAAAGTAGCGAGTACCTAAGTAGTGCAGAAAGCTATCTACAGCAGTGCTACGCTATGAAAAGTTTTACCCATCTATCTGATATCACTTATGATGATAACGCTAAAACAGGCCTTTATGCAGTGGCCAACAAATCTACATGTCCGGAAATAATTTTCCAGATAGTTTATATTCAGGGCGATAAAGATTACTATTCATCCATCGCAAAGAATAACCAGTCGAAAGGTATTACAATCAATTCACAATATAAATCCACTGCAATGGGAACTTTCGTCAATCCAGACTTGGTGAATGAATATGAAACGGGAGATGCTCGCAAAACTTATTCTGTGACTTACGCCAACTCTTACAATTCATGGAACATCACAAAATTCCGTGATACCAGTGATGCAGCAGGCACTCTAGGTTATGGAGGCAATGACTGGATCATATTAAGATACGCCGACGTCATATTAATGCTAGCTGAGGTGTATAATGAAATGGGACAAGCATCTAAAGCCATACCTTATTTAAATGAAGTCCGTGAAAGAGCCGGATTGAGTGATTATGCCACTTCTATGCTAAACACCGAATATGCCGCCAATTATCCAACGTTGAAACTGGCTATCCTGCACGAACGCAGAGTTGAACTTGCTTTCGAAAATCAACGCTGGTATGATTTGTTACGTTTCTTCACAACCAGTGAATTGGTCAACTATATGCACAGCAAAAATTCCAATAATTATGGGATATCAAACTTGAATAACTTTACAGAAAAAGATATTTATTACCCGATACCTTATGATGAATGGAAATTGAATAAAGAAGGTATGTATCAAAACCCAGGCTATTAACTATATTTGCAGAAAAATCCTCTATATGAAAAGACTATTCTTTATTATCGGATTTTTTATCCCGGCTTTTACGCTCTTTGCACAAGAGAGCGTAAAAGCTCTTGTCCATGAACTGAAAGACAAAGACTCAAAAAAAGTCATAGTTGTATCACATCGTGGAGATTGGCGCAATGCGCCTGAAAACTCGCTCCAAGCATTTAAGAATTGTATCGAAATGGGAGTGGACATGATTGAAATAGACTTGAAGAAGACAAAAGATGACCAATTGGTACTTATGCATGACCAGACCATTGACCGCACTACCGACGGCAAAGGCTTACCTTCTTCCTACACATTGGAAGAGCTTCGGAAGTTCCACTTGAAAAATGGCTTGGGAAGAGTTACATTCCACCAGATTCCCACACTTGAAGAAGTATTGACATTAACCAAAGGTAAAATACTTATCAATATTGATAAGGGTTATGATTACTTCAAGGAAGTCTATGCTTTATTGGTAAAAACCCAGACTATTAACCAGGTAGTTATCAAATCAGGATATTCCTACGAAAAAGTGAAAGCTGAAAACGGTGATATACTCGATAAAGTGATTTATATGCCCATTGTCAATCTCAACGCACCTGATGCCGAGCAAATGATAGATGGATATAAGTTCATAAAACCAGTAGCGATAGAATGCTGCTTTTCGGAAGTTAATCCAGAAGTGATGCGTCTATTGAAAAAAGTCAAGGATAATGGCTCCAAAATCTGGATGAATTCCTTATGGGCTTCGCTGAATGGGGGACATGATGATGATCGGGCCGTAGAGTTAGGACAAGCAGACGAAAGTTGGGGATGGCTCATTGAACAGGGCGCCTCCTTGATTCAAACCGACAGGCCTCACAACTTAATAAACTATTTACAAAAAAATAATAGGAGATGAGATTATTTATAATATGCTGCTTTACACTCATACTCACATTGCCCTTAAGAGCACAGAAATCGGACGGTTTCTGTGCTTCGGTTTATCAATATGTGGAAAGTAAAAATTACTATTTCACTTATCTCCTTCAGGAGAAGGCAGACGTAGATTCACTGATAGCAACCAATACCATATTGAGAGATATGGCTGATAAAAAGCAAAATGAGCTATTAAAAGCCGGAAGTGTAGATGAATATTTAACTGCTTTTAAGCTATCTGATGAAGACATTCTGAAAGCCGGTAAAGCTTTAACTGAGCTATATAGAAATGGCAATGCCCTTGAGCGTATGATGACGCAACTGGTAGTGCCATCGGGACATTATCTGCAATATAAGGAACAAGGTGCAGCTCTGATGCGAAAAATATGGGAACAGGATGCCCGTGGAATGAATTATGCTATTGATGTATATGCTGCTGCGCACAAGCCAAACTATCCCAAAATCGATTCCATTGGCTTCAATATTCGCAGTAGTGAATTTCAAAAAGAGATACTGCCCATTTGCAAGCAAAATATTGAAATGTGGAACAGAACACATCCATCTTTTTATTCCGTTTCATTAAAGGCTGTGTGTACGTTGCTTGATCTCAACGATCGTCTACAAGCCGCCGATTTTGAGCCTTTGGAAGGAATAGTCAATCAAGCAAGTTATGCACAAATACCTCTGACCAATTGGAAGAATTATCCATACAGTGCCATTTTAGTGCTGGGAGCAGGTCCGGATGAGCCAAATGTAAACATCAATCCCATTGGGAAAATGAGAGCGGCCTATGCAGCCCTGCTCTATCGTGAACATCAAGCTCCCTTCATTATTTTGTCGGGAGGCAGGGTGCATCCCTATCACACCCCATATAACGAAGCTAACGAAATGAAGAAGTATCTAATGGAAATATGGCAAGTGCCGGAAAACGCTATTATCATGGAGCCTCATGCCCGCCACACCACTACGAACTTCCGCAATGCCGCCCGTATTATGCTTGCCCAAGGTTTTCCAAAAGAAAAATACGCCATAGCCACCTCGTCAAAATCCCATATTGATTATGTGGAACAAACTGAGCAACTACCCCGTCGTTGCACACAAGAGTTAGGCTACGAACCATATAAAACCGGGAAACGAATCTCAGAAAGGGTGATTGAATTCATGCCTCAAGCCAATTCCTTCATCATTAATCCGCTAGAGCCTATTGACCCCTAATCCTATAGCAAATAATTAATCTTATTAATAAATCAAGATGAAACCACTATTGCTTTTCCTTCTACTACTCTCTCCCCTAACAGCCTTTGCCACGCCGCAAAACATTGCTCCGTGTGCCAAAGTTACCTGTTCGTCGGCAATCTCCCCGGAATACGGGGTAGCACATCTTATCGACGGTGTATCCCGAGTTTTAAACAAAAGTGAATGGCGCTCTAACAGCCAGCTCGACACACGTGGAAGAGTCCGTCCATTCCCATGGTTCCAATTGGAATGGGATAGCGCGGTATACGTAAATAAAGTTATTCTATACGATAGAGTTAGCGAGGAAAGCCATACGGCCGCCGGTACACTGATCTTTAGCGATGGTAGCAGTATCACCGTCAATCAGATTGCAGACAACGGTGCCCCCAAGGTGGTTGAATTTTCCCCGAAAAAAGTCCAGTGGATTCGCTTTCAGGCAACTGATGGAGAAGGTACCAATCTGGGATTATCTGAAGTAGAGGTTTATCCTTCACCTGAGTCGTACCAAAATTATGTTTCGTGGGTGAACCCTTACATAGAGACAGCTAAAGGTCGCTATTTCTTCTTTGTGACTGGTAGCCTGCCTTTCGGCATGATTAGCGCCGCTCCTCTAACCCGAAATATTAACCAGGGCGGTGGCGGATACAATTACAATTCAACCCGCATCTTAGGTTTTCCCCAAATACACGACTGGATGATTTCGGGACTGAACGTGATGCCGGTAAGTGGAGAAGTTGAAACGGGTAATGGAGAAAAAGGTTGGAGTTCTCCGTTCTCACACGATGGAGAGATAGTGCAACCGGGCTATCATCGTCTCTATCTGGACAGATATCAGCTTTGGGTAGAACAAACAGTAACAGAAAGAGTAGGGTTTTATCGGTTGACCTATTCAAACAATACCTCTGCTAAAGTATTACTAGGACTAGGAGGGCATATCTCCACTTCTACGATGATTAATGCACACGCGTATAAAGTAAATGACACTGAAATAGCAGGCTATTTTGATACAGCAGGGCGTGTATGGGGAGGAGTAGACGTGGGAAGAGTCTATTTTGTGGTACGCTTCAACCATCCTTTCCAGAATTTAAACAGCTGGCTTGGAAACAAAAAAGAGCATAACATTAAGCAGATGCAAGGTTCTCCTGACTTGATCGAAATACCCGGTTCTTCTTTCAAGCAATCACTAACAGCAGGAATGGAAGCCGACTTCGGACAAATGGAGGCCGGCGGACAATTATTGATGAAGACTTCAGTTTCTTTTGTAAGTGTGGACAATGCGCGTGAAAATATCGATAAGGAGTGTGCTCAATGGAGTTTCGACGAAGTAAAAAAGAATTCATTCGATACTTGGAACGATTGGTTAGGCAAAATTGAAGTAAAAGGTGGTAGCCCCCAACAAAGAATTAAATTCTATACAGACTTATGGCATGTACTACTAGGTCGTCACAAAATAGACGATTATAACGGTGCCTATCCCGATTATCTGACAGGAGGCAAGCGTATTGGGACGAAGACCCGTATCCATACAATAGGTCCACGCTACCAAGCCCGGATGCTCCCTAAAGACCCAAAAGGTAATGTAAAGTTCCACATGTACAACTCCGATGCCTTATGGCTTACTCAATGGAATCTGAACATACTTTGGGGACTAGCTTATCCTTCTGTACTCGATGAGTTTTCAGCTTCCTTTCTCCAATATGACAAAAATGGAGGATTATTGCCTCGCGGACCTTCCTTAGGCTCTTATACCTATATCATGACGGGATGCCCTGTCACTCCACTCATCACCAGTGCCTTTCAACGGGGACTCTATAAAAAGTGGCAACCTGACGAAGGATATAAGGCTATGAAAAGAAACCATGAAAAAGGAGGTATGCAAGCTTTCGATATGAATGATGAGCTGGATTTCTACATCAAGCACGGTTATTGTCCTAATGAAGCAGGACTTACCATACAATGGAGTTTTGAAGACTGGACTTTGGGACAAATGGCCAAGACTTTGAAAAAGTATAAAGATGAAAAATATTACACCAAACGAGCTACCGGATGGCCGGCTTCTTTCCACCCTGGTATAGGCTTAGTAATGCCAAAGAAGACAGATGGTGAGTGGTTACACACCAACCCAATGTCCGAAGAAGGATTTGTGCAAGCCAATGCTTGGCAAGCCACATTCGGATTGTCGCATGACATCCCGAAATTAGCTCAAATGATGGGTGGAAACGATAGCTTGGCATCTAAACTTAATTATGCCTTCGAACAATCGACCGGCAAAAACTTCCTATTCGGGCGTATCAGCTATGCCAACCAACCTGGTTGTTCTTCGGCCCACGTATTTGCCCATGTAGGTAAACCTTGGCTAACACAATATTGGGTACGTCGTGTATACGATCAAACCTATAGTTATATCACTCCCGAAAGAGGCTATACCGAAAATGATGAAGATCAGGGACAGATGGGAGGTGTCAGCGCTTTAATGGCTCTTGGATTATTCAGTCTGGACGGTGGTTCTTCGAGCCTTCCCTGTTATGACATCACTTCTCCCCTTTTCGATGAAGTGACTATTCATTTGGACAACAATTATTATAAAGGAAAAACCTTTAAAATCGTGACATACAACAATTCCAAAGAGAATTGCTACATTCAGAAAGCTGCACTGAACGGAAATCCGTATAATTCTTATCAGTTACCCCATTCTGTTTATGCCAATGGCGGAAAGCTGGAATTATGGCTCGGTAACATACCTAACAAAACATGGGGCAAATAGCCCCATGTTTTAACTTTTACCAGTGAAACTCTACGGAAATTCCTTCCGGAGAGTTTTCAAATTCTATCAAATAAGTGTGACTCCGCACATTCCAGTTCTCAACACTGAAAGTTTCCCGCCCGTTAATCTTCACGCTCCTCGGGCATTTAGGGAGAAGTACTCTCGAAATATTGGTGGTTTCAGCCGGACTCTTAGCTACATAGCTATAACTATTTTTAGTTCGTTGTTCATTATATTCTTTACTGGCCGACGCCAATACTTGAGCCTGGCTCTTATTTTTCACACGCTCCACATTCAACAATAGTGCTTGTTCTCCCGGATAGACCTTTTTTGAATCGTATACAGGTAACTTAGGATCAAACAAATCAATTAAGCAACCTTTCACCTCATACGGGGTTTTACTCACGCTTTCTTTCAGAACCGCAGCTAAATCGTATACGCCTCTTTGCAAATAGAAATTGTTTTTAAATACCAACTTACCGGCTTTAGCATTTTGCTCGTACATACGTTTTACCAAACCTACAAATATCTGGTCACCCCCTTCTTTTAGCACATAATCTTTAGGATCGGTGCGTACAATATATATAGTACCTTTACCGTATTTATATTCCCCTCCCTGAGGTGTGCCGGAAAGTCCCATCAGTTGAAATAAATGGGCAGATGGCGTTTCATAGTTGTTACCTTCGGTATTCCACCATTCTCTGACAGTCTGGAAAGGATCTTTATCGGTTCCACTAAAAATCAGCACCCCACCTTTTTTCACCCATTCAGCTATATATTGGTGAGCCTTTGCCGCCAGTGGCTTCATATTTGAATAAGACATCAGCAATACTTTGGTATCAGCCAATGATTCCTTATACTCCAAGTTTTCGATATGAACCGTCTTAACAGGCACTCCTTTTTTCAGAAGAGGTAAAGCCTGACCATAGAAATTGGACAACTGGGGATCGTCATATCCTTTATGAACAGGAAACCGCTGAAACATTAATGAGTTCGCCATTAATACGCTGATTCCACTGCTACCCGTCAGTTTATTCTTCGATAAAGGCATCTTACCCAGCGCATTAATCATCACCTGCATCTGCGTAGAGTAAAAACGTGGAATACGCTCTTTCTGATTACTATTGGCACTGGTGCGGTATAGTCCTTCATATATTCTTTCGGGCCAAGGCATTACTTCATAATTGGCAATATTTGGATAAAGTAACTGAGCCGTGAAAGTAGCCTCATAATTCTTCTTATAATCACTCCAGTCGCGAGGCCAGTCTTCTATCGGATCAGTCAAGAAGAACATCTTTCTTCCCGTAGGCGCTGTCATCGATTCCATGGAACCATACTCCAGATAAGCTGTTTCAAAAACTCTTTCCTGCATCTTCCCATTATAGTAATTGGGTTCACGCGAGGTTCCGGTCCATACTTGTGCGATGTATCCATCGACACAAGGCAGCGACGCCAGACTTGCTTCGGGACTGACAATCATCCACTGAGAATAATTCACTAAAGAATGTGTCGGAACATAACATTTCACATCCACTCCTTTTGTCTTACCATACTCTTTAGCGAAAGTGAAAATCTCCTTTAAAGCATTGTAATATAAATGATATTTCAGTTTACTCGATAAATAAGTATTCTCGGGAGATTCATGTTGAGGTCGCCACGGAAAGCCATAATACTTCTCCCATTCTTTTTTAAATGCTTCACTATATCCGGCTCTTGCCCAAAACTCAGGCTCTTCCATAAAAATGCTATGAACGCCTGCATCAATCACTCTCTTAATATGCTTTTCTTTCAGATAATTCAAAAAGTTTTCCGACGGAACAATGTAAGGCACCATGCGTCCATGCCAGATCGTATCACCTTTTTGAGTGACCTGTCCTTCATCCAAATGCCATTTTCCATCCCACTTACCCGTAAAATAATCTTGATATTCTCCCCAAGCGATACCCGTCATGAAATGAACGATATATCCTTTCTCTTTCCAAGATTCAACCCGTTCTTCAAAAGAAGCTCTCTTTGATTTATACGAAGGATTACCCCCCACACCATATACCATTACCGCTTCTGCGCGATTGTCAATGGTAGGTCTCCACTCCCGCGAAGTTTGGAAAGTGGTTTTCACACCATCTGTGTGCTGCGCATGGACAAAAGCCGTCACCCCAAGAAGCAACAGACCGGTCATCAAATAGTTGCACTTCATTTCTCTGTATTTTTATGTTATTAGATCAAGTAAAGTTCATTCAATAAGACAAAAAACGATCCGATAAAGTATCATAACATCTACCTGGTAAGGCATAAGAAAGACTTACACTCAGGTCGAGACAAAAATACGTTTTTCATTCGGAGTTTTCTTCCTTTATAATTTATTCTTTACTCGCAAGCAAATAATTACTACCACAAAGCTGAGTCATTAATGCCCTTGTGCTAAAACCATTTCTATTTCGTTCACAGTAGCATCCTTCAATAGTACTGTTTTATTTTGATCTAACAGATACAGCGTAGGTATTGCTTTCAAATCATATAAATTCTTATTTCGAATGGAGAGTTTTTTATCATAGCCACATATCCATTCTTTGGGAAAAGCGTCCAAATGCCTTTGCCATTCTGCAAGATCTTCGTCCGGGTAAACTGAAAGAATGGTGAGTTTTCCCATATTAATATTCCGGGTGATAACAGTTGAACCTTTTAAAGCTTCAATAGTCTCTTCACAGGCATGGCAACCGGGATTATTGATGAATAATATAGTATACTCCGATTTAATGTCATAAAGTGCTTTATTTTGACCTGAAGCTAAGGTATAACGGAAATTAGTCGCCGGTTTACCTATCCTGTTTTTTTCCGCCATTTTCCGGCGCTCTTGCGGTCTGATTTTTTCAACATCACTTAACAACGGCGAACTTAACATTGCATCTAAAACTGAAATATATAATTCTTCATTTCGCATGGGTGAATTGGGATCGTAAAGATATTTATCAGCCATCTTCGTAAAATAGTCATAGACTTTTTTATTTGCCTCAGCTTTTTTAAAGAACTTGGATATTGATTTTTGTGCAGTAGACACAGGTGCAGTTTTAAGAAAATCGATATAATCCACCCACGCCTGCTCTCCGATTTCCGGTCGGTGAATAGAACTTGTATCTGCAAAGTTAAAGTTATCCCAATAATGCTCCGATAGATAGTTACCACGCGCTTCGGGAGTTTGAAGGGTTGACGGTATTACCGGAAGCTTAAACAATTTTGTAGGATTTTGAGCAGTTTTGCTTTGTCCTTTGTCTTTATCATGACTGTTGTTGGATGAGCAACAAACAGTTATAAGTAAAATAAAAAATACAAGATAATGTTTCATCGTGCCTATAAATGTATATTTAAGATGAAGGTAAGAAATATATCGATAATTTATAATATTTTCCACCTCCTCTTTTTAAGAAAAAACAATTCATTCTTTTTTTTAACTAGCTACTTATTTAATTCTTTATTGACACAACCAACCCGGAACAAATTCGTAAAGCGAACTATTTTATTGTTTTATTTATTGTATTTATCACCTAAAAGAACTACTATTGCATAATACTGTATTTGAAATTGCAACAAAGTAATTATAAAGCTGTATATAAATTGCCTATACTTATTTTAGTAAAATATTAAACCCCTACCATGTTTGATACAAAAAGAGAAATTTGCATTTTTTGGTTCCGCCGGGATCTGAGATTAGAGGATAACGCTGCTCTTTTTAGGGCTTTGACAAGCGGATACCAAGTATTACCAATATTTGTTTTTGATAAAAACATTCTCAATCAATTTGAGAAAGGGAGAAATGCTCAGGTAGAATTTATCCATAAGCAATTAATTTCGCTAAAAACAAAACTACAAAGCTTGAATAGCTCTATAATTGTAACGCATAGTACTCCCTACGAATTCTTTAACCAAATTACAGATAAATACTCTGTAAAAGCTGTATATGCAAATGAAGATTATGAGCTTTCAGCACGTAAAAGAGATGCTGAAATAGAAAGACTGTTGAATGCAAAAGCAATTCAATTTCATACCTGTAAGGACCAGGTTATATTTAGCAAGAACGATATTTTAAAAGATGATGGTGCACCATATACCGTATTTACTCCCTATAGTAAAAAATGGAAAAGCTGCTTCAAACCCGAGCATATCATACCATACGATTGTGAAGTATACTTTAACAATTTTGTACACTTTGAATATCCGGACTGTCCCTCATTATCTGAATTGGGGTACGAAAGTAGTCGTATAGCTTTTCCTGGTGGTGAAATCGATGGGCAACTTATTCAGAATTACCACATTTATCGTGACTACCCTGCCCTGGAGGCGACATCTCGTTTGAGCATGCACCTTCGATTTGGTACAATCAGTATCAGAAAACTGGTTTCCAAAGCATACAAGCTTAGCGATATATTTCTGAACGAACTGATCTGGCGTGAATTCTATTTTGCCATCACATGGCATTTTCCTCACATTGCCAATGGATATTCGTTCAAAAGAAAATATGATGATATAGCTTGGCGGAACAATGAAGATGATTTCAAGGCATGGTGTGAGGGTAAAACCGGATATCCATTTGTAGATGCCGGAATGCGTCAACTCAATGCTACCGGATTTATGCACAACAGGGCAAGAATGATTACCGCATCGTTTTTAGCAAAACATTTATTAATAGATTGGCGATGGGGAGAGCACTATTTTGCGAATAAGTTACTTGATTTCGATTTCTCGGCAAACAATGGAGGATGGCAATGGGCTGCCGGAAGCGGATGCGACGCAGCTCCTTATTTCAGAATTTTCAATCCTGAACTGCAAGCATTGAAATTTGATAAAGACGGAAAATACATACAGAAATGGGTTCCAGAAATCAATACCAACGAGTACCCCAAACCTATAGTCGACCACGACTTTGCTAGAAACCGAGCATTGGAGGTATACCAAAAAGCATTGAAAGATTAAGAGAGTTATTCGCTCTCTACAATTACGGGGCAATAAAAAGGTCGATGCTGATACTTTACTAAATTCTTCTACACCCCAATATTATGAACCATCCCTCTAAAGATAAAAACGTGAAAAGGAAACAGCATATACCAATATAGTCTTCCCCATAGCCCTAGTGGACGAAAGGTTGCTGTCTGCACAAGCTCATTATTCGAAGTGATTTTGAATTCGAGCCACGCTTCGCCGGGCAGTTTCATTTCAGCATAGAGCAATAATCGCTTTTGTTTTTTACTTGCCAATAAAACCCTCCAGAAATCAAGAGACTCACCCGCACTTATTTCAGTTTCATTTTTACGCCCGCGGCGTATGCCGATACCTCCTACCATTTTATCGGCAAACCCACGCAAATTCCAAAGCCAATCGGCATAATACCAACCATGTCTTCCTCCTATCTTCCAAATGTTTTGCAGAGTAAGTTCCGGATTTTCCAATTTCACGACTTGCATATTTCTCAGGCAACCCATGGTCGGCACGGTAATATGGGCATCTATCCCATCGTTCAACGTACGGCTTGATAGTGCATCAGTCCAACTCGATAAAACCCTGTTTTGATCTATTTTATCAAAAGCCATCTTTATGGCTTCTTTGTAAGTGACGAGCTGTATGCCTAATAATTCATTTAACTTATTTGGTTTGCAGATGACTTCCACTTTCATGCTTTTTACCAGATTCTGAGCCAGTGAGAAATTGGTGGAAGTAACAAAATAAAGCCAATAGGACGAAAGTTTGGGTGTCATGACAGGGACAACAAAGATAGATCGTTTAAGTCCTCTGACTTGGGCAAACTGCAACAGCATATCTTTGAATGTTAATATATCAGGGCCTCCGATATCAAAACTCTGACGGTAAGTCTCTTTCAGTAAAGGAACGCGCGACAGTATTTGAATGACATTGCGTATTGCTATCGGCTGGCACTTGGTCTTGAGCCAACGGGGAGCAATCATTACAGGCAACTTCTCGACCAGATCACGCATTATTTCGAAAGAAGCACTTCCTGAGCCTATAATAATACCTGCTCTCAATGTAGTCAACGGTATCTTACCTGCAAATAAAATGTCTTCTACGTTTTTTCTCGATTGCAAATGTTTTGATAAATGCTCGTCATTCACTATACCACTTAAGTAGATAATATGTTGGGCTTTCGTTTTTTCCAAGGCGCAGACAAAGTTATGAGCCGACTGCTTTTCCATTGATAAAAAATCGCCCGAAGGGGAAGCCATGGAATGGATCAGGTAATAAGCCGCATCAATGTCATCGGGTATAAGTGATAAAGTATCAGGCTTCAGAAAATCAACCTGGATAGCTTTTACCTGCTCTTGCCATTCCTCTGCAATATGGAACCGTTTAGTATCTCTTACACAACAAACGATGGTATGGCCTTGATCAACAAGCACAGCAAGGAGACGTTGAGCTATGTAACCGGTAGCACCCGTTAATAATATTTTCATAATCAAAAATTTATTAATCCTAAAATTCAACAGTAACTCCAATAGTTGGTATTATAGATGCACTCGAACGTTTCAGGCTTTTCATCTCATAATGTTGTTGGTCTACAGGATCCTGTGGGTTTATGATATTCCCCGTACTCACAATTACATCCTGGTTTTTGAATGAACTGCGCGTCACGTTTTGCATATCTACATAAAGACCAAGCATATACTTTTTGAGATAAAAAGTTTTATCAACTCTCAGGTCGAGCTGGGTGTAAGAAGGGTTACGCAATGTATTGTATTGCGAATAGTCGAAATAAGGCTTTCCCGAAGCATTCCATGCAAGCACCAGCGATGATTTGTTTTGATCGTAAGGTGTAAACGGAGCACCACCGATCGACTTAACCTTGGCTCCGATACTCCAGTTGCGAGAGAGATAATAAGTTCCCGTAAGATTAAATATATACCCGTTATCCCATGCCGAAGACATATATTTGCCTCCTTTTTTTGCAAAAAGACTTTTGAACAAGGTAAACGAGGATAGAACATTCACTTTACGTGCGACAACCCATCTGCCCAATAACTCTATGCCATAACTTTTACCTTTGGCGTCCGATACCAGCAACTCATTACCAATCGTTCCATAATCGTCTCCCTTACTCATTAGCGGAATATTGTCTTGTACGGATAAGGGCATATTATAATAGTATTTATAAAATCCCTCTAAAGATATCTCGAAATTCTTTACCGACTGATAATTAAAGCCTGCCGATACCTGATCGACCCGCATATAATCCAATCCATTGTTTACAAGAGCTCCATCCTTATCTTTGAACCCCATTGCCGTAAGAGGAGGAAGCTGAAAGTAACGCCCTATGTTTGCATTGATGTTCAGATTAGCAATAAGCCTGTACGATAAAGACAGACGGGGTGAAAGCTGATTGAGCATTTGCTTGGTATGGCGAGAATAGGAAGCCCCATCAAGCCTTATACCCAAAGACGATTTGAATCTCTCATTTTTTGAAATATAATCGACATTAGAAAATACACCCCATTTTAAGAAATTGAGTTGCGTATTATATTGGAGAGAGGTCTTGCTATCATCGCTAAATAATACCTGAAAGCTATTATTGCTATATTGCACATAATCCGCATTTACTCCTGCATTGATTTTCCAGTTACCCAAGAGCGTAAGGTTCTCGAATCTCAGTTCCGATTTCTGTTCGGATGATCTATATTTCAACCTCAGCATCTCGGGATCATTATCAAGATTGTCCTGATATTTGGTATTGCGGTTATTCAGGTAACTATGGCTGAGAGCAAGCGTCTGTCTATGGCGTTTGTTGTAATGCTTATAAACTGTTCCCAGAGTGAATGTTTCCTGCTTTATAGTCGGTAGATAACCCAGTATATATTCAGCATCTTCGGTCGTAGCTTTATTATTTAGCTTCATATCATCTATTGCACCAACACCTATAAATGTCAGCTCGTTGGTAGATGACAATTGGGTTTTCACTTTAAACAACGCATCGTTGTATGTGGGCAGGAAAGGGAGCCCTATCAGGTCGAAAAGAAATTGGAGATAAGACCGCCTCACCGATACTGCATAAGTCGTTTTTTTACCCAAAGGACCATCCGAACTTACAGATGCTTCGGATGCGCCTAAAGTTCCTTTGAAAGAATACTTCTCAGGGTTTCCATCGGCTAATTTAAAGCTTACTACAGAACTTAATGCATCACTGCTATAGGAAGGGAAAGCCGCTGTATAAAAATTTACTTCTTTTATCAAATCAGCGTTTATAATACTCACAGGCCCTCCCGAAGCACCTTGCGTGCTAAAGTGATTAATATTGGGTATTTCTATTCCATCTAGAAAGAAAGAGTTTTCGGACGGTCCGCCGCCTCTTACAATCAAATCGTTCCGATAACCTACGGGAGAAAAAGCCACTCCCGGATAAGATTGTACTATACGCGATATATCACGGTTTGCACCGGGACTTTTTTCTATTTCTTGCGTATTTATGACATGTAATCCCACAGGGCTTTCGATCGAACGTCTGAAAGGTAAAGAATAAACATTTACGTCAGCTAATTGATTGATATCCTCATCCAATTCGACGGTGATCTGCAAGTCTTTTACTGTTAATAAATATTCAGGAGTCTCCTCTGTCTTATATCCGACAAATGACACCTCAAGGGTATACGCTCCCGGCAGTAGGTTATTGATAGCGAATCGTCCCTGTTCGTCTGTTTGCGTACCGTCCATACCGCAAAATAAAGCTCTAAGTTAGTTACTGTCAACTACTTGGAGCTTTTTCTTTTTGGTTAGGGACGGAATAAGGGACGGTTTTCAATTTTGTATCAACTCATTGATTTATTGACATTTGACTTCTTTTTCTTCGTGATAAAATTTTGGAGATATTTTTCTAATCACAGAAACTTTACTAATTTAGTCCATGAATTGAGAATTAAATCAAAATTACATGAAACCATTTTCAGTAAGACCATGTATCAGAAGAGACAAATTGCTTAAAGATGGCAAATATCCTATCTACCTATGGGTTAGAGTTATGGGCGAGGCAATAAGAGTACCTTCTGGTTACGAGATAGAAGAAAGCCTTTGGGATAACAAAGCTAAACTACCAAAGAAAAATCCACTCCGTACAGTTATTGGAAATATAAAGTCCGATTTAGAAACCTTCTTACTGACAGAGCAGGGAATGGGTGGAGAACTATCTTTAAATCTTGTCAGAGACTACTTTGGAGGCAAGAAAAAGATTAAGCCCGAAAACGGCTCTTTCTACGATTACTATCTTGAATTTGTAGAGGATAAAAAAAGAGCAGGCAAAGATGACGATACTATCAGAATCTACAATAACACCTATGCAATGCTTAAAGAGTTTGCACCCAAACTAAAAATCTGCGATATTAATCTAAAGTTTATAGAAAAATTTGATGCCTTCCTTCGAGACGTAAAGAATAATCAAGACGGTGGCAGAGAGAATAAACACAAAAACATCCGTGCAGTTATTCTTGATATGATTCGTCACGATATAAATATCAAAAACCCATATGCAAATGATAAATTCAAAATGCCGAAAGCAAAAATAAGGGAAACTTATCTTGAGTTGAATGAGCTGGTCGCAATGAGGAAACTCCTCCCTCAATTTGAAGCCTTTTCTCCCCGAAGAATGTCTATGCAAATGTTTCTCTTGGCTTGTTATACGGGTTTGCGTATTTCAGACATTTTAGACCTCAAATGGTTGCATATCGACTGGGAAAATCAACGTATCAATAAAATACAAGTTAAGACCAAAGATTCGGTTACAATTGTTATAGAACCTTGGGCAAAGGCTATTTTATTGGAATTTAGTAATAGCAAAAAGAATATAGGAACGGATAAATCAGTATTCGAGAATGCAGTTACCTCTAATACGGTAAATCTCCATCTCAAAAAGTTTGCAAAGATGGCAGGGATAAAAAAGACACTTTCGTGTCATACATCAAGGCATACCTTCGTAACACTTCAAATTTTAGCAGGCACTGACGTTCTAACCATGAAAGCCTTAGCTGGACATTCTAAGATAACCTCTACAATGGTTTATTTTAATGACTCTAAGAAGTTGGTAGATGACCACGCAAAAAAAACACAGCTATTCAAAAGCAAAAACGACTGATAGGTAATTCCTTCAAAGTAATAAATTTGATTTCAAAATACGGCTCAACAAGTCGTGTTTTTTGTATCTTTACGACAAAATTAAAGTCAAATGAAATCAAAAGAGTTGAAGCAATTATTTTCACGACAAAGAAAGCTAATGAAAGCTGCTCTTGTTATTAATGAAAAGCTTTCCGAAGTTCAGCAGGAAATTAACAACTTAATGCTTCGCCAAATTAGTTCCTCCACTCCAAAGGCTTCGAGCGACAAAGATTTAATGACAGAAAAAGAGGTTTGCGACTGGATAGGTAAGTCCAAAGCTACCTTATACCGTATGCGCACTTATCACAAATTCCCCCATACTAAAATACCTGGACAGAAAGCTATTATTTACAGTCGTAAAGCCATCGAATCCTATTTCAAAGAAAATGAGATTAAAGGATTGAAAATATGAAATCTTTATTATTTGAAAGTTATTCAAACTACAATGAAGATGGAATCTTTTTTGTACTAAAATTCAAAGAACTCCATGAATTCAAACAAGCGGTTGGAGATTTGGATAAGAAGCCAATATCTTCCTATAAAAGAGAGAAGGCTGTAGTGAAATTTAATACATTTTGTAAATGGTTTCTGAAATATAGTAATGATTTGACAAAAGGTAAAAAGTTGTCCGTTGATAAAATAGCTGACATGGTATTCTCAACAGAAGATATGGGGATAACAAAATTCAAGCAGTTTTTATATAAAAGTTTATATTCAGCTACTACATATATTGAATATTTAGAGGGTGCAGTTACGAAAAAAAACGTATGCAAATTCAGACATACACTTACCGATGTTTTCATCGACTATGAATGGCTTATAATGAATATTGAATTATATTATAAAGAATTAGGTGACGATGGTGATGCAGTTCAACTATCAACAGGTAGCAGAAGAAATTTAAACACTACGGATATGCTTAATTCATTAATGCAGATTCATTATATTGAAACATTCGACAATATCACTGATATATATTTAAGAGATTTAAAACCCTTGATGATTTTCCAAATACGCCAGCTATTGGAATATTTAGGCAAAAATATAATTGGATACGACAAAATAGTTGATAATAAAGGAAATGAAATCAAAAAATTTACTCAAGCATCATGGGACTTTATAAAAAAAGAGAATGGGAAAAAATCATGGTTAATTACATTCCCTTGCCAACTAAGTAGCATTGATAAAGTCAATAATTGGGCTAATCGCTTTGTACATACAACATATTTCTACAACTGTTACGTGCGACATTTTGCAGTAACATTAATCAATGAATTATTCAAACCAACAAAAGATCATGTACAACTTTACTCAGGGAAACGTTCTTCATCTTTTCTTTTTGGAGATATTAGAATTCAATCATATGAAGCCTTGAAATTCGATTTTGAGCAATTTATAAAAAACAAAATGCCTGATGCTCAAATTGACTGGAATAATATTGACAACGTACACGCATATATTGAATCTCTATGAGTGTTTATTCCTTTGTATTCCAATCTTATTTTCGATTTACAGCATTTATTTACTAAAAGCGAAGCCGAATATATCAGAAGGAATAAAGTCTTAAAATTAAGCATTTAAAAGATTGGGATGAAGAAATCAGCTTAAAAGTTTTCTACCACCCTTCTAAGACTTCGTTTCACTCAGCCTTAGAAATTATCCACACCCAATAAAATAAGAGTAAGCCTCCGGTGAACTGCATCTTTTAGCATAACTTTAGTCATCATATCTTTGCTCAAAACTAAAAATATTATGATGAGTAAAGAAGAAATAGCTTCCATTGTACTTTATTGCAAAAAAAACAATGTAAGCTTTAAAGACCGTTTAAAGGAATTGAGAATAGCTCCATGGCGTTTTTATGCTGCCAAAAGTAAATATTCAAAGGAAGTAAAGGATGAACTATTGGACATAGGTAACAAGGGTCG